>NZ_AUUU01000129.1 GCF_002760435.1 Clostridium sp. LS
TAAGCGATTCATACCAAATCAAAGATTTGGATTCTCTGCTTAAGAGCCTTTAACAGTTCATTTTCAAATGTCTTCTGCGCAAAAACATTTATGATTTCTAGTGAAGATATCCTCATAGAGATTTAGTAAACATATACGTATATTCATATAATAAGTCAAATTATAGAATTCATATTTTGATTTATATTAATAAAGTATGTTTATTCTAAAAAATCGAACAAACATACTTTATATAGGAATAATGCAAAACATATTACTATATTATTTTACAAGCCTCTATTTAATTAAATTAATGCTAAAGTTTCCTTAGCAATCATAAGCTCTTCGTTTGTAGGTATTACAACAACTTTAACTTTTGAAGTTTCTTTAGAAATTTCCATACCATCGCCAATATCATGACTTTCGTTCTTTTGTAAATCTATTTCGATTCCTAAGAATTCCATATTAATTAAAGCTCTTGATCTTATTTCTGGAGCATGCTCTCCGATTCCAGCAGTAAATACTATTGCATCTACTCCACCCATTACAGCTGCATAAGCACCTATTTGCTTTTTAATTTGATATCCAAATATATCCATAGCAAGTAATGCTCTAGAATTACCATTTTCTACAGCACTTCTAATATCTCTAAAGTCTGTCCCTACTCCTGATACCCCTAAAACTCCTGATTTCTTATTTAAAATATCATTCACTTCATCTATAGAATATCCTTTTTCCTTAACTAAATAAGTTACTATTGCAGGATCTATACTTCCAGATCTTGATCCCATTATGATACCATCAAGCGGAGTGAATCCCATTGTAGTGTCTACAGATTTTCCACCATCAACTGCTGTAACACTTACGCCATTACCTATGTGGCAAGTAATAGTCTTTAATTCGCTTACATCTTTATTCATCCATTTTGCAATTTCACCAGCAACATATTTGTGAGATGTTCCGTGGAATCCATATCTTCTAACATGATCTTCTTTATAGAATTCATATGGAAGTGGATACATAAATGCTTTTTCTGGAATAGTTTGATGGAATGCAGTATCAAATACAGCTACCATTGGAGTTTTTGGCATAAGAGCTTTACACGCATTTATTCCAATTATATTTGGTGGGTTATGAAGTGGGGCTAATTTTGTGAATTCATCAAGATTCTTTATTACTTCATCATCAATTACTACTGAAGTAGCATACTTTTCTCCACCATGAACAACCCTATGTCCAACAGCAGATATTTCATCCATTGATTTTATCACACCATAATTTTCATCGACTAAACTTTTTAATACAAGTTCAATTGCATCTTGGTGATCTTTAAGTGGTGTTTCAACCACATATTTATCTTTTCCTTCAACTTTTTGAGTTAATATTGAACCACTAATTCCAATTCTTTCAACAAGACCTTGCGCTAAAGCTTCTTCATTAGTCATGTCAATAAGTTGATACTTTAACGAGGAACTACCACAGTTTATAACTAATACTTTCATAATTTTCTCTCCTTTTTTATATTCTAATATTTTGTGCTTTAACTTTAACTAATATAATAATTATTAATATAGTTCACCCTATATACTTTTTAAATTACTTATTTGTTTGAGCTTGAACAGCTGTAAGCGCAACAACATTTACGATATCGTCTGAACTACATCCTCTTGATAAGTCATTAATTGGTTTTGCAAAACCTTGGCAAATAGGACCAATAGCTTCTGCATTAGCAAATCTTTGAACCAATTTATAACCTATATTTCCAGCTTGTAAATCTGGGAATATTAAAACATTAGCCTTTCCTGCGACCTTACTTCCTGGTGCTTTTTGATCAGCTACTTTTTGTACTATAGCCGCATCCAATTGAAGTTCGCCATCTATATCTAAATCCGGTCTCATTTCTTTTGCTTTTTGTGTTGCATTTCTTACCTTGTCGACTAATTCGTTATCAGCACTTCCCATAGTAGAAAATGATAACATAGCCACTTTAGGATCCATATTGCATAGTCTTTTAGCTGTTTCCGCTGTTGCTATTGCAATTGCTGCTAATTGATCTTCATTAGGATTTGGATTAACTGCACAATCTGAGAATATAAGAGTCCCCTCTTCTCCATAAGTCGATCCTGGAACTTGCATTATAAAAAAGCTCGAAACGACAGATACCCCTGGTGCTGTCTTTATTATTTGTAATCCTGGTCTTAGTAAATCTCCAGTAGTATGAACAGCCCCTGACACCATTCCATCAGCATCATCTAATTTAACCATCATCGTACCAAAATATAGAGGATCTCTAACTATTTTATCTGCCTTTTCCATTGTTACGCCTTTTGTCTTTCTTAATTCATAAAAAGCTGCAATGTACTTATCTAAATTCTCTGATTCATCTGGATCTATTATTTGAATTCCAGACAAATTTACATCTAGTTCCTTTGCCTTATTATATATTTCATCTTTGTTACCTATCAAAATTGGATAAGCCAATCCTAATTTATTAATTTTTTCTGCAGCTACTATATTACGTTCTTCATTTCCTTCTGGCAGAACAATTTTCTTTTTGTTCGCTTGTGCTGCATTCCATATTTTTTTCATAAGGTCCATATCAAATTATCTCCTCTCTATATCCTATCTCTAATACTAATAATACTCCTTTATTAATGCATTTTTCAACAGAAATTCGCTATAAAATAGAAGTCTTTAGATTTGAAATAATCTAAATTATCTGACAATATTATTGCATAATACCTATATAGTAAAAGTATATTTTTTAACAATATAATTTTCTTTAAAATTACTTTTTACTTCTTTATAAAATACTATTAAATGTTTTCATTTCAATAAATTATATATCAAAAATTATAATAAACTATACCACATTTTAGGAACTAAATTAATAAAAATACATATTAATAGTTTATTTTTATCATAATACCTTTGTTTTTATATGCTTGATGATATTTAAAGCAGGAACTCATTTTTTTCAAATTTTCCGATTATTCATAAAACTCTTCTCTACTCTTGAAAAATCACAAAAGTATATTTTTTAACAATAATTCTCACATTATCTTAATACCATGAATCCGCAAATGCTATTGCATATTCTATCCTCAACAATTAATATTATCCAATTTCATATTATGATATACTAACAATATATTTGTTATAAATATTTACGTATTTGGATATAATTCAAAATTATATTCACACTTATAATTTAATTCTAAGTAGAAAAGAGTTGATTAAAATAATTACAGGAATAATTACAGAATATAATCCATTTCACAAAGGACATGAATATCATTTAAAAAAAGCAAAATCCGATACAAATTCTGATGGTATAGTTTGTGTCATGAGTGGTAATTTTATGCAGCGAGGAATTCCTGCTATTATTGATAAATGGCAACGAGCTGAAATGGCAGTTAAAAACGGTGTTGATCTAGTTTTAGAATTACCTCTAGTTTACTCCATATCTTCAGCTGAGCATTTTGCTTTTGGAAGTGTATCTCTTCTAAACTCATTAGGTATTGTCGATTATTTATATTTTGGAAGCGAAGAAGGAAACATAAATATTCTAACAGACATAGCAAAAACTTTAGTTTTAGAACCTTTGAAGTATAAAGCTCTTTTAAAAGATAATTTAAATTTAGGGTTACCATTTCATTTAAGCCGAGCAAAAGCGCTTAGTGATTACTTAAGTTCTGATCAAGTATTAGAGGTGTTATCTAATTCTAATAATATCTTGGGCATTGAATACATAAAAGCATTATTAAAACTTAATAGTTCAATAATTCCCAAAACTTTGAAGCGAGAAGGTTCATCATACAACGATATTGATTTAAACTCTTCTTTTTCTTCAGCAACCTCCATTAGAGCATGCTTAAAGAAAAATTTATTAAGTGAGCTAGTTAATGTACTTCCTAATTCCAGTTATGATATTTTACGTAATTTATCAGATTCCAACTATCCCTTTATCTTCGAGGAAGATATATTTAAATACCTCAAGTATAAATTATTAACAAATGAAAATTCTCTTTTAAATTTGCCTGATATTTCAGAGGGTTTAGATAATCGAATATTAAAAGAAATATACGCTGCGACTTCTTTGGACGATTTAATTTTACGATCTAAAAGTAAAAGATACACTTATACTAGAATTAGCAGGGTATTATTACAAAGCTTTTTAAACCTAGAAAACTTTGATTTATTGGCTTTATGCAAAACTCCTGCGCCTTATGCAAGGGTACTTGCTTTTAATTCCATAGGACGTAATATTTTGAAGAATATAAAAAAGAAAAATAATATTGAGATAATAACAAAAGTTCAAAAGAATAATTTATGTGATCATATAAAGATTGATGTTTTAGGAACTAAGGCATACTCGATTTTAAATTCTAAGGTAAATCCTATGTCTGATTATTTAAAAAGGCCTTTTATAATATAGTAATATTTTACATAACCATAAGAATATAAATATTATTGATTGGAGTGATTTCATGATATATATTATTGTCTTGTGGTTTTTAATAATTAGTTTAACTTTTGCACTAATAAAACAACTTAACATTAAAAAAAATATTATTATTTGTATATTTATTTCTATATTTATTGTTATCTTTGTAGCTAATATAAATCAATGTATTATAGCAACAATCGATGGATGCAGACTATGGTATAAATCCATATTACCAACAACCTTTCCGTTTATAGTAATTTGTAATTTACTAATTTATTATGATGGAATAGCACTTTATTCAAAATTTCTAGGGCCTTTAATCTGCAAACCATTAGGACTTTCAAAGAATTGTTCATTTCCCATCGTTGCCAGCATTTTGTGCGGTTATCCTTTGGGCGCTAAATATAGCGTTGATTTGTATACCTTAGGGTATGTGGATAGAGATGAATACGAAAGACTTTTAAACATCGCTTCAAATGTTGGTCCATTGTTTTTGATCGGTTCTGTTGCCGGAACTTTACTAGGTAACATTTATCTAGGGTATATTCTGCTTATTGGAAGTTACTCATCAATTATATTTATAGGTTTATTGACTAAAAAAAAGAGAACTTTACTAAAAGCAAGTTCTCAACCTTGTCCTAAAACTGAAGTTATTAATTTTGGTTCTGCAATAAAGGATGCAATTCAAAATGGAATAAATACTACCTTATCCATTGGTGGTTTTATAATAATTTTTTCTGTAGTAATTTCACTTATTAAAAATAACGTTTATATAAATATTATTTTTCAGCAATTAGAAAATGTACTAAGGCTTACTCCCAAAACCTTATACTCATTATTTTTGGGAAGTATTGAAATAACAAATGGATGTAGTATCATTTCAACACTTTCGCTCTCTATTCCTTTAAAATTAAGTATAATTAGCTTCTTATGCTCATTTTCCGGATTAGCTATAATTGCACAAGTTAGTTCCTTTGTAAGTGTTACTAAAATTTCTTACAGCAAGTATATAACCCTAAAACTAATTCAGGGTATTTTTAGTTTTATCGTAACTTATATATTATTAAGAGTATTGCCTGCAAGTATATATACATCTAATCTTGGCATTAGTTATTCTCAAGATACTACTACGTATTTATATCCACTATCAATATTGATTTTATTAACATTTTTGCTATTTATAATTAATAAATCTTTAAAATTACTTTTTCATACTGCGTAATTCTTTGATGTTATCTTTTATTACATCAGCAGTGCCTGTTAAATTTGTATCTATTTCCTTTGCAACTGACTCAAAACTTTCTTGAAGACTTTTTATTAATTTTATTTTTTGTGCCTCTAATTCTTTATCTAACTCTGTTAATATTTCATCAGAATAATCTCTAGAACCTAGTCTTATAGCCTTAGCATCTCGTTGTGCTGTGGCTATTATTTCTTGAGCTCTCACCTTTGCTTCCTTCACAAGATCATGATTTTCAATATTTTGTCTCATCATATTCATGGTTTCTTTTCTAACAGAATCATATTCTTTTTTTGCTTCGTTTAAAATTCGTTCCCTTTCATT
This sequence comes from Clostridium sp. LS, assembly GCF_002760435.1. Lineage (GTDB taxonomy): Bacteria > Bacillota > Clostridia > Clostridiales > Clostridiaceae > Clostridium. Next base: position 5,994 of record NZ_AUUU01000129.1, read on the forward strand.
CATAACCCATTCTGCTTTTTTAAATTGATCTGGCATATAATTTATTATTTGATCAATTACTTCAATAAGTTCTCTTTTATCGATCATAACTTTACCGCTCATTGGTACTTTAGGTGAATTTTCAACCAAGTCTTGTAAATACTCTAATAATTCTATAATATTTACATCCATTTTTTCCATAATAACACTCCTTAGATATTTATTCTAGATATTATATCTGAGACAATTTCATTTGGAACAAGTCCTTCAATATTACCACCAAATTTAGCTACTTGTTTAACGCACGAAGAACTAATATGTAGATTTTTTGCCGCTGACATCATACATACAGTTTCAATATCTGCATCTAATTCACTATTCATAAAAGCCATTTGCATTTCATATTCAAAATCAAGTGTAGTTCTTAATCCTTTTAAAATTACATTTGCATTACATTCTTTTAGAAAATTTACCAAAAGACCATTAAAGCTTCTAACTTCAACATTTTCTATATCCTTTGTAACCTTTTTTATTAATTCGACTCTTTCGTCACTTCTAAAAAGATATTGTTTATCAACATTAACTAGCACTGCCACTATAACTTTATCAAAAACCTTCGCGCCTCGTTGTATTATATCAAGATGTCCGTTAGTTATAGGATCAAAACTCCCAGGGTATACTGCAACTCTCATTATTTATTTCTCCTCATACTTGTAATAGCATACTGTTGTATTTCCATATTTCTTACTCTTTGTTAATTTAATATTTTTATACCCTTCATAAATTGCCTCAATAGTATCTATTTTCGTTACTATTATTCCATCTTCTTTTAACATTTCATTATCACTTACTATTTTCATAGCTTCCGGAATCATTTCTTTACAATAAGGTGGATCAATGAATATTATGTCAAATTTCTTCCCCTTATTTGCTAATTTCTTTAGACCCTCATAAGCATCAATATTCATTGGAAAACAGAAATCCTGAAATTTAAGATTTTCTACATTTTGCTTTAGTAAAGGGAACGTTACAGAACTCTTGTCAAATAAATAAACCTCACTTGCTCCTCTACTTGCAGATTCTAATCCTAAACTCCCAGTTCCTGCAAAAACGTCTACAACAACTGCTTCCTGTATGTAAAGTTGAATTGAACTAAACATAGCTTCCTTAACTCTATCCAATGTAGGTCTTGTTTCCATTGTAGCCGGAGGTATTAATTTATGTCCTCTTGCTTTTCCTGCTATAATCCTCAAAGTTTTATTCCTCCTTCAGGCATATGAGATACTGAAATATGCCCCTTGCCATATATTTAATATATTAACACAACTATACATAATATTTCAAATTAATTAAAACAAATATATTTACTACTTTTTTCCAAACTTTTACTTAACTCGTTAATTATTTCTCTGTTTGTATCAAATTCGTTTTGTAAAATATTATTTGCTTCTAGTTTTGCACATCTTAAAATTTTTATGTCTTCATAAAGATCCGCAAGTATAAATCCTTCATCACCGCTTTGCTTTTTACCAAACATTTCACCTGCGCCTCTAAGTTCCAAATCTTTTTCTGATATTAAAAATCCATCACTGCATTCTGTCATTATTTGCATTCTTTTTTTAGTTACATTGCTTTTTGCTTTAGCAATTAGTATACAATAAGAAGCATATTCACCTCTTCCAACTCTTCCTCTAAGTTGATGAAGCTGAGAAAGACCAAATCTTTCTGCATTTTCTATTATCATTACAGACGCATTAGGCACATTTACCCCTACTTCAATTACTGTAGTTGAAACAAGAATATTTACTTCATTATTTTTAAACCTCTTTATTATATCATCTTTTTCTATTCCTTTCATTTTTCCATGAAGGATTTCAATATTAAACTCTTTAAAAATACCACTAGAAAGGTTATTGTATAAGGTTTCTACAGACTTCAATTCTTCCTTTTCATCTTCCTCAATGAGCGGACACACAATATATACTTGTCTGCCTTTCTTAATTTCATCATAAACAAGCTCATATGCTATATCTCTTTTTTCTTCTGTATAGAATCTTGTATCTATCTTCTTTCTACCTGGTGGCAGTTCATCAATTATAGATACATCTAAGTCTGAATAAAGATACAAAGCTAATGTTCTTGGAATTGGAGTCGCTGTCATGACTAAACAATCAGCTCGTTTCCCTTTATTTATAAGCTTGCTTCTTTGCTCAACACCAAATCTATGTTGTTCATCAGTCACAATTAAGCCTAACTTTGCAAATTCCACATCATCTTGAAATAGTGCATGAGTTCCTATCACAAAAATAGGTTCTGGAGATTTTATTCTCTCCTTTATTCTTTGTTTTTCTTTTGAAGAAGTTCCACCAGTTAAAAGCTCTATTTCAATATCAAATTCTTTATAAACTTTTTTAGCTTCTTCAAAATGTTGACTTGCAAGAATTTCTGTTGGAGCCATAAACACGCATTGATATCCATTTTTAATTACATTAAAAATAGCTATAAGAGCAATTATGGTTTTCCCACTCCCAACATCACCTTGAATTAATCTATTCATAGAAAAATTTGACTTTTGATCTCTTAATATTTCTCGTACAACCCTTGTTTGAGCATTAGTAAGGGGAAATGGTAATTTTTCTTTAAATGCACTAAGTTCAGCTGCCCATTCAAAAAGTATTCCGTTTTTATTTTTTTTAAGCTTATATTTTAGAAGCAGCAGCTTTAGTGAATATGTAAATAATTCTTGAAATTTCAGCCTTGCTATTGCCTTTCCCAACATCTCTCTATTATCAGGAAAATGTATACTTCTTATGGCATCATTTAGAGAAATTAAAGAATACTTTTCTAATATATCTCTAGGAAGATTTTCTTTAACTTCCATGTTAGCTAAAATTTCATTAATTAGTTTTTCAAATAATTTATTACTTATGTCTGCTTTTAAAGGATATTTAGGTATAATCTCACTTGAAAGAGCTTCTTCACAGGTAACTACTGGGTTAACTACTTCTAAGGTATTTCCAATTCGCTTAAACTTACCCATTAAATTATATATTTCACCTATCTTAAAGGAGTTTTTTATATACCTTTGATTAAACCATTTAGCAGATACTCTATGTCCATTATAATCAAAATCGATAGTCGTTAATAATTTTCCTGTTTTGGTTTTAACATCACTTCTAAACTTTACCGTCTGACATTTTAAAATTTGCTTATCTTCACCTGTAATATTTTCAAACTCTACATTACCATTTACAAATTCATAGTCTCTCGGGAAATATAGTAAAATATCTAATATATTAAAGATTCCACAGCGATTTAATTTTTCTGTAGCTTTCGGGCCTACTCCCTTTAATTCCGAAATGTTACTATATATATTCAAAATTTTTTCCTCCTTTCAAAATAATAAAAGCACCTAGTATTTAGGCGCCTTAGATATATTACACAAACATCAAATCAAAATACAAATTAATGACTTTCTATTTCTTCATATGCCTTTATTATTTTATTCTACTGACATTAAGAAATAATAAAGAGGTTGATCACCCTTGTAAAATTGAATATCTAAATCAGAATATCTATCCTGCAACTCAGCTTCAAATTCATTAGCTTCTTCATCACTTACTTCTTTACCATAATATACAGTAACTAATTCACTTTCATCATCTATCATATCATCTAGAACTTTGCTCGCAACATTCTTTTTATCTTCGCCTACTTCTTTTATTTTTCCTTCCACAAGTCCTAGCATATTTCCTTCTTTAATATCTATTCCATCAATTTCTGTATCACGTACAGCATAAGTTACTGACCCCGTTTTGACTTCTTCAATTGTATTTTTCAGGTTACTAAAATTATCTTCAACTTCTAGATCACTATTGAACATTGTAGCACATGCTATTCCTTGAGGAATAGTTGTTGTAGGTACTACCAATATATTTTTATCACATATTTCTGCTGCTTGATTCGCTGCCATAATTATATTCTTATTGTTAGGCATAATAAAAATGTTTTCAGCATTTATCTTATCAATTGCCTCTAAAATATCTTGAGTAGAAGGATTCATTGTTTGGCCGCCTTCAATAACATAATCAATACCTAAATCTTTAAATATATTTGAAATTCCATCTCCCATTGCAACTGTTACAAATCCGTACTTCTTCTTTTCACTTTCTGAAAAATTTATTTCATTATTCTTATCCTTAGCATTGATTAGCAATTCTCTATGTTCTTCTCTCATATTATCAATTTTAATTTTTGACAATTCTCCTATTGCAACTGCTTTTGATAATACTAGTCCTGGATCATTGGTATGTATATGTACTTTAATCACATCATCATACCCAACAACAATCATTGAATCTCCCAGGCTTTCTATTTGATTTTGGAAGTCCTTAGCATGCTTTGCATCTCCAAGTATTATGAATTCAGTACAGTAGCCAAATTTAATATTAATTTCTTCAGTAGATTTAGCTAATGTACTGCTACTTGAATTAATTGCTATATCCTTTATCTCAGCTTTAATTCCATCCTTTAAAGCTTCATACATACCTTGAAGAATTATATAAAGTCCCATACCTCCTGAGTCAACTACTTTTGCTTTTTTTAGTGCTGGTAATAGTTCTGGAGTCCTATCTAACATTTCCTTTGCTTTAATTGTTATTTCTTCCATAAAACTTACTATATCTTTGGCTTCTGATGCTATTGCCGCCTCTGAAGCTGCCCTAATAACTGAAAGTATAGTTCCTTCAGTTGGTCTCATAACAGCTTTATAGGCCGATTTAGAACCTTCATAAAAACCTATGGCAAATTCCGTAGAATCAACTTCACTTTTCCCATCTAAACCTTTAGAAATTCCCCTAAGTATTTGTGATAATATTACGCCAGAGTTACCTCTAGCACCCATTAAAGCCCCTTTAGCTAATCTCTTAGATATTTCCCCTATAGAATCACTATCTATGTTTTCAATTTCTTTAACCGCTGCTTTAAATGTCATAGACATGTTAGTTCCAGTATCTCCATCAGGAACCGGAAAAACATTTAGTGCATTTACAAAATCACTTTGTTCTAATAATTTATTACTAGCATTAACAACCATGTTATAAAAATCACGGCCATTGATTTTTGTATATTCCATTTAGTTTAACCTCCTAAACTCTTACCGCTTGCACATTCACCGTTATTGATGAGACTTTCAGACCTGTATAGTTTTCAACACTATAACGAACTTTTTGAATTATATTATTAGATATAACAGATATTTTTGTTCCATACTCAACCATAACAAATAATTCAATTTGTAATTTATTTTCACTTGTTAGTTGTATTTTTACTCCTTTACCGAAGTTCTCTATGCCTATTAGTTCCCAAAAACCTTCGCTGGCATTTCTTGAAACCATACCAACTACTCCATAGCATTCCATTGTAGATAATCCAACAATTTTTGCTAGAACTTCTTCAGAATAATTTATATTACCATTTTCATTTGAAAATCCAACCATCCATATTCCTCCTAAAATCTTATATCTTATTTTATATTCTATATTAGAACAATATTTTATTCAAGTATTGTAAAAATTAATAAATTAACTTGCCTATTATATTTTCCTATGATATAATTTACACTGTCCTATTGAAGATGATTATCTTTGGAATATAAGGAGGTGTTTTCTAATGGCAAGAAGATGCGAAATTTGTGATAAAGGTGTTGTAGCTGGAGTAAGCTATAGCCATTCACATCGTCAATCAAAGAGAACTTGGGCTCCTAACATAAAGAAAGTAAAAGCTTTAGTTAACGGAACACCAAAAACTGTTCATGTATGTACAAGATGCCTTAGATCTGGAAAGGTTCAAAGAGCAATATAGTTCATAATAAAAAATGCAATTGTTATCCCAATTGCATTTTTTATTTAGTTACAAGAAAAAATAATGAACCAATATACAAAAATACTGGTTTATTATTTTTTTACTGTGACTTAGAGCTGTTTAGACATCATAAAAAACAGCTAAAGATGTCCTATGTACTCTAGTTCTTTTTCCTAAAAAATTTTATTATATTAGATAAGAATTTGGGCAATTTAAATGCTATTATTTTCATTTATATTCCTCCTGAATAATAATATGGTATAAATAAAACAGTTGAAATTAATTTCGCCTTATTATATTAATATTCAGTTACTCATAAAAATGTTCCAATTTTGTAAACAATTTAAGAAAATAAATTTCAAAGAAAAAAATTTACTTAGGAATATTTTAATCAATGGAATGAATTATTAGTAATTCTCCTTCATCATAGCTAATTTCTATTGGTGTATCCAAAAATTCATTACATATGGCTCTTGGATCTAATAAACTCATATCATAGCTTTCTAAATTATATTTTGCCCCATTAATCTTAAAATTAATCACTTTATTACTTAACGCATGAAAAGATATATTTTCTCCATACTTTCCAAATAGCTTCATCTGTTTTTCTCCAAGATACAGTCTGTTGTTATTATCTATTATTTCTATTGATACGCCTTTTTTCTTTGCAGTTAGAAGAAGACCAATATTTCCTAATGCATGATCTATTCTAGAGCCAAGTGCTCCAAATAAGTATATTTTCTTTGCACCTCTTTTAATAGCCTCAATTATTGCTATTTCAGTATCTGTATAATCTTTCTCTGGTGGAAATTGCAAAACTTCCTTAACCTTCGATTTTATTATATCTAAAAGTTCACTATTAACAGAGTCAAAATCTCCCAAAAGTAAATCAGGCATAATATTATACTCATATAGACATTCAATTCCTTTATCAGCCGCTATTATGGAGTCTACTTCTTTTAAATAATTCCTTAATAATGTTTCTGAGGGCGGTATGCCCCCACTTATAATTGCTACATTCAAATTATTCACCTCTTAAGGCTTTTATATTGTCACTAATTTCTCCCCCATTAAATACAGCTGAACCAGCAACAATTACATTAGCACCTGCTCTTATTATTTCATTTACATTAGTTTTATCTATTCCACCATCAACCTCTATTAGTAACGACGGTTTAACTTTATTGGCATAGTCCTTTATTTCTTTAATTTTATCTAAACAGTAAGGGATAAATTTTTGTCCTCCAAATCCTGGATTTACAGACATTATTAATACCATATCTAAGTTTGGTATCAAATCCTTTAACACATTTGTCGGTGTTCCTGGATTTAACGAAACTGCTGCCTTCTTTCCTTTGGATTTTATATAGTTAATTGTTCTATCTATATGTTTATCTGCCTCATAATGAACAGTAATTATATCTGCCCCTGCTGCTATAAAATCATCTATGTAATTTGATGGATTATTAATCATTAAATGAACGTCAAATATTTTGTTTGTTCTATTTCTTATTGATTTTATAACTGGAAATCCAAAAGATATATTAGGTACAAAAACACCATCCATTACATCTATATGAATAAAATCTGCTCCGCCTTTATCTATTTTCTCTATATCCTCTCCTAATTTCGAAAAATCTGCTGATAATATTGATGGCGCTACCTTTACCATTTATTTTTTTCCTCCTCAATTATTTCTTCTAAAGTCTTTATATAAAAATCATACCGATACTTATTAATTTTTTCTTCCTGTACAGCCTCTTTTACTGCGCAATTGGGTTCTTTAAAATGTAGACATCCCCTAAACTTACACTTATCATTATACTGCTCAAATTCAGGAAAACAATATTTTAAGGAATCCTTATCCATTAAATCTTTTATTTCTAATGTAGAGAACCCTGGTGTATCTACAATATATCCATCTGAAACCTCAATAAGTTCGCTATGACGTGTTGTATGTTTACCTCTTCCAATCTTTTCACTAACCTTACCAGTTTCCATATGCTCTGCATTAGATAATTTATTTATTAAAGTCGACTTCCCAGCCCCAGATGGCCCGCAAAAAACTGTAGTATTTCCTTTAATCTTTTCTTTCAATCCATCAATTCCAATTCCAACCTTGGCATTAATAAAAAGTACTTCGTATCCTATATCATTAATTCTTTTTTTAATTTCCTCTCGTTCCTCTTCAGTTACTAGATCTATTTTATTTAAGCATACTATTACTTCAATATTGTTAAACTCACATAAAATTAAGAATTTATTTAACAAGTCAAAATTTATATCTGGGTTTTTGACAGCAAAAACAATAAATGCAAGGGATACATTTGCAACAGTTGGCCTGACTAATTGAGACTTTCTTTTATGAATTTCTTCTATAACTCCTTTTCCATGCTCCATTTTAATAGTAACATTATCTCCTACCATTGGTTTAATATCTTTATGTCTAAATTTCCCTCTAGCTTTACATTCTATTAAGCCTGCATCTGTCTTAATATAATAGAATCCCCCTATGCCTTTTATTATCTTTCCATCCATACTTTCCCTCCATATTTTAAATTTACTAAAAAGAATATTTATTTATTATTTGCAATAATCTAAATATAACTAAAGATTACTTACAAGTACTTAGCGCTAAATATATTATAAAAGGAGAGGTTTCTTTTATCAACCTCCCCTTTCATTTTTTCTTAATTAACGATTCTGGCTTGACGTTTTGCCTGGTGACGTGGTATTGCTTTGATTGTTTGTTGTGGTATCACCAGGGCCTGTAGGTGTAGTTCCTGAGTTTGGAGTAGTTCCAGGACCTGGAGTAGTTCCTGGACCTGGAGTAGTTGGCGCATTTTTATCAGTATTTGTACCTGGCTTAGTATTTCCTGGAGTTTGAGTAGTCGGATCTTGTTTTGGAACATACTTTCCAACTGTGATTGTTATTGTTGTTCCTTCCTTAACCTTAGCTCCAGCATTAGTTTGACTTAATACTTTACCATCATCACTTTGATTTTGAGTTTCTTGTTCATTGACAGCAACTTGTAAATTAGCACCTACTAAATCATTTGAAGCTTTATCTTTCTCCTCTCCTACTACACTAGGAACATTTGTATATTTAACCTCTGGGCCTTTGCTAACTACAACTGACACTTTATCATCTGTGGTAATTTCAGTATCCTTTTTAGGAGTTTGACGTATTATTTGACCCTTTGGCACATTATCACTAAATTCTTCTTTAATGTTGTCATCACTAAGCTTAAGTCCAAAAGATTTTAAAATAGTTTTTGCTGTATCTATATCATAATCTTCTAAATCAGGCATTTTAAGTTTTGTTGCTCCTCCACTTACAATAACTCTAATTTGACTTTTTTCTTTAACGGTAGTTCCAGCATCCGGATTCATTTTTAATATGGTATCTTTTGGCTGATCACTAGCTTCTGTACCGCCTTCTACTAAAACTAAGTTTAACCCTTCAAGTTGTTTCTTAGCGTCATCAAAATTTTTGCCAACAAGATCTGGTACTTGAACTTCCTTATTACTAGTTGAATTTGCACTAAACATTTTGTAGGCTGATACACCTAAAACCACTAAAATTAATACTAAAGCAACTCCAATTGCAATTTTCATTATCCTACTCTTGCTTATGCCACCTGATTTCTCATCATCTTCGTCATAATAATAATCATCATCTTCGTCATCATCATACTCTTCATTTTTTTTATTTTGCTCTTCTTGTTTATTAATTTGCTGAGTTACAGCTGACATTATTATAGTATGATCGTTATCCTCTTCTTCATTAATTTTTGCGTTAGGATCATCCTTAATTTTTTGAAGATCTGTAATCATTTCCTTAGCACTTTGATATCTCTTAATAGGGTCCTTCTGCATTGCTTTTAAAATTAATTGATTTAAACTATCTGGTACTTTTGAGTTTAAGTTTTTAGGCGGCACAACTTCTTCTTGGAGATGTTTTAATGCAATAGTTACAGCAGTATCTGCTTGAAATGGAAGGCTTCCTGTAACCATTTCATATAAGACAACTCCTAAAGAATATAAGTCTGTTCTGCAATCAATAAAACTTCCTTTTGCTTGTTCTGGAGAAAGGTAATGAGCCGAACCCATTATTGTACTAGTATTCGTAATAGTTTCAGAAGTTGAAGATTTAGCTATTCCAAAGTCAGTTACCTTCATAATTCCGTCTTCTGTAACTAATATATTTTGTGGCTTTACGTCTCTATGAATTATATTATTTCTATGAGCACAATCTAAAGCTTTAGCTATCTGTATGGCAACTGACAGTGCTGTTTCATAGTTCATTTTACCCACTTGTTTAATAATATCTTTTAGTGTTTTTCCCTTAACATACTCCATTACTATATAATTAATGTCATCTTGAGTTCCTACATCAAGAATATTTACTATATTGTTGTCAGATAAAGTTGCAATGGCCGTTGCTTCTCCCTTAAATTTTTCAACTATATCAGCATTGTTACAAAATTCTTTTTTAAGAATCTTAACTGCAACAAATCTGTTTAATTTATTGCATCTTGCTTTAAATACTTCTGACATACCACCTTCCCCTATTTTTTCTAACAACTCGTATCTGTTTCCAAGTACAATTCCGTCCATACTACATATCTCCTCCAAACAACAATACTGTTATATTATCTCTGCCACCTTTTTCTTTGGCTAAAAATACTAATTTGTTGGCCATATTCAAATAATCTTCTTCTTCTATAACAACTTGCAGAATTTCTTCCTTAGTCAATTCATTGGTTAATCCATCCGAACATAATATATACATGTCATATTCATTATTATTTAATTCAAATACGTCCACATTTACACTATCACAAGTTCCTAGCGCCCTTGTAATTATGTTTTTCTTTGGATGATTCTCTGCTTCTTTTTCGCTGATGCTTCCACTATCAACAAGTTCTTGTACCAAAGAATGATCTTTGGTGATTTTCTTAATTTCATTATTTTTTATTGCAAAACAACAGCTATCACCTACATTTGCAATATGGGTAAATTCCTTAGTCATCAAACAAGCTGTAACTGTTGTTCCCATTCCATTTAAATTTTCACTAGTATTAGAATAATTAAATATATCTCTGTTAACTTTTTCGATAGCTTCAACGATTAATTTTCCTTCTTTTTCAGTAGAATAATTTTCATTTACATAATTAACAATTCTTATTGCTGCCATTTCACTAGCTACTTCTCCAGCATTATGTCCGCCCATTCCATCTGCTACTACGTATATTTTAAATTCTTCCTTTTCTAAATACGAAGCAAAATCTTCATTCAATGTTCGTTTTAATCCCACATCACTAACTAAGCCTACCATTTCATTCTCCCCTCTATTTCTTGGGTTTCTATGTAACTTCTTCTAAGTTGTCCACATGCTGCATTAATGTCACTTCCCATTTCACGTCTTATCGTAACTTCTATTCCAAGTTTTTTTAATATTTCTGAAAAATCATCTATGGTCTTCTTTGAAGATCTCTTAAAAGTATTTTCTTTAATTTCATTAACAGGTATTAAATTCACATGACAAAGCATTCCTTTTAATAATTTTCCTAATGCTTTTGCATCTTCTTTGCTATCATTTATATCTTTTACTAATGCATATTCAAATGTAATTCTTCTATTAGTTTTCTTTATATAATATCTGCAGGCTTCCAATATTTCTTCAATGCTATATCTATTTGCAATTGGCATAATCTCTTTTCTCTTTTCATTACTAAATGCATGTAACGAGATTGCAAGAGTTACGCTTAATTCTTTATCTGCTAGTTCATATATCTTTGGTACGATTCCACAAGTAGATAATGTTATATGTCTTTGGCCTATATTTAACCCATATTCGGCTGAAACAACTTCTAAAAATTTTATAACATTATTATAATTATCTAATGGCTCTCCACTTCCCATTAAAACTATATTAGATATCCTTTCACTAATATAATTTTGAACTACAAGTATTTGAGATAAAATTTCTCCAGCCGTTAAATTTCTAACTTTCCCCTCAATAGTTGATGCACAAAATTTACATCCCATTGCACATCCAATTTGAGTTGATATACATATGGAATTACCATGTTTATATTTCATTAGCACAGATTCAATTAAGTTCCCATCCTCAAATCCTAATAAAAACTTTTCGGTTCCATCAATTTCTGACTTATATACTTCAATTATCTTAGGCAAACTAACAGTAAAGCTCTCTTTCAATTTAGCTATTAATGTTTTAGGCATATTCTTCATATTATCAAATTCAGTAGTCCCTTTATAAATCCATGATAATATTTGCGACCCTCTAAATGCACTTTCATTATTTTCCTTCATCCAAATTTTAAGTTCTTCTAAAGTATAATCTAGTAAATTGTTCATTTATTCACCTACTATTACTTTTTTTCTAGCTTAGCCACAAAAAAACCATCCATATTTTCATTTGGCAGAATAGTTAAAGAACCATCTCTATTGTATACCAAGTTATCTTGCTTACCAATAAAGATTTTTTTCACGCTACAATCTTTATGTCTATTAACAAACCACTCAATATTCTCTTCATTTTCTTCTTTGTTTAATGTACAAGTTGAATATATCATTACTCCATCTGCTTTTAAATACATCCATGCGCTTTCCATTATATCTCTTTGAATTTTTATGATTTCTCTCAAATCATTTCTTGTTTTATTCCATTTTATTTCTGGTTTTTTTCTTATAATTCCAAGCCCTGAACAAGGAACATCTATTAAAATTCTATCACTAGCTGCTATTAAATCAGGATTTAATCTAGTTGCATCATTTGTATTAACTTCAACATTAGTTATTCCTAATCTCTCACAGTTTTCTTTTATTAATCCAAGCTTAGACTCATGAAGATCATATGCTAATACCTTTCCAGTGTTTTGGAGTATTTCAGCTATATGAGTAGTTTTTCCACCTGGTGCACTACATAAATCTAAAACTGTCATGCCTTCTTCTAATTCTAGTAAAGGTGCTATAATCATTGCACTTTCATCTTGAACTGTGATTTTTCCTTCTTTGAACAGTGGATTATTTTCTATGGATTTACCACCTTTTATACAAATTGCTTCTGGACAAATAACACCTTCTTCAACTTCATATTCAAGCTCTTCTAACTTTTCAAAAACGTCATCGTAATCTGCCTTAATTTCATTTACTCTAACACTAACCTGAGGAATTGAATTTAATCCAGACATTATTTTCTTTGATAAATTTTCTCCATATTGCTTTATTAAAAGTCTTATCATCCAAGGTTCAAATGAAAACTTATAGGCATACTCATCAATTTTATTGCCAGAAACCTCAATATCATCAGGGTTTTTTGTAAAGTTTCTAAGTATTCCATTTACTAATTTTGAGTCTTCTTCTGATATTTCCTTTGCTTCTTCTACTGCTTCATTACAAGCAGCATAACTAGGAATCTTATCTAAAAAATTCATTTGATAAATTGCTACTCTTAAAATATTTAAGATATCTTTGTTCATTAATTTTATATCTTTTACAAAGTTAGAAATTATGATATCTAATGTCTTTTTCCTTCTTAATACACCATACACTATTTCAGTTAATAATGCCTTATCTTTTTCATTCAAGTCTACTTCATTTAGTTCCTTTGATAGTACTATATTAGAATATGCTCCTTCATTTAAAACTCTACCTAATATTTTTACGGCTAATTTTCTACAATTCATACGCTACCTCTTTTTAATCATTTCTTCTATTGCTTAAAGCTATTAATCTAATTAATTGTGATATTGCCATCAGCGTTGCTGCTACATAAGTCATCGCTGCTGCATCTAAAACTTTTTGTGCATTTCTTGTTTCATCTTCATACAAGATTCCTCTTGATCTTAATATGCTTAAAGCTCTAGTAGAAGCATCAAATTCAACTGGCAATGTTATTAATTGAAAGATTACAACACCTGAGAACAAAATTATTCCTAGTGTAGTTAACCCTCTCAGACCTAATAAAAATCCTGCAAAGAATATCATCCAAGATAAACTTGAACCAATATTTACAGCTGGAACTATTGAGTTTCTTACTATTAGTGGTTTATATCTTTCTTTATGCTGAATTGCATGCCCAACTTCATGAGCTGCTATTCCTGCTGAAGCTATAGTCCCTCCTGCATATACATCTGGAGATAATCTTAACACCTTGTTTGATGGATCATAGTGGTCACCAAGCTTAGTATTTATAACTTCTATTCTCACATCATAAAGCCCGGCTTCATCCAGCATCATCCTTGCAACTTGCTGCCCAGTATATCCATTCATAGTTCTAACTTCACTAAATTTACTATAGGTACTGTTTATTTTTGTCTGTGCCCAAAATGAAATAATCATTGCTGGTATTAATATTATCATAGTTGGGTCAAAAAACGGATAAAAATGCATTTAAACATCACTCCATTATAGTAATATTATATTTTTTTCTATTTCATGTCCATTTATATATTGTTCTACTGTCAAAGGCTTACCATTTGGAAATTGTACTTTTTTTATAAGTAGTATTCCCTCTTTGCATGCAACCTTTATACCATTTTTAGTCACATCTATAATTGTTCCAGGTTCTTTTGTGCTTTTTTCCTCCAATGCTTCACTTTCATATATTTTCATTCTTTCGCCTTTATAACTAGTATAAGCAATTGGCCAAGAATTTAATCCTCTTACTAAATTATGAATTTCTCTAGAACTTTTATTCCAATCTATACATGCAATATTTTTATCAAGAGGTTTTGCGTAGAAAGTTTTATCACCTTGTTTTTCGGGAGTTATACTTCCATTTACAAGCCCTTCTATACTTTTAATCAACAGATCTGCTCCTCTTTCCTTTAATATATCATACAATTCTCCTGCAGTCATATTATCAGTAATTTCAACTTCGTCTTTAAGAAGCATATCTCCTGTATCTATACCTACATCCATAAGCATAGTAGTATTTCCTGAAACTTTTTCCCCATTTATTACTGCCCATTGGATTGGTGCAGCTCCTCTATACATTGGTAATAATGATCCATGAAGATTTATGCATCCATATTTAGGTATATCTAATACTTCTTTAGATAATATTTGCCCAAAAGCTATTACAATCATAAAATCTGGTTTTAATTCTTTTAATTTTTCAATTAAAGTTGCATCCTCTTTTAGTTTTGTAGGCTGATACACTGGAATTTCATATTTTAATGCTTCCTCTTTAACAGCTGAATACGCCATCTTTTTTCCTCTACCCTTTGGTTTATCGGGTTGAGTTAATACTGCAGTAACATTATATTCTTTAACTAATCTGCTTAAAGAAGGAACTGCAAAATCAGGAGTGCCCATAAATACTATATTCATTCTATTTTCCTCCTGTTAATTTTATTTTTCTGAAGGAGCTTTAACTCTATCTATGAATAATGTACCATTTAAATGGTCATATTCATGTAAAATAGCTCTAGCTAGTAACTCTTCTCCTTCTATTTCAAATTCTTCTCCTTTTTCGTTTAGAGCTCTTGCTCTAACATAATTAGGTCTCATAACCTCCCTTGTTTCCCCTGGCAAGCTAAGACATCCTTCCTCATCTGTTTGTGATCCACTTACTTCAATTATTTCAGGATTAATAAATACTAAAGGACCTTCTCCAACATCTACAACAAATAATCTTTTTAGCACTCCAACCTGTGGTGCTGCAAGACCAACACCTTCTGCATCATACATTGTTTCTTTCATATCTTCAATTAAAGTTAACAATCTATCATCTATTTTATCAATTTCTCTGCACTTTCTTCTTAATACGTCATCACCATATTTTCTTATATTTCTTAATGCCATTTCGTATTCCCCCTATGTCATATTATTAGGATTAATATCTATACCAACCCTTATTTCATTATATACACTCTTATTTAATAGATAAAGTGTATCTTTAACTTTTTCACTAAACTCATCATCAAAATTTCCTTTTATTATTATTTGCCATCTATAGTTTTCCTTTAGCTTTGTAATAATACAAGGAACTGGCCCGAGCATAGTAGCATCTTCTACTAATAATTTTTTCAGATTACCTTCTAAAGTATACATAAACTTTACTAATTTTTCTTCAAATTTAGAAGAGCCTATGATTAATAATATTTTACCAAAAGGAGGATTTTCCATCAACCTTCTGATCTTTATTTCTTCTTTAAATAAAGATTCATAGTCTTCTTCCTTAGCATATTTTAAACTATAATGATTTGGTGTATAACTTTGAACTATTACTTTACCTTCATCTTGACCTCTGCCAGCTCTTCCTGCCACTTGCGTTATTATTTGGTATGTTCTTTCGGCAGCTCTATAGTCAGGCATATTTAAAGACATATCAGCTGCTAATACTCCTACTAACGTTACATTCTTAAAATCCAGTCCTTTTGATACCATTTGAGTTCCTATCAAAATATCTGCTCCTCCGTTTTTAAAGGAATTATAAATGGATTCATGAGCATTTTTCTGTCTTGTAGTATCTACATCCATTCTCAAAACTTTAGCTTTAGGAAAATATTTTTTTACTTCCAGCTCTACTCTTTCAGTTCCCGCTCCAAAATATTTTACATATTTACTATTGCATTTTGGGCATTCCTTTATAGCTTTTTCAGCTCTTCCGCAATAATGGCAGATTAAATATCCATTTTTATGATATGTCATAGATACATCGCATTCAGGACATTTAAATACATACCCACAGCTTCTACAGGAAATAAAAGTTGAATATCCTCTTCTATTCAAAAACAAAATTGCTTGCTTTCCATGCTGTAAAACTCTTTCAAGCTCATTTAAAAGTTTTTTACTAAATAAAGAAAGATTTTTATTCTTTAGTTCTTCCCTCATATCAACTATCTGCATCTCTGGCATCTTTCTTCCATTAACTCTTCTATGCATTTCTATTAATGTATATTCATCAATAAGAGCTTTATAATAACTTTCAATGCTTGGAGTGGCTGAACCTAATACAAGTTTACAATTTTTAAGCTCACATATAAATTCACTTACTTCTCTAGTATGGTACTTAGGATTATGCTCCGATTTATAAGTATTTTCATGTTCCTCATCAATTATTATAAGACCAAGATTTTGCAATGGTAAAAACAGAGCACTTCGCGCACCTATAACTAACTTTGCTTTTCCTTCCTTAACCCTATACCATTCATCAAATCTTTCACCATCGCTTAATCTGCTGTGAAATAATGCTACATCTTCTCCGAATCTTCCTTTAAATCTTTCAATCATTTGAGGAGTTAATGAAATTTCTGGAACTAAAACAATTGCACTTTTTCCTTGATTTAGTGTCTCCTCAACTAATCTAATATATATTTCGGTTTTTCCTGATCCGGTAACACCTTTTATTAGATATTTCAGTTTTGACTCATTTAAAATTGTATTTAAACAATCTGCCTGTTCATCTGTTAATATTTTATTTTTATCACTTTCATATCTGCGTGTATTATACCTAAAGACCACCTGTTCTTCAATTTTAAGTACTTCCTTTTCTATAAGCTTATTTAAGCAATATAAGGAATATTGTTTATTACTAACAACTTCAGTTTTTGTATAAATACCATTATTATTTGCAATAAAGTCATATAATTTCAAGTAATTTTCTTTTTTCAATTCTTCTTCGTTTATTTCTCTATTAATTACTATTACTTTTTTCTTCTTGGCTTTAGACCCTTTCATTATTCCTACAGGTATCATAAGGCGGACAGCATCAATATACTTACAAAGGTATTTTTTCCTTAAGAATTGAATTATTTTAATATCATCATTAGTCAATATAGGTTCATCATCACACAATTTTAGTATCTCTTTTACCTTATAATCAAACTCTATTGAATTTTCTTTTAATATTGAAAATACAAATCCTTCTATTGGTTTGCTTCTAGGACCAAAAGGAACTTTGACTCTATATCCCACATCTATTTTTTCCAGCAGCTCGCAAGGCACTTTATATGTAAATAGCTTATCTATTTCTAAGGCTTCGCCGTTTATAATTATCTCAGCATACATAACTTTTCTACCACCCTTAAGACAGTTTACAGTTTGCAGTTAAGTAAAAATTTTTATTTTCACTTAATAAAAGAAGCGCAGATTTCTAGCGCTTCTCAAGTATGATATCAAATAAATTGCCTGCAATTTTTTCTTTGCTCATCTTATCCAAGTGTATTTCTTTACCATCCCTAGATAAGATTATCACTTTATTATCTTCTGAGGCAAACCCAGTATCATTTGCAGTTATATCATTTGCTACAATATAATCTAAGTTTTTTCTTTGCAGCTTAAGTCTAGCATTCTCTTTCAAATTTTGACTTTCAGCAGCAAAGCCAACTAGTATCTGCTTCTCTTTTTTCTCTCCAAGTTCCATTAATATATCATTGTCCCTAGTAAATTCAATACACAAATCATTATCGCCTTTTTTAATTTTTTGTGTACTATAATTTTTAGGTTTATAATCAGCAACAGCTGCTGATTTAATTACTATATCAGCATCATTATATAGTTCTAAAATTGCATTTTTCATTTCTTCATTAGTTGAAACTTTTATAACGTTAATATTTTTAGGGACTTCTATTGACGTCGGCCCAGATATTAGCGTTACATTAGCTCCCCTATTTCTTGCTTCTTTGGCTATTGCATATCCCATTTTTCCAGTTGATCTATTTGTGATAAACCTTACAGGATCAATAGGAGCTATTGTTGGTCCAGCTGTTACTAATACATTCTTATTAATTAAGTCTTTTTTATCATTAAGTTCCATTAATACTTTATCAACAATCACTTCTGGACTCTCTAGTTTTCCTTTTCCACTTATTCCACAAGCAAGTCTTCCTTCAGCTGGTTCAATAAATTCATAGCCAAAAGCTTTAAGCTTATTGATATTACTTTGAACTATAGGATTTTCATACATATTCGTATTCATCGCAGGTGCAAAAATCACTTTTGCCTTCGTTGCCATAATTGTAGTTGAAAGCATATCATCAGCTATTCCATTTGCTATTTTCCCAATTATATTAGCAGTTGCAGGTGCTACTAAAAGTACATCTGCTTTACTTGCTAAGCTTATATGTTGAATTTCCCACGCCTTAGGCTCTGCAAACATATCGCATGTAACCATATTTTGGCTTAAAGATTGAAAAGAAAGTGGAGTTACAAACTTAACAGCTGACTCAGTCATAATAACGTCAACATTAATATCCTTTTTTACAAGCAGGCTTACTATTTCTAATGCCTTGTATACTGCAATTCCACCACTTACTCCCAAAACTAAATTCTTTTTCATTTTATTTAGTACCTTCTTTTACAATTTCAAATTCAATAGCATCTTGATCTACTTCATTAATTGCAATTGTTAATGGTTTATTTGATTTTACTGAAATTTGAGGAGTTGAACCCTCAATTATTTGTCTAGCCCTTTTTGATGTTAAAATTACTAAAGAATATCTATCATGCACCTTTTCTAATAAATCTACCACTGATGGATTAATCATAGAGTTGTTCATGTATTATTCCCTCCTTCGAATCTAATATACTATCTTTTATTCTGTCTACTCTGCACTTTTCAGCCGATATTATAGCTTCCAGCTTTTCAACAGCTATTTCTACTTTATCATTTACAACAGCATAATTGTATTTAGATATAAAATTTATTTCTTTATATGCTGATTTAAATCTTTTCATTAATGATTCTTTAGTTTCACTTCCTCTATTTATGATTCTTTGTTTTAACTCTGCCATAGATGGTGGAAGTATAAAAATAAAGACTCCTTCTTTTGTATTTTCTTTAACCTTTAATGCCCCTTGTATATCAATTTCTAAAATAACATCTTTCCCATTTTCCAAAAGTTCTTCAACATTTGATTTTGGAGTTCCATAATAGTTATCATAGACTTCTGCATATTCTAGGAAATCATTAGCTTCTATTTTTTCTTTAAACTCTTCCTTAGACATAAAATAATAATTTATACCTTCTACCTCTCCATTTCTTGGAGCTCTTGTAGTTGCAGATACAGATAGGGATACATCTCTATTCCTTTCCATAAAACTCTTGCATATGGTACCTTTTCCTGCTCCTGATGGACCAGATATTACTATTAATAGTCCTCTTCCTTTATCACTCATTATTCATCATCCTCATCAACTGCCACATCATCTTTTGTTGATAATCTATGTGCAACTGTTTCAGGTTGAACTGCTGATAAGATAACATGATCGCTATCTGTTATTATTACTGCTCTAGTTCTTCTTCCATAAGTTGCATCTATTAGCATACCTCTATCTCTAGCTTCTTGAATAATTCTTTTGATAGGTGCTGATTCAGGGCTGACAATTGCAACTAACCTATTTGCAGAAACTATGTTTCCAAAACCTATGTTTATTAACTTTATTCCCATTTTATCCCTCCTGATTACTCAATATTTTGAACTTGCTCTCTTATTTTTTCAATTGTATTTTTCACTTCGATTACTTTATTAGTTATATTTATGTCAGTAGACTTTGACGCTATAGTATTGGCTTCTCTGTTCATTTCTTGAATTATAAAATCTAATTTCCTTCCAACAGGTTCATCTAAATCCAAAGTGTTCTTCATTTGACCTAAATGACTTCGTAATCTTGTTATTTCTTCATCTACAGCCGCTTTATCAGAGAGAACTGCTACCTCTTGAGCTATTCTTCCTTCATCTATATCTATTCCTGATAATAATTCACTTAATCTTTCCTCAAGTTTTTTCTTATAATTTTTAGGAATAGCATCTGATAATTTTTCAATTTCTTCTACATAGCCCTCAATCACTTGAATTTTTAATAAAATATCAGCTTTTAATTTTTCACCTTCTATACATCTCATTTCTTCCATTGAGTTCAAAGCTGATTTAATTAATAAAGAAATTTCATTAAAGGTTTCCTCTAAATCTTCCTCTGGTTCTTCCATAGTAACAACATCAGGAAATCTAGATATTTTAACTGCAGATATATCATCAATAACATTTAATTCTTTTTGAATTTGTCTTAAACATTCATGATATTCCTTAGCTAACTTCAGGTTTAATTTGATTTTTCCTGCACTATTCCCATAATTCTTATAGTTTATAAAAACATCTATTTTTCCTCGGCTTAACTTCTTGCTAACAATATTTCTTATCTTTTCTTCTAAAGCCAGCATTGTCCTAGGCATTCTAATATTTATATCTAAATATCTATGGTTTACACTTTTCATTTCTATAGAAAAACTTACTTCGCGATTCTCATCACTTTGTGCCCTTCCAAAACTAGTCATACTTCTTATCAATATTACACCCCCTTTTATATCTCTAACGGATTTAAACTCGATAATTCAATAATAAATTAATATATGTTCTTTAGTCAATATTTTGTTTACAATTTGTTAACAATTATATTTCAAAAAAAAAAAAAAAAAACACCTTACAAAAATTGTAAGGTAGTCTCTAAATTTAAATTATTTTTTGGCAGGTCGGCGTATCCTGCATCTCTGATTACTAAATATTAGCGCATGAGGAGCCTTTTCTCACCTCAAAAAATAAATTTATAAACCGTGCATTATAATATATTTTCTTTTAATTCCGTTTCCTCAACTTTTGTCAGCCGTCCTCTATATATTCTTGCGTTCATTTTAGATAAAGTAATTGGATACATTGTCGCAACATATATATACTCATCTTCTAAATCTATTTCAAGCCCCAAAAGTACAATAATGTTATCAACCCTTTTTACTAGTTCAAGAGAGCCGCCAGTTCCTCTCTTATTATCTAAACCAACATACTCAGGCTCTTTTATTACTTTTTCTATAATATCTATTATATTATCCTTCATCTTTTTGGTGAATTGTCTACCATGTCTTTTTTTTATATGCTTTATAACACCTGGAGAGGCATAAACAATTCTAGGTAAATCAAGCTCTAAGAGCTCACTTATAAAAATTTTTATTTTACCAACTTTCTTATAAGCCTTATACTCTCTTTTCATAGATACCCCTCATTTATATCCTTTCTTTTATTATATCCCAATGTTATGTATTTTTCCACATATAAACAAAAAAACTGGTAAAAAAAAGTGTTGATTATAATATATGATACTTGAAAATATGTAGCAATTTTGTTCCTAACTATTTAACTACACTATAAAATCAACACTTTATAATTATATAAATATTTATGCATTTATCTTATTAAAGTATTATGCAAATCAATCCACCATTACCTTCATTAATTATTTTTTGTAAAGTTTTTTGGATTTTAACTTGTACATCCTCTGGCATTTTATATAGCTTATTCTGTAAGCCTTCTTTCACTAACACCTCTAGAGATTTCCCAAACATATTGCTTTGCCAAAGAAGTGTTGGATCTGTTTCGAACTGTTCTAATAGCCCTTTCACAAGTTCTTCAGATTCTTTTTCAGATCCCATTATAGGGCTTATCTCAGTTTTAATATCACATTTTATAAAATGTAGACTTGGAGCACTTGCTTTCAATTTTACTCCGTACTTATTCCCTTGTTTAACTATTTCAGGTTCTTCAAATTTCATTTCTGCAAGCTGTGGTGCAACTAACCCATATCCACTTTCTCTTACATCCTCTAAAGCATCTTTAACTTTGTCATATTCACATTTCGCATGGGTCAAATCATTAATTATGCTAAGTAGGTCACTTTCTGAATTAACATCTAAATTACATATCTCACTTAAAACTTTATAGAAAATTCCATCCTTAGGTTTCATAAGCACGTGAGCTGTTCCATTTCCGAGATTCACTTCTTTTATATTGGCATTTCCCATGAATTCTTCATTTTCAAGACCATTTAAACAATACTTTATATCTCTTACTTTAGATACATCTTGGCTCATGTTCATAATTATGTTGAAAAAATCTTTTTTTAACCAATGGTTTCGTTCTAATTTTTCTAGCCATTCAGGCATCTCAATATTAATTTCTTTTACTGGGAATTCCTTTAGTACATGTTTAAATAAATTCTCTATATCTTGTTCTTCCATATTAAATACATCCATAAGTTGTACAGTTACATTATATTTATCCTCTAATTCTTTCTGTAATGCTTTTGCTTCCTGAGAATTTGGTTTATTTGTATTAAGGACTACAATAAAAGGTTTATTTAAGGATTGTAATTCATATATTACTCTTTCTTCTGCATCAACATAGTCATCTCTGTCTATTCCAGTTATACTACCATCAGTAGTAATTACAAGACCTATTGTTGAATGATCCTTAATAACTTTCCTTGTTCCAATTTCTGCAGCGTCCTCAAAAGGTATTTCATACTCATACCATGGTGTATGAACCATTTTGCTTTCTTCTCCATCTAAATATCCTAAAGCACCTTTAACTATATATCCAACACAATCAACCAGCCTTACTTTAAACTTGATCTCATCTCCCAAATTGATTTCAACTGCTTCGTTTGGTACGAACTTTGGTTCAGTTGTATGAATATTTTTCCCAGATCCACTTTGTGGCAACTCATCCTTAGCTCTTTCCTTTTTATAAGTATTATCAATTTTAGGAATTACCATAAGATCCATGAACTTTTTAATAAATGTAGATTTTCCTGTTCTAACGGGTCCTACAACTCCTACATATATGTCCCCTTGAGTTCTATCAGCTATATCTTTGTATATGTTAAAATTATCCACATAGTTCCCTCCTATATTCTTTTTACCAATATATATATATTCATCCTAATTTTAAAATATACACATTTTAAAAAAGTAGCTATGCTACAATAAAGAACTTTTAAAAAAAGCAGCTATGCTGCAATTAAGAACTTTTTTTGCAAGTTTCCCCAAAGTAGCTATACTACAATTAAGAACTTTTTTGCAAACTCCCCCAAAGTAGCTATGCTGCAATCAAGAACTTTTTATTTAGGTAAATGAAAATAAAAAAATTCTAGAATAACCTTGGTCATATAATTATATGACTAAAATTATTTTAGAATTCTATTAAGCAGTAAATTAAAATAATTCACTTTTTTTATCTCTATTCATGAGTTCATCAACAATAGATTTAGCATTCTTTCCTTCAAATAAGCCCTTATAAAGCCCATCTGTTATAGGCATAGATATTCCAATCTTCTCTTTTAATTGATAAAACGCTCTGCATGCTTTTACACCTTCAACGACCATACCAATTTCCTTTAGTGCTTCCTCTAATGACATTCCTTTTCCAATCAACAATCCTGCTCTTCTATTTCTAGAGTGCATAGATGTACAAGTTACTATTAAATCCCCCATGCCAGTTAGTCCATAAAAAGTTTCTGCTCTTCCTCCAAGAGCTATTCCTACCCTAGATATTTCTTTCATACCTCTTGTAAGAAGCGCCGCCTTTGTATTATCTCCATACCCTAGTCCATCTATTATTCCTGCGGCCAATGCAATTACATTTTTTACAGCTCCGCCAATTTCAACTCCTATTATATCATCATTAGTATACACCCTAAAATATGGAGTCATAAATAGATCTTGAACTTTGGCTGCAGCTTTCATATCTTTAGACGTACTCACTATTGTAGTAGGTATTTTCATTACAACTTCCTCTGCATGGCTAGGTCCTGATAAAACTACTACAGGGTTATCTAATTCCTCTTCAATTACAACTGACAATCTTTTATCACTATCTTCTTCAATACCTTTTGCAATTGATATTATTGGTATAGTATTAGGTATTTTTCCTTTAATAGCTATGCACATATTTCTAATAACATGGGACGGTACTGATAATACTATATAATCAGCACCATCAACTGCTTCTTCGATATTATTAAACGCAGTTACTCCCTTAGGAATATATAAATCTTTGAGATATTTTTCGTTAGTTCTCTTAATATTTATTTCATCAACAACATTCTTATCCCTATTGTATATATTAACAACATTATTTTTTTCTGCAAGTAAAACAGCTAAGGCACTTCCAAAGCTTCCTCCTCCTAGAAAAGTAATTTTGCTCATAATTATTCCTTTCTTTGTCTATATTCAATTTGGATACCAGTCCCTTTAAAATCAAAACTATCTCTTAATTGATTTTCTAAATACCTTTCATACGAAAAATGTCTTGCACTCTCATCATTTACGAAAAATACAAACTTTGGTGGTTTAGTTGCCACTTGTGTTGCATAATAAATTTTCATTCTCTTAAGCCCAACAACTGGAGGTTCTTTCATAAGAACAGCTTTACTTATAACATCATTTAAGATTCCTGTTGAAACTCTCTTATTATAATTATCATAGCAATATTTAGCCACTTGAAGAACTTTGTTAGTTCTTTGTCCTGTAAGTGCTGAAATAAATAAATACTCAGCATAGCTTAAAAACTTTAAGTTCCCTTGTAGTTCTTTTTTAAATTTATCTAAAGTCTTATCATCCTTCTCAACCAAATCCCACTTATTAACAATAACCATAATAGCTTTTCTCATTTCATGAGCATAACCTATTATTTTCTCATCTTGCTCAGTAATTCCTTCTGTTGCATCAATCATAAGTATACAAACATCCGCTCTTTCAATTGCAGCATAAGTTCTTACTACACTATATCTTTCAATTTCTTCTTTTACTTTACTCTTTCTTCTAAGTCCAGCAGTATCAATTAAAATAAATTTACCTTCTTCTGTTTCCAAATAACTATCTATTGCATCCCTTGTTGTTCCTGGAATGTCAGAAACTATTACTCTTTCTTCTCCAAGTAATTTATTTATTAATGAGGATTTTCCTACATTAGGCTTCCCTATCATTGCTATTCTAATATATTCATCATCTTCTTCATCGTAAATAGACTTATCAAAATTTTCTACTATTTTATCAAGCATATCTCCAAGTCCTAGCCCTTGAGATGCAGATATAGTTATAGGATCACCAATTCCTAAGTTATAAAATTCCCATGCATTATCCTCATCTTTTAATGAGTCTACTTTGTTAACAACTAAAACTACTGGTTTTTTACTCTTTCTAAGCATAGTTGCAACTTCATTATCTGCTGCTGTTAAACCTTCTTTACCATCAACAATAAAAACTATAACATCAGCTGTTTCAATAGCAATATTCGCTTGTCTTCTCATTTGCTTTACAATGATATCGTCTCTTTCAGGTTCAATACCTCCTGTATCTATCATAGTAAAATTATAACTTAACCATTCAGCTTCCGCATACACCCTATCCCTTGTAACTCCTGGTGTATCTTGAACTATTGAAATTCTTTTCCCTGCCAATTTATTAAACAACGTCGATTTCCCAACATTTGGTCTTCCAACTATAGCAACTATCGGTTTACCCATTATTATTCCTCCTTGTATTCATTAAGTTTTTTTATTAAATCTTCTCCTGTGTAATCAACCACTATCACTTTAACATCTAGAGCGGATTCAATATCTTTAATCTTAGTATCATCCAGCATGATTTTCTCAGATGAGTCTGCTAATTCATATCCTTTTCTAAACATATTATTAGACATAATTAAATATTTACTATTTATCATGCCCTTCATTTGATCTATTATATCTGTTCCAGTTAAAAGTCCTGCTACAGTGATTGTACTTCCAAAATAATTATTTACTATTTCATAAACATCCAATTTTATATTTGGATTATTATTTTTAATTTTAATGCTAGCCTCAAGAATTTCGGGATAAGCTAAAGTTCCTGTAACAATAGAAAAACTCCCCTTCATGCTTTTATCTAAATCTTCTAAGGTATTATCTATTGCATCTCTGAAGCATCTAACCATTCCTATTCCATCTTCAATTTGATGATAATCATCATAAAATTCTTCATTTGGAATTTCTCTATCTGCAACTAAATAAAATTCATCAGATAATCTTACAAACGGTGTTCCTATTTCTCTCATATATACTTCTTGAAGTTCTTTAATACTCTCGATTTCCTCTATTGATTGTTCTTTTGTATATGTACTAACTTGTTTAAGGCCTTGCCTAAATTTAGTTATTCCTATTGGAACTACTGCTAAATCTGAAACATTTGGATATAAGGTATATAAATCAGCAACAGTTCTTTTAAGTTCATCCCCATTATTTATCCCAGGAACTGAAACAATTTGTGCATTCATCCTAATCCCAGCAGCTGCAAGCTTTTTCATTCTTTCAAATACATTGCCTGCAAACCTGTTATTAAGCATTTGAACTCTAAGCTCTGGGTTTGTCGTATGAACAGATACATTTATAGGACTTATGTGATATTGTATTATTCTATCAATATCTTCATCTTTCATATTTGTTAATGTAACAAAATTACCTTGCAAAAAAGATAATCTTGAATCGTCATCCTTAAAATATAATGATTCTCTCATTCCTTTTGGAAGCTGATCTATAAAACAAAATATACATTTATTACTGCAGGATTTTGCTTTATCCATTATGCCGCCGCCAAATTCTATACCTAAATCTTCACCGTACTCTTTTTCAATTTCAATTTCCCATACTTCACCATTGCTTTTTTCTACCTCTAAAATGATTTCCTCATCCGCTGATAAAAATTTATAATCAATAATATCATTTATTTTCTTATCATTAATAGATAGTAAAACATCATTTAACTCAATACCGACTTCTTCCGCGATACCATTTGGGATTACTTTTGTTATAATATTTTTCATGTTATCACTCCCAATTATAACATACTTATCCTTGTTATATTACATTAAACCCTTAGTTAAGTCAATAATTCATATGCAATCAAAAAGAATACTGTTTAAGAATCCGTTCATCCAAACCTAATTTATAATCTCCTTCACTAAATCCAACTATAGAATTATCTTCTTTTTCTTCAGCAAATTCAATAGCATGAGATGAACTTTCTTTTTTCTTCTTTTTATTTGCCACATTATTTCTTTTAACTTCCAAAGGTGCAATTGAGCGGTTGTTATGGTCGTTGTCTCCCGTATCTTCATTAGCAACCTTTAATTCAATTAACTTCCGCTTTTCCATTTCTTGCTTTTTTAAATTTTCTTTTTCATTTATAACTGATTTTTCTTCAATCTCTTTATCTGTAATATTACTAACTTCTTCTTTTAAATCTTTCTTTATCTCAACCTCTTTACTTAAATTTTTATTTTTATTCTTAGACTTAATATTTTGATGCTTTGCAAAATTTTTCACTTTATAAATATTTTCTTCAGTAATTTCCACCATTTCTAATTTTATAAATGTATCCAATGCTAATTTTACTTGATTTACATCTCTATTAAATTCTATAGCCAAAGTTTCAATTGTATAAGGAATAGTTCTAGAAAGATACAATTCCCCTTCTAAGTTCACCTTTCCAGCTAAAATCACAAGCCTATTCCAAACGTAGTGAATAAGATCTCTTTCAGGCTTTAAATCTATTATTTTAAATTTTGTATCCTCATACATATCTAC
>NZ_AUUU01000130.1 GCF_002760435.1 Clostridium sp. LS
CCAAGTTAATGCTATGTTTGAATCTTGTGTTACACTGCCAGCTAGGTTTGTAGGTGATAAAATTGTTGGTTCCACATAATCAATTGGCTTTTTCATTACATTTTGTTGTTCTGTATATGCTGATTTCATTTCCCAAACTTTCATTGATTTTACAACAATATCACCATCTGCAAAAATCTGTAAACCATTAGCATCAGTTCTATCTGGATATACTCTACTTGTTATACTTTTTAATCCATTAGCATAAGCTTCAACCATAGATCTATCTAGAAATACATGTAATTTTAAATTTTCACCCCTAAGGTCAATATTTCCTCCTTGTATCCCTCCTGCTTTTGATCTTAAATTAGAAGCGTTAATTGGAAGATTAGAAGATTGAGTACGATCAATATTAAATGTTGAGTCATTTGAATTCATATATATCTTAGTCTTTTGTTGTCCATCTTTTGTGGCTCTTACATTGATACCATATTCCTTTGCAGTTTTATTTTCTATTTCAAGTTCAACTTCAAGCATATCTCCATTAACATTACTTAACTCAGCATTAGCATCTTGTAAAGACTTGTCTGAAATTGAAACAAGAGGATTTCCTTCCCTTAATGAACTTAATTCTGAAATTGGTTCAACTCCAAGTCTGCCATCATTTCTCAATGTTAAGCTGATTGGTAATCCTGCACAATGAGCATATCCTGAAGACTTAAACATGTCATAATCTTGATTTTCTTGTGCAATATTAAATACAATTGAACGTCCTTGCGGATCAACAAATCCACTTGGACCCGTAAAGTGTTGTCCTAAATCAAATACTTGTGGTTCCTCTGAATCAGGAGTAAATTTACCAGTTACATTATCCCATGTTCCAATCCAATACCATGTATATTTTTCTTTGTATTGATCAGCAACACTTGCTGGGTTTTCCATGAATATCCACTTTCCACTATTACCAAGAGGTAAAAATACTGGTAATTCGAATACATTACCTTCTGCTGGATACTTGTTTATATTACCTGTAAACAAATTACCTTTATATGTCCAATTACGTAAATCACTTGATACAAATAATGGAGCAGCCCCTCCAACACCCGATATACCTGATCCAACAATACAATAATATAAATCACCATATTTCCATACAAATGGATCTCTAAATTCACTCTTCATTGTTCCACCAGCACCTGAATTAATAACAATTTTATCATAAATATTCCATTTGATTAAATCATTATCTCCATTTTGTGGATAAGTTGAAGTAGCTAGACCTACTCTTTGATTAGTTCCTTCTGTTGACATTAATGAATCATTACCCGCTGTAAATAATAAATTAGGTAAACCATCAGGACCAATTACAGAACTACCTGACCAAACACCATCAGGAGTAATATCACCTGGCTCTGGTGCTAATGCAGCTGGTAAGTCTCTCCAATGAACCATATCTTTACTTACCGCATGTCCCCAGTGCATGTTATGCCAGTATGGACCATGTTGATTATATTGATAAAAGATATGATATTGCCCATTAAAATATATAGGTGCATGTGGTTCATTCATCCAACTTATAGGCGGACTCATGTGATACTGTGGCCTATATATATCATCTGCTAATATACTTCTATCAGGCACAAGATTTACATTAAGAGTATGAGAAGGCATATTCGCAACATCCGCGTCAAAAGTTGATTTAATCTCATCTGCTGTTTTTGCCTTAGCTGTTATTTTAACTTCATCTAGTACACCATTAAACATATTGGCTTGAACAGTTGGATTTACATATGCACCATTTCTATTTTTACCAAGCATAATAGTTCCGCTAGAATCAACAATTTTGGTTCCCTTAGCTACATCTTGTGATGCTACTTCCTTACCATTTCTATAAAGTGTAATTTTTCCTTCATCACTTTTATATGTCGCTACAACATAAGACCACTCAGATGTTGGTAGAATATCGTTTTCATCTTCCACCCAAATATTATGCCAACCATCTTCAAGTCTTATTTGTAGAGCCCAAGTTCCATGTCTATGCACTCCAAATACATAACCAGAGTCTCCATCTTTATGATCAATAATCGGTGACAGGATTCTTTCTTCTGGCGAATTAAATGGTCCTCCTTTATTTCCATCACCCCATTCATAAGCCCTAGGAGCAACCCATGCTTCAAGTGTTAAATTAGAAGTAGCCTTTACATTTGATGTATAAGTTATTGATGATGAATACCCATCAAAATCCAAAGCATTGCCAACAACACCTTCTGTCCAAACAGGATCTGCATCTGTTTTGAATCTAGCATTATTATATTTATATGCTATAGGAGTATTAGTTCCAGAAACTTTCTCTTTGGTTGTATTTCCTTTCCCTTCATTAAACCCCCACTCTGCAATATCGTTACTAATTTTACTTAAGGTATTAACATCATCAATATTAATGTGTCCAAACCCGCCTGTTGAATTATCATATACTTCAATATAGCATTCTGTTCCTAAATATTGTGAAGCATCCCAAACCTGTCTCGAGTATGTTTCACTATTATTTCCTGTACACTTTTCGAGAATTGAACCATCAGATTTTCTAACCAATGCTACATACAGATTATTTATATCGTTTCCTCCACTAACTAGAAAATCTATCTGCCCAGTACCAGAGATTATAAAAGACGAAGATTTCAAGATTCCCTTAGCTGCATCAGGATTTTTTTGCCCTGATGGATAGCCCCATACATGGTATTTCCCATTTTGTAAAAATGGCCCCCCCCAATATGTTTGAGCATCAGAAACACTGAATGCTTGAGCAGCATCACCAATATTCTCAACCGTCCATCCATCTAAATTTCCACTTTCAAAATCATGATTAATTATCTGACTATCTTCACTGGATTCTGCATATGCAATAGGTGAAAATGATGAAAATAGCGTTATTGCCATGGAACATGTTAATGCATAAATTAATTTTTTTTTCATAACATTTTTCCTCTCCCCTAATAATATTTTTATAAATTTAAAGCTATTATCTGTCCAAACTAATCAATGAACCAATATAATTTTATAACCATTCCCCTTTAATCACCCCTTACAGTTTATTAAATATGACTAAATCCAACTTTTATTATTTTTAAACATTTACATAAAATAATCACCCCCTAACATTTTCAATTTGGATACTTTTCACTATTTAAGTTATCTTCTGATGAAGAAACTCTAGAAATATCAGTAAGATGCTGCACTAACTTCAATATGTCCTGTGATGTTGCCGCAATTTCTTCAGTTGTAGCAGCTTGTGTTTCACTACTAGAGCTTATTTCTGATATCTGGCAAGCTATATCTTCAATAGACTTAATCATAGAATCAATGGATTTCTTAACATTTTCAGTTGATTTTTTACTTGTAGCCGCAAGTTTACCCATTTCTTTAGCAACTACACCAAACCCTTTACCTGCATCTCCTGCCCGTGCTGCTTCTATGGCCGCATTAAGTGCAAGAAGATTAGATTGCCTAGCAATATTATTCATTACTTGAAGTATATCATTCATATCTAAAACTTTATTATATGTTTCTGTACTAAATGTAGATATGCATTCAACAAATGCTGTTAGTTGCTGAGCCTTTGAAGCTATTTCTTCAACTCCCCCTGAGAGTTCTAAAACAGAATTATATACATTCGAAGATGTTTTTTCGATTTCTATTTCTTCTTCTACATCTTTCATCGAAGAGAGTACTGCTACAACATCATCATTATCATTAAAAATAGGAATTTGAAGCATCTTAACTGGTACACCATAATATCCCTTTGACACAATTGTTGAAATAGACTTTTTAGACCTTTTTATTAAGTCGTAAATATCCATTTGATCACTATTTACCTCAGCTCCTATAATTTTTTTCACTTCCTCATGGATTTTTAAATTTTTTTCTTCAATTATTATTGTTTTCATATTCAATATATCGTAGGCATAAAATGAATAATCTTCTATCAAAATTTCATTTAGAAAAGGTAATGCATCAATTACCTTTTGCAAATCTTTTTCTCTCATGTTTTTCTCCTTATATTTATCTATCATTTCGATATTTAATACACGCAAAATTCTACATTTCACTATGTAAATAAAAACAGTAGATACTTTTATTTTTGATTTAAAACTATCTACTGTCATAATTTGATTTAATGTCAATTATAATATTTTTTAGATGTACCTTTTACAATTTTCTAGAAATCACCAAAACTCTTCACAAGTGCAATGAACTAGCTCACCTTTCACTTTTTAGCTTGTTGCTGGGAATACTGCTGTTATAACTCCTGAATTAGCGTTATTTGTTGCTGTT
>NZ_AUUU01000131.1 GCF_002760435.1 Clostridium sp. LS
ATCATTCCTATGTCTGATATCTTACCCATAAGTGACATTGCTCCACTATGAATAAGATCAATTAGTGGTGATGGGATTAAACCGAAAAATATTAATACACCTGCGAGCATTACTATAGGTATCATTTCTACTCCTCTTGCATCTTCCAAGTGATCCCATTCTTCTTTTCTTGGACCAAAAAAAGTATTTTGAATTACCTTCAATATATAAGCAGCAGTAATAACAATTCCTAGAATAGCTATTATTGAGATTGCTTTAAAAGGTATTATTGAAAATAGTTTTCTTGGTTCATCATGAGATCCTAAAAATATTAGAAATTCAGCGACAAAGTTATTTAATCCTGGTAATCCTAATGATGCAAAACCAGCAATTATAAATCCAACAGCTACTCTTGGCATTTGATGCACTAAACCACCAAAGCAAGCAATTTCTCTTGTATGTGCCTGGTTATAAATATTTCCTATTAAAGTAAAGAATAATGCAGTCATAATACCATGTGCAAACATCTGAGCTACAGCTCCATCTATTCCTTCAAAGTTTAATGAAGCAATTCCGAGTAGAACATACCCCATATGGCTTACACTGGAATAACCAATTACAAATTTTAAATCCTTTTGAGCCATAGCAACCATAGCTCCATATACTATATTAGCTATTGACAGCACTGCAATTAAAGGAACCCAATATTTTGCGCCTTCTGGAAAGAGAAATACTCCTGCACGGATAATTCCATAACCTCCTAGTTTCATTAAAACCCCAGCATGAAGCATACTTACAGCTGTTGGCGCAGCTACGTGTCCATCTGGAGACCATGTATGAAAGGGCCACATAGGAACTAATATACCAAAGCCTATTAACATTAGGAAAAAAGCAAATTTTTGAAAACTCGAACTATATTGAATAGTACTTAGAGTTTGTATATCAAAACTTCTTATTCCTAAATTACTAGCATATACAAAAGTTGCAATAATTCCAATTAGAATAAATGCACTACCTACTAATAAGTAAAGAGTTAATTTCATTGCTGCATAATTTTTTCTAGTGCTTCCCCAAACTCCAATTAAGATATACATTGGAATAACAGCTATTTCGAAAAATATATAGAAGAAAAATAAATCTCTTGAAATAAATACTCCAAAGACACCTGCAACTAACAAAAGCAGAAATATGAAAAATTCCTTGATTCTTTTCTCAAGTTTCCATGATGAAAAAATGCCTGCAAAAATAACGATGGCGGTAAGCAATATCAAAGGTATACTTAAACCATCAGCCCCTACAGAATAATTAATTCCGAAGGCAGGAATCCAAGAATAGGTCTCTTGAAATTGAAGCCCTCCTATTGCCTTGTTGTAAGTTACAAAAGCTATAGTCGAAAGAAAGAGTAAAATAAATGTAACAATTGCTGCAGTAACTTTTATTTCCTTTTCCTTAGTTTCTGGCAATAGAAGTATTATAATAATACCCAAAATGGGTGCTAATAATATTGACGTTAATATCGGAAATTCCATCTATATCCCTCCTAAAATCGGTGCTGCAAGCCATAAAATTATCAAAGCAATTGCAATGAAAAAAATCAAAGCATAGTTTTGCACCTGTCCTGAATGAATAAGTCTAAGTTTAGCTCCCATTCTGCTTATCAAAGAAGTAGTATTATCAAAAATTCCATCTACTATGTTACGATCACACCAATTAAATAAACGGGATATATTTAAAATTACTTTTTCATATACTAAGTGATAAAGTTCATTTAAATAATATTGATTAAAAAGAAACTCATGAATTGGTTTAAATTTCACACTTAGAGCTTCACTCGAAATTACTTTCTTACTATAGATAAGCCATCCAAGTATTAGTCCTCCAGATGCCGCTGCTACTGATTCACCCATGACCATTAAATTTGCTTCAGGCATTTGAGATGTTTGAAAGTATATATATGAAGCAAATGTCTCATTTATAAAACCATAGAATACTGAGAAAACTGATAATATCATTAATGGAACAGTCATGCACCAAGGCGTTTTATGGACAGAATGTTTTTCTCTTTCATCGCCAAAGAAAACTATAAAAACTAAACGAGCCATATAAAATGCAGTTAAAAATGCCGTAATCAAACCTAAATAATATAAAAATATATATCCATGCTCATAAGTTACAGTTAAAATTTCATCCTTACTGAAAAAGCCTGATAGAGGTGGAATTCCTGCTAAAGATAAAGATGCAATAATAAAAGTAATACTTACAATCTTCATTTTTTTAATTAAACCACCCATTTTAAAAATGTCTTGTATGCCAATAGCGTGAATAATGCTGCCTGCACCTAAAAATAATAATGCTTTAAAGAATGCGTGGCTTGTAAGATGAAACATTCCAGAAGTAAATCCTCCTACGCCCATTGCCATAACCATATACCCTAACTGACTCATAGTTGAAAATGCTAATATCCTTTTTAAATCTCTTTGCACTAAAGCAATGGTTCCTGCCATAAATGC
>NZ_AUUU01000132.1 GCF_002760435.1 Clostridium sp. LS
GCGCCGATGGTACTGCATGGGAGACTGTGTGGCAGAGTAGGACGTTGCGAGGTAAGTAAAAAGGATATCTCAAAGTGATTACTAAAATCATTTGAGATATTTTTTTTTGATTTTTTGTAGAGTTGATTAGAGCAATTGACTCATAACCAATAAATTTATGATGAGTCCTAAGTGACATTCATATAGTATTTATTTGTTATTGAAAAACTTGGTAGGTCTGGTTTATACGGGCTAAAAGTACTAAGTTTTTTATATTTTTATTTATTATAAATTATAATATCAACAAATAATAAAGTTTGCTGTTGATAAGTATAGATAATAAGGACAAAATTGTGAATAAAATTGTTTTTAATGTTAAAATAGAAATATTGATGGAATAAGGCAAGAAGACACAAGAGCTCATATAAAAGTAAGTAGCATTGTTTTATAAACAATCTGAATCAATATTTTAAAATCAAAAAATAATATAATTTTCAATAGTTTTTGAACAAAGTACGGAGTAAAAGCAAAAAAAGTACCGAGTAGATAGACTAAAAGTGATAGTCTATCAGATAAGAGAGAGTGAGAGAGTGAGAAAGGTATAAAAGTACCAAGCAGATAAGCTGAATCATGAATGTGGTGGATATTAGGCGAACATGGGGCGAAGAACTAGTAAGGATTATTTTATAATAGGGTAAAGTTTTAGGAAGACTATTACTAATGAAGAGATTTTTCAGATATTGCTTGCAAAATTGAACTAAGTTTCAGCTTGTAAATCTATTTTATGTTAAAAAACTACTTAAGCAGATAATAGTATTTAAGGAAAATATAATTTGAATTTGCCCCATTTTTGCCCCTTACTCAATAACATAGGACAAGGTTATTTAGTGATATGGAATATATTGGGTAACCCAGTTGAGCCATTTATGACTAATTAGTAGCAGAAAATACAAGAATATATATTTCCGGAAGTCGTGAGTTTGAATCTCACCAAGTGCGCCCAAATAAGTGATACCAACGGTTTAGAGAAATTTAAACTGTTGGTATTTTTGTTATTACAACAACTACAAGTCAATGGTGAAAATATTAGCTAGAGTAATTACTTGCAAGTGCTAGTTAATAGAGATATACAAATGGAATGGAGTTACACTGATGATGGGTTCCAAAGAATGATAAAGCCATTAAGAATTTATATGAGATGCAATTTAGGAATAGTAAACGAAAAAGGTGCAAGCTTAGTTCCTTTAACAAATGAGTTTGAAGGAATATATTGGCCCGTTTACAGGTGAGCCAGTAAATGAAGGCAAAAAATAAAGCACCTTTTAGGTGCGGCTAGTAAAGATATGCAGTTGGCAAACCGCTCGGTGTGCAAGTAGCACAGCCAGTAACAAAGCCTTATAGGCGCATAGCAAGCCACCAGTTTTACTGGTGGTCATGACTGTATTTTGAATACCATCTGCTACGGGTGCTTCTGACTGGGGGTGCTGGTACCATATAGCCCTCAACTGAAAACAAAATTTTCTATAAATGAAATTATAATAGTATTTTTTAAGAAAAGGTAACTGTTCCGCCACCAACAATTATGATTGTAGAATCAAAGTTAAGCGGTTTGAGGGCATATGCGGGAGAATTTGCTTCCAATCGTATAAATTCTTGCATCAATGCATTTTCATCAAAAATCATAACAATTGCTCTGCCAGTAGGAGCAGTATTTTTTACATTGTAAGGAATACCAGTTGTTAACCCAGTATCTTTAATTTTATAAAATCCTTCTGTTAATGTTTTAGTCTCAGCAATTGCAACTATAGTATTCATATTAAATGACAGTAATAAAAAAATAGATAAAAGAGCAATAAATTTTTTCATTAATTTTACGACCTTTCAAAAGTATTTAAATGTAGATTAATAAGTTGTTATCATATGAACTAAAAGAAGTAATATTCAAGATTAGGAAGAGTGTAGTAAGATAAATAAAAAGAAAAACTTCCAAAGTAAATTTTATGAAAATATTACACTTCCATTAGTAAAGATTATAATTGAGGAATCGTAGTTAAGTGGAGGCAAAATTTGTTGGGAGATTCTAGAATTTAATCTTACTAGTGCCTCTATGGTTTGATCAGAATCAATAATTATAATTATAGCTCTATCATTAGAAGATGTAAGCTTTACAGTAATGGGGGTACCTATAAGCAAATTAGTATCCCTTGCATTATATATGCCTTGCTTCAAAGTTTTAGATTGATTTTCTGCAAATACATTAATCGGATTCATGCTGAGCGACAGAAATAAAAAAATAAGAAATATAGAAATAAATCTTTTCATTATTTTAACCACCTCTAGAGTAATTTTTGTTTACTTAATAAATCAGTTCTTATTATGTGGATTTTAAAGAGAATTGATGCAAAAAAATATAAAGAAATAAAAAAAGCCACTTATATTTGGGTGACTGACATCACATAGCCACCAGTTATTTTAAATTTTTCTTTAAATAAAATTTTAAAAATATGTTTTTGAATAATATGTTATAATTTCTATATTATAAAAGTTATGGAAGATAAATATTTGCCAGTAGAGGTGAAGTGGAATGAAAATAAAATCAAAAACATCGGTTATAGTAATCAGTGTATTTTTAACATTAATAGTGGCAGTTGGAGGATATTTTTCTTATGGATATATACAGACGCTTTTTGCGGATAAGACTTGGATTACAGATTTAGGATATAAAGAAAGTGAAATCCACAAACTTACATTCGATTTATCTAGCGATGGAATTTGTCCTCAAATACCAGTTAAAGTAGGAAACGATGAATATAAATTAGGATTTGATACAGGGTGTGGAGTTGGAATATCCTTTACTGATGCTATTCAGGATAAAATTGACTACACTGTTTTAAATAAAGCAGAGGCAACTAATAGAGATGGCTCTCATCGTGGATGGATAACGAATGTAAAAGTTAATGAAATTAATGTATTTGGAGATACATATAAAAATATAAACACCAGTATATCTGACTGGTCTATGTATTCTTCGCAAAAGTTTAATGGAAACATAGGATTAGCTTATTTTAAATCAAAGGTAATTACCTTAGATTATGAAGGACATAAAATAGCTGTAAGTAGCAGTCCAATTGACTATGCAAAGCTTGATACAGGTAAATATGTTGTACTTCCTCTTTATAAAACAACAACCAAGGGACAAGAAGATTTACTTTTTTTTGAGGCAGAATATAATAGTGAGCCAATAATAGTTTACCTAGATACTGGTAAGAATCATTCATATTTGTATAATCCTGAAAGTAATTACTCTATAGGTATGGGAGAAAATAAAAGGCCAACGTATTCTAATGTTAATTTGAAAATTGCGGATATGGATCTAACCCTTAATAATATAGTTGAAGCGAACAATTTTAGACAAGCAGATGGATTGCCTTATCCTACTATGATTGAAATGAACTCTGACCAGATTTGGAAATGTAATTTGTTAGTTACTGTTGACTTGATTGATCAAAAGATTATTTTTCGTAGATTATGATTATATACAACAAACATGAGTAATGCCAACGATTTAGAGAAGTTTAAATCGTTGGTATTTTAATTTAGCGTGGTCATTGTTACGAGCATAAGTCATGTAGGTATAATAAGATTTTAAGAATGCATTGTTTACATTATATGTTATACTTTGATTATGGTGGGAATTAGTTATGTGATAGATTAGATAAAAGGGGATGTACAAGTATGAAAAAGTATTTAGAAGAGGGTATACCAACATTGGAGGAAGCAAAGAAAATATTGGAGGAAGGCAGCAAATTAAATCCTGGTCCATGGATAAATCATTCTTTATATGTTGGTAAAGCAGCAGAATTAATTGCAAAAGAGGACAAAGAGTTAGATTCCAATACAGCATTAATACTCGGAATGTTGCATGATATTGGGAGGAGATATGGCGTGACGAGTATGAGACATAGCATAGATGGATATAATTTTGCAGTTGAAAAAGGATATGATTTGTTGGGAAGAATTTGTTTAACTCATTCGCATCAAATTCAAGAAATTGACGCTGTTTTTGGGAAATGGGATTGTTCAAATGAAGAATATAAATTTGTTAAGGAATATCTGGAAAATGTACAATATTCAGACTATGATAAATTAATTCAGTTGTGTGATGCGTTAGCACTACCTACAGGGTACTGTCTAATGGAAAAGAGAATGCTGGATGTTGCATTAAGACATGGGGTTAGCAAATATACAGTAGATAAGTGGAAAGCAACCTTTGAAATAAAAAAATATTTTGAGGAGAGAATTGGAAAGTCTATCTACAGTGTTTTACCTAATGTAATAGAAAATACTTTTGAATTATAGTTTTTTAGAATATAAGGAAATACATAGAAATATGAGGTGCAAAGTGATAAAATTAAAAATATGTAGTGAAAGTGAAATAATGGAAAGAATATCGCTATATAGTCTTTAGATACTAGAGTGGAGGAAGAAAATGAAAAAGCTATTAACATGTTTTTTAACTGCTGCTGTTTTATTAACATCAGTAATATGTGTTCCCAATATTCAAACAGCATTTGCATCCGGTAAAAAGGTAGTTGTTATTGATCCAGGACATGGAGCAGGAGGCAACAGCGAATACGAGCTTCAATCACCAGATTCAAGTATTACCAAAATAAAAGATGGTGGAGGAACGCAGGGAGTTGCAACTGGTGTTCCAGAGTACGTTATTACATTGAGAGTGGCAGATAAGTTAAAAACTTTATTAGAGGCCAATGGATATACTGTTGTAATGACAAAAACTCAAGAGTCTGAGGATCCAGGGAATATTGAAAGAGCAGAAGTTGGAAATAATAATAATGCAGATTTAGTCATTAGAATTCACTGTGATGGAATAGATGATTCAAGTGTAACTGGTGCATCAATGCTGGTTCCAGCGCCAGTAGGATATGCAAAAGATATAAGTGATGTCAGTGCTCAATATGGACAAACTATATTAAATGATTTGATTTCAAGTGCAGGAATGAATAACAGAGGTGTAGTCCAAAGAAGCGATATTACGGGCTTTAACTGGTCTAAGGTTCCTGTTGTATTAGTAGAGTTGGGATTTATGTCTAATCCTGACGAAGACAGATTATTAAATGATGATAGTTATGAAAATACATTGGCACAAGGATTATGTAATGGAATAGTACATTCTTTAAACAAATATAAATTAGGATGGAACTTAGATAATGTGGGCTGGTGGTATTGCACTGATGTAAATAATGAATATTATTACACAGCAAAGGACGGATGGAAATATATCGATGGGCAATGGTATATTTTTAATGACGTTGGATATGCACTTCAAAGCACGTGGTATGCTGATCCAAATGACGGACATAAATATTATCTTGACTCAAATTGTATGAGAGTTAAGGGTGAAAAAGATAAGCCGCTGTGGCTTAACATAAATGGAGCGCTTTATGGGTTCAATGAAGAAGGGCAATTATATGTTAACTGTATAACCCCTGATAACTACAAAGTAAATGAAAATGGGATACGTAGTAATTAAAGAAAGTGAGGTAAGTATGGAGATTTATATTTATAAAACATATAATGAATGGTTTAATGATAAGCCCTCAGAAATTCTTGAAGGAGAGGTTAATTCTATATGTAATGGATTATTAGTTATCGATACAATTATAGACCACAAGAAATATAGACAAATGCTTTCATTAAAAAATAATTTTGCTTTTATATATAAACTTTCCTATGGATTTTTATCTTATGCTAAAGAAATTAATATATATTCTAATATCAAATCTTGGCAGGATTCTGATCCTGAAATCTCATTTAAAGGGGAAGTATGTGAAAGTGAATGTGCTGATAGTCATCTAGTATTCATAACTGAGGATGGATTTAAGCAATGTATATCTCTAGATGGAATTTATGCAGCTACATATGAAAGGTAGGCAGTTTAATGAATCTTGAAGAGATAGATTTGAGAAAAGTATATAGAACTTGGAAAAGTGATTTAGGTCCGTTTCAAAGCTTTTTTAGAAGTTCGCCATTTGTGTCATTACAAACTTACGATGATTTTGAATTGACGGAAGAAAAGATAATTGAATGCGATAAGACGATAATAAATAATATAATAGAAAATTCAGATGACAGCAGTTTCGTTATAGTAGATTTGCCACTTAAAGAGATATTAGATATTGCATTAATACTAAATAACGAATTTCTTATTAAACCAGTTTTAAATATTAATCTTTTATTTCACCCATTTGGGATTATTGGAGATAAAAATGATATTAGTAAGTTAATAAATAACAGCTTAAGATTAAAAGAGGTAAAAACTAAAAAATTTGTTATGCTAATTCCTTATAATAGATATAGTGATGATTTAGATTATAGAAACTTTAGTGATAAACTAAATAATCAATATGGAATTGGTGAAGATGACCTGCCATATGCTTTTATGTTAAAGGAATTAGGATATATCAAGATAGTAATATTAACTAAAGATAAAATAAAAGAAGATTTAAATGTTTATATAAACTCGGTAAATAAAGAGTTAGAGGTAGAAATAATAAGGGTGATGAAATAGTGAAAGATTTTGATGAAATATCAAAGAACCTTAAGGAAATATCAAAGGCGAGTAAGAAAAAAGCATTAGCAATAGCTGTAGCAGCAGCATTCGTAGTAAGTGGGCCATTAGGACTTGCAGGGTGCTATAACCCGAAAGATGATGAAGAAGACCAAGATCAAGAAAATAGTTCTTATAATAATGGAGGCGGTTATTCTGGAGGCTGGCATGGATTTGGCGGAGGGTCATCAAGAAGCAGTTCTTCAGGTGGTCATTCATCTATAGGTGATGGATCTTCTTCAAGTAGCGGTAAAAGCGGAATAACAGGCTCCACGGGTGGAAAGTCTTCCGGTTATTCTGGATCAGTAGGTGGAAGCTCATCAAGTTAATATTTTATGGGGTAAGTTTTTATGAACTCAAATAATTATAGAAAGGGGAGTGTACCATGGAAAAGCAAATTAGATACACTGAAGAAGTCCTATTTAATAATTATATGGTAAGCTCTTTAGGTGAAGAATATGTTCATTCACAAATATCTTTCTATTTTGATACAAATACCTATCAAAAGATGGTATTTTATAGTGAAGAAATAAATAGGATATCCTTAGAAATATTGCATAATGTTACGGGTGCGCACAAAAGACTTTTGAATTATTTTGATGACTTTGCATTTAAAGATGAGATATTTAATCTAAAGTGCCCAGTAGCTCCAATGTTCTGGACAAGGTATGATACCTTTAGAGATGTTAACAATAAGATTTATTTTGCTGAATTTAATTATGATAAACCCTGTGGCCAAAAGGAAATACACTTAGCAGGAAAAAGCGATTTTGATGGAAATTTAAATAGCAGCTTTATAGATGTTTTTAAAAAGGAACTATTGGAGATTTGCAATGATTTTTATGATAGCCAAGAAAAGATTAATGTAGGAGTT
This sequence comes from Clostridium sp. LS, assembly GCF_002760435.1. Classification (GTDB taxonomy): domain Bacteria; phylum Bacillota; class Clostridia; order Clostridiales; family Clostridiaceae; genus Clostridium. The sequence goes on from NZ_AUUU01000132.1 coordinate 7,482, forward strand.
TTAATGGACCCTTGTCACTATGAAGAATTACACCATAGTTATTATTTTAAGGATATTTTAAAAGAAACTAATATTAATATAATTCAGGTGGGATCTAATAATTTATCTGTTAAAGATGGATGCGTTTATGGATATTCAAATATAAAACTTCCGATAATTTTAAGATTGTTTCCTACAGAATTTTTTTATGAAATTTCTAATATTGAAGAAATCCTGCAGTGTGTTAATAGCGGAAACTTACTATTAATTAATGACCCAAGAATAATCGCAATACAGGCAAAAGGCTTTTTTGCTTATCTTTGGGATTTAGTTAAAGAAGACTCAAACCTTCTTTCGATAACAGATAAAAAAATTATTAGAGAATGTATTCCTTACACAGAAATATTAAATGAAAGTCAAGAGATATTGAAAAACAAGAATGATTATGTTATAAAATCCTCCTTGGGAAGATATAGTCAAGAAGTTTACATCGGTAAACTTTATACAAAAGAGGATTGGAATAAAGAAATTAAAAGAGTATATGAAAGTGAAAAGATACATGTAAAGCAAAAATTGATAAATATCAGGCAGGAGTATACATATGTTCCTAGCAATTGCAATATGAATGTTCCAACTTTAGCCTTTGGAAACTTTGGGGTTTATTTAATAGGATATAAAGTACAAGGTTTTTTGGTACGGTGGAGCAAGAACTTTTTAACAGATGATAACTATACTTGGATGTGTCCTTTAGGGGTTAAGGATTTTCCTATTTCATTAAGGAGATTTATTTCTAGCAATAGAAAAGAAGTATGGAATGACATAATAGATGAGATCACTTTTAAATATAATTTTACTGGTGCATATACAAATATAAATGAATGTATTTCGCTAAATTCACTTATTTTAGAAGAAGAGAAATATAAAGAAATGTTTTTTGTAAGCCAGAGGTTTTGCGAAATATTAAAAAGAATGTATCCATATATACAAAAAAATATAGAGATTTTTGGACCTATATTAGGCATTCCAGAAGAACTTTATAAATTGGTTTCCACATCCATTACTTTTGCATTATGTGCATTGGGAAGGATAGATTTTGTTATTGATAATGATGGAAATTTGAAACTTTTAGAATTCAACTCAGAAACTCCAGCTGGATTGGTTGAAGCTCTGGGAGTGAATTCTATAGTGAAGTACAAGCTCGGTATAGATTGTGATGACCCAAATACAAATCTTAGAGGTAATATAAGGAAGTCATTTTTTTATATATTAGAGGAACTTAAAAAATCAAAGGGAATAAAAAATATTGCAGTTGTTACATCCTGGTATTATGAAGACATATATACAAGTAATATAATTACGGAAATATTAAAAGAGCTGAAAGAATATACTATTATATTTGGAAATGTATATGATTTAAAGGTGATTGATAATAAAATATATCTTTATGGAGAAGAAATTCACGCAATTTATAGGCATTATCCATTAGATTGGTTTTACTTTGAAGAGGAAATGAGAGAAATAATTAAGCCTTTAAATTCAGGGGACTATTTAATAAATCCTGGGCATACATTAATAACTCAATCTAAGGTGTTTTTTGCAGTGATCCATGAGCTTATAGGAAAGAATTTTTTCTCACAAGAAGATGAAAAATTTATTTTGAGATACATTCCATATACATGTTTGGAGAAGGATAAACAACTTTCCGCCGATTATGTGGTTAAACCATATCTTTCAAGAGAAGGATTAGGTGTTGCTTTAAGTTGTGACCCAATAAGCGGAGCCTCAGACGATGTGGTATTTCAAGATAGGGTTAATATTAAACCTTTATATTCGGATATTTATTCAACTATGGAGGAATGTAGGGAATACCAATTTCCTGTAATAGGAGTATACATAGCTAATGATACGCCGTGTGGACTATATACTAGAATGGGGGATTTTATAACTAATAAAGATGCAATATATATTCCTACATATATTAAAAAGTAATTATAAGAATTTGGATTTTGGATGGTATAAACTTTTAGTTATTTGAATATCCTCAGTGAACTTATAATAGCTGAGTTTTAATAAAAGATATTTTTAAGGAGGAAGTACTTATGGATGGAATTTTAAATAATATTTTATCAAGCATTATTTTCGGATTAATTGGTATAGTTTTACTAATATTTGGTTATTGGTTTTTTGACAAGGTATTAACTAAAGTTGATTTTAATAAAGAACTAAGGGAAAAAAATGTTGCTGTTGCCATTGTTATTGCAGGTTTTATGATTGCAATTGGTATTATAATTGCTGGAGTTGTAGCTTAATAAACAGTGTATAATTATATAACATGTATATGAACTGAAACTAGATATATGTTTGTTCTAGAGGACTATGAAAATTTCAATCCATTTTCAAATGCCCGCTTTACAAACTCATATCTAGTTTCTTTGTTTTGGACTACAAGCAAGTATAGTAAATAATTCAAAACATTAAACCTTTAACTTAACTAAGCATATTTTTGAATATGCCTCAAAACTATGTATTATTTGAAGCAATATATTAAATAATATTAATGAAGTACTTTTCATTGTAATGAGTAGAAATATTATAAAAAGCATGAAAAGCAAGTCGCATAATAATTAATATATCAGGGAGGTTAGCTATGAGGAAGAATATACTAAAAAGAATTGCTTCAGCAGTAATAGTATTTATTTTAAGCATGTCATTACCTTTAAATACTAGTGCATATAGTTCAGAAATTAATAGCTTAAATAGTGCGAGTAGTAATAAAGTAGAATGTAGCAAGGATGTTAGGATACAAGATGATTTTTATACTGCAGTGAATAAGGAATGGCTGTCAAATACAAGACTGGAAAATGGGTATGTTTCTTATGGAACCTTCGAAGAAGTATGTGGAAAGGTAAATGGAGACATACTTAATATAATAAAAGATATACAAAAAAATAAAAATAGTTATGATAAAAATAGTGATGAATTGAAGGTTTTGAACTTGTATAACAATTATTTGAATATGGATGAAAGAAATAAATTAGGGGTTAAGCCGATAGAGAAATATATAAACATAATTGAAGAGATTAAAAATGTAGAGGATTTAAAAAGATTATTAAATGATGAAGAGTTTTCATACTTTCAATCATTAATAAATCTTGGGGTTGGGCCTGATTATAAGGATAGTAGTAAGAACGTTTTATACGTAGGAAACAGCAATTTGGGATTAGGAAATTCATTTTATTATAAAGACACTAGAAGTACTAATCAAGAAATAAAACAAGTATATATGGACTATTTAACTAAATTACATACTTTGTATGGTGAAAACGAAGAGGTTGCTAAAAATAATGCAGAAGTTTTTTATAATATTGAAAATGAAATAGCGAAAAAAATTCCTTCTTATGAAGAAGAAGCTAGGGATCAAAATAGAATACAGAAATCCTACAATGTGCATACAATTAAAAGTTTAGAAAAGCTAGTACCTAATATTAATTTTTCAAAATTACTATCTAAACTAAATGTGAGTAAAAATAACAAGATAATAGTAGAAAATCCTGAGGAATTGAAACTAGTAAATTCACTTATTGTAGAAAGTAATTTAGATAATATGAAAACTTTTTTGAAAACATGTGTGCTTTTAAATACAGATAGTTTCTTAACTTCTAATCACAGGGAAGCAAGTGACGGATTAAGAAGGGTATTTTATGGTGTAGAATCTACTGATATAAATGAGGGCAGCGGGGTTAAATTTGTAAATTGTCAGTTAAATGAAATCATAAGTAAACTATATGTAGATAAATACTTTGATGAAGAATCTAAAAAAGATGTAGAGAATATGGCAAAAGAAATTATAAAAAATTTTGAAGGTAGATTGCAAAATATTTCATGGATGAGTAGGGCGACAAAGGAAAAAGCCCTTAATAAATTAGAAAATGTGACTGTAAAAGTGGGATATCCTGAAAAATGGAATGATTATAGTGATATAAAAATAAACTCTCATGAGGAAAATGGTAACTTGGTGGACAATGTATTAAATATTTATTTATCGCATAATAAGAGGCAATTCTCTAAATTGAATCAGCCTGTTAATAAAAATGAGTGGAATATGGGAGCATGTACAGTAAATGCTTACTATAATGCTTTAAATAATGAAATTGTTTTTCCGGCAGGGATATTGCAGCCGCCATTTTACGATAAAAATGCAAACAAAGAAAAAAATCTTGGAGGAATTGGAGTTGTCATTGGCCACGAACTAACTCACGCTTTTGATAATACCGGAGCACAATTTGATGAAAATGGTAAACTAGAAAAGTGGTGGAGTGAAAATGATTATAAAGAATTTACAAATAGGAGCAAAAAAGTAGCAGATTATTATTCTAATATAGAAATGAGCGATGGAAAGTTCGTAAATGGTATTTTAACTGTTGGTGAAAATATAAGTGATTTAGGCGGAATAGCCTGTGTTTTAGATATTGCTAAAAAAGCAGAAAATCCTAATCTTAAAGACTTGTTTGAAAATTATGCAATAATTTGGAGAGAAATTTCAACTAAAGAGTTAAGAGAGTACTTATTAAGCAATGATCCTCATGCCCCTAAAAAAGTCCGAGTAAATGTAGTTTTATCTCAATTTGAAGATTTTTATAGAACATATAATATAAAAGAAGGAGATAAAATGTACGTAAAACCAGAAGATAGAGTAGGAATATGGTAGAAAATATAATTTACATTATAAGTAAAAAATATTGTTGTTAGACGTTATAAGTCACCTATATTATTCATAATACGTATATAGAGATACAAATAAGCCATAAAACATAGCCTAGTGTATCTCTCTGTATGTAAATGAGAAATATAGAGAAAATTAAAGGATACAAAGAATAATTATCGAAGAATAACTAAAATGACAAAGTTTATAGTGAATATGATGATATAATAGTTTTTGTCGTCACGGGAATTGATGAAAAATGCGAAAGAGTAAAAAAAGTGTTGACATTGATTTTGCAAGATGATACAATAAACGAGTTGCTTGAGGGCAACAAGATCTTTGAAAATTGAACAGAATATGATAAATACATTTAAGTAAACCAGCAATT
>NZ_AUUU01000133.1 GCF_002760435.1 Clostridium sp. LS
CGTACTTAAATGATGATTCTTAAGTCAGAAGACCTGCCTATATTTTGCACCAATAAGTGATTCTCAGCTTCAGATGTAACTAGCTTAAGAGAAAAGTTGTATCTAGCTGAAGCTTAGAAGAACTTATCCAGAAGCACGCAGTTGTTATACCTCAAATTATAGGGAGTAGAGGTTCTGCAAATGCTAGCTATCGGATAACTCTACGAGTGATGGAGGGGGCGTTTTTATGAAGATTTACTTACACATTTTATATGAGTGAGTATATTTAGTTAATGTGTCCTTTTAACATGTAAGTTAAAAGGACTTTTTATTTTATTAAGGCATATTAAAAAAATAATAAGTTAATATACCTAAGAAAAAATCATATAAAATTAAAGTGAAATATTAATAGGAGTGATTATATGACAAAAAAATATCAGGTTGCAGTAGGGTTATTGCTGGGGTTGCTATTTATTCCTAAAACTGCATTTGCGATGCACATAATGGAAGGATTTCTTCCTCCAGCATGGTGTATTGCATGGGGTGCTATATGCATACCATTTGTTTTTAGAGGATTATTTTCAATAAGAGAGAAGATAAAAGTGAACCCAAAGATTAAGATGCTAATAGCAATGGCAGGAGCATTTGCCTTTGTTCTTTCTGCGCTTAAAATACCATCTGTTACAGGAAGTTGTTCACATCCAACAGGGGTAGGCTTTGGAGCTATACTTTTTGGACCTACAGTTATGGGTGTTTTAGGGCTTATAGTGCTTATTTTTCAGGCATTACTTCTTGCACATGGTGGAATAACAACTCTTGGTGCTAATACTTTTTCAATGGCTATTGTCGGACCATTAGTATCATACTTTTTGTACAAGCTTTTAAAGAAAATGAATGTATCACAATCTATTGCAATTTTTACTGCTGCAATGCTAGGTGATTTAATGACTTATGTTACAACTTCAATTCAACTTTCATTAGCTTTTCCTGATGCAACTGGTGGAATTATGGTTTCGTTTGTAAAGTTTATGAGTATTTTTGCGGTAACGCAAGTTCCACTTGCAATAAGTGAGGGCTTATTAACAGTAATAATTTTTAATCTCTTAATTAGCTATAATAAGGAAGAACTTAAAGAACTAAACGTTATATCAAAGGAGGAGTAAGGAATATGAGTATTAAGGGCAATAATTTACTAAAAAAGAATTTAATACTTGCTATTCTTGTTATAGCTATAGCTGTTCTTCCCCTATTACTTCTAAAAAATGCTGAATTTGCGGGCTCAGATGATAAAGCAAAAGAAGCAATCACACAAATTAATAGTAATTATAAACCATGGTTTTCCCCAATTTGGGAACCACCAAGTGCAGAAATAGAAAGTCTTTTATTTTCAATACAAGCTGCTATTGGTTCTGGGATTATATGTTATTATTTGGGATACTTAAAAGGAAAATCAAAAAGAGATGAAGGTAAAAAATAAATGATTTCAATAGATAAATTAGCATATATTTCAAAACTTAAAAGAGTAAACCCAGTAGAAAAATTTGTTTTTGCAATTATTACTTTGATAATATGTATAGCATTAAACAATATATTAGACTCTATAGTAATATTGTTTCTGATGACTTTTATAATTGTTGCTATGGGGAAAATACCTTTAAAAACTTATGTTCAATTAATGTCATTGCCTTTAGTATTTTTAATAATTGGAATTATTACAATAGCAGTAAATGTAGTTGGAAACGATAATAATCTGATATTCAGTTTTAAAATTTTTGAAATTAAATTAGGATGCACTTATGAAAGTATTTTAGTTTCAGCAAGGTTATTTTTTAAGTCACTTGGATCCGTTTCGTGTTTGTATTTTTTAACTTTAACAACTCCTGTTTTTGAAATTCTACATGTACTTAGAAAGCTTAGAGTACCTAGGTTATTTGTGGAGCTAATGGGACTTATATATAGATTTATTTTTGTATTATTAGATACAGCTAATATGATTTATATATCTCAAAATTCTCGATTAGGATATTCAACATTTAAGACTAGTTTTAATTCGTTAGGGCAATTAATTACTTCTTTATTTATAAGTTCGTATAAGCGTTCACAAGATATTTACACTGCTATGGAATCTCGATGTTATGATGGTGATATAAATCTACTAGAAAATAAGTATACATATTCATATAAAAATATATCATTAATCATTGTTATAGAAGTTGTTTTGATAGTTATCAGTTTTAGTAAAAATATTTTTGGGGGAATTTATTAAATGAGTAGATACATACTAGAGACAAAAGATTTAAGTTACAAATATCCAGATGGAACTGAAGCATTAAAAAATATATACTTAAGAATACCACAGGGTAAGAAAATATCAGTTGTTGGTGTTAATGGTTCAGGTAAATCTACATTGTTTTTAAATTTAAATGGCGTTTTAAAAGCAACTAAAGGAACCTTATTATATAAAGAAAAAGAAGTAAAATATAATCATAAATCTTTAATGGAATTAAGAAAAAATATAGGAATAGTCTTTCAAGATCCAGAAAATCAGCTTTTTTCTGCAAGTGTATATCAAGAAGTTTCATTTGGAGCAATAAATTTGAAACTTAGTGATACTGAAGTGAGAAATAGGGTAGATGAAGCTCTTAAAAGTGTAGGAATGTATGAATATAGAGATAAAGCTGTACATTTTTTGAGCTATGGACAGAAAAAAAGAGTGTCAATTGCAGATATACTTGTTATGCAGCCAGAAGTAATTGTATTTGATGAACCTACATCAAGTCTTGATCCTAAACACTCAAAACAAATAGTAAAAATTTTTGACGAACTTAATGAAAAAGGCATAACTGTTATTTTATCTACTCACGATGTCGAACTAGCTTATTCATGGTCAGACTATATTATAGTAATGAAGGATGGAGAAATAGTTAAAGATGGGACGCCATATGAGGTTTTTTCTGATGATAAATTAATACATGAGTGTTATCTTGAAAAACCATTAATTCTTGATGTGTTTCAGCACTTATGTGATTGTAATAAAATTAAAGTTGAAAACAATATACCAAGAAACAAAGAAGAACTTTATAAATTTATAGAAGAATAACAGTATTAGTGCTTTTAAAAAGTAAAGAAAATAGAAGCTAAAAAATTGGGAAATTACAATGAATTATACTCACAAAAGCATTTGTCTTAGAATATATTAAAAACAAAAATATATATAATAATGGATACAAATGACTATTACTCTAAAATTTATATGAACAAAGGAGTTGTATTAAATGGGTAGATACGCAGGCTATTCTAAGAAATGCACCAAAGAAAACTGTGAGTTATGTAGTTGTATAAATGCTTGCCCTGTTGATATAGAGAGACATGGATCTAAATTATTAACCGTAAAAATAAAGGTGAATAATGTATGTCCAGGTAAAAAAGTAGCTATTGCATGCATCGTATATGATGAGAATAATAGAATAGTTGCTTTTAAAGGTTTTACAACAATGGCACATGGATATGAATGTGATAAGGATTCTTGTGGAACTATTGAAAAAAAGATAGTATTCGTCCTTCCAGAAGGTGAAACATGTGATCCAGATGAATTAAGAGTTCGAACCATAGGTAATTATGTATATCCATGTAGTTAATTCAACTATATAAATATAAAAAAACACTTGCTGAGAGGATAATTTTACCCAGCAAGTGCTTTTTGTGCAAAAATATATTAATTAGTATTTATTAAAGTGCAACAATTGATAATTTTTTATCAAAACTTTTTTTAAAACTATCATCCATTTCAACTGGTAAACTATCTTTCATATATTTAACACTGGATTCAGGTAGAGCTAAATTAAAGCTGTCTTTTTCATTTAAGATTACAACTTCAGCTAAACTGTTATAAAAATATTTATCAATCTTGTGTGCAAGGCATAGAATTATAGAAAGTCTTTTGCAAATAAAAACGTCATCTTTACTTAATAGATCTCTATATTCATCAACAATCTTATAATCAAATTTTCCGCTTAAAGCGACTGTATATGCAGCCATTAAGATTTCTTTATGAGTGAGCCCAGCAATAAGAGAATTAATAATAATATAAAAACCGTGCTTATAAGCATGTTTTACAGATATGCTGACGCCAACATCATGTAATTTAGCAGCTACTTTCAAGATTTTATTTTCTAACTCTAAAAATTTATTATTAGAATTTTCCAGATATTCTAATAATACATTAGATAAATCTTGTATTTTTTCGGCATGAGGTAAATTTAAATCATTATTAATTAGTATATTATTTAGCGAAAAATCTAAAATATCTGTAGTATCGATATTTTGTCCTAAAAGTCGTTCATATAAAACTCCTTCACGAATTCCATATTGGCTGATTTTAAGAAGTGGACAGCTGCAATAATTCATAAGCGCCACAAGGGCAGAGAATGGTGCTGTGAATATATCAGCTCTTTCCTTTGGAAGTCCCTTCAATTTAGTTTTTTGATTCATATCAAGGCTGAGAACATAATCATAAATGGTTTTAATTTCATCAATACTAATAGAATAATTATGTAGCAAATCTAAAGGATAATTAATAAATTTTTTGTGGATTTTGCCGATTGAACGAGCAGTTCCGCCAATCCCTATTAAAGGGAGATTTTTAGCATCTTTTAACCATGGTAATTTATCAAATTCTTTATCTATAAAATTTTTAAATTCTGATATGATATATTTGTCTGCAGGTCCATCAAAAGGAAAAAGCTTAGTTAAGGGAATTGAGCCTAAAGGTAAGCTTATACCTTGAACAATTTTTTTATCTTTAACTAATGTTATTTCCATACTTGAACCACCAATGTCGATTAGGAGAGCATTATTAATATCCATGGTAGATTTAATTGTAAGATAGCCATAAGCTGATTCTTCTATTCCGCTTAAAATTCTAATGTCTAAATCTAATTTTTCCTTTACTAAAGATAAAATTTCATTCTTATTATCTGCTCGTCTAATTGCTTCAGTTGCAACTACAATTATTTCTACAACATTGTTCTTTTCACAAAGAATTTTGAAAAATTCTAGAGTAACTATTAATTTTTGAATTCCTTCCTTAGATAAATTATTAGATTTATCAATAAACTGACCCAATCTTGTCATTCTTTTTTCTTCATCAATTATTTTAAAAGAATTATTTTCATATAATTCATAAACTAAAACTCTCATAGAGTTAGAACCAATATCAATAACAGCAATATTTTTCATTTCCTTCCTCCTACTCACAAAATATAACAAAAAAGTTAACTAATAAATAATAATCTGTTAACATAGAATTAACAAAAATATTAGATTATATTAGTATACATTTAAATATATTACATTATTTATGAAATAATTTAAATACTATAATAACAAATAATTTAATTAATTTTAAAAAATTGCTTTTAGGGTGAGGAGAATAATTATGAATCAAACTTACACATATGATAATTACGAGAATTTTTTTAATAGGGAGCTTAGTTGGTTAGAATTTAATCAAAGGGTTTTAGATGAAGCTAAAGATAACACCAATCCACTTTTGGAAAGACTTAAATTTTTAGCTATATCAGGCTCTAATCTTGATGAATTTTTTATGGTAAGAATTGGATCACTTTATAGTCAGATCCAAGCAGGATTTGAGGAGAGAGAGGTATCAGGGTTAACGCCTAGTGAACAAGTCGAAAAGATACTACATAAAGTAAGAGGAATGGTAAGAGATCAATATAAGACATATGAGCACTTGTATGATCATTTGGGATCACAAAATATTAAAATATTTACATACGATATGCTAAATGAAGAGCAATTGAATTTTGTAAATGCATATTACAGAAATATTATTTATCCAGTTTTAACCCCTATGGTTATAGATTCAGGAAGACCTTTTCCGTTATTATTGAATAAGACATTAAATATAGGAATGCTGTTAAAGGCCAATAAGAGCGATCAAGAAGTATTTGCGACCATTCAAGTACCATCTGTATTAGAAAGATTAGTGCCTATTCCAGGAGGAGAAGGAGACAATTTTATATTATTAGAAGATGTAATAAAGAATCATTTGAGTGAGTTATTCGGATTTAAAGTTTTAACAACTGCTTGCTATAGGATTACAAAAAATGCGGATTTAAGTTTAAATGAAGAAGGAGCAGAGGATTTACTAGAAACTATAGAAGAGTCTCTTAAACAAAGAAGATGGGGATTAGCTGTAAGGTTAGAGATTGAAGATACTAGTGATAATAGGATTATAAGCAAATTAGAACAGGAATTTGAAATATCTGACAATCAAATTTTTTCTATAAAAGGGCCAATCGATTTAACATTTATAAACAAACTATACAGTATTAAGGGATATAATGAACTAAAATTTGAGCCATTAAAAAGCATACCAGTTAAAGAATTGCAAGAATGCGACTTGTTTCAAGCTATAAGTAAAAAAGACATATTTATTCATCATCCATATGAAAGTTTTTCAGCGGTCGTTAAATTAGTAGAGGCAGCAGCACAAGATGAAAAAGTACTAGCCATAAAACAAACATTATACAGGGTAAGTGGTAATTCCCCTATTATTGCCGCACTTTCAAAGGCAGCAGAAAATGGTAAACAAGTAACGGTTTTAGTTGAACTGAAGGCTAGATTTGATGAAGAAAATAATATTCATTGGGCAAGACAGCTTGAAAAAGCAGGCTGCCACGTAATATACGGAGTAATAGGACTTAAAACCCATAGTAAAATATTACTGATTGTAAGACAAGAAAAGAAAGGTATTAAAAGATATGTACATTTAGGAACAGGAAATTATAATGATGTTACTGCAAGATTCTATACTGATATAGGTCTTCTTACTGCAAAGCCAGAATATGGCGAGGATGCTTCTGTTATTTTTAATATGCTTTCTGGGTACTTTAAGCCAGAAAATATGAGCAAAATAACTATTGCACCATATGGATTAAGAAAAAAATTAGAATACCTAATTGAAAGAGAAACAGAATATGCAAAACGTGGAAAGCCAGCAAAAATAATTGCTAAAATGAATTCTTTAGTTGATAAGAAGTTAATGATTGCTTTATATAAAGCGTCGCAAGCAGGCGTGAAAGTTGAACTTATAGTTAGAGGAATATGTTCTTTAAGGCCTGGAGTAAAAGGATTAAGTGATAACATTACAGTAAGAAGTATAGTAGGAAGATATTTAGAGCATAGCAGAATATACTATTTCCTTAACGCAGGTAATGAGGATATTTATATTTCAAGTGCTGACTGGATGTATAGAAATTTAGATAAAAGAGTTGAGACAATGACAGTAATTGAAGAACACAGTATTAAAAAAGAACTTAAAGAAATGCTTGAATTATATTTAAAAGATAATGTTAAGAGCAGACTTTTAAATTCTGATGGGTCTTATACAAAAATAGTTTCAGAAGGTAAAACAATTAATTCACAAGAAGAAATGGTTGAGCTTTGTAAAAAATTTAATAATAAGAATTAGATAAGGAAAAAGTGAGTTTCAATATATTTAGAAGTTTTATTGAAACTCACTTTTTGTTTTTTAGCTTTTTAAGGAATTTCATAAAAAGGTTATGCTAATTAGAAATTTAATTATAAAAATCCTTAAGTATGTAAAAATTTAATCGAAAATTATACATAAGAATATAAATTTGGTTGACATTATTAATTTACATAAAATATTCTAGGAGATGAGAAGGATGAAAAACCATAAAATTAAAATATTATCTTTGGCTATAATAGCAATTTTAGCTCAAGGAACTTGCATTGTATTTGCTGCAGATTCAAAAGATGGTTATACTAAGGATGAATTAAATAATATAGAACCAGGATTTGAATGGAAAGACATTGATAAAAGTAATTATAAAGTTGCTTCAGATATAAATAATTTTTCAAGTGCAACAACTCCAGAAGAAGCTGCTAAAAACGATAAGAATTCTAGCAGTACATCTACAGCTGCAACAACAACTGCTACTAATAGTACAACAGATTCAAACACTGGAAATATTATTGTAAGCACAGTTCCTAGCACGGGGAGAAAAGGGGATTTTTGGGGAAAAACTAAAGATGGCAAATGGATATTAATTGAACAAGGTGTCCCTGTAAGTGGATGGAAAAATGTAAGAGGCAAGTGGTACTATATGGATGCAGATGGTGTAATGCAAACGGGCTGGATTAATGATGGTGAAACATGGTATTATTTGAACTCTGATGGAAGTATGGCATACAATACATATGTAGATGGTTATTACTTAAATTGGAATGGTGAAATGCAATAACTCAAAATAATTAGTAAATAGTCTTTAATTTATATAACATATTGAGCAGAAAAAGATTATTCCTTAAGAGGTTGTTTCTAGAGAATGGGGTTGCACAATTTCTATTATTAGAAGTTGTACAGCCTTATTCTTTTTTGTATGTGCATATGGAAATTATATTAATAGCAGTATTTTTATATTATTAGCCTCTATTTTGCAAGAAATTTGAATTTTATGGCTATATAATAACATTATAATCTTATTAAAAATTTTAGGCTCAGTTTTATTATTTGAATACCCCTTCAACTGGGCCTAAAAATAAATGTCCAGATTATTAATATTATAGTAATTTAAATTTTATTGTTTCAAGTGGAGGAATTAACTATGGAGAAATGCAATCAAGATAAAAAAATATTTGGAAAATTATTAAACTATGAAGTAGAGGATAATGAAATTAATATTAGATTCCAAGAAAAAAATGTATTTGTAAAAGTAGTAAACTCATATATCATTAATTTTTTTGTGCCTTTATTTAGGGGAGAGAGAAATTCTAAAGCTGTAGAAAACATCATAGATAGTCATTGCGATTTTGAAGTCGAAAAGATAATTGATGGAATACAAATATCTACAGAAAATCTGTTAGTTAAAATTTTTGATGATTTTAAAGTAGATATTTATGATAAAAATGGAGCATTATTATGCGAAGATTATAGAGGTGAAAGTAAACCTTTTAATAGAAGATATGGCGATTATGTTCTAGCTGAGGCTGAAGGACATACTTTAAATGGAGCAGCAGATTATAAAGTATATGTTTCAAAAAAGATGGAAGATGATATGTATTTCTATGGTCTTGGAGAAAGAAGTGGTCACCTAAATAAAAGAGGCTATCACTATGTAAACTGGAATACTGATAATCCAGCACCTCATGGAGAAACTTTTGATAGACTTTATAAATCAATTCCATTCTTAATTGGCTTAAATAAGGGAAATGCTTTCGGTATATTTTTTGATAATCATTTTGAAACTCACTTTGATATGGGAAGAGATAATTCTAAATATTATTATTTTGCAGGTGTAGATGGGAATCTAGATTATTATTTTATTTATGGTCCAACAATTAGAAAGGTTGTTGAAGGATATACTAAAATTACTGGAACTATGCCTTTACCTCAAATGTGGACACTAGGTTATCAGCAATGCAGATGGTCTTATGATAGTAAAGAAAGACTTATGGAAGTGGCAAATAGCTTTAGAGAAAAAGGAATACCTTGTGATACATTATATTTAGATATAGATTATATGGATGAATATAGAGTATTTACTTGGAACAATGAGAGATTTGAAGATCCCGAACAAATGATTAAAGCGTTAAATAACATGGGCTTTAAAGTTGTAACAATAATAGATCCAGGTGTCAAGGTTGATAAAGGATACAAGATCTATGACGAAGGGCTTAAAAATGGATATTTTGCAACTGATAATCAAGGAATAGTTTATAGAAATGAAGTTTGGCCAGGGGATTCTGTTTATCCAGATTTTCTAAATTCTAGCGTTAGAAAGTGGTGGGGAGAAAATCAAAAAATAATGATTGAAACAGGTGTAAGCGGTATTTGGAATGATATGAACGAGCCTGCAAGCTTTAAAGGACCTCTGCCTGATGATGTTATGTTTGATAATGATGGAATTCCAGTAACTCATAAAGAAGTCCACAATGTTTATGGACATATGATGTCAAAAGCAACATATGAAGGTTTAAAAAAGGCAACTGGAAAAAGGCCATTTATAGTAACAAGGGCTTGTTATGCTGGAACTCAAAAATATTCAACAATATGGACTGGAGATAATCAAAGTACATGGGAACATTTAAGAATGTCAATTCCAATGCTAATGAATCTAGGACTTAGCGGAATGGCTTTTTGTGGAACTGATGTAGGTGGTTTTGGACATGATTGTAGCGCTGAACTTTTAAGCAGATGGGTTCAAGTTGGAGCCTTTACTCCGCTGTTTAGGAACCATTCAGCAATGGGTACTAGGGATCAAGAACCTTGGGCATTTGATGAAATTACAGAAGAAATTAATAGAAAATATATAAAATTACGATATAAATTATTACCTTATATTTACGATTCAATGTGGAATGCTAGTAAAAATGGAGCACCACTTATAAGACCTTTAATATTTAATTATCAAAATGATAAGAAGACTTATGAGATTAATGATGAATTCCTTTGTGGAGAAAATATATTAGTTGCACCAGTAGTTGAACAAGGAGCAAAGGCAAGGATGGTATATCTTCCAGAAGGCGAAATTTGGATAGATTATTGGACAAAAGAAGAATATAAAGGTGGACAATATATAGTAAGAGAAACTCCATTAGATATTTGTCCAATATTTATTAAAGGAGGAACAGTACTTCCTGTTGCAAAAGAGCAGAATTATGTTGGCGAAATACAAAGTAATAAGTTAACAGTAGAAGTTTTCTTATGTAATGAAAATACAGAAACACGATATCACCATTTTGCTGATGATGGAGAAAGTTTTAGATATCAAGCCGGGGAGTTTAATGACTACAAAATAAAGGTAACAAATGGTGATAGTGTAGAAATAAAAGTTAAAGTAATTAATAATGAATATGATGATGATTATGAACATATTGAATTCATTTTTCATAATTTAAATGGAAAAATTGTAGAAATAAATGGAGAGACTAAAGAAGTTAAAGAAAATAAAGTGAATATTACTAATCCTGCAAAATGTTTGTAGTAGTTTTAAATTAAAGAATCATATTATTGTTTATATTTAATGTTAAGTAGTTAAATGCTATATAAATTAAAGTTATTATATAGCATTTAACTACAATTTATTTGGATATATAATTAAGGAAGGATGCGTTTGATTTTATGAAGAAAGAAGGAATAAAGTTTGAAAATAACTTATTTAAGATAACTTGGCCTATCTTTGCTGAGACATTACTATTAATGCTGCTGGGAAGTATGGATATATTTATGCTTGGAAAGTACAGTGATGATGCTGTTGGAGCCGTTGGAATTGTTAATCAAATAATTAACATGCTGAATCTTTTATTTGTCATTATTACTTCAGGAACTACAATTATTTGTTCACAATATATTGGAGCTAAGAAGAAAGACGAAGATATTATGAAGTTAGTAGGAACATCTCTTGTAATTAATACTTTTTTTGGAGGGTTAATTAGTTTACTAATTTTATTATTTTCAAATTTTATTTTAAAATGCATGAATGTGGCACCTGAGTTTATGTTATATAGTTCTCAATATATAAGAATAGTTGGAGGATTTATAATTGTTCAAGCTATAACAGCAACATTTACATCGGTTTTAAGGTCTTTTGGATTTACAAGAATATGCATGTATACAACTCTTGTAATGAATATATTCAATATTATTTTAAATTATATATTAATATTTGGTAAGTTTGGAGCACCCAGTCTTGGCGTTCAGGGGTCTGCAACTGGAACTACTATAAGCAAGATACTCGGAACTGTTTTTCTTGGATATTATTTATTTAAGAAAATATTACCTAACTTCTCAGCAAAATATTTAAGGAAAATCGAAAAAAAGGAAATTAAAAATATATTACATATGGGAGTGCCATCAGCAGGTGAAAATATATCGTATTCTTTAGCAAAGTTAGTAGCAACAGTTATACTAACCCATATTAGCATTTCAGCAGTTACAACTAATAGTTATATAAACAATATTTGTATATTTATCTTTGTATTTTCTGTTTCCATAGGTCAGGGATCAGCAATAATTGTTGGAAGATTAGTTGGAAAAGGAAATCCTAAGGAAGCATATGATTTATGTTTCTCTTCACTTAAAAAAGCGTTTATAACATCCACTATTTTAGGGATAATAGTTGCGATTTTGGCACGAAAAATATTTGGAATATTCACAAATAATGAAGAAATAATTGCTCTAGGAGCATCAGTTCTACTTGTAAATGCATTTCTTGAACCAGGAAGAACTTTTAATCTTGTAATAATAAATTGTTTAAGAGCATGTGGTGATGTACGATTCCCAGTATATGTTGGAATTTGTTCAATGTGGGTAATTGGGGTTGGATTAGCTTACATATTGAGCATAACTTTAAATTTGGGAATGCCTGGCATGTGGATAGCTTTATCTTTAGATGAATGGGTAAGAGGAATAATAATGTATTTTAGATGGAAAAGTAAGAAATGGCATGGTAAGGCAATAGTTAGTAATGAAAAATCATTAGCATTTTAATATTTATTAGGAGAGAATATATTATGAAATTATTAGACTATGGTGAAAGAGTTGGAATAGTTGCTTGTTCTAATGGTTTAGATGAAAGCAGCGTAGTAAAAATGAAAGAATTAGAAGTTGCTTTAAATTCATTGGGGCTTAAGGCCATATTTAGCGATAAAATTTATAAAAAATTCTCTGATTTTAATGGTATAGAAAAAGAAAGAGCGGAAGTTTTAATAAATTTTTTTAAAGATAATAATATTAAAGCTATATTTGATGTATCTGGCGGGGATTTAGCAAATGGAATTCTAGATTATTTAGACTTCGAGATTATAAAAAGCAATCCCAAGCCTTTCTTTGGGTATAGTGATTTATCTGTAATCATAAATTCAATATACTCTCAGGCAAACATAAAGACTTTCCTATATCAAATAAGAAATTTAGTGGAAAGCTATAAAGATGAGCAAGTTAAGGATTTTAAAAGAACATTTATGGAAGGTGGAAGTGAACTTATAACATTTAATTATGAATGGATACAAGGGAGTTCAATGAATGGTATAGTTGTTGGAGGAAATATTCGTTGTTTATTAAAACTGTCAGGTACAAAATTTATGCCAGATTTCAAAGATAAAATTATTTTTTTAGAAAGTTTAAGTGGAGATGTTCCTAAAATGGTTACTTATTTAACTCAATATAAGCAGATGGGAGTATTTGATAAGGTCAAAGGTATAATTCTTGGCAGTTTTACTGAAATGGAAAGAAAAAACTATTCTCCCAGTATAAGTGAAATAATTAAATATATAGTGAATAATCCTAATATGCCAATAGCAAAAACTAATGAAGTTGGGCATGGAAAAGATTCGAAATGTATAATAATTGGAGATAATATGCGCTTATAAGAAATAGATAAGTACCTATTAAGGTATTATTAAGGTTAATAAAGTAGAATGATATGTGTTCAGAGGAAAATATTCCTTATGATTCCAGGTTGATAATATATTAAATTAATTTGGTTATTCATGAAGATTTCTTATTTTACAAAATCTTAATATTAACTTATAGGAGGAATACATATGAAGTTTATGAGAAATTTATCTATTAAAGTGAAATTACTAGCGGGGTTTATGATTATCGCGTTATTGATTGGTATCACTGGATTTTTTGGAAAGTTTGGCATGTCGAAGATGGAGACTAGTGCACAGGAAATATATTCTACTAATCTTCAAAATGTAGATAAAATACATTTTATTAAAGAAAATTTTTTAATTGAAGTTGGACTTGTTAATGATGCTGTATTGGAAGAAGATGATTCTAAAACTAAAGCGGATTTGCAAAAAATTGATACAATTAAAACTAAAAATAGTACATATATTCAAGGATTTAGTGATAGTGTTATGTCTGATAATGAGAAGAAAGAATTTAACGATTTTACATCTCTTTTAGATAAATATTCAACTGAAAAAGATAAGCTTTTTGAATTGCTTAATGCTGGAAATTATAAAGAAGCAAAAATAAAGCAAGCCGATATTATTCAAATTACAGATAGTATGTCTGAAAAACTTGATAATTTAATTGAAATGAATCAAACTTCTGCAAAACAAGCTTTTGATAATAATGCAGAAGATTATAAAATGACAACTAATATAATGCATGTTATTTTAGGGGTTGGAATTATTTTGGCAATTATGATTGGAACTGTATTGTCAATGTATATATCAAATATGATAAAAAAGGGATTGCTATTTGCTGAGGCTATAGGAAATGGTGATTTAACATATTCTTTAGAAAGTAAAAATAATGATGAGCTTGGAAAACTTATAAAGGCATTAAATAATGCAAGAGAAAAAATGAAATCTGTTATTGAAAATATAATCGATCAAGCTCAGAGGGTAACATCTTCAAGTGAAGAATTATCAGCTACCTTGGAAGAGATGTCCAGTAATTTTAATAACATTGATAAAAGTACGTCACATATAGTTAATAATATTCAAGATATAAATATTATTACAGAAGAGTTATCTGTGACTATGGACCAGGTAAATTCGGGAGTAAATCAATTGGCTTCAAATTCAACTGAAAGTAGTCAGCAATCTATACAAATTAAGGAAAGAGCAAGTAATATTAAAGAAAAAGGTTCAAATTCTAAAAATCTCGCTGATAAGTTATATGAAGAAAAACAACATAACATTTTAAATGCCATTGAACAAGGAAAAGTGGTTAACGAAATTGGTCTAATTGCAAAGTCTATTGCATCAATAGCTGAGCAAACAAATTTACTTGCATTAAATGCCAATATCGAGGCAGCTAGAGCAGGAGAAAATGGAAAGGGATTTGCAGTTGTTGCTAATGAAGTAAGGATACTTGCTGAACAATCAGCAGAGTATGTAAAGAATATTCAAGATATTATATCTAATGTTCATGTTACTTTTGATAATTTATCAAATAACTCAAAAGATATATTAAGTTTTGTGGATAATAGTGTAAGAAAAGATTATGATTTATTAATTGATACAGGAGTTCAATATGAAGAGGATGCTGCTTTTATTAGTGATTTATCTCAAAATATTGCATCTATGACTGAAGAATTAAATGCGTCAACAGAAGAAATTTCAAGTGTTATTCAAACTATTGCTGGAAATATGGGAAATACTAAAGAAAATTCTGAGGAAATATTAGTTGGTATAGAAGAAACAAATAAAGCAATGGAACAGGTAGCTTTAGTGGCTCAAGATCAAACAGTAACAGCAGAAAAACTTACACAATTAGTTTTAAGCTTTAAGATATAAATAAGCAATTAGTAAACCAAAAAGTAAATATAGCTAGCCGAAATGGGTTACATACTTTTGTTGCAGTTTCTAAGGAATTTTAATGAAACTTTAACAAAAGTATGTGACTCATTTTTTGTTGAGATTTATTTTTCAATATAAATACTATATTTACACAATTAAATATGTATTACTAAGAATTTGCAATTATTATATGGAAATTAGATGAATTTTAACCTATAATTAGAGTTAATGAATAGTTATGTATAAAATCGGGGGTTTAGATGTTTATAAAATTTAATAAGTGGGTTAAAATCGTTTCCGTATTATTGATTTGCTTTACTATTTTTGCCGAATGCGGAAGAAGTACTAGTAGTAAGTATGGTTTAGATAAAGAAAAACCAGTGGCAGTTGAAATCTGGCATTATTATAATGGAGTTCAAAAAATAGAATTTGATAAAATGGTTGATGAATTTAACAGGACCTTAGGAAAAGATGAAGGAATAATCGTTGAGGCTTTTAATCAGGGGAGTATAAGTGAGCTTACAGATAAAATTATAAATACTGCTAATAAGAAAGTTGGTACAGGAAAAATGCCTGATGCTTTTATGGCATATCCTGATACTGCTCATGAAGTAGAAAAGTTAGATTTATTATCTGACTTTAGTAAATATTTATCTAGTAGTGAAATAAATCAATACATAGACGGATATATTGATGAAGGTAAACTAGGCAATGAAAATAAGGTGAGAATATTTCCAATAGCAAAATCTACTGAAATTCTTATGGTTAACAAAACAGACTGGGACAAGTTTTCGCAAGAGACTGGTGCAGATATAAAAGACTTTGAGACCTGGGAAGGAATTGCAAAATTAGCAAAACAATATTATGAATGGACAGATAGCAAAACAGAGGCTGAAAACGATGGAAAAGCTTTTTTTGGTAGAGATGCTATGGCTAATTATATGATTATTGGAAGTAAGCAATTAGGAGAAGAAATATTTAAAGAGGATAATGGGAGCGTGAATGTTAATCTAAATAAAGAAGTAATGAGAAAACTGTGGGATAATTTTTACGTTCCATACATTAATGGATACTATGCTGCTTATGGTAGATTTCGTTCTGATGACGCTAAAACAGGAGATATAATTTCTTTTGTTGGATCAACTAGTGGAGCAGAGTATTTTCCAGATTCAGTGATAACAGGTGAGGAAACAAGTTATAAAATTGAGCCAATGATTTTATCTCTCCCTAAATTTGAAGGTGGAAAAGGATATATGCCTCAGCAAGGAGCCGGAATGGTAATAACAAAATCAGATCCTAAGCATGAGTACGCTGTAACTGAGTTCTTAAAATGGTTTACTGATGTTGACAGAAATATAGAATTTTCAGTAAAGTCAGGTTATTTACCTGTTAAAAAAGAAGCTAATAATACTGAATTTATTAAAGATAAAATTGAAAAGAATAAAAATTTAGATTTATCAAAAAAATCACAAGAAGCAATTTTCATAGCGTTGAATCAAGAGAAAGAATATGATTTTTATACAAGTGAAGCTTTTGATGGTGGAGATAAAGTAAGAGATATTTTAGAAAAATCAATGATAGACAAAGCGAAAAATGATAGAGAGCAAATAAAAGCACAATTAAATCGCGGGGGTTCAAAAGACGAAATAATAAAAAAGTATGATAATGATGAAAATTTTGAGAAGTGGTTTAATGAATTAAGAGAAAATATACGAAAAGTCAAATAGTATTTTTTAAAATTTATAAAAGGAAATCCGACTCACATTCGTTCGCTGGGGAAGTTCGATTAACAAAATCATAGATTTTGA
>NZ_AUUU01000134.1 GCF_002760435.1 Clostridium sp. LS
GCCACAATGGACAGTTGAGGCTATACATCATATGCACCAAACAGAACCTCAATTTATGTTTGCAGGCATAGGATATCATTACTATATTCGTTTAGATGGTTCGGTGTATAAGGGTAGACCAGATAACGCTATAGGTGCTCATTGTCAAGGCTGTAATACAAACACTTTAGGAATTGCCTTTGAAGGTAACTATGACAATAGAACTGAAATGCCAGATGCTCAATTTAATGCCTGGTGTGAATTAAAATCATACCTATATAATAAGTATGGGAATATGCCAGTATACGGACATAGAGAAAAAGGAAGTTCAGAATGTCCAGGAGCTAATTTTCCATTAGAGAAAGTAAGAAATGCAAATGTATCACCTAGCAGAGTTATAGGATGGAATAAGGATAATACAGGTTGGTGGTATTGCACAGATGTAGTAAATAATTATTTTTATAAAGATAGTTGGGAGCTAATTGATGGTGTATGGTACAGCTTCGATAAGGATGGCTACGCTAGAGGCAATACATGGATTCAAGATGGTGGTAAGTGGTATTACTTAAGAGAAAATTGCATGATGGCGAAAAGTCAGTGGTTATGGATTGATGGTGAATGTTATTGCTTTGATGAACATGGAGGATTATA
>NZ_AUUU01000135.1 GCF_002760435.1 Clostridium sp. LS
CTTGTAGCCTTAGAATCACCCAACAAAATTACCTAGAAACTGGAACAAAAGTATGTGGCTGATTTCGGTGAGTAATATTTAAAAGTATAAATTTAGTTTAATATTTGTTTATGCACAAGGAGAATTGCGACTATTTTCTTTCATATATACGCCTAAACCAAGTGGGATTTACATATATATTTTCGACTATAAGTAAAGTAAAACAGTGTTTCTCTATATACTGATTTCAAATTTAGAAAAAATTATTTTACTACTTTCACAAATTTCTTCTTGCCGAGTCTTATAATATTTCCATTCACTATAGATGTGTTTTCAAGATCAGTAACTTTTTGATTATTTATATATACTCCGCCTTGATTTACAAGTCTTTTAAACTCATTAGCTGATGATAGGAAATTGTTTTTCACTAGAATTTTCCCTATTTCTCTTAAAGTACTGCATTCTATTGGAACAATTATTTCAGGCATTGTGTCTGGTAAATTCCCTTTCATAAATACATCTTCAAAATATTTCATCGCAGCCTTGGTTTCTTCATCTGTATGATATAAACTTGTAATTATTTTTGCTAGCTCAAACTTAACATCTCTTGGATTTTTTCCATTCCTTAAATCTTCTTTAATTTCTTCTATCCTGTTTGGATGTTCATCTGTAGCTAGTTCAAAGTATTTTATAATAAGATTATCTGGAATCTCCATTACTTTTTTGAACATTATTTCTGAGTTTTCTTGAATCCCAATATAATTTCCTAAGCTTTTGCTCATTTTTTCTACTCCATCTAAACCTTCTAGTATAGGCATAAGTATAGCTATTTGCTGCTCCATTCCTTTATTTTTTTGCAATGTTCTTCCCATAAGAATATTAAAAGTTTGATCTGTTCCTCCTAATTCTATATCTGCATTTAATGCAACAGAATCGTATCCTTGCATTAATGGGTAAAAAAATTCATGAATACCTATTGGCGTATTGTTGGTGTAACGTTTCTTAAAGTCATCCCTTTCCAGCATTCTTGCAACTGTAGTAGTTGCTGCTAACTTTAGTACTTCTTCAAAGTTTAATTTTGATAACCATTCGCTATTAAATCTTATTTCAGTTTTTTCTTTATCCAACACCTTAAATATCTGTCTCTTATAAGTTAATGCATTTTCCAACACTTGTTCCTGGGTTAATGGCTTTCTCGTTTTAGATTTACCTGTAGGATCACCTATTTTACCAGTAAAATCTCCAATTATTATAATTGCTGTATGCCCTAAATCCTGCATTTGCTTAATTTTCCTTAATACAACAGCATGACCTAAATGAATATCTGGTGCTGTTGGATCAAGTCCTAATTTAATTCTTAAAGGTCTATTCTCTCTTTCTGATTTAAGGAGCTTTTCTCTTAACTCATCAATATCAACAATTTCAGCAGCCCCCTTTTTAATAATTTCAATTTGTTCATTAACAGTCTTTTTCATTTTCTTAACTCCTTACGTAATATTTTTAATATAAGCAAGCTCAATAAGAATAAATATACAACAAAAAAACTCTTGCCCTTTAAACATAAAGGACAAGAGTATACTCTCGTGTTACCACCTTAATTTCATTAATCGCTCACACGATTAACCTCTTCAAGTACGCCAAGAAACTTGGTTATACTTTAGCACTATAACGGGTGCAGGGTTCCGTCATCACCTACTCTAGATAATTCTTTTTCAGCTTGAAGCTCTAAGATGTATTCAAAATTAGTTTCCATGCACCTCTCATCACCCGGTAACTTTCTGTTTGGTTAATCTAATTTTTACTTATTCTTTTCATTGCTTTTATAGAAAATCCCATTTTTAAAAAATACAGAATATATACTTTATATGGGATAAATATTAAATTGTTTAAATTATATTGAATAATTTAACTTTTGTCAATATGCAATACATATTTTATGCTACCCATGCACCACTTGCATCAACCCTATAACCATTAATAATAGTATTTACTGCCATTGCACCAGTAACAGGGTAACAATAATACCATTTATCATTGGATAATATCCACCCTGTTTTCATGGCTCCGTCATCCCCTAAGTAATACCAGTTATTATCAATCATTGTCCATCCTGTAGCATAAACACCAGCTTTTCTTAGAAAATACCAAGAGTTATTAGTAAAACACCAATTACCATCAACATTTGATTTATAATTTACCACGACATCTCCGCCTGATAATGTATCACTATTACTTGTTAAATCATATTTTTCATCACACACTGGGTAATCAGCAGTTTCCCAAGAAAATCCTTCCTGCTTTAATGTATCATCATCGGTTAGAAAAAATTTATTTGAATCCAATACATCGTTGTTCGTAATATCCAATTGATACCACTTATTATTTAACTTAACCATATTCCAAGCATGTCCAATTCCGTTTAACTTTCCAATAACAATCCTATTTTCTATTCCGACCATATTTAGCATCTTATATGCTGTCATAGCATACCCTTCACATGCTGTTTTTCCCGTAGTTAATGCAGTGTATGCATTATTCGATGTAAGAGTATAATCATATTCATATCTATCCATTAAGTATTTATTTATAACTTTAACTTTATCAAAATTGCTCATGTTACTTGTAATTATGGAATTAATTACTCTCGTTAATTCTTTATTAATGTAATCTTCTTGCTCTTTAGTGGTAGTATACGTCACAGTTAATGTTGCTTCGTCCTCTACTCTGCTGTAAACCATTTTTTTCAATGACACACTTAAATAATCATCTTTTTTTGCAATGTCTCGCACGACATCCATTACATCAGATTTGTAATAAGGAATTTCAAATTCCGTATCCCAATTTTCTAAGTGATTGAATACATATGTGTTTAAATCATAATCTGCTGCTAATACAGGTTGTCCACCTATTGCTGATATTATTATTAATGCTACAACTAAATTCTTAATAAATTTCTTCATCAACAAATTCCTTCTTTCCTTATATGAATTTCCATATACACAAGTTTTTGACTATATTATTTTACTAAGCCTAAAATCGGATTTCATCGCCTTTCTTTTTAATATTTGCATAATCAATATATATTAATTATATAACAGAATTAATTTTAGTAAACTGTAAATCTCTCTATAAAAAATAGTAATTACTTAAGGCACAATCAAAAAAATAACAAGTCTATCTGTCAGCCTATTTTCCATCATCCTGCGTCGGCAAAATGTCATAATAGGCCCGCTATGATGACACTTTGCCTTCTTGTCTGATGAAAAATATTCATGTCAGCTTTGGACTTGTTATTTATTTTCATGTGCCCAAAAATATAAATTTATTATATTTTAAATAATTACTATGTATTATTTTTTAAATTTCAAAACTAGAATTATCAATCCATTTATATTGTGGTCTTATATTTTTTATATCGCTTACTAACTGAAATAATGCGTCATCTTTTTGTTTGCATTCTAGCATCACATCAAAATCCATATTCACCATTTTGGCTTTCTCTAAAAACTCTACAAAATTATTTGCATTTATATAGTCAGCATGTTTTTTATCTTTTTCATGGTCTCTTGGCGTTGAAAAATGTATTTTGGGCGGTAAACTTTCTTTATTCCAAGTATTAAAAATATCTTGTAATAAATCTTCTATATTTTCACCATTATTATTGCAGTTATGATGATGTACATCTAGAACCATTGGAGTATTTAATATTTCACATAAACTTAATACTTCTTTTGCTGTATAGGTCTTATCATCATTTTCGATTATAATTCTTGAAGTTATTTCCTTTGGGAATCTTTTAAAATTATCTATAAACCTTTTTAGTCCTTCTTCTTTTCCCCCAGTTGCACCTCCAACATGCAAAACCATTTTTCCATCTGAATAATTTAAGTCTTTAAACCATTCCACTTGTCTCATTAAATTTTGTATTGTATTCTCTATTACCTCATCATTAGTGCTATTTACAACATTAAACTGATCTGGGTGCGTATCTACCCTCATATTATATTCCTTTATTATTTTCCCCAAATGCTCAAAATCTTTTTTAAATATTTCCCTGTGTCCCCAATATCCCACTTCTGGATGTGTGACTAAAGGAATTAACGCAGATGTTATCCTATAAAAGTGAATTTCATTATCTACGTTATATTTAAGTATCTTCTCTAAGTCATTTAAATTAGACAGAGTAATACTTTTTAGCTTATCTAATTTACCTTTTTCGGTAATTATCTTACTATAATTTGTAAATGTTATTGTACTAGAGCTAGTAATCTTTTTACCCAGCCTCATGGAAATTGCAACATATCCAAGCCTTACTTTCATCTAATTCCTCCTTTGAAACATGTATACTTTAGTAAATAATAAAAGAACTCTAATACAGAGTTCTTTTATTATGTAAAGAGATTTATGAGTATAAATCGAAGATACATTAAAAGTTGTTTAAATGCTACTTAAAATAAAATTATACATTAATTGATTGTTATTTAAACTTTTAACTCTCCTATTCAATTATACCCCCCCCAGCTTGCTTTGTAAACATTTTCTCTAATATTATATAACTTTTAAAAACAAAAAATATTTTCTATTAATCCATAAGTCTATATTTTAACCATTTATTACCTCTGAGTCTGACACAATACATTATTCCTCGTACAATCCAATCTATATACATTGCTATCCAAATTCCTAATACTCCAAGTTGTAAAACAATTCCTATGACATAACCTGTAAATATTCTGAATATCCACATTCCAATAAATGCAGTTAGCATTGTAAATCTTGTATCACCAGCACCTTTAAGTCCAGATGATAATATAAAAGATAATCCCCACGCAAGCAGAGCTACGCTATTACTTCTAATTAATGCCGACGATATTGAAATCACCTCAGGATCACTTGTATAAAGAGAAGCTAACCAGCCAGCTATTGGGATAAAAATCAAACCTAACGAAACCAAACAAAAAGTTCCAAATTTAGTCAAATAAATCAATGTATTCTTTGCACCTTTAATATCATTTCTTCCAACGTACTGGCCTACAAGTGTAGTAGCTGCTAAACATAGAGCATTTCCAGGAACATTTACCATTATAGCGATTGAAGTCGAAATAGCATTAGCTGCAATAGATGCTGTTCCCATTGTTACAATAAACATTTGTACTATAAGTTTACCCGCATTAAAAATTACCTGTTCCATTCCTGCAGGTATTCCTATATTAAATATATTTTTTTGTACCTGAACATCAAATTTAAAAGGTAATATTTTATTTATTTTTATAACTTTACTTCCTCTAAACAAAACAATCATTATCATTAAAGTTCCGATAAGTCTAGCTATTGCAATTGCCACTGCTGCACCTTCCATTCCAAACGAAGGCAAATTTACAATATCTATTCCAAATATTAATATATACCCTAAAACAATATTAATAACGTTCATACATATTGTTATTTTCATGGGGGTTCTAGTATCTCCACAACCTCTTAGTATTCCATTGGCAATTTGCTCAATTGCTATAAAAGGATATGTTATTAAGGTAAATTCCAAGTATAGCTTAGCATTTACCTTAACCAATTCTTCAGCAGATCCATAAAGTACATTAATTAATGGAATTCTAAAAATCCATAAAAGCAATGTTATTATAGATGATACGATAATACCTGATACAATGGCTTGCTTTACTGTTTCATTAACTTTCTTAATCTTATTTTGACCAATCTGCTGAGCCACTACAACCGTAGCCCCAACTGATAAAGCCGCAAAAAAAGATATAAACATATTGTTTATAGAATCAACCATTCCAATTGCTGAAACAGCTTCTTCGCCTATATGTCCTGCCATCATAGTATTGCATGTACCAAGTAACATAACAAATGTTTGTTCCACCATTATTGGTATTGCTAATTTTAATACGTCTTTTCTTATGAACATTTATTTTTCCTTCTTCCTTATGCTAGCCAAAATCTTCTGCTAATTTCATTGGTTAGTCCTATATTATATTTAATTAAATTTAAAATATTTATATCCACACTTTCTTTAGTTAAATAAACTTTTAAACTTTTCTATATCTATGTTAGTCATTAAATTTTGTTCTAGCCAATGTTTAGAACAACCTACATTATTTAATACAACACATTGGGGAATAAATCCCAGTCTAATAGCTTTCCATCCGCCTGAAATTAAATTAGTAACACACGCTATTCCAACCATTCCAGTGTTAATATTTTCATCTTTTTCTAAGTTTGATAATAAAGTTTCATGAGGAATTACATATACTTTAAAATTATAAGCTTGTCCTACTTTTCTTAATTTATTTACATTACATTCATCGAAACACCCTACACATTCATATCCCCTTGTAGTTTTATTGCTTAGGCATACTCCTTTTGTCTGCCTCATGCATGCAGGCAAAAAAACGTATTTCTCCGAGGAATTTAAGAATTTTTCACGAAATACAGTATTCATTATTTGAGCACTGACCATATTATAAAAATATTGTATTTCTCCTTTTCCACAGTAGATAATATCTTCTTTATTAAAGTGCCTTTCTTTATATGTATCTAGGTGTTTTGATAAAACTTTTGTATACTTGCCTAAAATGCATTTGCATTCTTCATAAAAATTCTTACTAAGAATATGACAGAACTCTAGCATATCCTGAATATAAGATTTATTCTTATTTTCTAAATAGACTTTCCAATTATTCAACCTAATTACTTCCTCATCAAAATCTCCACTAGCCTTTAACCATTTAATAATTAAAATAATATCTTCCAAGGAAAGTTCATTTAACTCATTTACCTTTTTCAACAATACCCTTGATATAAGTTTCCCTCTCAGCAAATCTATCCAAATTTTAAATTTTTCTTTTTTCCTCAAGTTATTTAATATAAGAAATATCTTACCAGGCATATTTCTAAATGCCCTAGCATGATCTTTATATTCTTCTATAAAAATACCTATTAAAAGTAATTCTATAAAATACTCCTCCTTAGTTCTTAAT
Source organism: Clostridium sp. LS (assembly GCF_002760435.1). Lineage (GTDB taxonomy): Bacteria > Bacillota > Clostridia > Clostridiales > Clostridiaceae > Clostridium. The sequence continues at coordinate 6,978 of NZ_AUUU01000135.1, forward strand.
ATTTCTATTTTACTAGCCTTAATAAATTTCATAAAATCTATTAAATAGTTATCACTCTGCATTAATCCCTTTTGCAGTATTCTATAACTTAAAGTCTCTATTTCATCGTAATATCTCTTAGAATTTCCATACTCTAATTCTAATGAGTACGTAAAAAGATTCATATTTTCCTCCTAAAAATAATTTTATTCTTATTAACAATTCTTATTTTATATAATTTTGAATCTTTTTTAACACGTATGTTTCTCTAAAAATCCAATTTGGTAAAAACTCATTTCCTGTTAATATTATTTTTTCATTATTGCATATGGCATCTTTTATTTCTACCCACTCTGGCTTAAATTCTAACTTTGCTTCATATGGATCTAATTTTTGAGGTTTCTTAATATTAGATACTTCTGCGATATAATAATAAGAAATCATTTTAAAAATTTTGTTATTTGTATACTTATCAATACTTTTTTCAGTTACAATTCCTAATTGTTCACTTATTTTATTACAAATATAACCTGTTTCTTCCTGGATTTCCCTTCTTAATGCATCTTCACGTCCTTCATCTTTTTTTATGCCACCACCCGGAAATTTGTAATCTTGATTTTTAGAATGCACCATTAAAATCTTATTATTTTTTACAATAATTCCTCGTACAGCTTCTCTAAAATTAATATTTTCAATTGAATCACTAACTTTATCTATTTCGAAAAGTTTATTAAATAACATACTATAATTTCACATCCTTATTGTTTTAAACTTTCAACACAAATCCTTAAATTCAATTTATTGATAAACAACATGTAAACTAGACTTATGTGGTAGCTTGCCGAAATAATAAATATTTTTATTACGAAAAACTATGAAAATATCGCTGAATACTCTAAGTTGCAGGTTATACCACTTTAGCGTGCTCCTACTTTCAGTATGACAAGCT
>NZ_AUUU01000136.1 GCF_002760435.1 Clostridium sp. LS
ATAAATCTTATTCGCCTGCCATATTTTTCTCACATACGTTCGAAAAGGCAGATGCGTGAAAAAAATCTCCAGCTCCACAGTCGCTTGCGATTTTTTTATGAGATAATATATACCTAACGATAAACAAGTATTTATAATTTTAGGATAAATGTGAGAGTTGTTTATAAACATAAAATATTTATTAAAAGCCACAAAAATAATGTTATTTGCAATTTATCAACATTTTAGGCTTTACTGAGTATTATATATGCAAAGATAATTTGCAATAAAGTATATAAGATAAAAAGTCTGAGTTTTAGGAGAGATAATTTATGCTACAGGATGATAATATTTATATGATGCACAACAAAATTATTAATCCCCAAGAGGTAGTAAGTATTCCAGTTCCATTATATTTATCTTCTATATTTAATTATTTTGTCTGTAGAATCTTTAGCGGGAGCAATGAAATAATTACCTAATTTCATTAAGGTTAGCAATTTTTTTCTATTGGCAGTAGAGTAGGGAATATTTTTAACTGATGCATAGGTTGCAACAGAGTTATTTTTAAAAAATATAAACTTGATTAATTCTTTTTCTTCCTTATTTAAAGAATTAATTGCTAATTTCAGTGTTTCATAATCACATTTAGTACAAAAGATATCTTCAATGCTGTCATCCTTTGAAAGGATATTATCCTCTAAATCACTTGATAAGATAAGGGCTTCGCTTCCTTCAGCAGAACTTCTGTTTTTTACTCTTTTAATTAAATCGTTAATATTATTTCTAATTCCATTGCTGGCATAAGCTACAAATCTATGGCTCTCTAGATTGTACATAGACAAGCATTTAAAAAGTGTTCTATAGCATTCATGTTTTATATCTTCATTATCATAACCATGAAGAAAGGTTCTTTTGACTATGTTGAGTATTAAAGGGCGAAATTCATTTACAAGCTTCTCTTTAGATAATATATCACCTTCTTTAGACTTTTGTACTAAACTTTCAATATATTCATAATCCATATAAACACTCCTTTAACAATAAACATCCGAATGTTTCATAAATGGTAAGATCTTACTATATTTAGTATAAAAGAATCATGAACATATGTTTTATAGAAAAAAGAAAGTCTAGTTATACTTATTAACAAAAATATATCTACTTTAAATAATAAAGAGTTATATGTGATTTTTTAGCTCTTTCACATAGATATTTATCCTATGATTTTTAGAATATATTTGAATTTTAAAACAAAATTCAATTAAATTTATAGGGGATTAGCCGGCATGGAGAAAAGGCTTAAATGATATCATAGTGCATAAGGGAACATACTCAAGCATACTCAAGGACTTATGACTTAATATCTTTAAAATGAATTAAATAAAGAAATTCTGTGTTGAATAATGTCGAAAAGATGATAGTATATACACATGGCCTTGATTGAAAGCGATAAACATCAAAAAAATTTATAATTTAAATGTTTATAGTTTTTGTGAAAAATCAAGCAGCTAAATATATAACTCAAAGGAGAAAAACTAATGAAAAAGAATTTATCAAGAAAGATCGTAACAGCAGTTATTGCAGGTACAACTATGGCGAGTTTCTCATCATTAGGAGTATCCGCGGCAACTATAGATTCAAATTATAATGATTATTATAATACAATTGCAAATAACCTTTTAAATTCTGGATGGGTTATGAATAATGGTAATTGGAATTACTTTGATAATGAAGGAATAAAACAAACAGGAGTTATTAACGTTGATGGCAAAACTTACTGCTTGAACCAATCTGGTGAATTAGAGACTGGAAAAGTTTTAGTGGATAATAAAACATATACAACTAATTCTGATGGGCAAGTAATTGGAAATAAAGCCCCAGTGGTAGATAAAAAATTTGATGCAAATAATAATGTAGTTAATGATAGCAATAAAACTTCAAAAGTAACTAATGCAAATGATAATTTGGGAACAACAAATACAGGAATCAGCAAAACTACAGATAATGCTTTAACATCTGCAAATTCAGTAGATGTTCAGGGGTTACCTCAATTACCAGCAAAATACGCAGTGAATGTACAAGCTGCTGCAGAACAAAAGATTCTTGAATTAATGAATCAAAAAAGAACTGAAGCAGGTTTACAACCATTAACTATAGATAATACTTTAGTAAAAGTTGCAAGATATAAAAGTGATGATATGATTCAAAACAACTTCTTTGATCATACAAATCCAGACGGAACAAAGTGGACAAACTGGTTACATGATTTGGGATATACTTACACTTCAGCAGGAGAAAATATCGCATATAATACCAATGATCCAGTTGAGTTATTTACTCAATGGTGGAATTCACCAGGTCATAGAGCTAATATGATGAATTCTTCATATACTAAAGTTGGTATAGGAGTTCTTCAAGGAAACGGTAAATACATGGGAACACAAGAATTTTCAAACTAGTAATTTCAATTTAAATTACTCACCACAAAATTGTGGTGAGTAATTTGCTTTTGATATAAAAAATGCGAATTTACTTTATTTTTAATACTTTTGTATTGATAATAAATCATCGATACTGTTAGTCATATACTTATAAGAGTCATAAACGCCCTGATTGTAAAATTCTAATGCTAGCTCATCCATAATAAAATCTAGAATCTTACCTGATGCTAAATCACCTAATTGCTCTTCTCTCTCATTGTAAAAGAATTCTTTTATGGCAGAAATCATATCTTCACGTTTTTCTTTACTTAATTTAAATTTATCTTTATTACTCATTTGAAACCTCCATTTAGATTCTTATTGAAAATATATTAATCGTTAAGCGCCATTGTTTATTTTATGTATTCAGGTATATCAATATTGGTTGAATAATAAAATTCTATGGTTTGCCCTATGTGCATCTGCTAGTTACCAATCATTGCAGATAAATGACGATGTATTAATCATTCTTTTTCAAAGTAATTTATTTTTCCACTATAAAAATATTTTTATTTAATTATACATAAAAACAGAAATGCTTACAAATTTTTTACGTAATCATACTTATTACACTAATAATAGTGCGTTTTTATCTTATATGGCATTGCTTAAATATATAATTATACAAACTGATTATATGGCATAAGTATTTTAATACTTATAATTTTTTTATAAATATTGATAGATATACTAATCGATAGACGAAATATTAAATATAAAGAAAAATTTATACGCAAGCTTGCTTTAGAAAGAAGGAGAAAAATGAAAATTGATAGTGTGAACTTTATTTCTCAGTTAATAAAAAGAAATGAAAAAGCGTTAGATTACGTTATAGAGAACTATGGATGGATTATAAAATCTATTGTGAAAAAGCATCTCTATAATCTTCTGGATTTTCAGGAGGAGTGCATTAATGATATTTTTCTTGGAATTTGGAATAACATTGAAAGCTTTGATGAAAATAAAAGTGAATTTAAAAATTGGGTAGCTGGAATAGCGAAATTTAAGTCTATAGATTATAAGAGAAAATATTTAAAAAGTTTAAAATATGAAAATATAGATGATTTAAATATAAGTATATCTGATAACACCCATGAAGAGCTTATAAAAAATGAGATTAATGATGATGTTAAGGACATGCTAAATTGTTTAAAGGAAGAAGATAGGGAATTATTTTATAAATTATATGTTGAAGAAAAGGAAATGAAAGACGTATCTGAGGAAACAGGATTCAGAAGAGATATTATTTATAACAAAATATCTAGAGGAAAGAAAAAAATACAAAAAATATTTAGTGTTTTAGAAAGTAGAGGTTAATAATATGAAAAATGATATATATATTATGTTAAATGATGCAAACATAAATTTAGATATTTATGAAAAAGAAGATTTCAATGATATAGAAAAGAGACGAATTAAAGCTAATTTTAGAAACTCAGCTGTTAAAAATAAATCTCGTAAGAGAACTTTAATAGCAGCAGGTATGGTTCTGGCATTAACAATTACTTTCTTTGGGACTAATGTTGGAGCATCAGCATTATCAAAAGTATTAGAATTGCCAGGGATCAAAGATATAGCAAGCCTTTTAAGGATAGATAAAAACTTAGATGAATATAAGACTGTAGTAAATAAATCTATAACAGAAAATGGAATAACAGTTCAATTAAATGAAGTTATTTTGGATGAAAATGAGTTAACTGTGTCTTATAATGTAACCTCTAATCGAAAACTAAGTGATGATGAATCTTGGAAGGGGTTTAATGGCATTTATATAAATGGAAAGGAAGTAAATGGTGGATCAACTGGAAGTTCAAAGAATATTGATGATTATACTACTCAGACAGTAATGACTTATGATTTAGGAGATATGAATTTAAGTGGAGATTTAAATATAAAAATATCCTGTTCAAGTATTGGATTAAATCCAGATAAGGCAGAAAAAATGAGCAATTTGAATTTTGAATTTAAGACTAATGGTGATCAATTGAGAATAGACACTAAAGAGATAACGCTTAATAACAAATTTACTCTTGAAAATGGTGTTGAATATACTTTAGAAAAATATACAGATAATTCTTTAGGTCAAAAAATTTATGCATCAATATCAAATTTTAAAATGGATACAGCGTATGATGTTCAATTAAAAGGAGCTGATGATTTAGGCAATAAAGTTGAATTTTATGCATCTTATAGTACAGAAAATAAAGCACTATTTAAAATTGAAAATATTGATGGGAATCTTAATGAAAATGCAAAGACTTTAACTTTAACTCCATATGCTGCCGAGTATCCAAAAGTAGGAGGAGAGATGAATAACGAATTTAAAAAGGCAGGGGAAGCATTTACGATAGACTTATCCAAGCTAAAATAGCAGTTAAAGGGATGCAATCTAGAAATAATGTTGACATTATGTGGATATTTAGTATATTAAAAATATATGAAACATACTAATAGTATACTTATTTAACTGGAGGTGTAATTGTTATAGGTATTGTAGAACGAAAAGAAAGAGAAAAATTAGCACGTAAAATTGAAATAGTAAATGCGGCAGAGAGAGTTTTTTTTAAGAACGGTTTTGAAGATTCAACAATGGATGATATTGCAAAGGAAGCTGAATTTACTAAAAAAACTATATACTCATACTTTAAAAGCAAAGAAGAATTGTATTTCGAAATAATGTTATGTGGATTTACTACACTAAATGGATTATTTGACAAAGCAATTAAGGAAAATATTAATAGAACTGAAATTGAAAAAATAAGCAGTATTGGTAGGGTGTTTATCGAATTTTGTAAGAAGTATCCAGGATATTTTAAAGCTATTTCAGATTATGAAAATAAGGAGTTTGATTTTCAAATTCACGACGATAACTCTTTGATTAAAAGATGCTACGTTGCAGGACAATATTCAATACAAATTTTAAAAAAATGTATCGAGGACGGAATGAAAAAGGGCGAAGTGATAGATGATAAGGATTCAGATACTATTTGTCTGTTACTATGGTCAGCTATGATGGGATATATCGGTTTGATAAATAGAAAAGAAAAATATATAAGTACCTATTATAATAAAAACATTGAAAATTTAATAGAAGATGGGATAAGCATTTTATTAAGGTCTATTAAAAAATAAAGGGTGGGTTTTATGCTAAATATCAAAAAAATCTTGTTAAGTGTAGCTTGTCTTGCAATTATAACCGGTATTATTGTTGGAGGGAAATATCTAATTTCTCTTAGAAATTATCAAAAAACTATAAAGGAGCTAACAATTTCAAAAGTTGATTTATCAAAGATTTCTGATGGTGTATATATTGGTTCTTATGATGTTGATTTTATTGCTGCAAAAGTTTCCGTTACAGTTAAGAGTCACAAGATTGAAAATATAGATTTGTTAGAACATAAAACAGATAGAGGAAAGCCAGCTGAAGTTATTACGGATAGGGTGGTTAAGGCACAAAGTTTACAAGTAGATGCAGTTTCGGGAGCTACCAATAGCAGTAAAACAATTTTAAAGGCTATTGAAAATGCATTAGTGTCTGGTAAGGTGTAGTTTATTATATTATTTTCAATGACTGACCACAATTATATGGTCAGTTAATTTTTTTTGTAAAAAAATCTATCACAAACTTTATATGATGTAATATATTGGTAAATGTGTTATAATGTATTTGTGAAATCGATGACATTAATAAAAGTTTCTTAAGGGAATAAAAATCAGGATAAATAAATAAAATAACTCATAAGTTAACAATAAAATAAATAATTTAAATAATAAATTTGAGGTGGTAATATGGATGATAACAAAATACTTGAGCTAATAGATGAAAGGGCGCTTTTGCATCCTCAGGATCCTAAAATATCTGAATATTGGGATGAAATAATTAAAGCTATGGGTAATGATGAGAATAAAATTATTAAATTTATTAATGGGTTAGATGAATATTATTTATCATATATGATTGAAATGTTAGATGATTTAGCATCTAAATTGAAAAGTGAGAATTATATTTTAGCGATTGAAGAATTAGCAAAAAAACATCCTGATGTTAATCCTAATTGGGATATAGATATAAGATGTATTAAACATTTAGCAAGGGCATAAAATTTTGATATTTGACTCATGAGTTAAATGATAAAACAATACAAGATGTTTTGGGAAAGTAAAGGAAAGTTAACAAAATATTGTAGTATAATAAGGATAGACTATTTATTGGTAGATAGATATCCTTTTATTTTACTAATAAGTGATTGATATTATTGATAATATACTCGGAATATGAGTTATAAAATTTAAGTCAAATTTTATTAGGTGTATTTATATTTGGACTAAGAAAATATTGAATAAGGAGAATTAAAAAAATGATTTCTATTATAGTAGCGGTATCAAAGAATAATGTTATAGGTAATAATGGGGTAATACCATGGAAAATAAAAGGGGAGCAGAAGAGATTTAAGGAATTAACTACTGGAAAGACAATAATTATGGGTAGGAAATCTTTTCAAGAGATTGGGAAACCATTGCCCAATAGAAAAACAATTATTATTTCAAATACCGAAAATATAGAATTTGATAATTGTATTACTGTAAAATCACTAATTGAAGCATTGAATTTAGCTAAAGGTGAGGAAGAAATCTTTATAGCTGGAGGAGGACAAGTGTATAAAGAAGTATTCCCCCTATGCAATAGGATATATATTACAGTAATAGATAAAATAATTGAGGGTAATGTATATTTTGAGCATATTAATGAAGAGGAATTTATAAAAAACTATGAAGAAAGAATTGAAGGTGAAATTCCATACACTTATTATACATATGAGAGGATAAAGAAATAAAAATGCGCAAAACAGAATTCATATATAATTAATGAAATTAATAAAAATACAAGGCATTCGCATTGATGCATAAAGCCTTGTATTATAATTTACAAAGAGTAAAATAAGTTTATGATAGATTACCAAAATCAAATTTTAAATTTCTGGATTATTGTATTAAGTTTTTTTGAAAGTTCGGATTGAACTTCCATAATGTTAGCTACAAGCTTCATGTTATTTGCAGCATCATTTATGCTGTTTTGTATTAGATTAGTATCCTCTGAGGATTTTTGCGCAGTAGCAGAAACATTTTGGATTGCTTCATTAACTTGTCCAACAGTAGAAGTTATTTCTTCTGCCATAGATGCTAAATTTTCTGACATGAGAAGAACGTATTCGGCATCGTTATAATACTGTGTTCCTGCACCTAAATATTCATCAAATTGCTTATATACATTATTGTTAATAAATTTTAAAATCTCATAGGCATTAGTTGAGAGAATTTTAAAGGCAGCTTGCACATGCAAAATTGTGGATTGGATTGATGAAACTGCATTTGTGCATTGTTCAGAGAGGACTTTAACTTCATTAGCTACTACTGAAAATCCTTTGCCATGTTCTCCTGCTCTTGCTGATTCTATTGCAGCGTTTAATGCTAATAAATTGGTTTGACTTGCAATGCCTGATATGATATCAGCCATAGATTTTATATCTTCAACAACCTTTCCATCTTCTATAGCTTGTAATATTTTAGATTCTCGGTCACTATACATATTTCGAATTTCTTCTATGCCATTAGCCGCATTTGTTTGAACTAAATTTGCTCTATTTTTAAAGCTATTAGCGTTATTACTTCCATCCATTGATTTTTCAGTTAAATCATTAATACTTATATTTATTTCATCTATCGAGGCGGTAACTTCCTGAGTTGACGCATTAAGCTCATGTGTTCCATCCTTTATATCTTCGGCAGCATTATTAATATTTTGAAGTTTTATATTCATTTCTTCGATTGCAGCAGAGAGTTCTTGGTTGGAGGAATTTACCTTGGATGAACTTTCTAAAATAGATGTAATTAAGAATTTTACATTTTCTTGAGCTTTATTTAGAGCTATACCTGTTTTGCCAAATTCATCTTTTGTAGCTATGTTTATAGATGTTGTAAAATCATATTCCGAAAGTCTTTCGGCGAAGTGTTCTATTTTACGTAAAGGTTTAGTAATACTTGCTGTTAAAATAATTACAATGCAAATAGAAAATAAAATAATTAGCAGTATAGAAATAGAAGTTAATAGAGTTACTTTGGAAGTTAGATCATTTACTTCAATTTTCTTTTCATTTATATGCATAACCTGCCAATCTATATTTTTTTGTACAAGATCACGAAGTTTTTGCTGATATTCAATTTCTTTGTTTAAGTCTATAGATGGGAATGCGTTATTATTTACTTTATCTAATAGGCCTTTGAGCTCGGAAGCTGCACTATTTTCTAAATCCTTGTATAACTGATTTTCATCAGAATTATCAATCATTGAAACATATTTTCCTGTATCATCATTGTATTTATTTATATTATCACTTAATACTTTCTTTTGACTCTTTATGTATTCTGTGTCAGAGGAGACTAATATGTTTCTTAATGCAGTGTAGGTATTAGTTAAATCCCCTCGTATATTATATGCAATAATAATTTTCTGAGTATTTCCGTCAATTACTTGTTTGAAACTTTGGTTTAATGAATTTATACTTACTAAGTTTATAATGGAGTAAATTATTGACATAACAAGTATTAAGGAAAAGCTTAAAAGAATTTTATATTTAACCTTTATATTTCTTATATTCATGAGTACTCCTACCTTTCATTAATAAATTTTTGGGTTAATTATTCTTATATAGTTAATAATAGGAGAATAATTCAAATTAATATAAACTTTAAACTATAATTCATATTATGTCAATAGGAATAGTGGAATAAAGACTCTGTTCTACAAATGAAAGTAATATATGATTTTGTACTTCAAATGAATTTTAACTGCTAAAAATAGTCCTAGAATACCATTATATAAAGATTAAGGAGTGTGTGATATTTAATGCTATATTAATAATAAAATTAAATAATAATGCTAAAGATAAAATATAAAATAATATTTAGAGGTTAAATATGAAAAAAACATTATACAATTATAAAGATAAAATTTTGAAATTGCCGATAAAAGATAAATATAATAAGAATGAGATTTTAACAAAAGATTTCCTTATTGAAAAAGAAAAAGATATAGAAATATATTATTCACCTCATAATGAATATATAAATCCAAAGGCAAAGGTTTTTATTGTGGGAATAACTCCTGGTTTTCAACAGATGAGTACAGCTATTTCTGCTGCAAGAAGAGAACTTGAGGAATCTAATGATATTAAAGAAATACAATATAAATGTAAGGAAGCAGGACGTTTTAGCGGTAGTCTTAGGAAGAATTTAATTAGCATGTTAGATGAAATAGAACTTAATAAGTATTTAAGCATTGAAAGCTGTAGTAAGTTGTTTGGAGAGAAGGATTGTTTACTACATACTGTTTCATTAATACCATATGCTGTTTTTGTAAAAGGGCAAAATTATTCAGGTCATACTCCAAAGCTTATAAAGAGTGAATTCTTAATGAAATATATTTATAATAATTTTGTTGATGAACTTAAAGAATTAAATAATGCAGGAAATATTCTTATAATACCTTTAGGAAGATGTGTCGAAGAAGTTTTATACAAGCTTTGCGAAATAAAGGTAATAAATGAAAATCAAATCCTTAAAGGATTTCCACATCCATCTGGAGCTAATGTAAATCGACTTGTTCAATTGAGAGGGAACAAAGAGGAGTTGATTAAAATAATTAGGAGAAGATATTAGAAATTACATATGATTTTAATAAATGTTGAATATATTAAAACTAAATAAGAATAAGGAAAGAGATAGTGTACAGCGAGTAAAAAAACTATCTCTTTCTTGTTCTATTGCCATGCCATAATTAAGGTTATATTGTAAATATCTAATCTGTATTAATAGATTTCAGAACTTTAAATCTATCATCACACAAGTCTATCCTAACTTTACTATTTTTAAAAACATTTTGAGAAAGCTCTTTAGATAGTGCTCTCATAGGCCCTACATAGTTTTGATTATTTTGATAATCACCTTCTGCTACAAGTGATAAGACGTAAGTATCATTTTGCTTATCAATTTTAACATCAATTTTTGAATTGCTGGTAAAATAGCCTTCCCTATTGAAGTAGTCTCCAAGTTCTTTTGCTTGCAGTTGAGTTATATTATTTGTGTAGAAGAGATGATTTTCACCATAGTCAAGCGCATTTTTAGGTATATTGATTGTGTACATGATTGAAGCGGCAGCCAGTGAGAAGATAATAATGCCTATAATTATTGGTAGAATATAAGAAGCCTTTTTACCACCATTTTCAATATGATCTTTATAAAGTGTACGCTGATTAATGGATAAAAAAACTCCAACACCAATATTAATAGCTAGAAATATATAAGGTGCATCAACTGGCAATAATGATGCCAAGGTAATAAGCGTTACAAATCCTAAAATAGTCGATATAAGTATTACCCACTTTCTTTTTTTATTTCCATATCGGCCATAATTTAGTGCGCTCATAATTCCAGCAGGAACAAAAGAAAAAAATAGGGAGAAAATAATAAATGATTTTGGATTCCATAATTTTATTGCTGAAATTTTATTAGTCGCTGTCATAAGGACCTCCTTAACATTGTCTTTATAGAAATTATACCATAATGCCTTATGGAAAGTTATGGTAAATTAATAAGTTTTTTTAATTCAATTGTTTATAGTTTTATTCGCGATAGACAAGACTAATGATGATTTCTATACATCGTAAATTTTTACAAACTGATTTAAGTTAACTAATCCATTTATAGATTAATTTGACACAAATTTAGAATAGTGATATAATTTTTGACAGAGTGTGAAGGTCACACGAAGGGGTACACCACCTTGGGTGTATTTTTTCGTGTGGCCTTTTTTGCATGTATAAATAGGAAGAGGTGAAAAGTATGGTAAAGGTAAATGGAAAAGAAGTGAATATTGTTGAAGAAATATCTTTGGAAGAATTTCTTATTAATCAAGGATATTCATTAGAGAAAACTGTTGTTGAACTTAATGGTGAAATTGCTCCAAAAGCTCAATATAAGCAAACAAATATTAAAGATGGCGATTCGCTTGAGGTAATTAGTTTTGTTGGAGGAGGCTGATTGTCAGTTGGCAGTTAACAGTGCACAATTAACAATTTTGGGGAGAAAAGCCTATAGTTTTATAACAAATAAATATAAAGAAATATTGAAAGTATTTCATCTTCAAATATTAACTGCTAGTAATTAACTGGAGTAACGGCTTTAACATAGTTTTATGCAATTAAGAAAGGAATGAATAAAAAATGAAAAAAGATACATTAGTCATTGGGGGACATGAATTCTCATCAAGATTTATACTAGGTTCAGGAAAATATAATTTAGAGTTAATTAAGGCTGCAGTAGAAAACGCTGGTGCACAGATGATTACATTAGCTTTAAGGCGTGCGAATACAGATGGAGGCGAAAACATTTTAGATTATATTCCAGAAGGGGTAACGTTACTTCCAAATACTTCAGGGGCAAGAAATGCAGAAGAAGCTGTTAGAATTGCAAGACTTGCTAGGGAAATGAGTTGTGGCAATTTTGTAAAGATTGAAATCATTCGTGATTCAAAATACCTACTTCCAGATAACTATGAAACAATTAAGGCTACTGAAATCCTTGCAAAAGAAGGTTTTGTAGTTATGCCATATATGCATGCAGACTTGAATGTAGCTCGTGATTTAGTTAACGCCGGAGCAGCTTGTATTATGCCTCTTGCATCACCAATTGGATCTAACAAGGGATTGGCTGCAAAGGAATTTATAAAAATATTAGTAGACGAAATTGATCTTCCGATTATCGTTGATGCAGGAATTGGACGTCCATCTCAAGCATGCGAAGCTATGGAAATGGGAGTTGCAGCCGTAATGGCAAATACAGCAATTGCAACTGCTGGTGATATTCCAGTTATGGCAGGTGCTTTTAGACAAGCTATTGAAGCTGGTCGTGCAGCATATCTTTCTGGATTAGGCCGAGTGCTAGATAAAGGTGCGTCTGCATCTTCACCATTAACTGGGTTCTTGCAAGAGTAGGAGGTGTAGATATGAGCGAACAACGTACAAATCATATGGAATATATGCCTGGAATGGAAATCTTAGAATCAGACATAATGGATCAAGTAGTCAGTCGTATGGAAGCTTATGATTATGATAAATATACAGCCGCTGATGTTCAAAGGGCTTTAAATCATGATTATCGTACTGTAGAAGATTTTGCTGCATTATTATCTCCAGCAGCCATGCCATTTCTTGAACAAATGGCTCAAGCAGCGCAGGAAGAAACCAGAAAACACTTTGGTAATTCAGTTTATATGTTTACACCATTATATCTTGCAAATTATTGTGAAAATTATTGTATTTATTGTGGATTTAACTGTCACAATAAAATTCGCCGTGCAAGACTAAATGCTGAAGAAATAGAGAAAGAAATGCAGGCTATAGCAAAAACTGGATTGGAAGAAGTTCTTCTTCTTACTGGTGAAAGCAGAAAAATGTCAGATGTAAAATACATAGGAGAAGCTTGCAAAATAGCTCGTAAATATTTCAAGATGGTAGGCTTAGAAGTATATCCTATGAACTCTGATGAATATGAATATCTTAGAGAATGTGGAGCAGACTTTGTTACTGTATTCCAAGAAACATATAATTCAGATAAGTATGAAACTCTTCATTTGGAAGGACATAAGAGAATATTTCCATATAGAGTAAATGCCCAAGAAAGAGCAATAAAAGGCGGTATGCGAGGAGTAGGTTTTGCAGCATTACTTGGATTGGATGATTTCCGTAAAGATGCTTTCGCTACAGGGGTGCACGCATATCTTCTTCAAAGAAAATATCCTCATGCGGAAATTGCATTTTCATGCCCAAGGTTAAGACCAATTATTAATAATGATAAAATTAATCCCAAAGATGTTCATGAACCACAGCTTTTGCAGGTAATTACAGCATATCGTCTTTTTATGCCTTTTGCTAACATCACTATATCTACAAGGGAATGTGAAAGATTCCGAAATAATGTTATAGGTTTAGCAGCAACTAAAATTTCGGCAGGTGTAAGTACCGGAATAGGAAGTCATGCTGAAGAGGCAGAAGATAGAGGAGATAATCAATTTGAAATTGCCGATAGCAGAACTGTAGATGAAGTATATGAAGCAATTAAAGCAAAAGGATTGCAGCCAGTAATGAATGATTACGTATATGTATAGATAAACAACATATAAACTTGATTTATGTGGTAGCTTACCGAAATCATAAATATTTTTGCTACGAAAAACTATGAAAATATCGCTGAAGGATCTAAGTTGCAAGTTGCATCCAATTTAGCATGCTCCCGC
>NZ_AUUU01000137.1 GCF_002760435.1 Clostridium sp. LS
ATTATTCCCTTTTTAACTTCTTCTACTATTAAATCATAAGCTTTTGCCCATACTTTGCTTGTTTTATCAGTTTTGTCTTCTAGGAAACTAGCATCTCCTTCATATAACTTATAATTTTTTTGTATAAAGTTTCTTACATCTATACCTTCCTGCCAAGTTCCGCCTTTGAAACCTTCCCATTGTTTAAACATAATTACTTTCCTCCTTTATACTATATGATTAAAAACTTTGTTAATTTTTAATCAATTAATTCATACCATTATTGTATACTTTAAATCATATTTTGTCAATGATACTATTTATCATTTAACAATAATTTTTACTTTTTTACATCTGCTTCTACTTTGTGTCTTATTATTAAATATTAGCTACTCGAATCAATTCATACAATATATAGTATATCAATTATTATGTTAAATACAATATGCTGTATCTAAATATTTCTTTGTATTTTAATTTTTATTTAGAAGCTCTATGCTTTTCATTATTTTTTTAATAATATTAATTAATTCTAACATCCAGACTCCTGAAATATAAATATCAAAGAAATTATTATCGTATTTATATCATCTTATTTTAAAAAAGTTTGTTTATTTTATAACATTTGTATTAATTATATTTTCTATGCATAATTAATCTGATTAAGATTATACTAGTTATGTATTGTCAACCATTTTTAAATGTTTTAACATATTTTTAACATTTTCAAAAAATAATTGACACAAATCCATGGTATAATCTTCTTACGAAAATTATTTATACATAATTAAAAGGAGCGAAAAAGCATATGCTAAGGAATAAAAAGATACTTATATGTTCTTTTTTAGGACTAATTTTATCACTTTCACTTATTTATCAAATTCTTTCATATTTTAATTTTTTTCGAAAAAACATAACTATCATTAACAAAACTCTCTATTCAAACTTGCTCCCGGAAGATAATTTTAAAAGTATTTATACCCCAAAGATAAAGTTTGCAGATAGAGCAGTTACCAAAATTTCTGGCATACGCTTAGATATATTAAATGAAACTAATATTACTAATGTTCCTATGCTGCTTAAAGCTCAAAGATATTATGTTCCACTTAGTTTTATTTGTGCTAAACTTAATTATACTTTAGATACATCTAATAACTCTATTTCAATATCTAATAATAGTAACACTATTTCTCTAACTGAAACCTCTTACGAGAAGAATTCTAAGACAGGCTCTCTTAGGGGTAACTTAATTAGCAGTAGCGGTAATTATTATATTTCAATTTCAGATATAGAAGAGTTATTTGATTTAATTGCTGTGTTTGATTTCCAAAACAAGAAAATTAGTTTACTTCCTAACGATGTTAAGGCACCGGAAGAATCTTCTATATTGTATAGCGATAAAGTTGCATTAATTAGATTTGAGGACTTTGGCTGTGGCTATTCTAATATTGTTGATAAAAATCAAACAAAGGTAAAAATCATGACAAATTTACTTTATTCAAATGGTATGAAATTCCACGTATCATGGATACCTAGGTTTGTTGTTCCTTCTGCTAATTTCGATAACGATTTATTAACAAATGATAATATAACAAATGTTGGATTTGTAAATTTATTGGATTATATACTTAATAAAGGTGGGGAAATTGGCTTACATGGGTATACACATCAATCTGGCAATGATGCAAGCGGCAATGGCGAGGAAATGTCTAAAGATGTAAATAGTACTGAAGCTGAAACTCGAGCTGTAATTGAAAAGGGAATAGACACCGCTAGTGCTTTGAATTTACCTATGTCATATTACGAAAGTCCACATTATAGAGATACTGTGGATCAAAAAAAGATAATCAGTGAATATTTCCAATTTGTATACGAGCCTTATGATTATTCAAAATCAAAAAACATTTATAAGCCTGATAATTCTCACTTATTTGTTCCTACACCGTTAAGCCGTATATCTGATCCATCAAAGGATACAGAAACTATAATAAATAAACTTAATGATAATGATCCTGATATCCTTAATAGCTTTTACTATCATCCATCTATAGAAATAAATTACATAAATTTTAATATAGATGGAAATAAACTAAATGTAACATATGATGTAACTTCACCTCTTCAACAAATTGTTAAAGCTCTTAAAGATGACGATTATACAACTCTTCACATTGATGAGCTTATAGATAAGTAATGTGATTCTATATTTACTTATATATAAGCCCAAAAGTGGTGTTTTGCTGAAATGACTTTGTATTTCTTCTTCTGTAAAATATATCCCCCTATAATCTATTAATAGGTTATAGGGGGATAGTAAATTAAGACAAAAGTATAAAACTAATTTTTGTAAGTTATATTTCAAAAATATTTTTAACATCTTCTAATATACCGAAATTTGTAAAATCAAAGTGAAGCGGAGTTAAAGTAACGTAGCCTTTAGATAGATAGTATAAATCCGTCTCATCCTTTTCAATATCATTTCTAATTCCTTTAATTGTATATACCTTATCTTCACCATTGCATTCCAAGAGAATATATTCTGTTTTGTACGTAGTTTTTCCTATTTTACACACTTTAATTCCTTTTATTTCACTATCATTTAAGTTAGGAATATTTAGATTTAATACAATATCGCTTTTTAAGTATCTTTCTTTTGCTATATTTAAAATCTTCATTGTCCACTTTACAGCTTTTGAATAATCTTCGTCATCTTTTTCATAATCTACATCCATAGATACTGCAATAGATGGAATTCCATAAACCGCACCTTCTATTGCTGCTGAAACTGTTCCCGAATATAAAATATCAGTTCCTAAGTTAGGTCCTTTATTTATTCCTGATATTACAATATCTATGTTATCATCTAAAAGAGACAAACCAACCTGAGTACAATCTGCAGGAGTTCCAACCACGCTATACGCTTTGCAGCTTAATCCTTCAATAAATTCTTCTTTTATTTTAATTGGATTGTGTATTGATATAGAATGACTAGAGGCACTTTTTTGCTCCCTAGGCGCAACAATTATTACATTATGCTTTTTAGATACTTCTTCCGCTAAAGAAATTATTCCTGGCGCATTTATTCCATCGTCGTTAGTAATCAAAATATTCATAAGCCCTCCTTGTAACCTGTATTATATATATTTTCTTTATTCTATATTAGGCATTGCTGAAAGAACTAAAGTGATAGCAAAACAAAGAAAGAGAATACATATATATGCAGCAGACATTGAAAAATAAGCTGCTACATATCTTAATGGTAAGTTGTTCCATGTCTGCTTGTCATGCGCTTGTCGCAGGAGCATGCAGACGTGGATGCAACTTGACCTTTAGATATGCTCAGCGAAATTTTTCACAGTCCTGAGAAACATATATGTATTCTCTTTCGATTGTTCATTGCTTCACTTTAAGTTCTTCGCAATACCTTTATTTTGCACCATATTGTTTATAATAATCATCTATTCTCGCTTTAATTTCATCTGTTATTAGGATAGTTCCATTAACTTCTTTGTTGTATAAGTATTCAATAACTTCCGCCATTGTTACTATGGCACAAGTCTTAAATCCAAATTTTTCTCTGATTTCAACTAATGCTGATTGTTCACCTTGCCCTCTTTCCATTCTATCTACTGAAATTATAAGACCTTTAACATTAACATCCGCTTGGCTTTTTAATATTGGCATAGTTTCATAAATTGAAGTTCCTGCTGTTGTAACATCTTCAACTATTAATACTTTATCTCCATCATTTAATTTACTTCCTAGTAGAATTCCTGTATCTCCATGGTCTTTTACTTCTTTTCTGTTTGAGCAATATCTTACATCAATATCAAATGAGCTAGACAACGCAATAGACGTTGTAACACTTAGCGGAATCCCTTTGTATGCTGGTCCGAATAATACATCATAATCGTCTCCAAAGTTTTCTTTTATTGCTTCTGCATAAAATTCCCCAAGTCTTTTTAACTGGCTTCCTGTTTGATAATTACCTGTATTAACAAAGAACGGAGTCTTTCTCCCACTCTTAGTAACAAAATCTCCAAATGTTAATACTCCACATTCTATCATAAAATCAATAAACTCTTTTTTATATGCTTTCATTAATAATTCCTCCTAATATATTATTTTAATTCACATAATTTATATTAAATACAAAAAATCTTCCTTCAATTTAAAGGAAGACATAATACGCCTAAGAATATATTAATAGCTTCCTTACTGATTTCTCGAATCAATTTAAAGGATTTATTTTATTAAACCTAAGATACCATTAAATTTTATTCTTGTCAATTTAAAACCAAATAATATTTTTACTTAATTAAGCTTGTTTTATGTTAAATCTTATTTTAAAGTAAGATCACTAACTTTAACTTTAGGATGAGTATAGCGCTTTCTATTTTGTGTTTTATTAGAGTAATTAATAGCCTGAGTTGGACACCATTGAATACATGCCATACATTGTTCACAGTTATTTTTCCACAGAGGCTTGTCCTCCACAATCTCTATATTTTTTACAGGACATATATTTTTGCATATTTTACAGTTTGTACATTTGTCATTAACATTAAACTTTTTGTCCTCATTTTTAAAATTGTTTATTTTATCTATAACTTTTTCGTCAAGTAATTTTGATATAAAACTAGGGTCTATATTATCTGTGCTTTCTTTTCTTTCTATCTCGGAACTAATTTTTAATATAATTTTTTCTTCTCTCTTATATATAAAGTCGCAGATAAGCTTAGGAAATGCTCCATAATTAACAATATAATTACCTGGCATTCTTATACCAAACTCAGCACTTAATCGTCCACCACATTTATTTATTACTTCTCTAAGATCCTTCATTGCCATACCTGAACTACCACCATAGGTACTAACTCCAAAAATATATTGCTCTGGTTTATACTGACCTTTCCCTAGAAATTCTTTCATAATATTAGGCATATGATTATAATAAACAGGAAATACAAATCCTATTCGTTCATATACTATACCACTTCTAAAAGTGTTTTCTAAATTTGTAATGTGTATAACTTCTGTATCATTTAACATTGTTCCTATATGTGACGCTACTACAAAACTATTTCCTGTTCCACTAAAATAAAATATTACATTCTTCACTTTGTCTTCCCCCTTAAATTTTGAAATTTAAACACTTATATTTCAAAATTATTATATATCTTAATTAATCTATATTCAATAGTTTTGAAATATTGTTTAGTATATTTCAAAAACTTTATGTTATAATTTTCTTAAGAAACTATATACGGAGGAACAAATGAATAATTTTGAAATACGAACAAATAAAAAAAAATCAGCTATAATTGATGCTGCTAAAGAATTATTTAGAGATAAAGGCTTTATAAATGTAAGCATCAAAGAAATCGCCTCTAAAGCTAATGTTTCCCAAGTTTCCATTTATAATTATTTTGGAAGTAAAGATGCTTTAGTCGGCGAATGTGTCAGCTCCCTAATGAATGATATTATAGAGCAAGCACGTGATATCCTTTATAGTAAAATGGATTTTAAAGAGAAATTAGTAAGGGCATTATCTTTATGTTCTGATAATTTAAGCAGTTCTTTCAACGAATATTTTAGCAGAGAAGCCTTAAAAGATAGTTCTTTGCTCAAACTTTTAACTGAATCTTTAACTAAAGAAAAATTAAAGCTTTATAAAGAATATATTGATGCTGGCAAAGAAGAAGGAGTGATAGATAAGACTTTATCCACCGAAACAATTTTAAAACTTCTTGAAATAATTTTAATTAATTATAATGATTTTAATGTTTCATATTGTTATCTTGAAGAAATTCAAAAAATATTCTTTTATGGAATATTGATTAGATAACAATAATTATAAGATCGGTATTTTACAGTTGATAATAAAAAAATCGTAAGCGACTGTGGAGCTGGAGATTTTTTTTGCATCTGCCTTTTCGAACGCATGTGAGAAAAATCTGCACATTCGAAATAACAGCTATGCTGCATATAAGAACATTTTATGCAGGCGAATAAGATTTCTTTTTTATTCTTTTTCCATACAAAACCTAATTAAACAG
>NZ_AUUU01000014.1 GCF_002760435.1 Clostridium sp. LS
TACTCTCTTCCCCCTATAATTTGGTGATTACTGGTTAAGCTTTACGCGCATGGTTGTTTATCTATATAAGTATTTTAATTTTATTTTTTGCATGCACAGTCATAAAAGTTAATTTTACAGTTTATTTTATCAAGGTTTTTTTGCAATTCAGCTATTTGATTTATAACGTCTTCTTTATGTTTTATAAATATTTCTCTGCGAACATCAAGGGTATTATCACCTTTGAGGCATAGTTGAATATATTCTTTTATTTTTTTTATTGGCATGCCTGTATTTTTTAAACAACAAATAAGTTCAAGCCATTCTAAATCTTTTTCTTTAAAATCTCTATTTCCTGTATCACTACGGTCAACAAAAGGTAATAAACCCTCCTTTTCATAATACCTAAGAGTATGTGCAGTCAAATGAGTTTTTTCAGCAACTTCGGCAATACTGTATCCCATAATGTATATCCTCCCTCATTTTTATCATATATTTCTACGTTAGAGTATACTCTAAGAACTTTAATTTGTAAACTTGAATAAGGTGCAAACAAGAATTTAAATTTTTATTTTAGAAAAAATGGCGTAATACTAAGGTCGTAAACGATGAATTTACTATTGCAATCAAGAACTTACTTTTTCATTTTACAGCAGAATTTTTAAAAATATGTTGACTTAGAGCTAACTCTAAGATGTAGAATATATTTATAAAGCAATTTAATATAGAAAAATATCTATTTTAAGGAGGAGTTACTTTGTTATATAGAACACTTGGAAAGACAAATGAAAAGGTTTCAGCCTTAGGCTTTGGATGTATGAGATTACCTATTATTGATGGGGATACTACTAAGATTGATGAGGAAAAAGCAACGAAGATGATTCGTCATGCAATCGATGAAGGGGTTAATTATATAGATACTGCATACCCTTATCATGGAACAGGAATGGGGAATGGAGGCGAAAGTGAGCCATTTGTAGGTAGAGCTTTAAAGGATGGATATAGAGAAAAGGTTAATTTAGCTACAAAACTTCCAAGTTGGGCAATTAAGACTAGGGAAGATATGGACAAATACTTAAATGAACAATTGGAGCGTCTTCAAACTGATAGAATAGATTTCTATTTAGTACATGCATTAAATAAAGGAACTTGGGAAAATCTTAAGAAATTAGGAATAGATGAGTTTTTAAATTCAGCAATTAAAGATGGTAGAATAAGATATGCAGGATTTTCTTTCCATGATAAATTAGAAGTTTTTAAAGAAATAGTAGATTATTATGATTGGTCATTTTGCCAAATTCAATATAACTATTTAGATGAAAATTTCCAAGCTGGAACAGAAGGATTAAAGTATGCGGCAGATAGAGGTTTGGGAGTTGTTATAATGGAGCCACTTAGAGGTGGAAAAATAGTTAGAAATCTTCCAGAAGTAGTTGTAAACACTTTTGATGAAGCAGAAATTAAAAGAACTCCAGCTGAGTGGGCGTTAAGATGGGTATGGAATCATCCAGAAGTATCTGTAGTATTAAGTGGTATGAATGTAATGGAGAATGTTACAGAAAACTTAAGGGTTGCAAGTGAAGCTTTACCAAATTCATTAACTGAAAAAGAATTAGAAATAATGGATAATGTTAAAAATGCATTTAAAGAAAGAATAAAAGTGAATTGTACAGCTTGTGAGTATTGTATGCCATGTCCAGCGGGCGTAAATATTCCTAAGAATTTTGCGTGTTATAATGAATATAACATATTTGTTACTCCAGCAACGGAAAAAGAACTTAAGGAAAGATATAATGGAGTAGCACCATCAGAAAGAGCAGATAAGTGCGTTGAGTGTGGTAAATGTGAAAGCCATTGCCCACAAGCAATTAAAATCCGTCAAGAATTAAAAAATGTTACTGAATTATTTGCATAGAAATAATTTTCATATTCTAATATGGTAAGATTCTTTTGAATTTTACCATATTAGAATATTACAATGAAATTCTTACTTTAATATAATCTGCTTATATGCTATAAGGAGGAGTAAACATATGCATATACCTGATAATTATTTAAGCCCTTCGACTTGTGCTGCCTTTGGAGCTGCTATGCTGCCAGTATGGAAAAGAGCTAGTGCAAAGGTAAAGGCTGAAGTAACAAGGCAGAAAATGCCTCTACTTGGCGTAGCAGCAGCTTTTTCATTTTTAATTATGATGTTTAATGTACCTCTTCCTGGAGGAACTACAGGACACGCTATTGGAGGAGCTCTGGTAGCTATCTTACTTGGACCTTACAGTGCTGTTTTTGCGACTACTGTGGCATTAGCAATACAAGCATTATTTTTTGGGGATGGAGGAATTTTAGCTCTAGGAGTAAACTGTTTTAATATGGCTTTTATTATGCCATTTACAGCGTTTTATTTATTTAAACTTGTGACAAAACTTTTTAGAAATCCAAAAGGGGAGTATATTGGAGCTTTTTTAGCGGGATATATTTCTGTTAATATGGCTGCTTTATTTGCAGCAATTGAATTTGGCATTCAGCCCATTCTATTTAAGGATGTTTCCGGCTTACCGCTATATAGTCCTTATGGATTAGCCATATCAATCCCTGCTATGATGATACCTCATCTACTAGTGGTTGGTTTACTAGAAGGAATAATAACTGTAGGAGCATATAGTTATATAAAACAAGCATCTTCTGAGATAATATATAGAGGAAAGATAAACAAAATAAAATCACTATATTTTGTAATGGGAATACTTATTTTAGCAACTCCATTAGGACTTTTAGCTAAAGGGACTGCATGGGGAGAATGGGGAGCTGAAGAATTTAAAAGCCTTATAGGCTTTATACCTAAGGGAATGGAAGATGGAGTGAAATTTAATTCTCCAATGCCAGGTTATAGTTTTGAATTTTTGCAAGGTTATCTTGGGTATATTTTATCAGCATTAGCTGGAGTAAGTATAATATTTATTATTTTTAAAATATTAGGGAAAATAAATTTAAAGAAAAAATTAAAAGGAGATTAAATGGTTCCAGAGTGGCTTTTAGTAAAAGATAATTATGTCCCAAAGGAAGAAAAAAATTTATATATAGAGAAAAGTATTTTTTCTTTAATTAAGATAGTTTCAATTATTAGACAAGATAAAAATCAAGGTAAATTAGTGTATTCAATAAATCCAACTTTAAAAGTTATATGTACGCTAGTAATGGTGATATTAACATCTGTTTCAAGAAATATCATTTATTTATTGATAATGGATATATATAGTTTAATTAACCTTTTTCTTATGGAAAAGAGGTCAAGAAAAAGAATATTGCTTAGAAGTATTATATTCCCATTTATAACACTGATAGTATTGATACCTTCTATGTTTTATGGAAATATTCATAACAGTTTATTGATTTTTCAAAAACTGCTTATAACCATTTTACTCATGAACCTGCTTCCACATAATACTAAATGGAATGAAATTAGCAAGTCACTAAAGCTTCTATTCATACCAGATATATTTATATGGATTATGGATATAACAATAAAATATATTGTTTTATTAGGCGAACATTCCATTAACTTGCTATATGCTTTAAGACTTAGAGCAATTGGTATAACTTCAAATAAATATAGTTCTCTAACAGGGATCATGGGAAGCTTATTTATAAAATCCTATAAAATGAGCGAAGAAATGTTTTATGCCATGGAATGCAGAGGTTTTGTAGGAGAATATTCAACAAAAGTGAATTTAAAATTTAAAAAGATTGATTATGTTTATTTAATAGTAAATGTACTGTTGGTTAGTTTGTTTATATACTTATATTACTAAACAAATTAAGGAGAATATTAATGATAGAATTAGAAAATATTTCATTTACATATAAGAACAAAATAGCTCTTAATAATGTAGATGTCCATATAAAAGAAGGAGAATCTATAGCTGTAATAGGTCCAAATGGAAGTGGGAAATCAACTTTTCTAAAACTATTAAATGCTATTATTTTCTCAAGTGAAGGAAGATATATTTTTGATAAAGTACAAATAAATGAAAATGCTTTAAAGGATACAAAATATTTAAAATTATTCCACAAGAGAATTGGTTTTGTATTTCAAAATTCTGATGCTCAGCTTTTTTGTTCAACTGTTTTTGAAGAAATAGCATTTGGACTTATGCAAATGGAAATATCAGAGGATGAAGTAAATAAAAGAGTAAATGATTGTCTTAATCTCCTCAATATAGATAAATTAAGAGATGAGCATCCTTATAATTTAAGTGGCGGAGAAAAGAAAAGAGTTGCAATTGCTAGTGTGCTAGCAATGAATCCAGAAATAATAACTTTAGATGAGCCAATGAATGGAATAGATCCAAAAGGTAAGAGATTTCTAAGGGATTTGCTAATTGCACTAAATGAAAGTGGCAAAACTATAATTTGTGCAACTCATGATTTTGAATATATAGATGGAGTTTTTAACAGAGCTATTGTTTTTTCAGAGGAGCATAAAATTATTAGGGATGACAAATATGAGGATGTTATAAAAGACGAAGAGTTTTTAAGAAAAAATAACATCATATAATTTGATAACAAGAATGTATTTAGATGTCTCTTTAGGAAATACAAAGGAATTTAAGGAGTGATTTATTATGAAAATATTATATTATGATTGTTTTTGCGGTATAAGTGGAGATATGAACTTAGCAGCATTATTAGATTTAGGAGTTCCTAGGGATTATTTAATAAAAGAACTTTCAAAACTTAACTTGGGTTCAGAATATGAGATAAAAATTGAAAGTGCTGCAAAATTAGGAATTACGGGAACTAGAGTAGATGTTATATTAAAAAATCATAAACATGATAGTAAAATTGAGGCTGAGGAAGCTTTAAATCATGATCATCACGACCATAAACATGAACATACCCATAATGATGATAGTAGTTCACATAATAATCATCATAGCCATGATCACTCTCATAATCATGATGATAGCCACCAACATAATCATGAATTTAAGCATTCCCATGAGGATAAAGTGCACAATCATAGTCATGCAGATGGCCATGAACATCATCATAGAAATTTAAATGATATAGAGAATATTATAAATTCTAGTGATTTAAGTGATAAAGTTAAAAAATTAAGTATGAATATGTTCATGAAGGTAGCAGAAGCTGAAGCCAAGGTTCATGGAAAGACTTTATATGAAGTGCATTTTCATGAAGTCGGAGCTATAGATTCTATTGTAGATATGGTAGGTGCAGCTATTTGTTTAGATTATTTGAATATTGATAAAATCATAGCATCTCCTGTTCAAGTTGGAGGCGGCTTTGTTAAATGTGCTCACGGGCTTATGCCAGTTCCAGCACCAGCGACTGTAGAGATATTAAAAGATATTCCTATTAATACTGGAATAGTGCAATTTGAAACTACTACTCCTACAGGTGCAGCAATACTGGCAGCTAATGTGAAGGAATTTACTTCTAAAATAGATTTTTCCATAAAGAAAATTGCATATGGAATTGGACATAGAGATTTAAGTATTCCAAATGTTTTAAGAGTTTATTTAGGAGAAAAGGAAAAATTAGAAGAAATAGAAGAGCAATATATATTAGAAACAAACATAGATGATATGAATCCAGAATTGTATGGATATGTTGAAGAAAAACTTTTTGAAGCAGGAGCATTAGACGTCTTTAAAACACCTATATTTATGAAAAAAGGAAGACCGGGAATAAAATTAAGTGTATTAATCAGTGAGCAGATAGAGAACGATATTCTAGATATAATTTTTGAAGAAACTACTTCCCTTGGTGTAAGAAAATATAAAGTTGAGAAGATAATGCTTAATAGAGAATTTTCAAAGGTTCAAACTGAGTATGGGGAAATTACTATTAAAAAATCTTATTATAAAGGCAAATTAGTTAAATATAAACCAGAGTATGAAGAATGTAAAAGTATAGCTAAAGAAAAAAATGTAGCCATAGGTAAGGTTTATAACGAAGTTTATAAGCAAACTTCAAATATATATGACAAATAGTTAGAATGTTACATGTGAGAGGCGGGAGAAGTAAATGATAAATAATAATAAATATAATGAATTAATTGAATATTTAAAAAGCTTAGGAAAAGTTGTTTTAGCATTTTCAGGAGGAGTTGATAGTACTTTTTTACTTAAAGTCGCTAAAGAAGCCCTTGGGGAAAATGTAAAGGCAGTAACAATTTTATCACCATACATTCCTAAATGGGAAATAGCGGAAGCTAAGGAGTTAGTTGAAGAGCTAGGAGTACAACACGAAATCATAGAAGCTCCAATTATTGAATCAATTAAGTTTAATCCTGAGGATAGATGTTATCTTTGTAAAACAGCAGTATTTAGCATGATATTATCTGTAGCTAAAGAACAAGGTTACAATTGTGTTATTGATGGAACAAACTTTGATGATATAAGTGATTATAGACCAGGTCTTAAAGCATTAAAAGAATTAGAAGTAAAAAGTCCGCTTTTAGAATGTAAACTAACTAAAGCTGAGATAAGAGCTTTTTCAAAAGAATTAGGGCTTAATACTTGGGATAAACCGCCATATGCATGCCTTTTAACAAGAATACCATATGGAAATGAATTAAAAGTAGAAGACTTTGAAAAAATTGAAAATGCCGAAAAATATATGATGAGCATAGGCTTTAGAGCTGTTAGAGTAAGGTGTCATGGAGATCTTGCAAGAGTTGAAGTAAATAGGAGCGATAGAAGTAAATTATTTGATGAAGAACTTCTAGATACTATTGCTGAGAAGATTAAAGAATGTGGATTTAAGTATGTTACTTTAGACTTACAAGGATATCGAGTAGGAAGCTTTAACGAATCTATTTTGAAGAATACAAACTTATAACTTGATACGGGGGTGGCAAAGCTAATGGATAAAGAAGAAATCAAAAATTTATTAGAGGGTGTAAAAGACAATAAAGTAAATGTAGAAGAAGCTCTTAAACAACTAGAGGATTTGCCTTTTAAGGACTTAGGTTTTGCTAAAATTGATAATCATAGAGAAATTAGAGTAGGTTATCCAGAAGTTATATATTGCGAAGGAAAAACAGTAGAGCAGGTTAAAGAGATTATTGAATTTATGCTTACAAAAAATAATAATATATTAGGAACTAGAGCAAATGAAGAAATGTATAATGCAGTAAAAGAAATATGTGAAGAAGCAGAATATAATAAGTTAGGTAGAACAATAACAATAAATAAAAAGGAACAAAATCCTACTGATAGTTATATTGCTATTGTTGCTGCAGGTACATCAGATTTACCAGTTGTTGAGGAAGCTTATGAAACTGCAAGGATATTAGGTAACAGGGTTGAGAAAATAACAGATGTTGGAGTTGCAGGGATACATAGACTTTTTTCGAGATTAGATGTTATCAGAGGTGCCAAAGTCGTTATAGTTGTTGCTGGAATGGAAGGGGCATTAGCTAGCGTTATTGGAGGCCTAATAGATAAACCTTTAATAGCAGTTCCAACTAGTGTAGGGTATGGAGCAAACTTTGGGGGGATTTCAGCATTATTGACAATGCTGAATAGCTGTGCCAGTGGTATTAGTGTAGTAAATATAGATAATGGATTTGGAGCAGCATACAGTGCTAGCATAATAAATAAGTTATAGGATAAATGCCTATGACCTAAACATATGGAAAATGTTTAGGTCATAGGTATTTATTGTTTAATGTTTTTAGTATGTTAGTTTCCAGTAAAGATTGAATCAATAAGTAATTGATTTGAAGTATTATAAATATTTTGGAAAGTCAGATTTATAGCAATTAAATGTTATAGTATAATCATAGTATAGTATTTTTAAAATAATCGGAGGAAAAAATGAGTAGAATTGAAGCGGTGTTATTTGATATGGATGGAGTAATATTTGATACAGAAAGAGTTTACTTAGAGCATTGGGTGCAGATTTTTAAAAAGTATGGATATGAAATGAAAAAAGAGATTTATACATCTGTAATGGGAACAGGACGAGAAAATGTCATGAGAGTTTTTAAAGAAATATATGGAGATGACTTACCTATAGTACAAATGTATAAAGAAAAAGATGAATTATTAGTACAAGCTGTGGAAGAAGGGCAAGTGCCTATGAAACCTGGAGCAAAAGAAATTTTAAATTTCCTTAGGGAAAATAATTTTAAAACAGCTCTTGCAACTTCAGCTAAAAGAGATAGGACAAATATGCAGTTAAAAATGGGTAAAATTGAAAGTGAATTTGATGCAGTTGTTTGTGGAGATGACATAACAAATTCTAAACCAGATCCAGAAATATTTTTAAAGGCAGCACAAAGGTTGTCAATAAGTTCTAGAAATTGTATTGTTGTAGAAGATTCATCTGCAGGCATTAAAGCAGCCTATAGTGCAAAAATGATGGGACTACATGTTGAGGATTTAAAAAAGGCTGATGAGGAAATACTTGAATATTGTCATAAGAGCTTTAAAAATTTATTTGAAATTAAAGAATACTTAATACAGTTAAAAGTTAACAATTAACAGTTAACAGTTATGTATAATTAATTAATCATATTCTGAAGAGTATAAAATTTAATTGAAATGTATACCCTAATCATGAGGTGATATAGATGGATAATAATAAAAATAGAATAAAAGATAGACCTAAATCTAATGCAGAACGTAGAAAAATAGATCCAAAAGGAAATGCAGATTTAGGGATTATTGATGGTAAAAAAATAGGTGCACCTCCACATAAAGAAAAGGATCACCTGTAAGTATAGTTAGGATATATCAAAATTTAATAATATATTTGATATATCCTTTTATTATGATGTAAGGAGAAAATTAAAATGAAATTAGAGTTAACGGTATATGAATTAGGAAAAGCTTTAAAAAAATTAGAAGAAAAATATAAATTAGATGTCTTAATTAGATTGACCCTAAGTGGCGGATGGATGACAGTTACAGGTGAGGCCAATATATTGAAATTTCCAAATGAAGTGAAAGAAGGATGCAGTGGAAAGGGAAATAATATTATAGATATATTTGTTAAAAATGAAAATGATTCAGAAGGAATTACAGTAAAAATTACAGGAGCTAAAAATAAAAAGTTTAATATTGATATATCGAGTACTAGATATAAGGAGCTAAATACTAATAATTTAACTATTAATCAAATAAAAATAAATGAAAATCAAAGCAAATTAAGGATTGATGAAGATATCATTTTTACCATAGATGCACCTGCTGATGATATATTAAAGTTTATTGAAAGCTAAAACTGCTAATGAATAAAATATAACCAAGTACGCATACTATTATAGAGTGTTAAAGGAATAGGAGTGTGATAATATGGATAATAGTATGAAAAGAAAGCATACCAATAAACATAAAACCTTAAATCATAATCCGCAAGCAGAAAGTGTGAAAGCAGTTTTTGGGGAACCAAAGGCTAAAGATTCTGAATTTATTCCAAGAACTTTTGATTAAATTAAAAATAATTTAAATTAATAAAATAATGTAATAAAGGCTATGGAGATTAAAATTCCATAGCCTTTATTTATCTTTTTATTAAATGCACATTAAAGAATAACTATTTTGAAAAAAGTAGTCATAATGTCTTTGTTTATCTGAATATATTTTAGGTATAAAGGAGGAGGAGTGTTTATGAGTATGAACTTTAAAGAATTTATAGAAATAGATAGAGAAAGATATAACACCCAAAAATTCGAAGGAAATTTTTTAGACTACTTAGAAATTGTTAGAGAGAATCCAGAAATAGTTAAACTTGCTCATAAGAGACTATATGAAATGATTATGAGTAAGGGAGTAGAAGAGTTAAAGGCAGAAGAGAACCCTAGAGTAAGAAAAATTTATGGAAATGATTTAATAAGAAGGTATGGTTTTTTTAGAGATGATTTTTTTGGAATTGATAAAGTTATAATGAAACTTGCTAGTTATTTTAAATCTGCAGCCATGAAAGGTGAAGAAGCAAGACAGGTTTTATATCTTGTCGGTCCAGTAGGAGCTGGTAAATCCTCAATAGTAGAGAGTTTAAAATCTGCTTTAGAAAGCTGTGAACCAGTCTTTTCGTTAAAGGGATGTCCTATGCATGAAGAACCGCTTCATTTGATTCCAAAGCATTTAAGACCTAAATTTGAGGAAATGCTTGGAGTGCAAATTGAGGGAGATTTATGCCCAGTATGCAGATATAGACTTATTCATGAACTTAAAGGAGTTTACGAAGACTTTCCAGTTGAAAGAACAGGATTTTCTATTAGATCAAGAAAAGGAATTGGCGTAGTGCCTCCAGTTGATCCAAATAACCAAGATACTTCAATTTTAACAGGATCAATTGATATTTCTAAAATGGACCTATATTCCGAAGATGATCCAAGAATTTTCTCTCTAAATGGAGCATTTGATGTTGGTAACCGTGGACTTGTAGAATTTATAGAGGTATTTAAAAATGATGTTGAATATCTTCATACAATAATTACTGCAACTCAAGAAAAATCAATACCATCACCAGGTAAAGGTTCAATGATTTATTTTGACGGAGTTATAGTTGCCCATTCAAATGAAGCAGAATGGAATAAGTTTAAATCAGATCATACGAATGAAGCAATCTTAGACAGAATAGTAAAAGTTGAAGTTCCATATTGCTTAGAACTTGATGAAGAAGTAAAGATTTATGAAAAAATATTAAGAAAGAGTAATTTTAAAGCTCATATAGCACCACACACTATTAAGATAGCAGCAATGTTTGCAATACTTTCAAGATTAGCACCTTCTGCCAAAGTGGATGCTATGACAAAACTTAAAATTTATAATGGAGAAGAAATTGTTGAAAAGGGAACAACTAAGAAAATTGACATTGGAGAACTTAGAGAAGAAGCAGGTCAATATGAAGGTATGAAAGGAATAAGTACAAGATTTATAATAAAGGCTATTGATAATGCTCTTTCTGAATCAGGCCAAGATTGCATAAATCCACTTAGTATAATGGAGAGCATAATTAAATCTGTAAAAGAACTTGATATTGCAGCTGATGATAAGAAGAAGTATTTAGGATTTATTCAAGACAACATTAGGAAAGAATATAATAAAATCCTTGAAAGAGAAATTACAAAAGCATTTATTCATTCTTTCAGAGAGCAAGCTGAGAGTTTATTTAACAATTATATAGATAATGCTGAGGCATATGTAAATAAGACAAAGATAAAAGATGTTTCAACTGGAGAAGAACTAAATCCAGATGAAGAATTTATGAGAAGTATAGAAGAACAAATAGGAGTATATGCTGCGTCAGCTAAAGGCTTCAGATCTGATGTAACTTCATACATGTTCTATATAGTTAGAAATGGTGGAAAATTAGATTATACTTCTTACGAACCATTAAAAGAAGCTATAGAAAAGAAATTAACAGTATCGGTTAAAGATTTATCTAGAATTATAACTAAATCAAAGGTTAGAGATAAAGAACAAGCTGAAAAATATGACTCTATGGTAGAAGAAATGAAAAGGAATGGATATTGTCTTCATTGTTGTGATGTAATTCTAAAATATGCTGCTAATAACTTATGGAGGGATTAGGCTAAATTATGGCAATATTTAGAGATTACACTAATAATCAAATTGATCACGACAGGTCCATAGAAGATAGGAGAAG
The DNA here is from genome assembly GCF_002760435.1 of Clostridium sp. LS. GTDB lineage: Bacteria > Bacillota > Clostridia > Clostridiales > Clostridiaceae > Clostridium. The sequence continues at coordinate 11,626 of NZ_AUUU01000014.1, forward strand.
ACATAGGCAACTTGTTGAAAAATCCATTAAAGAGAATTTAGGAGATATATTATCAGAAGAAAGCATTGTTGGAGAAAGTAAAAATAAAAAATTCAAAATACCTATTAAGGGTATTAAAGAATATCAATTTGTTTATGGGAAAAATTCTAGGGGTGTAGCCAGTGGCGTTGGAAATGAAAAAAGAGGAGAGAAATTAGGATCTGGAAGTAAAAAAATAGCTAAAGGAAATCAAGGGGCAGGAAATGAAGAAGGTGATGATGTTTATGAAACTGAAATCACTTTAGAAGAGTTAATGGATTATATTTCAGAAGATTTAAATTTACCTAATTTGGATCAAAAGAAATATTCAGAAATAGTTACTGAAACTACTGGCAAGAAACGAGGGTATCAAACTCATGGAATAAATCCGCGGCTTGCAAAAAAGAAAACCGTTATGTCAAAGCTTGCAAGAAAGCAGGCTAAGAAAAGAGCATTAAGGGAATTAGAATGTGAAGATGATTTAGAGAGATTTCCATTTAGGGAAGAGGACTTAAGGTACTATAGAGTTAAGTTAAAACCTAGAAAAGATAGTAATGCAGTAATGCTGTTTATTATGGATGCTTCTGGTTCAATGGATATTACTAAGAAATACTTGGCAAGATCATATTTTTTTGTGCTGGCAACTTTCTTAAAGAGAAAGTATAACAATATAGCATTTGAATTTATTTATCATACAACTGTTGCAAGACGTGTAGATGAATATGAATTTTTCCATAAATCTGAATCAGGCGGTACGTATATATCTAGTGGTATTAATGAAGCGCTAAAAGTAATCGAAGAAAAATATCCACCAGCAGCCTGGAATATATATAGCATTTATGCTAGTGATGGAGATAATTGGTCCGAAGATAATGAAAGAGCAGTAATAGCAGTTAAAAATATATGTGAAATTAGTAATATGTTTGGATATGCAGAACTTTTACCATCCACATATACAACTACAATGTATCATAAATTTAAGAAGGAAATTACAAATGATAAATTTGTTCCTGTAATTATAAAAGAGAAAAAAGATTTATGGGAGGCACTTAAGATTATGCTTAGGAAGGAGTTAAAGGAGGAATAAGAAATTGGAATATAGTTTTAGCGATGTTGAAGTTTGGAATGAGAAAATAGAGAAGAAGGTAAAAGAATATGGATTAAATTGTTACCCTCAAGAATTTGAAATGATAAATTTTAATGAAATGATAGGGTATGAGGCTTACGTTGGAATGCCTTCAAGATACCCTCATTGGAGCTTTGGAAAATCATATGAAAAAAATAAAACTCTTTATTCTTTTAATCTTACAGGTCTTCCTTACGAAATGGTAATAAATTCAGATCCTTGTTTAGCATACTTAATGAAGGATAATACATTATTATTGCAAATTTTAACAATGGCACACGTATATGGTCATAATGATTTTTTCAAAAATAATAGGTTATTTAAACAAGGAACTAATGCAAGATATACTTTAGAAATGTTCAATTTAGATGCAAAAATAATAAGAGGGTATATTGATGATCCAAGCATAGGATATTCAGAAGTAGAAAGAATATTAGATGCTGCTCATGCTATAAGATATCAAGCTAATAGGAATATTGGAGTACGAGAATTATCTAATAGTGAAATTAGAGAAAATATATTAAAGGAATACGAAAACAAAAAAGAAAATAGAAGTATTTTAGACTCTTATGAAGAAATACAATTACCTGATTTAGAGAAAATTCCTTTAGAGCCTGTTGATGATATTATGGGATTTATAATTGAGTATGGTCAATTAGAAGAATGGCAAAAGACTATTTTAAGAATAGTTAAAAGAGAAACAGAATATTTTATTCCACAAATTGAAACTAAAATTATGAATGAAGGATGGGCAAGCTATACTCATTACAATATATTAAAGCAATTAGAACTTCCTCAAGAATTGCATCTCGAATTTTTAAAGAGGCATAATGATGTAATAGCTCCTGCTATAGGTGGATTAAATCCTTATTATATCGGATTTAAAGTATTTGAAGATATAGAAAAAAGATATGGCAGAGAGAAAATATTTGAAGTTAGGGAGGTTGAAAGAGATTCTTCTTTCTTAAGACGTTATTTAACTAGAGAATTGTGTGAAGAATTAAACTTATTCCAATATAATGAAAGGACATTCGATATTATTATTGAGGAAATATCAGATGAATCTGGTTGGAAAACCATAAGAGACACTTTAAGTTATACTGCAGGCATGGGAAATATACCATATATAAGGGTTGTAGACTTAAATAAAAAGAATTACACATTGACTCTAGAGAATGTTTTTGATGGAAGAGCTTTAGAGCTTTCTTATGCAAAGGAAACACTAAAATATGTACAAGAATTGTGGGGGCATGATGTTAAGTTAATTACTAAATCAACAGATAAACAAGAAGTAACTTTAACTTGTACTCAGGATAAGAGAATAATTGTATCATAATAACCTTTAAAATTAATCTTTTCACTTACTTTAAAGAACTATATCATAGTGTATAGTTCTTATGTTATCTTTGTATACGTAATAGTAACAAAATAAGCAGGAATGAATATTTTGTTAATGTAAGAAAGTATTGTTTTTAGGAGACAAAGATGAACTTAAAAGGTAGTGAAACCGAGAAAAATTTATTTAAAACATTTGCTGGAGAATCTAGGGCTAGAAATAAATATACATTTTATGCTGAAAAGGCAAGAGAAGAAGGATTTATGTATGTTGCAAATGTATTTGAGGAAACAGCAGGAAATGAAATGGCTCATGCTAGGGAGGTATACAGAAGATACTTAGGCAGAGTCTGCAGTACAAAGAATAATTTAATAGAATCTGCTCTTGGAGAATCAGAAGAAAATAGAGTTATTTATAAGGAGTTTGAAGAAACAGCAAGAGATGAAGGATTTGATGATATTGCTGATTTCTATAAGGAGCTTCAAGAAGTAGAAGGGCATCATAAGGAGAGATATTTAGATTTAGCTAAAAGATTAAAAGAAGGAAAAATGTTTAAAGCAGATAGAGAAGCAGAGTGGTTATGTTTAAATTGTGGATATATTTATGAAGGTAAAGAAGCTCCTATGAGATGTCCATTATGCAGATATCCAAGATCATATTTTAGAAAATTATGCAATGAGGGTTGCAGGTAGGGGGCTGACGCATGATTTATGAATATCCAGAAAACTTTGTAGTTCCTGTTGTTTATGATAAGAATTTAAATCAAATGAATAGAGACTGGGAATTTAAGTATATGAAAGTTGATGAGTTATCGATTCCTCCTCAAGAAGTTGATGATATTAAGTTGTTTCATATGAATGAACCTTTACAAGATAAAGGTGAAAATTTTCTTGGTATGAAAGAAAATAAAATGAAAAAAACTTGTAAAGAAAGTATGTATAATGACTGCAGCATACTTTATAAAGAGATAAATGATGAAGAAATAAAATGTATATTAAAGGATATAGATAACGAGTATGCTAATAGTGAAACCATGAGAATCTGATTTTAATTTGTAGATAAGGTTAGCTGGAAATATTTCACGGTGAATATATAAGATTAGTAGAGGAATGATTTATGAAATTTGAAGATTTAGCCAAAAATCATTATCAAGATATAGATAATTTAAGTGCATTACTAAAAAATTATGTTGATGTTTATAGATTATTAATTGCAGGAGCATCAGAAATGTATTCTGTAAATTTAGCAAAAAAAAGTGAAGTTAGAAAAGCTTTAGAGAGAGCTGAGAATGTAGGAGAACTTATTGATAAACTCGTTTCCACATTAGATAGATGTGAGAGTGCATATTTGAAATATTGTAGGATTAAGAATGAGTATGTTAATGCAACTACAGAGAAAGACAAGATATTCACTGAAATAGATAATGAGCTAAGCTTTCAAAATTCAGAAAGAGAAGACTAGAAATAAAATATTAAAAAACTCTGTCCCTCAAATATAAGACAGAGTTTTTTTGCGAAAAAATTCATAATCATTTCGCTTTAAAATTTCTTTAATTGAAGCTTACTTACCATCAAATATGAGCCAATTATCATTAATATAACAACTGGGTAAATTAATGTTGACATTGGTAAATCAAGTCTAAGTATTATTAAAGAAAAAAGAGCCATAAAGCAGCCGACGATAGTTATTGGCACACCAGTAAAGACACCATCAAACTGAGCAGTATTGAATCTAGCCAACCTATATGCACCGCATATTGGGAATAATAATAACACTACAAATCCTAGCAATCCATTTGGACCAAAGGATTCAAGGTTAAATAATATATATACTAATATTGATGGAGCTACTCCAAATGAAACTAAATCAGCTAAGGAGTCTAACTCTTTGCCTAACTCACTGGATACATTTAAAAAACGAGCTATTCTACCATCATACCTATCTACCAAACCAGCCAATAAAATGAATGCACCCGATATTGCATATTTTTCATTCATTACAGATAATATAGATATAATTCCACAAGACAAATTAATAAAGGTAAATACATTAGGAATACAGCTTTTCCTCATAAAATCACTCCTAAAATTATAAAAAATACTTACAAAAAGTTATTATAACACATAATTCAAAATAATATAAGGTGTAAATAAACTTTAAGATTATATTAGGTTATCTAGTATCGACATTAAATTATTATAATGATATAATAAAATTCGTTAAATAGCCAGTATATGTAATAAATTTTAAGAAATTTAATGTTTTTTTCAGCTTTAACAAGACAATTTAATTAATATTTATAAAAACTTTTGTAAGTTTATAATAATATGATAAAATTATGAATTTTTAATTAGTAAATTTATTGGAGGTAGGTTTATTTATGAAAAAAGTAAGATTCATATACAACCCATACTCAGGAGAAAATAGTATAATAAATGAATTAGATAATGTTATAAGATTACACCAAGAAATGGACTTAATAGTTGTTCCGTATAGAATACAAAAAGGAAAAGATTTAGCTGAATCATTAGATATAATTGATGAGACATATAGCTACATTTTAATTGCTGGCGGAGATGGTACTGTAGATTCTGTTGTAAATGCTATGAAAAGTAAGAATATAAATATTCCTATTGGAATATTACCAGTTGGAACCGCAAATGACTTTGGTAAGTTTATAAACATGCCTAATGATATACAAGAGGCATGTAGGCAAATACTAGATTCCAAACCAGTAGCTGTTGATGTTGGTAAAATTAACGATAAATATTTTGTGAATGTAGCCAGCTCAGGGCTTTTTACAGATGTATCACAAAAAACTGATGTAAACTTAAAAAACACAATAGGAAAATTGGCTTATTATTTAAAGGGACTTGAGGAATTGCCTAACTTTAGAAAACTAAAAATAAAATTACTATCTAAAAAGTGTAACTATGATGGAGAGATGTACTTACTTTTAGTATTCAATGGCCAAACAGCAGGTAATTTTAATTTAGCTACAGAAGCAGAAATTACAGATGGTAAATTAGACGTAATAATATTTAAGGCTATACAGATAATAGAATTAATACCGCTATTTATAAAACTTCTAAAAGGTGAACACTTAGATTCAGATAAAGTGGTTTACTTTAAAACAGATGATTTATATATTGAATCATCAGAAGATATAGTTACGGATATTGATGGTGAAAGAGGTCCTGATTTTCCACTAAGAATTCAATGTATTAAAGGTGGAATTAAACTTTTAGGAATAAAATAAGATATATAATAATAAATATAAGTAACAGGAATGTGGATTGGAGCGTAGTTTGTGAACTTTGCATATTATTTACTTTTGTTACTTATAATTTTTTTTGCTATTTCGATTATAAAAAAGAATTTAGAAGTTTCACCAAAGAAAATAAAAATTTATTTAACTTTAGTTATTACATTATTTTTATTAAGGCATATTGCCCTATTTCTTTTGTGCATACTTAAGAATAGTACTGTAATATATTATTTAAAACCAATGATATTTTTAAATCATTTAGCTATTCCGCTAATTGTACTAGCTATAACCTTCGTGTATTTACGCTCAGAAAAATTAAACTTTGGAGGAAGCTACGTTATTGCAGCAATAGTATGTGCAATATATGCTGCTATAATACAAAATTCTAAGATAACTGTTGAAGTGAATTACTTGTATGGGTTTATATTAGAAATAGATAAGGGAACAATTCTGTTTTTATTTTCATTAATATTACTTGGCGCATTGTTAATATTAAATGTGCTGCTATTAGATAAACCATTTGTTAATAAAAAAGGAATATGGTTTATAATTATTGCAATTTCAATAGTGATGCTAGAAGATATTATAATTTTAGGCGGAATAAAATTATTCCCTTATTCAGTAATAGGAGAAATGCTATTTTTAATTATTTTGGATTTTGTATTAAATGGGTTTAAGATATCTGCAAGAAAGTAAATATATAATACAAAAAAAGAATCTTCATAGCTATAAATATTAGCCTGTTGAAGATTCTTTTATTATTTATAATTATAATCAATAATTACATTCTCTTTATTATTGAACTCTTCTTTTATTATTTCCATTTTTATTAGAGGAATTTTTATTCTTTATATGTTTAGGACCATTATTTTCTCTTAATGATGATTTTTTATTTGAAGTTTCACTGACATTTTTGTTTGTATTATTAGATGTTTTACTGCTGTTTTTATTTTTTCCTTGATACCCAGATTTACCTGGAGTAAAGCCGATTAAACAATTCTTACCATTACCAATTAAGTCTTCTCTATGAGCTTTAATTAAAGCTTTTTTTACTTTTTGATAATTTTTAGGTACTGCAAATTGTATAAGTGCTCGTTGCATTTCTTTTTCTTCTGGTGTTCTTGGAATATAAACTTCTTCACCAGTTAACGGATTAAAACCAGTATAGTACATTGTTGTTGACAAACTACCTGGTGTTGGATAAAAGTCCTGTACTTGTTCTGGAGTGTACCCCATCTCTTTGATGTACAATGCAAGATCTATAGCAGCATTTAAGTCAGAACCAGGGTGAGAAGACATTAAATAAGGAACTAAAAATTGTTTCTTATCTAATTTATTGTTTATTTGGAAGTATTTATTGACAAACTTATCATAAACTTCTCTAGTTGGTTTACCCATTTGATTTAATACTCTTGGAACTACGTGCTCAGGAGCAACCTTTAATTGACCGCTTATATGATGTTCACATAGTTCTTTCATAAATGCATCATTTTTATCGTGAATTAAATAATCATATCTCAGTCCAGAACGAATGAATACTTTTTTTATACCAGGAAGTTTTCTCACTTTTTTTAATAATGAAAGATATTCAGTATGATCTATTATTAAATTTTTACAAGGTGCTGGGAACATGCATTGCTTATTTTTACATGTACCATGTTCAATTTGCTTTTTACAAGCTCTATGTCTAAAGTTTGCAGTAGGGCCTCCAATGTCATGAATATATCCCTTGAAGTCAGGTAAAGTAGTTAAAAGCTTTGCCTCGCCAATTATTGATTCTTGACCTCTATTTTGAATTACTCTTCCTTGATGAAAAGTTAAAGCACAAAATGAGCAGGAACCATAGCAGCCTCTATGACTTGTAATTGAAAATTTAACTTCCTGAATTGCAGGAATACCCCCCTTTTCTTCATATATAGGATGATATGTTCTTGTATAAGGTAAGTCATATGTTCCATCCATTTCTTCTTGAGTTAAATTTTCTTGAGGCGGATTTTGAACTAGATATCTATCTCCATATTTTTGAATGACAGTTCTGCCGTTTATAGAGTCTTGTTCATAATATTCCAATTTATAAGCTTCTCCATAAGCTTTTTTATCTGTAGATACTTCTTCAAAGGTTGGGACTATAACTGCATTTTTAATATTTGATATATCTTTAGTCATATAACAAGTTCCACGTACAGATGTAATATTTTTGATATCTGCTCCATATCTTAATAAGTCTGCAATTTGAATTACGGTTTTTTCACCCATTCCGTACATTAACAAATCAGCTTTGGAATCTATAAGAATGCTTCTTCTAACCTTATTATCCCAATAATCATAGTGAGCAAAGCGTCTTAGACTAGCTTCTATTCCGCCGATTGCTATAGCTACATCTTTATAAGCTTCACGTATTCTGTTGCAATAAACAATGACAGCTCTATCTGGTCTATGTCCTGCCTCTCCGCCAGGAGAATATAAGTCTTCGCGTCTTGTCTTTTTCGCAGCAGTATAATGATTAACCATTGAATCAATGTTGCCTGAATTAACTAAAAATGCATATTTAGGTCTGCCTAATTTTTTAAAGTCTTCAGAATTATGCCAGTCTGGCTGGGCTATGACACCAACATTAAAACCCTGTGCTTCAAGAGTTCTTCCTATAATAGCTGTACCAAATGAAGGATGGTCGACATAAGCATCACCAGAAACTATAATAAAATCTAATTGTTCAATATTCCTTTTTTTTAAGTCCTCTTTACTAATAGGTAAAAATTCCTTGCAAAGTTTCATATATTATTAACTCCAATTCTCAATTTATTTTTTGTTATATATTTATAAAATTATGCCGTTCTAAAATAATATATACAAATCTATATAGTAAAATCACAACAAATAATTGTCATAACATGAATATATTATCAAATGAAAGAATGAGCTTTTAAAGCTTATTCTTACAGTATATTAACATAACCATAATTAGTTTACAAACAAAAAACGTATGTTAAAAATTGATTATGGAAGTGATTAAAAAGTAAAAATTTATTGCCTTTTTACTCCTTTGTAATATAATAATTAGAGACGATGGTTATCTAAGGAAAAGTTAAAAATTAATAACTGTTAACTGTAAACTGTTAACTGTTAACTGAACCAAGGGTGGTGTAAAAGATGGAGGATGGACCTCAGAATATGGAATGTAATATGACAAAAATTAAATATATTTCAGAAGGAAAGTCTTTTGTCTTAAGTAAATTCCTATAGTAAGCGTAATTGATTAAAGTTACCTATATATGAATAAATTCTGCTTGAAAACTTTCTTTCTGCATAAACAGGGAGGAGACTATTTATGATGGAATTATCTACATTACTATATTCAAATATTTTAGAAAAAAAAGTCTATGATGAATTTGGAGATGTATTAGGGACTTTAAGGGATGTTTATGTAACTACTGAAGATGGATACCCAAGAGTAATTGGCTATAAGCTTAAAAAAGATGGAAATACCTTTCACTATGAATTTAGATATATAGAGTTTACCCATAAAGAGGGAAAATTTAAGATAAAAACAAGAGGCAGTAAAGAAATTCTTCCAATGAGATATAGCTACCTTCTTTCTGAAAATCTGCTAGATAAAAAAATAGTTGATATTAATGGAAAGCAGGTAGTTAGAGTTAATGATTTAAGAATCGCTAAGATTGCTGGAGAATATCGGGTAATAGGAGTTGAAACTGGCCCTTTAGCTAGATATAGAAGATTAAAAATATCAGGTATTATGAAATTCTTTTATAAAATAATGAGAAAAAGTTTAGAGGATAAAGTATTAAGATGGGATGATGTTGAATCCTTGGAAATGGTTGATAATAATTTAAAGTTAGCTGTCCCATATAAAAAATTATCGACACTACATCCAGCCGATTTAGCTGATATATTAGAAAACTTAGATACTAATTCAAGAAAGCAAGTATTAGAATCTTTAGATGAAGATTTAGCAGCGGATACATTAGAAGAAATAGATTCCGAATATAAAGGTACTATAATCAAGGAATTATCAGACAGCAAGGCTGTTGAAGTATTAGAAAATATGCCTAATGATGAGATAGCAGATTTACTTGATGATTTGGATGAAGAAGAAAGAGAAAAAATATTAATCAATTTGGAAAAAGAAGATGCCGATGAAGTTAAACAGTTATTGCAATACGAAGATGAGACTGTTGGTAGTATAATGAATAAAGAATTTATTTCTGTAAATTTAGACATCACTGTCGGGGATATTATTGATATATTGAAGGAAATGAAGCCTGATGAAGAGGTTATTTATTATATATATATAACAGATGAAGAAGATCATATTCAAGGATTGGTTCCCTTAAAGGATTTAATTATATATGATATGAATGTAAAAATAAAAGAAATTATGGATGAAGTGGTATCGCATGTAAGGCATGATAATAATATAAGTGAAGCCATAGAAATTGCAGCAAAATATGATTTAAATGCAGTACCTGTAGTTGATGAATATGAAAAACTAGTAGGAATAGTAATAATACATGATTTAATAGACGAATTTTTATATCCACTATGGAAAAAGAAAAATTAATGTAATAAACACTTTTTGGGAAATTTCTTAAAAAGTGTTGACTTTTTTTATATAAATAATATAATAATAATATAAAACCTATCAAAACACTAAGAATTAAAAACTATGAAAAAGGAAAGTAGCGCAAAGAAAGTTTACAGAGAGAAAAGGAAGCTGAGAACTTTTCATCAAGAATTTGTGTGAAGTGCCCTTTGGAGTTGAAGTCTGAATATAGGCGAGTTTTCCTATATAATTTAAAATGTGTATAAAACATTTTAAATTATATTTTTGTATACCTTAGTAAGATTCTCCGGGTTCACCCGTTATAGTGATATGGCATTTTATAGTGCTAAGTTGAGGGGAATTAACTGTGTTTAATTCAATTAGAGTGGGACCGCGAATTTTGCTTCGTCTCTATAGTTTTATAGAAGATGAAGTTTTTTTGTTATATAAATTAAAGAATTAGGTGGAAATTTAAGGAGGAGAATAATAGTATGATTTATAATGGAGGACTTGAATTAATTGGAAACACACCAATTATAAAAGTGAATAATTTAATTAAAGAGGATAATATTGCAGAAATATATGTTAAACTTGAAAAATTTAATCCAGGTGGAAGTGTTAAAGATAGAGCAGCCATTGGAATGATTGAAAAAGCTGAAAAAGAAGGAATATTAAAGCCAGGTGCAACAATAGTAGAGCCAACAAGCGGAAATACAGGTATAGGGCTTGCACTTGTTGGAAAGCTTAAAGGTTATAAAGTTACAATAGTGATGCCAGAAACAATGAGTAAGGAAAGAAGAGACTTAATTAAGGCTTATGGAGCAGAACTAGTATTGACAGAAGGCGCTAAAGGCATGAAAGGCGCTATAGAAAAAGCAATAGAAATAGGAAGTGGTGAAGGATATTTTATTCCACAACAGTTTGAAAACATTGCTAACCCAGAAAAGCACTATGAAACAACAGCAGAAGAAATATATAAAGATATTCCAGATTTAGATGCTTTCATAGCAGGTGTTGGAAGTGGTGGAACTGTAGTAGGAGTATCTAAAAATTTAAAAAAGAAGATTACAAACCTTACAACTTTTGCAGTTGAACCAGCAAACTCGCCAGTATTAAGTGGTGGAAATCCAGGAGGGCATAAGATTCAAGGAATCGGAGCAGGATTTGTTCCGGGAATTTATGAAAAAGAATATGTAGATGAAATATTACAAGTAAAAGATGAAGATGCATTCAAGACAGCAAAATTATTTGCTCAAGTAGAAGGCGTGTTAGTTGGTATTTCTTCAGGCGCAGCAATATATGCAGCTATACAAGTTGCTAAAAAACTTGGAAAAGGTAAAAAAGTATTAGCTGTTGCACCAGATGGTGGAGAAAAGTATATATCAATGGGATTATATGATTAATTTATTTACAAGGCACGTTTGATAAATTATTTTATGTTTTTTGGGGAAGTTTATTTATTAGAAATTTTAACAAAACATCTAGAGATAATTATGTGATTTATTAGGAAAGATTCTACTGAAAACTAGAAAAGGAGAATAAGCTGTGTTTAAAAAACTGAATTATGATATAGAACGAGTTTTAAACGAAGATCCAGCAGCTAAAAGTAAAATAGAAGTATTATTACTGTATCCATGTATTCACGCATTAATATCATATAGAATAGCACATTTCCTTTATTTGAAAAAAAGATTTTTTTTAGCTAGGTTAATTTCACAGTTGTCTAGATTCTTTACAGGAATTGAAATTCATCCAGGGGCTAAAATAGGAAAAGGATTATTTATAGATCATGGAATGGGTGTAGTAATAGGAGAGACTGCTGAGATTGGAGATAATGTTACTATTTATCATGGAGTGACGTTAGGTGGAACTGGAAAAGATAAAGGAAAAAGACACCCAACTGTTGAAGATGATGTATTAATAGGAACAGGAGCTAAGGTACTTGGACCTATAACTATAGGCAAGGGCGCCAAAATAGGAGCAAATGCTGTAGTTGTAAAGAATGTCCCTGCAAAGGCTACAGCAGTAGGTAGTCAGGCTAAAAATATTGTAAGAACAGCATCCACTGCAACTATAATAGAAATAAGTGATGTAAAAGGTCACAAGAAGAAAATATTTAATGATATGGTTATTTAGTGTTACGTGTGTGGGAGTATTTGGATTTAAGGAGTTAGTTATTTAAATTCAATATAGATTTAGTAGAATTTATTTTTAGAAGTTTTTGTGAGTTAAAAGATTTTATCTAAATTTAACAATGCAGAGTGAAGATATGAAAAACTTAGATTATATGTTAAGTTTTCATATCTTTATTTACTTTTGTTGGAATATATGGAACATAAAGAGTGATATACAAGCTCTATAGCACAACTATTAAAATTATAGGATTTGCATAGACATTTGAAAAAATATATAATGTATATGGATATTCACCAATGATATATTATATTTTTTACTCTATTCAATAAAATAAAAAAATAGTATTTTAATTATTGGAAAAATATGAGAAAATAATATAATAATATATATGTATTCGTTAAGAAAGGTTGGAATGGAATGTTATCACCGATTGCAATAAATATTATAAAAATGATGCCAGAGTCATTAGTTATAAAAATAGGTAAAATTATAGCAAATAATTATATTAGAAAGTATGCAAATATAAAAATTAATGGAATAGATAATATAGATAAGGTTAAAAAGCCAAGAATATTTGTATGTAACCATTTGAGTAATTCTGATGGTTTAGTCTTGTCAAAAATATTAAAAGAAAAAAGTGATCCATATTTTGTAGCAGGAGTAAAATTATCGGATGATCCAATAACTCAATTAGGAACAAAAATAGTTAAGAATATACCAATTAAGCCTAATTCAGCTGATAAAGAGGCTATTACAAAGGTAGTTAAGGCTCTTAAAGAAGGAAATGATGTTCTAATATTTCCAGAAGGCACTAGAAGTAGAACAGGTGCTATGATAGAAGGGAGAAAAGGGATTCTATTATTTGCTAGAATGGCGAAAGCAGAAATAATACCTATTGGTATGTCAGGAACTGATATATTATTACCAATAAGCAAAGATGGGGATATGGGATCAGAAAAATGGAAACATTCAGATGTTACTGTAAATATAGGGGAAAAAATTGTATTTCCGAATAAAGAGCAAGATGAAGATAAACATGAATATGATGACAAATGTATGGACATCCTAATGAGAGGTATAGCAAATCTCTTACCTGAAAAGTATAGGGGAATATATAAATAAGGAGATTACAAAAGATATGAAAGCAAGGACAAAGAAGATTGTAGATATTTTGAAGGAAGCATACCCTGATGCAAAATGTGAATTGAATTATGAAACACCACTTCAATTACTTATAGCTACAATATTGTCTGCTCAAACAACGGATAAAAAAGTAAATGAAGTTACAAAAGATCTATTTAGAGATTATCCAGACTTAGATTCACTTTTAACTCTAACAAATGATGAGCTTGAAGAAAGAATAAAGCAGATAGGATTATATAGAAATAAATCTAAAAATTTAATTCTGATGTTTAATCAACTAAAAGAACGATTTAATGGAGAAGTTCCAAGGACAATGGAAGAGCTAACCTCTCTTGCAGGAGCAGGGAGAAAAACAGCTAATGTGGTATTGTCTAATGCTTTTAATGTACCATCCATTGCAGTAGACACCCATGTATTTAGAGTCTCAAACAGATTAAACCTTGCAGATTCAGAGAATGTTTTAGAAGTAGAAAAGCAGCTTCAAGAGGAATTACCTAAAAAGGAATGGACACTTATGCATCATCTATTAATATTTCATGGTAGAAGATGCTGCAGTTCAAGGAATCCAAACTGTGGGGAATGTCCTTTGGATAGTTTGTGTAAATATGAAAATAAAGTATATAGGAATAAAACACAATCAAAAAAATAAAAGATAATAATTTTTGATTATTAACATGAACCACAGTTGAGATATTTTATCTACCTAGTGGTTCTTTTATATTTGTAATTATTTTATTAAGATTAATATAGACTAATATTTAATGTATATTCGGAGGGAATCAATGAAAGTTGGAATTATAATGGGTGGTATATCATCTGAAAGAGAAATATCATTAAAAAGTGGAAATTCTATAATAGAAAATATAAATAAAGAAAAATATGAAGTAATACAAATAGTTATAGATAAGAAAGAAGATATAGTAACTAAAACTGCAGGAATAGATTTTGCACTCTTAGCATTACATGGTCAATTCGGAGAAGATGGAACAGTACAAGCAGTTTTGCAAACTTTAGGAATTCCATACTCAGGCTGTGGTCCTTTAAGCAGCGCAATGTGTATGGACAAAGATGTAACAAAGTCTATTCTAGAGGCGGCTGGAATTAGGACTGCTCCTTGGGTAAATTTAAGAAAAGGCGATAGCATAGATTTAAGTAAAATAAATAATTTAGGATATCCTGTTGTAGTTAAACCAACCCATGGTGGATCAAGTGTAGCTACATTTATTGTAAAGGAAGAAAAAGATATTGAGAGCTGTGTTACTGAAGCATTTAAGTGGGATAGCGAGGTTATGATAGAAAAATTTATAAAAGGTGATGAAATAACTTGTCCTGTTTATGGTGAAAAAATGCTGCCTGTAATTGCAATAAAACCAAAAGCAGAATTTTTTGATTTTGCATCAAAGTATCAAGATGGTGGGGCTGAAGAAGTTGTTGTTGAGCTAGAAGAAAACTTGCATGAAGAAGTTGAAAAAATGGCATTGGCCACTTATAAAGCACTTAAATGTGAAGTATATTCCAGAGTTGATATGATTGTTACTGAAGACGGAACACCATATATCTTAGAAGTAAACACTCTTCCAGGAATGACAAAAAATAGCTTGATTCCTAAAAGCGCAGCAGCACTAAATATAGGATTTGCGCAGTTAATAGATATGATAATAGAAGACTCAATGAAGATTAGTAGATAATATATTTTTTTTAAAATATACATTTGAGATACTTATGTGCTTGAATGTATATCTTTATTTATACATGCTTACAAAATAGTATTTTTGTTTATATTTTTATATATAATAAATAAAGTAGATGCAAGCATAAAAATGAAGGGAGAAAAATGCATTATTTTATCGGAGAAAACCATAATAATCATGCGCCTATATCAAATGGTAATGTATTAGCCTGGATAACTCAATATGATGAAAATAATATTCCAGTTGATTTGCTTAACCAAATTTTTTTTCCGAATTTTGATTTGATGAGTGAACTTCTAGATAAACGAGGTTCCTATGTTTTAGTAAAGGATGAAAATGAGAAGGTTTGGTATGATCCGTACGGCATTGTAAAACAGGAATTAGGGCAAGTAGGACAAATTATTTCACTAGATAACTCTGAATATATTGATGGATTTGGAATTTATGAAATGGTTTCTCATAAGGGAAATACTGCAGTGAAGACTAAAACTTGGTCGCCTTGGAACAGTAATATTATTGTAAGGTCGATACAGGTGAGTACAGTGAAAGACAATGATACAAATGTAGAGATTTTTCCAGTAGTGTATCTAAAAAATATATCAGAGCGCATAGATAATATTTTTATTTCGAGGATATCCTGCTGTCAGTGGTTAGCAGTAACTACAATGCCATCAATAGAAGGCAAGGTAGGGGATGTTGGACAAGTAGTTACAGGTGGAAGCGTTACAATTTTCGAGCATAGTTCTATTCCAACTGCTTTAACATTTCGAGAAAAAGTATTTGTTCCATATAATGGATGTAGTTCGCCGATATACCAATTATTTGCTGTTGGTAAGACAAAGGAAGAGGCATTATCTCAATTACATTTTGCAATAAATAATATAGAAAAACTTTATGAAGATGCTTTGGATGAATGGAAAAGATGGCATAATATATCGGATAAGTTTCTTTGTAAACTTTCTCTGCAGCTAAAATATTATTGGCGTGTAAGTAATAGTTTATTACGAATGAGTTTACAGAAAAATGGTGCGCCGATTTTAATTGGATTTCAACCATATCAAGGCAATGTATGGATAAGAGATGGAATTTGGATTGTTACCACGTTAGCATTATCAGGGCATTTTGAAGAGGCTACGAAAGGATTGTATAGTCTCATTGGTTATTTAAAAGAACGTCCAGATGGAAATTATTATTTTGCTTATAATGTAGTAACTGATATCCCAAATGAACATGCTTATGAAAATGATACGACCGGTCTTATACTTTATGGAATATGGAGTATTTGGAATCTAACAAAGAATGATGAGATAATAAATGATTTATGGTCAATAGTTGAACATTCTGCAAATTGGATAATAAGAAATAGGGATGCGACTGGATTAATAAAGAAAGATACTGGTATTTGGGAGACTTTTGGACCACATCTTGGTGAAGCACTTGAACACATGACGTGGACGTCTGCAATTTCAGCGTATGGTTTAGTAAAAGCATCAATGATAGCTAATTACAGAGGTAGAAAATTTCAGGCAGAAAGCTATAAAAAAGGGGCAATTGATATTTTAAAAAGCATTAGAGTAAATAATGTAAGAAATAATATAGTTTTTCGTTCTAAAGAAACATTTTTATTAGATTCTTCAGTATTATTATTTTTTACTGAATTTCCTATGTTTCCAGAGGAATGGCTAAATCCTACTATTGAAGAAATTAATAAACGTTTAAAAGATCCGTTTCAAGGTGGAATATGGAGACACGAAAGTTTAACAACTGAAGAAGGAGACCTACTTCCATGGACAGGATCTACATTTTGGATGGGAGAAGCATTATTTACGGCAGGTAAAATGGAACTTGCCCTAGAATATTTTAATCATAATTATAGAAATAGCTCCTTCTGTGGTTTGCTTCCGGAACTAATGTATAGCAAAGGCAAACCAAGAGGAATCGCTATGCCAAGTTATTCTCAATCTGGTGTAATTCGTTCTATTTTATATGAATTAGGCTTATTTCATAGAACTTAGAGAGTATTGAAATATTAAAAGAAATTTAAACAAACAAAAAACACAAATAAGGGAAGTTTCAAAGTTATAAAGAGCTTTTCTATTTGTGTCTTTTTATGATACTTCTATATTTTGTGTTAAATTAGTTACTGTTTCTTTTTACAGTCCTTACATACGCCTTTCATTACTAAGTCATGATCTGTTAAAGTAAAGCCCGTTGCATTTTGAACTAGCTCCTGAATTTGGGACATGGGACATGGAATTTCAACTTCTTTATGACAAATATCACATTCCAAATGATGCCTATGTGTTTTTCCTTTTATTTTATATGAAAATACTCCATCATTAAGAGTTATCTTTTCAGTAATTTCCATTTCCTCAAATAATTCTAAAGTTCTATAAACTGTACTTAAGTTAATATTTATGTTGTTACTTTTATAAATTTGATATATTTTTTCAGCAGATAAACTATTTTGTGAGTTTTTTAATATATTTAGTATTTCTATTCTTCCTTTAGTAATTTTAATTCCTTTTTCTTTTAAAATTTCTATTGGTTCCATTTCTATATCCCCTAACAGCTAAATATTAAATATATTATAGCATATATGAACAAGTATTAAAAAAATAGTAAGTTAAATATTTATGTAAATTTTAACTTACTATTTAATATGTTTATTTTCTTAAAAAAATATCATTTTAAATCCAAAAAATATGAGAGCTATGCCTGCAAAAAAATTTGCATACGTTGTTATAAATTTAATTTTCTTTATATAGCGGCAAATAAAAAAGCCTAATGTACAAATAAATAACGTAATTAACCCGATAAGAATTGAATTGACGCAAAGTAATAAATTTCTTTGAATTTCATGGAATGCTGTGAAACCTATAACTAAAGCGTCTATGCTAACTGATATTCCAAGTATTATGCATGTGGTATTTTTAATTAAAATTTCATTTTCCTTTTCTTTAATGCCATCAACAATGATGAGTATGCCTACAATTCCCATAATTATTCCACCTGCAATGGAAGGGATATCTGTAATATAAGTATCAAATAAATACCCTAAACTTCCTCCTACATATGTAAATAAAAATTGAAAAAATGCAAAAGATAATAAAAACTTGATTTTATGGTGTCTGTTGATTATTGGATTTAAACCAATGCCTAATGTTATTCCAAAGGCATCCATAGCTAAAGCTATACCTATTATTATAACATAATATAAATTCATATTCTCATCCCCTTTAAATATTAAACCTACTTTATAATAATTCGTAATTTTATAATATATGCAAAATTTTAAAAAAAAGTCTTTATTAAATACATTTTTTATTGTATATTATTAAATAGTGTATTACTATGAGTTCAATAGTATATCATATTTGGATTGTTTAGTATAACAGACAAGGAGGAAATTTCATGTCAAATTGTATAATCGCCCAATCAGGGGGACCAACAGCGGTAATTAATTCAAGTGTAGTAGGCCTTTTAAGTGCAAATAAAGAGTTAAAAACTTTTGATAAAGTATATGCTGGTTTAAATGGAATTGAGGGAATATTAAATAAAAATATAATTGATTTATCATCAGTATCTGATGAAGAAATAAGCAATTTTAGATTTACTCCATCATCGGGATTAGGATCTTGCAGGTATAAATTAAAAGACTTTGCTTCATGTAGTGAAGAATATGAGGCATTAATAGAAATTCTTAAAGAATATGATATAACAGCGTTTTTCTATGTAGGCGGAAATGATTCCATGGATACTATTTCTAAGCTTTCAAAATATGCAAAGTTGAATAACATTGATATTAAGTTTATGGGAATACCTAAAACTATCGATAATGATTTAAAATTTACAGATCATACTCCTGGCTTTGGAAGCGCTGCAAAATTCATCGGAACTACAGCGCTTGAGACATATTTAGACGCTTCAGTTTATACTAATAATGGTATTTTTATATTGGAAACTATGGGGAGAGATACGGGATGGCTTGCTGCTTCTTCATGTCTTGCAAAAGTTGATGGAAAGCCAGTTGCAGATTTTATTTATCTTCCAGAGGCAGCTTTTGATAGATTTAAATTTTTAGCTGATGTCAAACAAAAATTTGAAGAACAAAATAAAGTTTATATAGTGGTATCAGAAGGAATAAGAGATGAAAACGGTGATTTTATTTCAGAATTAGATTGTGCATCTCAAGATAATTTTGGACACGCTCAACTGGGTGGAGTTTCAAACTATTTAAGAAAATTAATTCTTGAGGCTGGTTTCACTACAAGGGTGAAAGCACTTGAACTAGGTGTTCTTCAACGTTGTGCAATGCATTGTGCATCCGATACAGATTTGACAGAGGCTTACAATGTTGGGAGAATGGCATTAAAATATGCAGCTCAAGGTGAAACAGGTAAGATGGTTTGCATTAATAGAGAAAGCAATGAACATTATACAGTTAAATATTCTTTAATTGAGGCTGAGAATGTTGCAAATAATGTTAGATACTTTCCAGAAGAGTGGATAAATGATGAAGGGAATTTTATAACTAGTGAAGCATATTCATACTTTGAACCTTTAATAAAGGATCTCCCTGAATTAGAATTCGAAGGAAATCTACCAAAGTATAAGGTATTTAATCAATAATTTTTAATTTATAATAAATAGTGATTGGATGTAATTATAATTTAATTTTAATTACATCCATAAAATAATATTTATTAAATTTAACTAGAGCAATCTATATATTTTTATTTAATTTTCTCTAAACAAATATCCTCTAGCACATTTAAAAAAATATCAATCTCATTAATTGTATTATATAGAGCAAAACTAACTCTTACCATTCCTAACATTTTCTTTTCAGGATTTTTTAGGAATTCTTTAGCTTCATCTTCGCTTGCTCTCATAAGCCTCCTGCAATAAGGATGTGCACAGAACCATCCATGTCTAACAGAAATTCCTTTTCTTTTAGCTAAAATATTTGCTAAATCATGATGGTACATACATTCTAAGTTAAAAGTGGTAATCCCAAGTCTATCATTTAAGTTGTCAGTATCTCCATAATTTATTACTTTAGGAATTCTCTTTAACCCGTCTACAGTGCGCTTTAAAAGAACTTGTTCATGTTCTTCTATATAATCATACCCGATTGTATTTATTATTCTTAATGAGTTTACTAATCCCATTATTCCTAGAAAATTTGGTGTTCCTGCCTCGTTTCTTTCTGGTGGTGGAAGAAATGTGACTTCATTGTCAAGAACTAAATCAACAGTTCCTCCTCCCAGATAGTCTGGAGGTGTATTTAAAAAATCTTCTTTTAAACCAATTATCACTCCAACTCCGAAAGGAGAATAAATTTTGTGGGAAGAGAACACTAAAAAGTCGATTTGTTCATCATCAGTATCGCCACTAATATTAACTCTTGTGTGTGGTACAAGTTGTGCACCATCTACAATTAATTTAGCATTATACTTATGAACTATTTTGGCTATATAATGAATATCATTCTTATAACCTGTTACATTAGAAGCTCCAGTGATAGAAACATATTTTATCCTACCGTGATTTGTCCTAAGTTTATCTTCTAATTCTTCAATTTTTAGTCTACCTTGTTCATCTACTTCAACATAATCTACTTCTCCTCGTCTTCTCCATGGTAAGTCGTTTGAGTGATGCTCCATTCTTGAAGTTAGTATTAATTCATCGGGATGTTTTGAAAGAGTATTTGCTAACTTATTTATGCCTTCAGTTGTATTGCTAACATAAATAACAACATATTTCTCTTTATCTTTTATATTAAAAAATTCCATCAAGAAATTTTTAGATTCCCTATACAAGTTAGTAGTTATTTCAGCATTTTGCCCAGTTCCTCTTCCTATAGAAGCATAAGTATTGCTCAACTGTTTTATATACTCAATACTTGACTTAATAGGCGGAGTTGTGGCTGCATTATCAAAGTTTATTGCATCTATACAATGGCCATTAGAGTCACAAACTTTTTCATTTAATCCAATAAATAAGTCCCTGATGTCTTGCTTATTATCTATCTTCATATGCATCTCCTCCAATATATATTATTCCTATAATATATTTATTGTTCACTTAATAAAGGAGTAAAATTCATGTCTTTTATTCTAAATTATGTACTATATATATTTATGATGCATATTATTTAGAGTAATAAATAATATTTATTTAAGGAGGTAATTAAAAATGAATCCAGATGAGAAATATATGTCTCAATCTAGTAGTTGGAGTCGGGATAAAAATGATATTAAATTTGTTCCACCGGCATTTATGAATAGAAATTTTAATGAAAATGTTGATTCAAGTGGTAACAACTATAATTTAGATTTATTTCCCTCAGAAACAGGACTTCCTGAATTATGCTATTATTCCGACGAACTTGATGATAAATTTAGCAGAAGTTCTAATTATAATATAGCTAATCATACTATACCAAGTACTTTTGACGTTTTGAGAAATTTAGATCTTGATTTAGATGAAACAAGTGACCTGGAAAGAGGAAATTCTGATAACGATGTGAACAAAATTTATGCTAAAATTGAACGGAGACATCCAGGTATATTTGCTACACTTTATTCATATAGAATTCCACGTCCAATAGTAAGAGTAATAATTAAAAGATTAATTAGATTAACATTGTTATACAGCGATAAGGATTACAAGAAATAAAATATATTAACATAGAATCCTCTGAAAATTTGGATAGTCTAAATTTTTAGAGGATTTAATTATAAAGTGAAAATTTATAACTAAACTGTTATCATAGCCAAAATTTTTTTGAATAAAATTGGTTTTATAGTTTCAATGTCTGTAGGTTCCTTTAAGATAATTGTTGTAAAGCATACGCTGCCTACTAGTTCTATAATCATAAATAATGTCATTTCAGCTTCTTCTTTACTTATTCCTTCATTAGTTAAATTTTTAATGAAAATATCTAGCACCTTTTTTACATTATCGTAAGTTTCAGGTTTCATTATTGCTTTTCTATATAATCCCCAAGAAATATTTTTATTTATAAGCTTTAACAAAGAAACATTATTCTTTAAGTAATTAATTATATAATCTATAAAGAAAAGAGTACGAGCTTTAAAATCTTCGATTCCTGAACTATTTGTTTTTGCTAATCCTTCTCTTATAATTTCATTGCTTTTTTGCAATATTAATTTATTTAAAATATCGTACTTATCACTAAAATATAAATAGAAAGTTCCTTTTGCGACTCCGGCATTTTTAGCAATATCATCTATAGACGTTTTCTCTATGCCATTTTTAAGAAATAAATTATAGGCAGCTGAAAGCAGCTCTTTTTCTTTCAATTGTTTCTTCTTTTTAGTGAAATCATTTTTATCATTTCCTAAAGTCATGTATTGCCTCCAAATTAGGCACATGAAAAATAACAAGCCGAAAATACCTTAGTTATTTTTTGAAATTGTGCCCTATACTTTTATTTCATTATAAAACAAATTGAATAATAATCCAAATTTCATTGACTTTTCTTAATGTAAGCTAAATTTTATTTTGGAAAATGCTCAAATTGCTATAACCATTAGAAAATAGTATAATAATTAAAGCTAAACTAGTGGAGGATAAATAATGATTGTATTAAGTTGTAAAAATATATGTAAAAGTTATGGTATTAATACTATATTAAAAGATATAACATTTTCAATTAATGAAGGCGATAAAGTTGGTATAATTGGATCTAATGGTGAAGGAAAAACAACTTTATTTAAAATACTTTCTAAGGAAATTGGTCAAGATGATGGGGAAGTTTTTATAGATAAGAATAAGTCTTTGGGTTATCTTGCTCAGCACTTGGCATTAGATTCAAGCAATACAATTTATGATGAAATGTTACTTGTTTTTGAAGACCTTCAAAAGTTGGAGAAGAAGATTTCCGATTTAGAATTAAAAATGAATGAGCCGTATAATGAAGAAAATGCCTCATATCATGAAAAAATTATTAAAGATTATGGAACTGCTCAGGATCTTTACGAAAATCGAGGTGGGTATACATATAAGGGGGAAATATCTCGTGTTATTAAAGGTTTAGGATTTACAGAAGACGATTTTAGTAAAGTTATATCAACTTTAAGTGGAGGACAGAAAACTAGAGTTGCACTTTGTAAGCTTCTTCTATTAAACCCTGATATACTATTACTTGACGAGCCAACGAATCATCTAGATTTAGAAGCAATCGAGTGGCTTGAAGAATATTTGAAGACATATAAAGGAACTGTAATAGTAATTTCCCATGATAGATTTTTCTTAGATGCTGTAACAACAGCAACTTTTCAAGTAATAAATGGTCACGTGAATTGTTACAACGCACCATATACTAAATCATTAGAACTGATGAAAAAAGATTATGATGCAAAGTTAAAAGCTTATAATCTGCAGCAGGCAGAAATTAAAAGACAGGAAGCCATAATAGAAAAATTTAGATCGTTTAATAGAGAGAAAAGTATTAAAGCAGCAGAAAGCAGGGAAAAGGCACTTGATAAAATGGAACTAGTGGATGCTCCTGATAAAGAAAAGTCTGCATCCAAAATTAAGTTTGAAGCCTCAGTTAAGAGCGGGTACGATGTACTGCATGTTGAAAAATTGGCAAAAAGCTATGGCGAAAAGAAGCTGTTTTCCAATTTGTCCTTTGATTTAAAGAGAGGAGAAAAAATTGCATTAATTGGAGAAAATGGACGAGGTAAAACTACACTTTTTAATATAATAATGGATAAGGTTAAGAGTGACTCAGGAGTTAAGGTTTTAGGTGTTAATGTTAATGTGGGATATTATGACCAAGAACAGACTAATCTCAATCCAGACAAAACTATTTTAAATGAAGTTTGGGATGACTTTCCAGAATTGACAACAAGTGAGCTTAGGGGATTTCTTGGTTCATTCCTCTTTAGAGGTGATGATGTATTTAAAGAAATAAATAAACTAAGCGGTGGAGAAAGATGCAGAGTAAATCTTTTAAAATTAATGTTGTCTAAATCAAACTTACTTCTTTTAGATGAGCCCACAAACCATTTAGATATTCCTTCGAGAGAGG
Organism: Clostridium sp. LS; assembly: GCF_002760435.1. Taxonomy (GTDB): domain Bacteria; phylum Bacillota; class Clostridia; order Clostridiales; family Clostridiaceae; genus Clostridium. The sequence continues at coordinate 35,972 of NZ_AUUU01000014.1, forward strand.
CACTTGAGGATGCAATTTTAAGTTATGATGGTACATTAATCGTAATTTCCCATGATAGATATTTCTTAAATAAAGTAATTAATAGAATATTGGAATTAGAAGAAAACGGAGTAAATGAATATCTAGGAAATTACAGCTATTATACTGAAAAGAAAAAAAATCCCCAAAGATTTGAAACCTATGAAGGTTTGGCTTCAGGAAAAACGAAAACTCAATTAAATGAAGAAAGGAAAAAGAAAAAAGCTTTAGAAAAAGAAGCTAAAGCTAAGCAAAACGAAATAAAGGAAATAGAAAATAATATAACTGCAAATGAAGAAGCTCTTGAAAAATTACAAGAAGAACTTTGTAAAGAAGAAGTTTATTCTAATCCAACTGAAAGCGAAAGAGTTAATAAAGAGATTAAAGTTCTTGAGGAAAAGATTGAAAATCTTTATGAAAAGTGGGAAGAACTATCAAGTGAGGATTAATATTAAAGAGCATAATATAAAAATGCTTAAAAAAGATTATGAGGTTTTACTTAATTCATAATCTTTTTTCTTTAATAGCATCATTTGCTATAGAATTTAGAAAATATTAAGAACTAAGTGTGATTTTTATTAAGGTGTTTAAGTTAAAATGAATTTATAATAGAATTTAATTATAGAAGTTTTTGTATGGGAGATGGTCTTTTTGGATAAAGGAACTATTTTAATTGTTGATGACGAAAAAGAAATAAGGGACTTAGTTGATATATATCTCAAAAGCGATGGATATAACACTATTACAGCATGTGATGGATTAGAAGCGCTTAATTTAATAAAAGAAAATGAAATTGACTTAATAATATTAGATGTTATGATGCCAAATTTAAATGGAATAGAGGCGTGTTTAAAAATAAGAGAGATGAAAGAAATGCCTATTATTATGTTATCGGCTAAAAGTGAAGATATTGATAAGATCTTAGGGCTTAATATGGGAGCTGATGATTATTTAACTAAACCTTTTAATCCATTAGAGCTTGTTGCAAGAGTAAAATCCCAGCTTAGAAGATTTCATAAATTTAGTAAAAAGGCAGATAGTTCTGATACTAATGATGAAAATATAATACAAATAGAAGATTTAGTTATAAATTTAGAGACTCACGAAGTTTCATTAGGAGATAACTTACTAAAGCTTACGCCAACAGAATTTGATATATTATCATTATTAGCTCAAAGTCGAGGAAAGGTTTTTTCAATAGAAAATATTTATGAAAGTGTTTGGAATCAAGAATTTATGACCTCAGATAATACAGTCATGGTTCATATAAGAAAGATTAGAGAAAAAATTGAAGAGAATCCAAGAAACCCAAGATTTATAAAAACTGTTTGGGGGGTAGGATACAAAATTGAAAAATAGACATTTTAAGGAATATAAAAATTTCAAAAATAATATGTCAAATTCAAAGATGCTGCAATATATTGAAAAAGTAGTTAATATTACAAAAGAAAGAATTGAAAAGAGCATCAGATTTGAATTAATGATGGTTATTGGAATATGTTTCTTAATCTCATTCATATTTTATAGTTTTACCAATAGCTTTTTAAAAAGAGAATATAATGAGCCTAAGATAACATATGATTATGATTCTATTGAAAGGACTGCCAGCGAATTAGCAAAACAAATAGAATCAGCAAATGATAATAGTAAAATAAATGGTATTTTAGAAAATGTATCAGGTGGAGAAAAAAGTTTTATAACAGATTTAGATGGGAAGGTATTGTATAAAACTAAAAATGTAGTTGAAGAAAATATAGATATTTATAGTGCTTTAAAAAGCGCAATGACGAATGTGGATTATGAAAGAATTGGAGAGGTAAAGGAAAAGAATTACATAATGCCGGTAAAGATAGCAGGAGAAAGGCGTTATCTTATATACTCAAAAATCCCTGAAGCTAATATAACATACAACACGATTAATACTTCAAATTCATCTTTAGCATTGGTTTTAACATTTATTGTATTTATTGTTTCGTTTGTAGTAATTACAAATAATAAAATGAAGTATTTAGATGAAATTGCAATTGGTCTTAAAATCATAGCAAGTGGTAACTTAAATTATAGAATTCAAGAACGAGGCACAGATGAAATTAAAAATATAGCTTTCAATATAAATCACATGGCGAAAGAGATAGGAGACAAAATAGATGCAGAAAGAGATGCAGAAAAAACTAAGACGGATTTAATAACTAATGTATCTCATGATTTAAGAACACCTTTAACTTCTGTAATGGGGTATATAGGGCTTGTACTTCAGAATAGATATAAAGATGAAGAAGAAATGAAGGAATACTTAAATATAGCATTTAGTAAGGCAGAAAGGCTAAAGCTGTTAATTGAAGATTTATTTGAATACACAAAATTGAACAATAACGGAATAACATTGACAAAGACTAAAATTAATTTAGCGGAGTTTCTATCCCAACTAATAGAGGAATTAACACCTTTACTGGATGAAAATAATTTAACAGTTTACAAGAAGTTTGAATCAGAAAAGATATCTGTTTTAATAGATACAGTAAAGATGCTTCGAGTGTTTGAAAATTTAATTACTAATGCAATAAAATATTCATACAAGCCAGGGGAAATATTAATAGGCCTATATCAAAAAGATAATACTGCCATTGTGCTATTTAGAAATAAGGGTGATCATCTTACTAAGGAAAAAACGGAAAAATTATTTGATAGGTTTTATAGGGTAGATGAATCTAGAAATACTAATACAGGAGGGTCTGGTTTAGGTTTAGCAATTTCTAAAAATATAGTGGAATTACATGAAGGTAAGATATGGGCTGAATCAATTGGAGATAATATAAGTTTTTATGTACAGTTAAACCTATAATTAATAATTAATTATAGGTACTTTTTTATGTGTAAAGTAATATTAATATTATAGAAGTATTTTTTATTTTGGAGGAAAAATGCAAGATAAAAATCCTAACAGTCGTTTTGGAATAGATATCAACGAATATACACAAAATGTTCAATTTAATGTACTAGCGACAAAAATAGATTTTTTATATCTAAGAGCTTCAGGGTCAGCTACTGGAAGCTTCAGGGTTGACAGGAGGTTTGTTGAGTATGCAGCTGCCAGTAGGAATTATGGGATTCCAGTTGGGGGATACCATTATAGCATACCATCTTATGATTTGACAGATGCAGATAGGCAATGTGATGATTTTATAAATACCCTTCAACAAGGTTTTGGAAATAAAGATTATGGAGATTTATTTCCAGTAATAGATGTTGAAGCACCGTTAGATAAATCAATATCTACAACAACGCTAATTAATTGGATTGATAGATTTAGAAAAAGATTTGAGAGGAAAACTAGAAGAAGGCTTATGATTTACACAGGGACAAACTTTATAGAGCTTTATAATAATTTTAATGTTCCAGGACGCGGATTTCCTTTAAAGAATATGCCATTATGGATTGCTATGTATACTGATATACCAATTAACCCTAAATTTCCACCTGACGTTGGAGGATGGACAAGATGGAGGATATGGCAGTACAGTGAAAGTGCAAATGTTCAAGGTGTTGGAAATCCTGTTGATGCGAACTGGGGACCTAACAGTGTTGATTTGTTAACTCAGCCTCGTAATGTTACTGGATTACAAGCAAGATTTCAAAATGGAAACATAAATGTTTCTTGGAATAGAAATACTGACGTAGATCTTTTAGGATATAACTTATTTGTAGATTCAGAGTGGGTAGGAACAGTAGATGAAAATGCTACTAGTTTTGTTATAACTAGCAACAAAATAAAAGTTAAAAAGAATACACCTGTAGAAGTTTCAATTGAAGCTTTTGATTACGATGGAGAAACATCAAAAGTACGTACAAAGGTAAATTTATAATACAAGTTTTACATCATATTTCAACTGCGTATATAGTAAATAATACTACTATCATATATAAGTTGAAATATGATATAATGGAAATATTGATAACAATTTTGCAAAAATGTAAATTATAATCAATATTATATTAAAGTAATATATAATTCCAAATTCTTAGAAAGGAGAATAATGAGTGGAAAAACGGACTGTCAGAAAAAGACAAGCTTCTAAAAAAGCACCTAATAAGCAAAAGAAGCTTATTTTTGGATTTGCGGCACTGGTAGTAATAGGAGCAGTTGTGCTTGCAGCATATTCATTATCAATAAATAAAGTTGTTAAAAGTTGGGAAGACAAAATATATCCAGGAGTAACTGTGCAAGGAGTGGACCTTGGAGGTATGACCAAGGAAGAGGCTAAAAATAAGCTTGCAGAGTCATTTAATTCCGCCATAGAAAATAAGAAGTTATCTATAGTAATAGGAAATAAAACATATGAACTTATTTATTCAAATATTAATCCTCAATACGATATCAATGGCACAGTAGAACATGCCTATGATTTTGGAAAAGAAAACGGTCTTTTAAAAAAGTATATGAATATAAAAAGTGACGGGAGTAAAAAGAATGATATACCATTAGGTTTTTCTTATAATGAAGAAAAATTAAAAGCATATGAAGAAAAGATAAAAAGCGATGCTACCCAGTCAGCTGCTAATGCAACTATTACTATAAAGGGAAATAACTTCTCAATTACGCCAGAGATAGAAGGACAAACTGTCAATCTAGAAACTTTAGATAAACAATTGAAAGAAAGCATAAATGGTGCCCTTAATTCTGAGGATAAAGTAGAAATTGAAGTTGAAACAACAAAACCTAAGATAACCAAAGAAGATTTATCAAAAATAAAGGGATTGATGGGAACATTTTCAACAAATTACAGTACATCTGCACCAGGAAGATGCAATAATATTGAAATAGCGACCTCAGTAGTAAATGGAACTATTGTAATGCCAGGTGAAGTATTTAGCTTCAATGATGTTGTTGGACCAAGAACCGTTGAAAGAGGATATCAAGAAGCAGGAACTTACGTAGGAAATAAGGTTGAACCGGGAATTGGCGGAGGTATATGCCAAGTATCCACAACTCTTTATAGAGCAGCAATGAAAGCAAATTTGAGATCATTAGAAAGAACAAACCATTCCATGGCAGTAGGATATGCACAGCCGGGGCTTGATGCAACAGTTTCATATGGATATCTAGACTACAAATTTAAAAATACATATGATTTTCCAATTTATATTCAAGGGATTACAGCGGGAAAGGTATTAAGTTACAATATTTATGGAGATCCTAGTGCATTAAATGGAAGGACTTATGATATGGTAAGTGAAATAATAGAAACTATACCACCTGAAACCAAAGTTGTTCCTGATAGCAGTTTACCTGTTGGAAAAGAGGAAAAGGATGGTACAGGGGTAACAGGGTATAAGGCAAGGTCATATCAAATTACCTATGAGAAGGGTGTGGAGATAAATCGTGAACTTATATCAAATGATACATATGCAAGTGTTGGAATTGTAATTAGAAAAGGAACACAAGAAGTTAATGCATCGCAATCAACACAATCTTCACCTGCAACGCCTCAACTACCTCCACCAGTAGCACAACCAGCACGATAAAATAGAGCGAAAGCAGTTTTCTTTTAAGATAGGTCTTATTTTAAAAGAAAATATGCTTTCGATTTTTTGAGTATAAAATGTTAAGATAATGAATAAGCTTTATTTAAAAGTACGGCACAACCAAAAAAATAATTGGGACATTTTGTACCTGTAATTTCCTTTTATGTGTTTAAGGAAATATAGATTCAGAGTTATTATAAGCATAAAATGAATATTTTTGACTTGTTATGAACCATATAGTATAATTTTAAAATAAAAGTAGACTAATCTTTTTGTACCAAAATAGGAGAAGGTGGAATTTTGAATTTAAATATAGTATTATATGAGCCTGAAATACCGCAAAATACTGGAAATATTGCAAGAACTTGTGTTCTTACAAATAGTAAATTGCATTTAATAAAACCTTTAGGCTTTGAAATAAACGAAAAACAAGTAAGAAGAGCGGGATTAGATTATTGGAAGGATTTAGAGTTAGAAATACATGAGAGTTACGAAGATTTCATGAATAAGTATGGACATAATACAATATACTTATCTACTACTCATGCAGATAAACATTTTGATGAAGTTTCCTTTAAAGAAGGGGATTTTATAATGTTTGGAAGAGAGTCAAGTGGAGTTCCACAAGAAGTTCATCATAGGCATAGTGGATTTAGAGTTCCTATGATAAAGTCAAGTGCTAGAAGTTTAAATTTATCTAATACAGTAGCTATAGTTGCTTATGAGGCTTTAAGGCAGATAGGATTTCCTAATATGAAATAAATGTAGAGGAATGAAGATATATGGAAAAGATAAAAATCATTACTGATAGTACTGCTGATTTATGTAAAGAGATATATGAGAAGTACGATATTGAAGTATTACCATTATTAATTAATTTTGGCGAAGACAGTTACCTAGATGGAGTTGAAATAAGCACCAGTGAAGTTTTTGAAAGAATAAAAAGTGAAAATATACTTCCAACTACGGCTCAGGTCACGCCTAATAGATTTATTGAAGTGTATAAGAAATACTTAAATGAAGGATACAAAATTATATCAATTCATATGTCTTCAGTTATGAGTGGAACATATCAATCTGCATTTATTGCCAAAGAAATGATAGAAAGTGAAGATATTATTGTAGTAGATTCACAAAATGTTACAGCAGCACTTGGAATTTTAGTTTTAAAAGCAGCTAAACTTAGAGAAAAAGGATATAATCTGCTAGAAATACAGGAAGAATTAAATAGAAGTAGAAATAATGTAAAGCTATCAGTCTATTTTGATTCGTTGGAGTATCTTGTAAGAGGTGGAAGAATTTCTAAAACTGCTGGTGCAGTTGGTAATATGCTGGGAATTAAGTTGATACTTGAGATAAAAGATGGGATTATGTCTGTTAAAGATAAAATAAGAGGTAATAAAAAAGCAATTAAAAAAATTATTAGTGACTTGGAAAATTCAAATTTAGATGATGAAATGCCGGTGTTATTAATTGATGTAGATAATGCTGAATTGACGGAATTACTTAGAGAATATTTGAAAAATAATAATTTTAATTATCTTGAGTGTCCTGTTGGATCAACAGTATGTATACATTCTGGACCTGGTTGCTGTGGATTGGTATTTTTAACAAAATAGAATAAAATAAAGACATGCTTTTATGCGTATACTTATACTATAAAGCATGTTTTTAAATTTAGTAATTAAATATAAAAATCAACACATAATTATAATACAGAAGAATTTAAGTAGTGTTAAAATGCTATATATATCAAGGAAAAACTTGGAACTGTTTATTGTAGAATTATAGTGGACTTGCAATATTATGAGTAGACGGAGTATACTATAAAAAAGATTTATTCTTAGGCACAAGCAACCACAATGAATACGTTTAATTAGAATGAAGTACATAAATTTATGAGGAGGAAAATTATGAATTTGGATTATAACATGAAGATGACCCAGGAACAGAGAATGATATTAACACAAAGTATGCAGCAATCTATAAAACTTTTACAAATGTCTCTTCATGATCTGAGAGAATATATTGATAATGAGTATTCAGAAAATCCAGTTTTAGAAGTTAATGAAGAAATGAGTTCATATGATGATATGCATATGAATGGAGAAATGAGTACAGAAGATAGATATGATCATAAAAAAATAATTGAAGAGTTATACTCCGAGAATTATAGGGATAAATCAGAAATAAATTATTCTAATGAGGACGTTTCACCATTAAATTTTATTGAAAAAAAAGTATCATTAAAGGATTACTTACAAGAGCAGTTAGTAGAGACAAATGAAGATCAGTTTATGCTAAGTATATGTAGATATATTGTTGAGTCATTAGATTACAGAGGATATTTGGAAATTCCAATAGAGGAGCTTTCAGAAGAATTGAGGATACCAGAGGAAGTAGTTGAAAAGGCATTGAAAATAGTCCAGACATTGGAACCATATGGTATAGGAGCCAGAAATATTAAAGAATGCCTGCTTATTCAGAGTTTAAAATTAAATATTTTAGATAACATAATAGAGAAAATAATTTTAAATCATTTAGAAAATGTTGCGGAAAACAAGTATGAGATAGTTGCCAAAGATTTAAATATTACACCAAGAGAAGCTCAAAGATATGGAGATTTAATAAAGAAATTAGAACCTAAGCCTTCAAGAGGATTTTATACAGGGGAAGAGGTTAACTATATAATACCGGATGCTGAAATTAAAAATGTAGATGGTGAATTTTTTATATTAATGAATGAAAATGTTTTGCCAAGGCTTATGATTAATAAAACTTATAGAGATGTTTTGCAAAATAATCAGGATAGTGAAACAAATGCTTATGTGAAAGATAAAATTAATCAAGCATTATTTTTAATTAAATCCATTGAGCAAAGAAAAAATACATTATTTAGAGTTTTAGAATGTCTGGTTGATAAACAAAGGGATTTTTTTAAGTTTGGTAAACAACATATAAAACCGCTAACATTAAAAGAAGTTGCGGAAATAATTAATCTTCATGAGTCAACTGTAAGTCGAGCAATTAAAGATAAATATGTATTAACTAGTTTTGGTACAATAAAAATAAAAGATTTGTTTGCAAGTGGCTTATCTTCGAACAATGACGATGATATGGCAACTGTAAAAATAAAAAATGAAATAAAAAAGATAATAGATGAAGAGAATAAAAATAAGCCACTTTCCGATCAAATAATAAGTTCCATGTTAGCTGAGAAAAAAATGAGTATTTCACGTAGAACAGTTGCTAAGTATAGAGAGGAGTTAGGAATAAAATCTTCTTCAATGAGAAAAAGATTGTAGTAATATATTAAGCTAAATATTTTCTAATGAAAGATTATAAAGTTTTTATAATTAAATTTCAATTGTCATTATTTAATTACCATTTCATTTAATAGAATTAATCAGTTTTATGGAAAATGTATGGGTGAGCAAATTATGACAATTGAAATTAATAATTTAAGGTATTAGTATTATTATGGAAGCCAAGGTTAAAATTTTTAGATTAAATTTATGATATAAACTGGATTATGCAATAATGTATAGTATTACAAAAAAGTTTACTAATAATTAATTCTGTTAGTGTTTTTTTGTTTTTTTTGAAATATTATAAAAAAAGTTTCGATAAAGACTTTAAAATTTTAAAAAGGTGTTTTATAATAATAAATGTGGGACATAAAGAAATAGTATGGGACACGTAGTGACCAAGGGAGTGTTTGAGTTGCAGGAAATATTAGAATTACAAAAGAAGATAGTTCCTGAGCTTGTAAATACATTAGAGAAAAGGTATAACGTACTCAGAACAATCTTTCATAATCAACCTATTGGGAGAAGAGTCCTAGCCGATATGCTAAATGTTGGTGAAAGAACAGTGAGAACAGAGATAGGTTTTTTAAAGGAGCAAGGTTTAATTGAGATAAATACTTCTGGAATGACAGTTACAAGTGAAGGCGTGGAAATTATACACAAATTAAACGATTTTATTCATGAAATAAAAGGTCTATCAGAAGTAGAAAAGAAAATAGAATCTTTTCTTAATCTAAAAAAAGTAATAATAGTCCCAGGAGACGTAGAAGAAAATCCTCTAGTCCTAAAGGATTTGGGAAAGGCTTGTGCTAATTATGTTAAAGATGTTTTAGAAGATAATTCTATTATAGCTTTAACAGGAGGAAGTACATTAAAAGAAGTTGTAGAAGCATTTCCTAAAATAACAAGTTTATCTCATATACAAGTAGTACCAGCAAGAGGCGGAATGGGTAAAAAAGTTGAAACCCAGGCAAATACGTTAGCTGCCACTTTAGCAAAAAAGTTAAATGGTACTTATAAAATGCTTCACATCTCGGAAAATTTAAGCTTGGATATAATAGATACCTTGCTTAAAGAAGAAGCTGTAAAAGTTGTAATAGATACTATTCATAAAGCAGATGTTCTAATTTATGGTATAGGTAACGCTGTACAAATGGCTAGAAAAAGAGGTGTTCCTCAGCAAGAAATAGATAACTTAATAAATAATGGAGCTGTTGGAGAAGCATTTGGATGTTATTTCAATAAAGACTCTAAAATAATCTCAGAAACTACCGCAATTGGAATAAAAATTAATGAAGCAAGAAAAATAAAAACACATATTGCAGTAGCAGGTGGGAAGAATAAAGTTGAGTCTATTATAGCAACTGAATATAATGATTTTGGCGGTGTATTAGTTACAGATGAGGCTGCGGCTGAAGGTATAATTAATATATTAAAGAATCAATTCGGTTATTAAATTTGTTTGTAAAATTTATTTTTATAAAAAAAGAAAAGCATTATTAGGAGGTAATTGTAATGGTAAACGTAGCAATTAATGGTTTTGGAAGAATAGGAAGATTAGCTTTAAGATTAATGATTAACAACCCTGAATTTAATGTGGTTGCAATCAACGATTTAACAGATGCTAAAATGTTAGCTCACCTATTCAAATATGATTCAGCTCAAGGAAAATTCGATGGAGAAATCGAAGTTAAAGAAGGAGCTTTCGTAGTAAACGGAAAGGAAATCAAAGTAACTGCTGATTCTAACCCAGCAAACTTACCTTGGGGAGCATTAAATGTAGACATCGTTTTAGAATGTACTGGATTCTTTGCATCAAAAGCAAAAGCTTCAGCTCATATCGAAGCAGGTGCTAAGAAAGTTGTTATTTCAGCTCCAGCTGGAAATGACCTACCAACAGTAGTTTACAACGTAAACCACAATATATTAAAAGCAGATGATACAGTTATTTCAGGTGCTTCATGTACTACTAACTGTTTAGCTCCATTCGCTAAAGTATTAAGCGATAAATTTGGATTAACAAAAGGTTTCATGACTACAATCCACTCTTACACTAACGATCAAAATACTTTAGATGCTCCACACAGAAATGGTGATTTAAGAAGAGCTAGAGCTGCTGCAGCTTCTATCATTCCTAACTCAACTGGTGCTGCTAAAGCTATCGGTTTAGTTATTCCAGAATTATCTGGTAAATTAGATGGAGGAGCTCAAAGAGTTCCAACAATCACTGGTTCATTAACTGAATTAGTTTGTACTTTAGAAAAGAAAGTAACTGCAGACGAAATCAACGCAGCTATGAAAGAAGCTGCAACTGAATCTTTCGGATATACTGAAGATCCAATAGTTTCTTGTGATATTATAGGAAGCAGCTTCGGATCATTATTCGATGCTACACAAACTAAAGTTATGGAAGTTAACGGAGAACAATTAGTTAAAGTTGCTTCTTGGTATGATAACGAAATGTCATACACTAACCAATTAATCAGAACTTTAGGATACTTCGCTAACTTAAAGTAATTTAAACCATATTTAAAGCATAAAAGCGCAAATTTATGTTATTAAAGTAAATAAGTCTGGTTTTGTAGTATAAGGCTATAAAGCCAGACTATTTTAAATAAGGAATAAAAATAAGTTTTAGAGGTGAAAATAAATGAATTTCAATAAAAAAACAATTGAAGATATTGAAGTAAGCGGAAAAAAAGTATTAGTAAGATGTGACTTTAACGTTCCATTAAAAGATGGAGTTATAACTGATGAAAACAGATTAGTAGGAGCTCTTCCAACTATCAAATATTTAGTTGAAAAAGGTGCAAAGGTTATCCTTTGTTCACATTTAGGAAAAGATGCTTCAAAATCATTAGCACCAGTTGCTACAAGATTAAGCGAAATGCTTGGAAAAGAAGTAGTTTTTGCTAGAGATGAAGAAGTTGTCGGCGAAAACGCTAAAAAAGCTGTTGCTGATATGAAAGATGGAGATGTTGTATTATTAGAAAATACAAGATGCAGAAAAGAAGAATCTAAAAACATCCCAGAATTCTCAAAAGAATTAGCTTCATTAGCTGATGTATTTGTTAATGATGCATTTGGTACAGCTCACAGAGCCCACTGTTCAACAGTTGGTGTAACTGATTATCTTGATACTGCAGTATGTGGATACTTAATTCAAAAAGAATTAAAATTCTTAGGAGATGCAGTTGAAAATCCTGTAAGACCTTTCGTTGCTATCTTAGGTGGTGCAAAAGTTTCTGATAAGATTGCTGTTATTAACAATCTTTTAGATAAAGTTAACACTATCATAATTGGTGGTGGAATGGCTTATACATTCTTAAAAGCTCAAGGGTATGAAATCGGAACTTCTTTAGTTGAAGAAGATAGACTTGATTATGCTAAAGAAATGATAGCTAAAGCTGAAGAAAAAGGCGTTAAGTTCTTATTACCAGTAGATCACAGAGTTGCTGCAGAATTTAAAGATGTTGAAGCTACAGTAACTGAAGATCAAAATATTCCTGCTGGAAACATGGGATTAGATATTGGACCAAAGACAGAAGCTATATATGCTGAAGCTATTAAAGATGCTAAGACTGTTATCTGGAACGGACCTATGGGAGTATTTGAATTTGAAAACTACAATAAAGGAACAATTGCGGTAGCTAAGGCTATGGCTGATGCTGATGCAACAACTATAATTGGTGGTGGAGATTCAGCTGCTGCTGTTAACATTTTAGGATTCGGAGATAAGATGACTCACATTTCAACTGGTGGTGGAGCATCATTAGAATTCTTAGAAGGTAAAGTATTACCAGGAATCGCTGCATTAAATGACTAATTTCAAAATAATTAGCCTTAAGTAAGCAATATTTTAAAAAGAAATTTATAAATTTTATTAAATTATAAATTCTTTGAAGAATGAATACCTATATACTGAGAGAAGAGTAAATTGATTTCTAGGAGACAAATTCGACGGGATTTGATGAATCTAAGGCCAAGGATTCAGCTTTTAAGAATAAATTTATGAATTCTAGCGGATATATACTAAGCTTAAGGGAACTTGATCACTTTCCTTAAGCTTATATTTTGTAGAAGAATTTTTTGTTTAATAAATTTAAATAAAATTATGAGGTGAATAAGATGAGAAAAGCAATTATCGCAGGAAACTGGAAAATGAATAAAACTGTTGAAGAAGCAGTTAAAATGGTGGAAGAATTAAAACCATTAGTTAAGGATGCAACATGTGATGTTGTTGTATGCCCTACTTTTGTATGTTTAGATGCTGTAAAGAAAGCAGCAGCTGGATCAAACATTAAGGTTGCAGCACAAAATATGCACTTTGAAGAAAGTGGAGCTTTTACAGGAGAAGTTTCTCCAGGAATGCTAGAAGCTTTAGGAGTTGAATATGTTGTTTTAGGACATAGTGAAAGAAGAGAATACTTCAATGAAACTGATGAAGCATTAAATAAAAAAGTTAAAAAAGCTTTCGAGCATAATATTACTCCAATCCTTTGCTGTGGAGAATCATTAGAACAAAGAGAAAACGGAACTACTAATGTAGTTATAGAAGCACAAATAAAGGCTGATATAGCTGGATTAACTAATGAACAAGTTGAAAAACTTGTTATTGCTTATGAACCAATCTGGGCAATTGGAACAGGTAAAACAGCTACAGATGAACAAGCAAATGATACAATTAAAGCAATAAGAGCTATGGTTGCTGAAATGTACGGATCAGAATCTGCTGAAAAGACTAGAATTCAATATGGCGGATCAGTTAAACCAAACACAATAAAAGCTCAAATGGAAATGTCAGATATAGATGGAGCTTTAGTTGGTGGAGCTAGTTTAGTTCCAGCAGATTTTGCTGCAATAGTTAACTATTAATAAGATTAATTATAGCAAAGGAGACTATAAACACTATGTTTATAGTCTTTTTGTAATAAAGCAGCTTCAAGACTTTAGGCGTATTCAAAAAATAACAAGGCCACTTTGAACTTGTTATTTATTTTCATGTGCCTTATAAGTTGCAATAAGTATAAAAAAATAATATAATTTATATGATTAATAGTATGTAAAATACATTAAATGATAATATTTAATATAGAGAATTCTATTAAAATCCTATATATTAATAATGATTTAAAACTAGAATAATTAGAATAAATATTATGATTTTTAACAAAAGTATATGGAGGGATAGGACGATGTCAAAAAAACCTGTTATGTTAATGATATTAGATGGTTTTGGAATTGCACCAAAATCAGAAGGAAATGCTGTAGGTCTAGCAAAAAAACCTAATTTAGATAAATTATTTGAAAAATACCCTACTTCAGAGTTACAAGCAAGTGGTTTAGCTGTAGGATTACCAGAAGGTCAAATGGGGAACTCAGAAGTTGGTCACTTGAATATTGGTTCTGGTAGAATTGTATATCAAGAATTAACAAGAATTACTAAAGCAATTTCTGATGGAGACTTTTTTGAAAATGAAGCCCTTAAAAAAGCTATGGATAATGCTAAAAAGAGTGGAGCATCTTTACACTTAATGGGATTATTATCAGATGGGGGAGTTCATTCACATATTGAACATTTAAGAGGACTTTTGGAATTTGCTAAAAAAGAAGGTGTTCAAAATGTTTATATTCATTCATTTATGGATGGAAGAGATGTACCACCTTCATCGGGAAAAGAATTTATAGAAAAAACTGAAAAAATGTTAGCTGAAATAGGCGTAGGAAAAATTGCTACTGTAAGTGGTAGATACTATGCTATGGATAGAGATAACAGATGGGAAAGAGTAGAACTTGCTTATAATGCATTAGTTTTAGGAAAAGGTGAAACTGCAAGTAGTGCAGTAGAAGCTATAGAAAAATCATACCACGATAATAAAACTGATGAATTTGTATTACCTACAGTAGTGACTGAAAATGGTAATCCAATTACAAATATAAAAAATGGAGATTCAGTAGTATTCTTTAATTTTAGACCAGATAGAGCAAGAGAAATAACAAGAGCTATTAACGATAAAGTATTTGATGGATTTAAAAGAGAAACATTAGATCTTACATTTGTAACTATGACTCAATATGATAAAACATTAGAGGGAGTAAATGTTGCATATAGTCCTCAAACTTTAAATAATACTCTTGGAGAATATGTAAGCAATAAAGGATTGAATCAATTAAGAATTGCTGAAACTGAAAAATATGCTCATGTTACTTTCTTCTTTAATGGAGGAGTAGAAAAAGAAAATCCAAATGAAGATAGAAAAGTAATTCCTTCACCAAAAGTTGCAACTTATGACTTAAAACCTGAAATGAGTGCTTACGAAGTAACAGAAGAGTTATTGAGCAGATTAGACAGCGATAAATATGATATGATAATCTTAAACTTTGCTAATCCAGATATGGTAGGTCATACAGGAATTGTTGAAGCTGCTGTAAAAGCAATTGAAGCAGTTGATGAATGTGTAGGAAATATTGTAGATAAGGTTTTAGAAAAGGATGGTTGTGTATTCATTACTGCGGACCATGGTAACGCTGAAACTATGATAGATTTCTCTACAGGAAACCCATTTACTGCCCACACTACTCATCCAGTGCCATTTATTTGGGTAGCAAATGATACAGCAGGCAAGAAATTAAATGATGGAAAGCTTGCAGATATTGCACCAACAATGTTAACTCAACTAGGTCTTGAAATTCCTACTGAGATGACTGGCGAAAACTTAATAGTGAATGAATAATTTATCCAATTAACATAAAAACTGCTTAAAACAATTTTATGAATTGCTTTAGGCGGTTTTTTTACTATATTTACAGATAATTAAGATTTACAACATAATATTTTCAAAAGTATATTATTATCTTCTACTTTAAGACAAATTAACTAGAATAAAATTTTTGAGAATTTAGGCTTATATAGAGATATAGAGTATTATTTGAAGAAAATTGCATAAAATAAATCCTAAATTAATATATTAATAAAAAAGATTTAGGATTGATATTATGAAAAAAAGCTTTGCATATTCTGCTGACTTTGATGAAACTACAGAAAAATTATTCAGAGAAGCTAATTATTTAGGTCAAGGACATAATGGTATAGTATATGAACTGCCAAATAAGAAAGCTATTAAAATTTTTTTAAAGAAAAAGGTTTGTATTGATGAAGGAAGTATTCTTGCTAGAACTAATGGTTCCAAATATTTTCCTAAGCTATACAAGAGAGGCAAGTTTTATGTAGTTAGAGATTTGGTAGAAGGTAAAAGACTTGATAAACATATAAAACAAAGTGGATTAAGTGATAAACTAATAAAAAATATATTTGAATTACTTCAGGAACTAAAAAAACTTAAATTCAAAAAGTTAGATATTAGATGTAAGGATATCTATGTATCGCGTAATGAAAAGTTAATGATAATAGATCCTAAAAAAGCATATAGCAGAAAAGTTGATTACCCAAGACATTTAATGAAAGGATTAAAAAAAATCGGAGTATTAGAAGAATTTTTTGAGGGAATAAAGAAAATAGATCCTAAGACGGCAGTAACATGGGAATTAAAGTTTAAAAGATATTGTGAATCCGGGCGTTTTTCATTATTTGAATAATAAAGCAAGGTTTAAGTTATAAATTAAGATAGTTCTGATTAATAATATATTCTAATATAGTAAATATTAATAATCTTCATTAATAGATGGCTCTTCTAATTTAAATTATATAAATAAAGAAGAGCCATTTGTAAATGATGATTATTGCAGAGAACCATCTCCAGATAGGTAATAGCCATCAACTTTAATGTTAACAGCCATTACTCCAGTCTTTGGATTGAAGTAATACCATCTTTGATTAATTTGCTGCCAGCCAGTTAACATAGCTCCTGTATTATCCATGTAATACCACAAACCATCGCTTTGTAACCAGCCCTTGTTCGCTTTACCATCTGATTGAAAATAGTACCATTTATTATCTATAGAATTTTTGAACCAGCCTTTGACCATTTTTCCATCGCTGCCAATTCCATAATCACCATCAGCTTCATTTATCCAAACATTTTTTACCAATTTACCATAATCAATATAGTAACCCCATCCTCCATCAGGAAATTTGTACCAACCGTGTTCCTTGCCAGTTGAAGGTATAGTTTGTCCCAAAAATTTAGAATTATCATTTACATAGTAATCACGATTGTCTGCATAAGCAGCTACATTAGGAACGAATGTTTGAATAGTTACCCCTAATATCATCAGTAAAGGTATAATTTTTTTTGACATTATATAAGCCTCCCTTATTAAAAAAAGTGTAATTTACTTACAAAGAATATTATTACATTATTTGGAAATAAAATCAATAATACCTTTAAAGTGGATTAAGCTAATAACTTATAACAAATTTCTAATCGTAGTTTAATCAGCATAAAAATATAATAAGTCCGTAATTAGAAAAATAGTATGAATATTCATAAAAAAATTTACTAATAATATTGTGGTAAGATAAAAAAATGCTTTTAAATTAGTAAATTTTGTATTATAATTATATTGATAATAATTCTCAATATAATTTTAAAATATGAGGAGGTAAGATATAATGAAAGATTATTTAGAAATTGTAGACGTAGTTGCAAGACAAATTATAGACTCAAGATGTTTTCCAACTGTAGAGGTAGAAATATATTTAGAAGATGGAACAATAGGAAGAGCTGCAGTACCATCAGGAGCATCAACAGGTATGTATGAAGCTGTAGAGCTAAGAGATGGAGATAAAAGCAAATTTTTAGGAAAAGGTGTTTTAAATGCAGTAAAAAATGTTAATGAAACTATTGCGGAAGAATTAATTGGTTGTAATGTATTTGAACAAACATATATTGATAAAATGCTTATTGAATTAGACGGAACAAATAATAAGAGCAAATTAGGTGCAAATGCTATTTTAGGTGTATCACTAGCGGTAGCAAATGCAGCTGCAAATGCGTTAGATATGCCTTTATATAGATATATAGGAGGAGTAAATGCAAAAGTTTTACCAGTGCCTATGATGAATATATTAAACGGTGGTTCACATGCAGATAATTCAGTAGACTTACAAGAGTTCATGATTATGCCAGCTGGAGCTCCTACCTTTAGTGAAGCATTAAGAATGTGTGCTGAAGTATATCATACTCTAAAGAAAATTTTAAATGATAAAGGTTATGCAACAGGTATTGGCGATGAAGGTGGATTTGCTCCAAACTTAAAATCAAATGCAGAAGCTCTTGATGTTATAATTGAAGCAATAGATAAAGCAGGATACAAAGCAGGTGAAGAAATATTTATTGCAATTGACGCTGCTTCATCAGAATATTATAAAGATGGTAAGTATGTGTTAGAACATGAAGGAAGAACATTAACATCAGCAGAAATGGTTGATTTCTTTGAAGATTGGGTTAATAAATATCCAATTATTTCAATCGAAGATGGTATGGCAGAAGAGGATTGGGATGGTTGGAAGCTTATAACTGAAAGATTAGGAAAGAGAGTACAATTGGTTGGTGATGACCTATTTGTTACTAATACTGAAAGACTTGAAAAAGGAATAGATCTTGGAGTAGCTAATTCAATATTAATTAAATTAAATCAAATAGGAACATTAACAGAAACTCTAAATGCGATAGAAATGGCTAATAGAGCTGGATATACAGCAGTTGTTTCTCATAGATCAGGGGAAACAGAAGATACTACAATAGCTGACTTAGTAGTAGCTGTAAATGCAGGTCAAATAAAAACTGGGGCACCAGCTAGATCTGAAAGAGTTGCGAAATATAATCAACTTTTAAGAATTGAAGAAGAATTAGATGACGTTGCTGAATACAGAGGTAAAAAAGCATTTTTCAATATCAAGCAATCTAAATAATTATTTAATAAAATAAATTCAAAAAGATAGTCAATAACATAAGTGAAATATTTGATGTTATTGACTATTTTACTTATTTTTTCAGTTACATAAAGTTGTAATAAGTTAATTAATATGTTATTATTAAAGATAGATGTCATTGATTAGTAATGGAGGTGTTACCTATGCAAAATATATTATTGGGTTTTGAAGTATTCTTAGGAATATGTACTGTTATAGCTATTTATATGCAACCAAGTAAAGCAGATGCCCTAAGTGGATTAATACAAGGTGGTGCAAAAGATACATTCTTTTCAAAAAACAAGTCTAGAACTAAAGAAGTAGTTCTTGTAAGATTAACAGTTTTGTTTATGGCACTTTTTGCAATAAATACAATTGTTTTAAATTTAATTAAATAATCAATTTTAGCTGCTTATTGTTTAAGCAGCTTTTATTGTATATTGAATATTTACTCATTTACAGATAATTTTGATTATGCTTAACTAATATAATTAGAAAAACAAAATTCAATATTATATATTGACAAATTATACGCAGTGATATATATTTAAAATACTTACTAAATGTATAGGAATTATAAGAAATAAATATTATCTGACTGGAAAACCAGAGGACATGTTTCTACTATAGAAATATGTCCTTTTTGTTTTCTTACGTACATCAAATTAATATTCATACTAATAGTCATAATATATTTTAGTCTAATTATATGGCCCATATAAAATAATACATAAAGGAGTGGTATAATGCCTAGATATTCAATAAAAATTCTATGCATTGAAGCATAACTTAAATTTATTTAAGGCTTACATGGAAAACAAATTTAAATCTTATTAAGCCCAAAATTTATAGATAAAGAATAAATAATTATTTTAATTAAGGGGAGAAAAGAAAATGAATAAATTGAAAAGGTTAATATCATTATCGTTAATGCTGGCAGTTAGTGCTTTTATTGTGGGGTGTCAAAAAAGCTCTGAGCAAGCAGTTAACGCAGAATATAAGTATGGAAAATTAAAAATACAGGCCCTAAGTGGAGCAGTTTGTGGAGCACCAGCTTATATAGCTTATGAAAAAGGATTCTTTAAAGAAGAAGGTTTAGATGCAGAACTAGTTAGCGGAACATTAGATGATAATAAAACTGGTCTTGCAACTGGTGAATTCGTAGTAACTACTGGGGATTTTCAGTGGTTTCCGTCAATACAGCAGGGAATGGATTTAAAAGTTATTGGAGGATTGCATAAAGGATGTATAAAAATAGTACTTCCACCAAATTCACCAATTAAGACAGCGGCAGATCTTAAAGGAAAAAATATTGGTGTTGATCAAATAGGAGGAACTCCAATGTCAGTTGCTACAATTGTATTGGCTAATGCAGGAATAAATCCTCAAACAGAAGTTACCTGGAAGCCTTATCCTTTAGATCAATTAAATGAAGCTGTTAGTAAAGGTGAAGTTGATGCATTTGCTGCTTGGGATCCATTTGGTACTCTTGCTGTTAATAACAATGGTTATACAGTACTAACTGATATTTCTACTGATCCGTTATTTGCTGGAAAGAGCTGCTGTTTCTTATATGCAAGTGAAAAACAAATAAAAGAAAACCCTGAAAAAGTTAAGGCAATTGCAAGAGCATATCAAAAGGCTGATACTTGGATAAAAGAGCATCCAGAAGAAGCAGCTCAAATAGAAATTGATAAGAAATATATAGCATCAAATGATGTTAAACTCGTAACAGAACTAATTAAATCTTATGACTATGAATATACTGCAGATGCTGCAAAAGATGATATCAGCTACTTTGTTAAAAAATTAGATAAAACAGGATTTTTGAAGGAAAACACAGATCCAACACAATTTGCAAATGATACTTATTATGATATTTTTAAGAATTAAAGTAGATAGGAGTTGTGTATATGAATTTACAGGAAGCAAATATCAGCAAGCAAAAAAATTTATCGAATGTAATTTATTTTAAAAAAGATAAAGAAAAAAGCTATGCGAAGTCAAAGCTATTGGATGCTATCTATTGGAAGCCAAATTCAATATTATGGAGAATTATTAATGTTTTAATATTTGTTTTAGTGCTTCTTGTTAGTTTTTTAATCCCATCTAAACAAAATGTGATTTTATTGCCATATAGGTTATTTTTAACTACATCGATAGTTTTTCTTATTTTGGTAAATGTAATATCGTTATTTAATTCTAAAGTTAAAGCTAAAGTCAATCATAGTGCACAACTGTATTCAGGAGTTGGGATAATACTAATAGTATGGGACTTGTTAACTACAAAAAGTAATACACTTCCCTTACCATTTTTCCCAAGTTTTGCTCAAATACTTCAAGTTATTGTAGAGGATTATGGAACTTTGATAATAAGTACTGGACATTCTATGAGGTTACTGGTTATTGGCTTTACAATTGGAACAATTTTAGGAATATCAACAGGAGTATTAATAGGATGGTACAGGCAGTGGAATTATTGGTTATTTCCTGTAATGAAAATAGTAGGTGTTGTTCCAGCTACAGCATGGATTCCAATAGTAATGTTTATCTTTCCTTCAAGTTTTTACGCACAAATATTTTTAATAGTACTTTGCGTATGGTTTCCGGTTTCATTTATGACATCTTCGGGAATTGGAAATCTTCCGAAATCTTATTTCGAAGCAGCAAGAACATTAGGAGCCAAGGAAGAATTTTTAGTATTTAAGGTAGCAATTCCTGGTGCTATGCCTTCAATATTTACTGGTATATACACAGCTACAGGTATTTCATTCGCGACACTAGTAGTATCAGAAATGATTGGTGCAAAAGCAGGTCTTGGCTGGTATATTAACTGGGCAAAGGGCTGGTCTAATTATGCCAAAGTATATGCGTCAATAGTTATAATGGCAATTGTTTTTTCAATAGTTATGGCAATTATATTTAAAATTAGAGACAAAGTGTTAATATGGCAAAAGGGGTTGTTAAAATGATAGAAAATAACGTACAATTAGGTTCAATTTCTGTTAAAAACGTCTATAGAACTTATATTGATGCAAATGGTAATGAGGTTGAAGCATTAAAAAATATAAATATTGAAATTAAATCTGGTGAATTTATATCATTTATTGGCCCTTCTGGATGCGGAAAAACTACACTTATGAGGCTAATTGCAGGCTTAGATGAGGCTCAAGAGGGAGAATTATTATTAGATGGTGAAAAGATAGAGGGTACAAATTATGAAAGAGGATATGTTTTTCAACAAGCAAATCTATTTCCCTGGGCAAATATAGAAGAT
The DNA here is from genome assembly GCF_002760435.1 of Clostridium sp. LS. GTDB lineage: Bacteria > Bacillota > Clostridia > Clostridiales > Clostridiaceae > Clostridium. Next base: position 57,972 of record NZ_AUUU01000014.1, read on the forward strand.
AATATTTCAGTAGGACTTAAGGCAAGAAAAATATATAAGGAACACAAAGATGAAGTGAAACATTATATAGAAATTGCAGGGCTTAAAGGATTTGAAAAATCGTATCCTCATCAAATATCAGGTGGTATGGCTCAAAGAGCTTCGTTGGTTAGGGCTCTTATAAATAACCCTAAAGTTTTATTACTTGATGAACCTTTAGGAGCGTTGGATTCTTTTACTAGATTTGCACTGCAAGATAAACTTCTGGAGTTATGGAAAGAAAGAGAAACTACTATGATTCTAGTCACTCATGATGTAGATGAAGCTGTCTATTTAAGTGATCGAATCATAATAATGTCTCCAAGGCCAGGAAAGATAGAAGAAATAATTGATGTAAAGTTAAGGAGACCACGAAATAGGACAAGTGATGATTTCTTAGTTCTTCGTAAAAAAATATTAGAGAAATTAAACTTAGTGAGTAAAACTAAGGATTTGGAATACTATTTATAGTTTATACGAGGTGACGCCTTTGATAGAAAAGACTACATTAAAAGTAGAAGGAATGACATGTACATTATGTACAATTATAATAGAAAATGCTATAAAAACTTTAAATGGAGTTATAAATGTTCAAGCAAGTTATGCAAGTGAAAAAGTGAATATTGAATATGATGATGAGAAGATAGCTCTTTCAACAATTGAGGATAAGTTAAAAGAAAGCGGTTATTATTCATATGATTTTAATAAAAGTAATGTATCTAACAATGGTGAAGTTAAAAGATTAAGGAACCTAGTGATAATATCATTTATTTTAACAAGTCCAATGATATTAATGATGCTTCTTAATGGGGCAAATGATTGCTGTATATCTTTTGATATTTTAAATAAATCTAGTTTAAACAAATTATTTGAAGGATTAAGGTACAAAACTTTATTTCTGCATGACTGGAGATTGCAGTTTATGTTAGCAACTCCAGTTCAATTTTTAATTGGTTATAGATTTTATAAGAAAGCCTATTTCGCAATAAAATCTAAGATTCTTAATATGGATGTCCTTGTAGTGCTGGGAACAACTGTAACTTATTTTTATAGTTTGTATATATCATTCTTTGGAGTAACTAATTCTTCAGGAATTAAAAATGTGTTTTATGAATCTTCTATGGTTGTAATAACTCTTGTTTTACTTGGAAAATATTTAGAGGAAATAACTAAAGGAAGAACTTCAAAGGAAATAAAATCACTACTTAAATTCCAAGCTAAAACAGCTAGAGTAGAAAAGGATGGAATAGAAGAGGATATTCCAATAGAAGAAGTTAATAAGGATGATAAAATCATAGTACGGCCAGGAGAAAAAATACCGGTAGATGGTATAATATTATCAGGAAATTCTTCTATAGATGAATCTATGATTACTGGCGAAAGTAAAATAGTAGAAAAAAGTATTGGAGATGAGGTAATAGGATCCACATTAAATATGTATGGAACATTCAAGTTTAAAGCAACAAAGGTTGGAAGTGAAACGAGATTTGGAGAAATATTGAAGCTGGTAGAAGAAGCACAAAATAGTAAACCACCAATTCAAAATCTAGTAGACAAAGTGTGTAGTATTTTCGTTCCTTTAGTTATTTTAATTTCTATAATAACATTTGTTATTTGGTATTTCATTGTTTTAAATGGAAGTCCATATTTTCTATCAAAAACAATAATGTATGCTGTAGCTGTTTTAGTAGTAGCTTGTCCATGTGCATTAGGTCTTGCAACACCAACTGCTATTATGACCGGTCTTGGAAGTCTTGCTAAAGAGGGAATATTAATAAAAAATAGTGCAAGTATAGAAAAAATCTGCACATTAGATACTATAGTATTTGATAAAACAGGAACAATTACAACCGGAAACTTAATTGTTGATAAGATATTTATAAATGAGAATAGTTCTTTTAAAAAAGAAGAAATTTTAAAGTTTGCAGCTATAGGTGAAAAAAAATCAGAACATTATATAGGCAAAGCCATATATGAAAAATACAAAAGAGATTTTTCATTAGAGGTAGAAGATCCTGATGAGTTTAAAGCAATTCCAGGAAGGGGAATAATCGCTGATTGGAAAGAAAATGAAATAATAATTGGAACTGAAAAATTTATAGGCGAACAAGGACTTTTTATAGATAAGACTCTAAAAAAATTAATCAAAAATGAAGGTTATAATTATGGTAAAACTGTTATTGTTATAGCTATAAACAAGAAGTGTGAAGCGATAATTATATTATCAGATGCTATTAAAAGTGACTCTAGAGAAGCTATTCAAAAGCTAAAAAAGAATGGTATAGATGTAATAATGTTAAGCGGAGATAATAAAAAAGCTGCTAAAGAAATTGGAGATAAAGTTGGAATTACTAATATTATTGCAGAAGTATTGCCTGAAGAAAAGGGAGAAGTAATTGATGGATTAAAGCAAGAGGGAAGAAATGTAGCAATGGTAGGTGATGGAATTAACGATGCGGTTGCATTATCAAAAGCAGATGTAAATTTTGTTATGGGAAATGGAGCAGACGTAGCAATAGAAATTGGAGATGTGGTTATTTTAAAAAATAATTTATTTGTTATACCAACTGTAATCCATAAAGCTAAAAAGATACGAAGAAAAATAATTGGAAATTTAATCTTTGCTTTTATTTATAATATAATAGCAATTCCATTTGCAGCCACAGGACATTTAACTCCGGCAATTGCAGCAATAATAATGTCTGCTAGTTCTTTATCAGTACTATTAAATTCATTAAGTTTAAAAAGGAGAATGGGCAATATTTAGCCCATTTTTTGTGCGAAATTAGCAGGTGAAAATTTAAAAATAATAATTTTAATAAAATTTTAGATTGACAAAGATAAAATCTAGTGATATTATCTATATAAATCCTATATGAATACTTTGTAATTTATATATGCTGACTAGAAAACTAGAGGCGTTAAATAAAATTATTTTAATTTTATTTGGCGTTTTTTTTTATCTTTAAATCTTAGTAAACATATAGGAATAACTGAAAATGGAGGATTAAATTTATGAAAAAATTAAAATTTATTAAAGCAATTGTAGGAATATTATTATCGACTGTTGTATTAGTTGGATGCGGTGGCAATGCTAATGAAAAAGGAGCTGACAAATCTGGAACAGAACCTAAAACAATAGTAATAGGGACAGGAAATGCTTTCAAGCCATATTGCTATTTAGATGATAGTGGAAATCTTTCAGGTTATGAGATTGAAGTGTTAAAAGAGATTAATAAGAAGCTTCCACAATATAAATTTGAATTTGAACAGCTTGAGTTCAAAAACATATTACTCAGCTTAGAATCAAATAAAGTAGATGTAGGAGCACATCAATTTGAAAAAAATCCTGAACGTGAATCTAAATATTTGTTTGGTACTGAAAGCTACACAACTTTTATATTAAGAATTACTGTTGGAAAAAATAGAACAGATATAAATTCACTTAAAGACTTAGAAGGCAAGAAGGTACAAGTAGGTTCAGGAAGTAATGATGCCTATGTTTTGGAACAATATAACAAAGATCATAATAATGCTATAAATCTTGTTTATACAGCATCAGTTGACCCCGCTACTACTATAAAAAGTATTGAAGATGGAAGAATAGATGCTTTTATATCAATTAAAAGAGTAGTTGATTCCTATAATCAAACTTATGGAGATAAACTCAAAACAGTTGGTGATCCTATATCTACATCAAACACTTATTATATTTTTAGAAAAAGTGATACTCAACTCCAAGCTGATTTTGATAAAGCTTTAAAAGAGTTAAAGGCTGATGGAACCTTGGGGAAAATTTCTACAAAAGTTTTAGGTGGAGATTACACAACTAATGATTAATTAATTTAATAAATTATAAAAGAGCCACATGTTAACAATATTCAACTGAAATGTCTGATACTCTGCTATTTCAGCTGATATAGAATATATAAATAATAAAGTTTATGAATGAAAATAAGAACTTATACTGGTTAACTATGTTTATAATCACTATATTAAGGAGAGATAAAATGGAAAGTTATTTTAATATAGAATTAGTTTTTAAAGATTTACCTCAGTTATTATCTCGCCTTCACATTACATTATTAATTGTATTAAGTGCAACTGTTATTGGGGTATTTCTTGGCGTTATCTTAGCCTTATTTAGATTATACAAAATACCTGTATTAAATCAAATTGCAATTGTTTATACATCCTTTATGCGTGGAACTCCAATACTTGTGCAAATGTTCATTGTGTTTTATGGATTACCAATGTTGTTGATGTTAGTGGGGATAAATATAAATAGATGGGATAAATTATATTTTGTTATAGTTACTTATGGTCTTAATGCAGCTTCTTTTAATGCGGAAATAATAAGAGCAGCAATAACAAGTATTCCAGAAGGACAAGTAGAGGCGGCTTATTCTGTTGGAATGACAAAATTGCAGACTTTTTCAAGAATAATTGCACCTCAATCAGTTATTATTATTCTGCCAACTCTTGGAATTAGTTTAATAGGACTTTTTCAAGACACTTCACTGGCCTTTACACTTGGAATAATAGATGTAATGGGCAAGGTTAATACTATAGCGGCTAGTACATATCGTTCTTTAGAAGGGTATGTCTCGGCAGCACTTATTTTCCTTATATTATCTATTTTATTAGAACAGCTTTTTTCACTAATAGAGAAAAAACTGCAGATTCAAAAAATATAATGAGGCAGGTGAAATTATGGGGTTTGATATAAGTTTCATGCTTATAGCATTAAAAGAAGCAATAAAATATATACCTATTACTTTAATACTTGCTGTAATACCTCTCATTGTAGGTATTGTCCTAGGAACGCTGATAGCAGTAATAAGAATTTATAAAGTTAAAGTGCTAAGTGAGATTATGCAGATTTTTGTAGTAATCATTAGGGGAATTCCTCTTGTAGTAATACTTTATATAGTCTTTTTTCAAATAACATTAGGTTTTGATGCAATTGCAGATAAATTTAATTGGACTATTCATTCAAAAGATATAAATGTTATTTATATTGCAATAATAGCTATATCTATTTCTGCTATTGCTAATATATCAGAAACAATAAGGGGCGGTTTAATTTCAGTAGGAAAAGGGCAATTCGAGGCGGCATATTCTGTGGGACTCACAAGAAGTCAGACATTAAGAAGAATTATAATTCCACAGGCATTGCCAGTAATTCTTCCTTCCTTATGTAACAACTTTATCGGATTAATTAAAGGTTCCTCTATAGCCTATTTAATAACTGTAGTGGATATAATGAATGGAGCTTTAATAACGGCGACTGCAAATTATAAGTTTTTAGAAGCGTATATAGCGGCGGCGATTGTTTATTGGGTATTATGTCTTTTTATAGAAAAGGGATCCTTCATTATAGAGAAAAATTTGAGATTTTACGGAAGAGGAAGAGGGGAATGCTTATGAAGAAAATAAATATAATCGAGTTTCTAAAAAAATATTTATTAACTTTAATTATAATAGGAGCAGCTTTTCTATGCTCAAATAATACTAATATTGAAGGAAGAAAAAATATACAAACTGAGAAAGAATCAATTGCTATTAAAACAGGAACGGATATTAATCCAAACTACTATTTATCTGAAGAGAGGAGCTGGAATTTTGATTGAAATAAAGGGCATCCATAAGAAGTTTGGTAAAAATGAAGTATTAAAGGGTGTTGATATTAAAGTTAATAAAGGTGAAGTTGTTGTAATACTCGGTCCTAGTGGTTCTGGAAAAACTACCTTGTTAAGATGTATCAATTTCCTAGAAAAAGCAGATGAAGGCGAGTTAGTAGTTGGGAATAAAAACGTTCATTTTAAGAGTGCAACTAAGAAAGACATATTAGAAATTAGAAGACAAACCGCTATGGTTTTCCAAAGCTATAATCTTTTCAGTAATAAGACAGCCCTTGAAAATGTAATGGAAGGATTAATAATTGCTAGAAAGATACCTAAAGATGAAGCAGAGGAAATAAGCAAAAGAACATTGGATAAAGTTGGATTAAGTGATAAATATAATTTTTATCCATCACAGCTTTCAGGTGGACAGCAGCAGCGAGTTGGTATTGCACGAGCTGTAGCTCTTAATCCAGAAGTTATCTTATTTGATGAACCAACCTCAGCGCTAGATCCAGAACTTGTAGGAGAAGTGCTTTCCGTAATGAAAGCTGTAGCAAAGGAAGGAATTACTATGGTTGTAGTTACCCATGAAATGTCCTTTGCTTCAGATATAGCAAGCAAGGTGATTTTTATGGATGGAGGAGTGGTAGTTGAAGCAGGTTCACCAAAGGATATATTTTTAAGTCCCAAAGAAGAACGAACTAAGCAGTTTTTAAGAAGAATACTTCCAGAATGGAGTTATACAATTTAGGCATATTCAAAAATAACAAGTCAGCTGAATATGTACTAGTTTAGGAGTGATTAAATGGCAAAGATAATTGAAAGGAATCGTGAAGATAGAAAATATGCTGTTACTGGTGGAGGCTCCTGCAGCAGCAAGCTTTCAGAACGTTTTAAGAAAAGGTGTCTAAAAAATGCTGAAAGAAGTTTTGCACAAACTACTCAATGTCAAGAAATAAACAGTATACAAGCGTTGCTATCAATGGAGGATGCTGCATTTGTAGTTCATTCACCAAATGGCTGCGTAGGTTGTGTGTCTTTTATGAATGATAATTTCAAAGTTGGGCAATACCATCGGGGTATTCAAAATATTAGAAACGCCAGATATATTGTTACAAGTTTAGATGAAAAAGATATTGTTTTTGGTGGAGAAGAAAAGCTAAAGAAAGCAGTTCTTGACTTAAATTCAAGGTATAAACCTAATATAATATTTATTTTTTCTTCATGTGCATCAGGAATAATTGGCGATGATATTGATTCAGTGGCAACAAATCTGCAAAAAGAAATTGATGCTATCATAGTTCCAATACACTGTGAAGGCTTTAAATCAAAAGTTCCAGCAACAGGCTTTGATACTGCTTTTAATTCAATAATAAAATATGTTTTAAAAGATGAAAAACTAGAAAAAGAAAAAGGCCTAATTAATGTTTTTGCAACTACCTCAATTGGATATAAGGATCAGCTTGAAATTGAAAAATTATTAGGAGTATTAGGTCTCCATGTAAACTATATACCGTTTTATTCAAGTGTTGAAAAGCTTAGGAAGATAGTGAGAGCTGAATATTCAGTTGCTATATGCCAGGTGTTTGCAGATGAATTTATGGAATACTTAAAAAATGAATATAATATTCCATACTCTACTACTGGTATGCCTATAGGAATAAGAAGCACTGATGAGTGGTTTTTATCTGTAGCAAAATTAGTAGGTAAAGAGGATATTGCTCGTAAATATATAGAAGAGCAGCATAAAAAAGTCCTTCCAGAGTTAACTAAAATAAGAAAACTAACGGAAGGTAAGAAAGTATTTATATGCGCAGGAACCGGAAGAGGAATTGCAGCAGCAACATTAATAGAGGATTTTGGAATGACGTTGGTTGGTATACAAACTCCTACCTATGAAGAAGCTTTTATAGAAAGCTTTGATGAATTGGAAAAGATTCATGGAGGAGATTTTATAATCGATGTAGCCAATATGCAGCCTTTCGAACAAGTAAATCTTGTTAATAAATTAAAACCAGACTTTTTCCTTGGAATGTCTAACTGGGTGTCAAAACTTGGGATACCTTCTACACATATTTTAGAAGCTAAGAGACCAACCTTTGGGTACAATGGCCTTATATATTTAGGAAGAAAGATTGAAAATTCAATTGAAAATCCAAGTTTTAATATTAAGCTTTCAAAGCACAAAAAACTTCCTTATAAAGAAGCCTGGTATGAAGAAAATGCATTTAAGTATTTAAAAGAAGGGGTGTAGGACAAATGAAAAATTACGTAGAGAACCCAAGATCTTTATGTGCACTTAATGGTGCATTAGGAGTTTTTTCAGCACTAGGTAAAACTATACCTATTCTTCATGCAGGACCAGGCTGTGGGCTTCAAGCTACAATAGGTGTTAAATCAGGGTATGTAGGTGGAGGAACAGGATGTCCAAGCTCTAATATGTTTGAAAAAGAAGTTGTTTTTGGTGGAATTAATAGACTAAGAGAAACAATAGAAGGAACTTTAGAAGTAATGGAAGGGGACTTATATGCTGTTCTTACAGGATGTACTTCAGGAATTATAGGGGATGATGTGGAAAACTTAGTTGATGAGTTTAAAAGAAAAGATATTCCTATAGCTTACATTGAAACATCTGGCTTTAAAGGGGATTCGTATTTTGGATATGAAGTATCTTTAACAGAGATAGTAAAACAATTTGTTACCAAGAGCACTGAAAAAGATGATAAGACAGTAAATATTTTTGGAATAGTCCCAACACAGGATATAACTTGGAAAGGTAATATTGAAGAAATAACAAGAATACTAAAAAAGCTTGGTTTAAAGGTAAATACCTTTTTTACTGAAAATCAAGGTATTAATAATATAAAAGCATCTTCAAAAGCTTCGTTGAATATAGTATTTTCTCCATGGCTTTTAAAAGAATTATCTCAAATTTATAAGGATGAGTTTAATATTGATACTTTTAGATATGAGGGACTTCCAATTGGTCCTACTGCTACATCAGATTTTATAAGAAGATTAGCTAAACATATTTCAATAGACAAAGAATTGGTTGAAAGTGTAATAAAAGAAGAAGAGGATTACGTTTTCAGTTATTATGAATACATTAATGCCATGATAAAAACCTATCGTTTTGTTGTTGTAGGAGATGCAAATGTAGTGCTAGGTTTAAATAGATTTTTAGTTAATGACTATGGACAAATTCCTTTGATTTCTATAATTACGGATGATGTGTCTAGTGAAGATAGAAAAGTAATAGAGAATGAATTAAATAATTTAGAATTTGCAAGAAAGCCTAAAATAATTTTTGAAAATGATAAATGGAAAATAAGTGAGATTATAAGAGCTGAACAAGATGAAGCAACTCTAATTTTAGGAAGCAGCTTTGAAAAAGAAATAGGAATTGAACTTGGTATAGAGACAGTTACAGTTTCTAATCCATCAACAGAATCACTTATTCTCAATAAAGGCTATGCTGGATATAGAGGATGTTTAACATTTTTAGAAGACTTATATGATAATAACTAATTGATTACAATGCATAATGCATTTTAGATAAAATAATAATTATGAAAGAGGGATAAATATGAGTGAAGCAATTGAAAAATCAATAAAATACATAGAGGAGTCAAAGGTTGGATTACTAATAACAGTAGATCAAAATAAAATACCTTTTGTAAGATCAATAGGGGCTTTTTCTAACGAAGGAGCAAATATTTATTTTTTAACAGCAAGAGAAACAGAAAAAGTGAAACATATAAATTCAAATTCAACAGTTACTTTTTATTTTCAAAATGAAGGACAACCTTTTGAAAGTTTTAAGAGCGTTGCCATAAGCGGTGAAGCTTCTGAAGTGACAGACAAGGATGAACTAAACAAAGCTATTGAAGCTATAAGCCTTCGTTATCCTGTAATAAAAGAAAGGGTAGCAAATGGAGAATTTGAAAAGGCAGCGATTTATGTGGTTAAAGGAAAGTATATAAAGTTAGCTGATTATTCGAAAGAACCTAAAGAACAATTAATAAATATATAAATATGTTTATTTTTATATGTCATTATTGACTAGAAAGATATTAAGCAAGAATTAATTAAAATAAATAGGAGGAATTTTAAGTGGCTATAGATTTAAAAATATCTGCAGTTGTAACAAGAGAAAGTCGTTTAGGTTCTGTTACTGGTTATAATGGAGACTTACATGATATTGTTAATAAATCAAAATGCGGAACTTTAAAAAATAGAGATAGATGTTTTAGTCAATCAAGTTCATGTAATGCAATGTGCGCACTCGGACAATTATCAGGAATAAGAGATGTTGCAATAATAAATCACTCACCATCAGGTTGTACTGCAGTTGCATCAGGCATTAATGTAAATAACAACCAATTAGCAACTAAAAGGGGAGTTTCAAATAATACAGTTTTTTTAGGAACAGATATGGATGAAAATGATACTGTATTTGGAGCAACTGGGAGTCTTAAAGAAATAATAATAGAAACTTATAATAGGTACAAGCCAAAAGCTATATTTGTAGGTACATCATGTGTATCAGGAATAATAGGTGAAGATGTTGATAGTGTAGTTGAACAAGTTAAGAAAGAAATACCAGAAAATATTCCAGTAGCAGCAGTTCATTGTGAGGGATTTAGGTCAAGAATATGGGCAACAGGCTTTGATGCTTCTGATCACGCAGTTCTTAGCAGTATTGTAAAACCACCAAAAAAGAAAACAAATAAGATTAATTTTAAGAACTTCTATGAAAGTGAAAGAAAACAAATAATTGAGATATTCAGTAACTTTGGAGTTGAACCAGTATTTTTCTATCAGAATTCAACCGTTGAAGAACTAGAACATCTTTCAGAAGCACTTGCTACAGTAAGTATATGCGGGGTTCTTGGATCATACCTAGGAAATGGATTGGAGCAGGAATATGGAGTTCCATTTGTAAAAACAATTAACCCATTAGGCATTGCAGGTTTTGAAACTTGGCTTAGGGGTATCGGTAGTGCTATAGGTAAAGAGAAAGAAGTAGAAGCTTATATTGAAAGAGAAAGGGCAATCTATATTCCTAAAATAGAAGAGGTTAAAAAAGAACTTAAAGGATTAAAAGCTGTACTAGGAATGGGACCAGGATATACATATGAAGTATCGCGTGTTCTCCAAGAGTTAGGAATGGAAGTAGTTTGGGCTGCATCTTGGCATCACGATAAAATGCATGATAATGAGGAGCTGCCAGCACCGCTTAAATATTTAAGTGAAAATTCACAAGATAATTTTAAAGTAAGTGTAGCAGATCAGCAAAACTTTGAAATTTTAAATATAATAAACCATTATAAACCTGATATATACTTTTCACGTCATCCAGGTACAACAGTTTGGGCGATTAAGCAAGGTGCAGCGGCATTATGTGTAAATGACGAGTATATGATTTTTGGATACAAAGGCACTCTTGATTTTGCGTATACAGTGCTAGATACAATCAAAAATAGAAGTTTTGAGAAAAACTTAGCGTCTAGAATTAAACTTCCTTATACAGAGTGGTGGTATAAACAGGATAATTCAACATTCTTAACAGAGGAGGGAAAATAAAATGGCTAAAATATTAGATCAACCAAGATACAAATGCGCTTTAGCTGCTATGCAGACAGTGCAATCAATTCCAGGAGCTATACCTGTATTACATGCTGGACCAGGATGCGGTGCTAAGCTGGGTGGAGGCGCTGGAAATTCAGGACATTTTTCTCATAATATTTTTCCTTGTACTAATATAAGTGAAAAAGAAGTAGTTTTTGGCGGTGAAACAAAGTTAAGAGATATAGTGGAAAATTCACTAAAGGTAATAGATGCTGAATTATATGTAGTGTTAACAAGTTGCACATCCGAGGTAATCGGTGATGACGCTGAAGAAATTGCACGTTCTTTTAGATCAGAAGGAAAGCCTGTAATATTTGCATCTACACCAGGATTTAAAGGAAATAATTATTTAGGACATGAATGGGTAATTGATGCAATTATAGATCAGTATTTAGAGCCAAGTGATGAGAAGGAAAAAGGCCTTGTTAATATTTGGGCAGGAATTCCACTGCACGATCCGTTTTGGTTAGGGAATTTAAGAGAATTAGAGAAGCTTGTTGAAGAATTAGGATTAATACCTAATACTATTTTTGGGCATGATAGAGGAATTGAAAATTTAAATAAAGTGCCGAAAGCTGAATTTAATCTTTTAGTTTCACCTTGGCTTGGATTATCTAATGTGAAAAATTTAGAAAGAAAGTTTGGGACACCTTATTTACATTACCCTGTATTACCTGTAGGAGCAACTGAAACCAGCAAATTTTTAAAAGCGGTAGGTGATTTTGCTGGAATTGAAAAAGAAAAGATAGAGAGAATTATTGAAAAGCATGAAAGAGAGTATTATTACTACATAGAAAGATTTGCAGATGTATTTCTTGAAACGCGTGTAATGTCTAAGCGTTTCGTTGTAGTATCAGATTCACAATATTCTCTAGCATTAACAAAATTTTTGGTTAACGATCTAGGATTATTCCCAGCTAAACAATTCATAATTGATGATGCACCAGAAAAGTATAGAAAAAATATAGAAGGCTATTTTAAGGAATTGAATTATGGAATAGAAGCAGAGATAGAATTTTCTGTCGATGGATATAAAATTCATAATGAAATAAGGAATACCGATTATCATGGATATCCTCTAATACTAGGTAGTTCTTGGGAAAAGAAAGTAGCAAAAGATACTGATGGTCATTATTTATCTATTTCATGGCCTATAAACGAGAGATTAGTAATAAATAGTTCATATGTTGGATATGCTGGAGGACTAAAAGTTTTAGAAGATATATATTCTGTAGTACTTACTAGATTTAACTAAGAAAATGAATATTTAAAATTTAAGTATTATAAGAAATACAAATGTTAAAAGTTATTATGTATAAAAACCTAGTATACATATCGAGATAGCAAAGAATTTATTATAGTTAAGTAGGCCTGACTGGAAAAACCAGAGGACTTGCTTCTGAAGGACACATGGAAGTAAGACCTCTTTTCTACAAAATGATAATTATATAAAAGTGAAAAGGGGATATGAAAAATGAATAAGAGTAAATTTGTAAAAGTATTAAGTATTGTTATGTTAGTTACATTTGGAATTGTAGGGTGCTCGACAAATAGTGGTAATACTGGCAAAGTTGATGATAAGCAAAAAACTTCAGAAACCAGTAGCTCAGTTGATTTAAGTAAGGTTACCATTAGAGTTGGGCAAACAGGTTGGTCATCATATGAATCAGCCTTAAAAGCAGCTGGACTAGATAATACTCCATATAAAGTCGAATATAGTGTATTTCAAGGAGGAAACTTATGCCTTCAAGCAATGGCTGCAGACCAAATAGATTTCACTGGTTCAAGTGAAACACCACCAGTTTTTGCAGCGGAATCTCAAAATCAAGGCGGTTTTAAGATAGTTGCAGTTTCACATGCAAGTACTCTTTTGCAGGAACTTGTTGTACCTAAAGATTCTAATATAAAAAGTGTTGCAGATTTAAAGGGTAAGAAGGTTGGATATATTAATTCTACAACTGCTCAATATTTTCTTATTAAGATGCTAGAGAAAGCAGGATTAAAATGGGAAGATATTGACGCAAAGCAAGTATCAACAGCAGATGGAGTTACAGCTTTATCTGGAGGACAGATAGACGCCTTTGCAAGTTATGGAAATTCTATTATCGCAGCTCATAAAAATGGTGCAACTACTTTAGAAAGTGCACAAAATATTTTATCTGGATATTTTCCTTATGAAGCTTCTGTTACAGCTTTAAAAGATGAAGGTAAGAAAGCAGCAATTACTGATTATTTGGCAAGATTAGAAAAAGCAAATCAATGGAAAAGAGATAATGCTGAGGCTTGGGCAAAAATATCATCAAAACCACAAGGATTTTCTGAGGAAGAAGGCTTAGATACTTTTAAGAAACAGGAAGCCCAAATTAAAAGTGAAGTAATACTTGTGGATGATAAAGTTATAGCATCTCAGCAAGATTTATCTAATGTATTCTTTTCATTAGGTCTTATAAAAAATAAACAAGATGTTAAGGGTTTTTACTCAAATGAACTTAATGATGGATTAAAGAAAGCCTTAAATAAGTAGTTGAAATCATATAGGTGCAAGGTATTTTATAAATGGAAGGATACATTTATAAAAGCCTGCACTTTATTTTAAAATTTAAGTTGTGTTGAGAGGTGGAAATAAGTGGAAAAGGATAAAAAAACACATTTTTTTTCTAAAACAGTAGGATTAATTATTCCAATTTTTATACTAGCAGTATGGTATGTATTTTCAAAAAATGGAGTTATAAAATCTAATATTTTACCAACTCCAACTAGTGTAGTAGATGCGTTTATTGAATCAATTAAAAGTGGAGAATTAATAGATAATATAGTCGTTAGTTCTAAGAGAGCATTAATTGGGCTACTAATTGGAGGAGGCATTGGATTTTTTTTAGGATTAGCTACAGGTTTATCAAAAATAGCAAAACTATTTTTAAATGACAGCATTCAAATGATACGAAATATACCAATATTAGCATTACTTCCATTAATAATATTATGGTTTGGTATAGGAGAAAGAGCAAAAATTGTTATGGTGGCATTATCTGTTTTCTTTCCAATATATTTAAATACCTATAGTGGTATTTACACTATAGATCCTGGACTAATTGAAATGGGGAAAATTTATGGACTAAGAGGGTTCAGCTTATTTAAGCATATTATTTTCCCAGGAGCATTACAATCAATACTTGTAGGATTAAGACATGCACTAGGAACTATGTGGCTTATTTTAATTGCAGCCGAAACTGTTGCCAGCGATGCAGGAATAGGATATATGGCTATGACTGCAAGAGAATTATTACAGATGGATATAGTTGTACTAAGTATAATAATTTATGCGGTTCTCGGAAAACTTTCAGACGTTGTCGCTAATGTGGTAGAAAGAGCCGTACTTAGATGGAATCCTGCATTTAATAGTTGATATTGGAGGTGAAATAGAATGTCAGAAAACACAGGTATTGAAATTAAAATAGAGCAGTTAAATAAATATTTCGGAAAAGTGAAGGTATTAGAAAGCTTAAACTTATCAATAAAATCGGGAGAATTTGTTGCAATTGTTGGGAAAAGTGGTTGCGGAAAAAGCACTTTATTGAGAATTATTTCAGGGTTAGATAAGCCTTCAGATGGTGTAATTAAGCTAGATGAAAAATCATCCATAAAACAAAACAATGATGTAAGATATTTATTTCAAGAAGCACGATTACTGCCATGGAAAAATATCTTAGATAATGTTCTTATAGGATCTCAAAATAATAAAGAATTAGCAGAAAATGCTTTAAGAGCTGTTGGTCTACAAGACAAAGCGAAAGAATGGCCATATGCTTTGTCAGGAGGACAAAAGCAAAGAGTTGCTTTAGCAAGAGCGCTTACAAGCAACCCAAAATTAATATTACTTGATGAACCTCTTGGAGCACTTGATGCTCTAACAAGAATAGAGATGCAGCAGTTAATAGAAAAAATATGGCTTGATAAAAAATTTACTGTTATTTTAGTTACACATGATGTTAGTGAGGCTGTAACTCTAGCTGATAGAGTAGTACTAATTGAAAAAGGAAAAATTGAGATGAATATTGATATTACCTTAGGGAGACCAAGAATAAAGGATAGTGATTTTGCACATTTTGAAAAGCGGATTTTAAACAAAGTTCTTAATTTATCAGATGATAGAAAAACTGAAGCCGAATACGCTATATAGAATAATAATTTGTTAGGAGGAAGAGAATAATGAGTTTAGTTCAAACACCATATGAATATGTAAATGAACCAAATGTTATAAGCAAATCAGGAAACTATGTAAGAAAATTAGGAAATAATGCACTTATAATAGGAGGAAAAACAGCATTAAGTATCACTCAAAGTCAAATTACAGAGAGTTTTGAAGAAAACAATATCCATTTCTCAATAAAAGAATTTTCTGGATATCCTACAAAAAAGATAATATCTGAGTATAAGGAGTATGGAAAAGAAAATAAAATTAATGTTATTGTTGGAATTGGAGGAGGAAGAGTACTTGATACAACAAAGGCGGTTGGAAATGAACTAGGAATACCGGTAGTAGCAATACCAACAATTGCAGCAACCTGTGCATCATGGGCAGCAGTATCTATTATTTATGATGAAGAGGGGAATCAAGTAGATTTTTATCAATCCAAACAATCAGCAAATTTAATCTTAGCAGATACAAAGATATTATCAGAAGCCCCAGATAGATATTTAAAGGCTGGAATTATAGATACTCTTGCTAAATGGTATGAAACAGAGCCGAATCTAAAAAATAATGATAGTTTGCAATTAAAACTACAAATTGAAACTGCTAAATTAGGATTCGATACCTTAGTAGAAAAAAGTACTAAATATTTTGATTCTGAAAATAGGAAAGATAATCTAAATGATTTTAAACAAATTGTAGATTCAATTATTATGCTTGCAGGATTAGTTGGAAGTATAAAAAGCGAAGAATTTTATGGAGGTATAGCACACCCTTTTTATAACAGTAGTACTAAAATACCAGAGACTAGAACTAAACTTCATGGTGAAAAAGTAGCATTTGGAATACTTAGTCAACTTGTTTTGGAAGAAAAACCTCAAGAAGAAATAATTAAAGCTTATAATTTATTTATTAAATTTGATGCACCGACCACGTTAAAAGAAATTGGAATTGTAGATCAAGTAGAGGAAAAGGTTAATTTAATAGCAGAAGATGTTTTAAATAATAGTAGTTTTTATAAAGGAGTAAGTTATAAATTAACTAGTGATATTATTAAAAATGCCATATTAAAAGCAGATAGTATAGGAAGAGAGATTTCATAAGAAGGAGTAAAAGGAAATGTCAAATTTAAAGCATAGGGAAGAACTCGATTCAATTGAAAACTATAAACCAGCAAAAACTATAGAATCAATCAGTAGGGAGCTTGGATTGACTAAAGTTATCAAACTTGCAGGAAATGAAAATAGATTTGGATGCTCAAAGTTAGCAAAAGAAGCTATTAAAAATGCCTTTGATGAAATTTCATTGTACCCAGATTTTAATTTAACTTGCCTTAGAGAAAGATTATCAAATGATTTGAATGTTAAGGAAAATCAAATTATTTTTGGAAATGGATCTTTTGAGCTTTTGTCATTAATTGCTCAAGCTTTCATAAATAAAGGAGAAGAATCAATTATACCTGAGATTACATTTGGATGGTATCAAACAGTTACACTTCAAATGGGCGGAAATATTGTATTTGTTCCCCTTAAAGAATACCAGATAGATTTAGATGAAATTAAATCAAAAATAAATAGGAAAACTAAAGTAATATGGATTTGTAATCCTAACAATCCTATTGGAACCTTCATAGATGAAAAGAAATTAGTGAAATTTCTCGAAGATATTCCTAAAGATATAGTTGTTGTACTAGATGAAGCCTATTATGAATATGTAGATGATAGTAGTTATCCTGAATCTATAAATTTACTTAATAATTATAAAAATATTATTGTATTAAGAACATTTTCTAAGGTGTATGGATTAGCTTCCTTAAGGTTAGGTTATGGAATTGCTTCAGAAGAAGTTATAGATTGCTTGAGCAAAGTTAAAGAACCAATTAACGTAAATATGGCTGCTCAGGTAGCAGCATTGGCAAGTCTAGATGATTATGAATTTAAAAATCGTGTTCTAGAGAATAATAAAATAAGCAAACAATTATATTATGAAGAATTGGATAAATTAAATTTAGAGTATATTAAAACACAAGGTAATTTTATAATGATCAACACTAATATTAGTGGCGATTTGGTTGTAGAAAAATTTTTAAAGAGAGGCATACTTATAAGAAGCGGTTCAGAATTTAAAATGCCAAGCTGGGTAAGAATTTCTATAGGTACCTATGAAGAAAATATAGAAGTGTTAAATGCACTGAAAGAAATATTGAATTAAATATATTTTTAATAATAAAAAACTATAAAAAATAGTAATTTAATATTTTTGAATATTTTTTCTAAAAATGTAAAAACAATATTGACTAAATATAACTATATAGAATATAATAAGTTATAAGATAAATCATAGTAAAGTAATAGGAATAATATGAAATATGAAATAAATTATATAAGAATAATGCGACGAAGGGAACAAGTATATTAAGGAAAGTTTTCAGAGAGGAATCCTTAAATAGCTGGAAGGGGTTCTAAATGGAACTTAATAGAATGCATCCCGGAGCACTAAGCTGAAGATTATAGTAGGTTTAGCAGGTGCGCCTGATATAGCGCAAAGAGATATTATGTTAAATTATTCGAACATAATAATCAGAGTGGGACCGCGGATATTTCTGCCTCTGTTTTTTTAACAGGGGTATTTTGTTTTATTTAAGGGAAGTGTTAATAAAATATTTGAGGGGATTTATATATAATTTTTATATGGTTATAAGTGTATAAATTTTATATAGTATTATAAATTAAGGTTGGGGGAGATATTATGGCTATTAATAGTAAAGAAATTATAGAAAATAAAAAACTAGAGGAAATACTAAGAATGATAGAAAAAATAAAATATGGATCTATAACATTAATAATACAAGATGGAGTAATTATACAAGTAGATAAAAACGAAAAAATAAGGATAAAATAGTATTTATTTTAAGGGAAAAGCACTAATATAATAAAGAGGATTTAGTATTTGATGAAATAATTTTATTTATAATTTTTTGAAAAAGTTGTTGACAAATGATAATAAAAGGAATATATTATAACAAAACACAGTAAACTTATAAGAATAAGTGGAAATTATATAGCATAATATATAAGTAAATCTGACTGGAAAACCAGAGGATGTACTTCTAGTAATAGAAGTGCGTCCTCTTTTCTTTTAAATAAAAAGAAAATTTAAATAGTAATTTAAAGGAGGACGATTATGGGAACAATTAGTTTGAAAGAATCTTCGGTGACTATAAGAGAAACGAGATTAGGCTCTATTACTGGATTCAATGGTTCTGCTAAAGATCTTGTAACCTGTGCGCAAGCAGGAAAGCTAAAAGATTGTTCAAGAAAGTTTTCCCAATGCATGGGATGTAATGCAGGACATGCTTTTTGTCAGTTAGCAATGATAAGAGATGCAGTAGTTGTAAATCATGCACCAGTAGGGTGCGCTGGAGATTTCTTTGGTTTTAATTTTACTTATAGAGTAGAACAAATGAAAAGAAATCTTCCTGCAACAATAGGAAGGTACTTCAGTACTTGTATCGAAGAAAAAGATACTGTTTTTGGAGCTGCTAAGAAATTAGAGGATACAGTAAGAGAGGCTTTTAAGAGAGCAAAACCCAATGCAATCTTTGTTACAACATCTTGTGCATCTGGAATAATAGGAGAAGACGTTGATGCAATAACTGAAGATCTGTCAAAGGAATTAGGAATACCAGTTATATCTTGTTCGTGCGAAGGGTTTAGATCTAAAATTTGGACAACAGGGTTTGATGCTGCTTACCATTCTATCTTAAGAAAGCTCGTAAAGCCGCCGAGAAAGAAAACAAACAAGGTTAATGTTGCTAACTTCTGGGGGAGCCATATATTTGATGAATTCTTAAATAGGTTAGGTTATGAAGCTCAATATATTGTGCCTTTCTCAACAGTTGCAGAATTGGAATATATTTCAGAGGCGGCAGCAACAATTCATATATGCTCTTCACTGAGCACTTATTTAGGGGCAGCTTTAGAACAAGAATATGGAGTAAAAGAAATAAAAGCGCCTCCAGCTTATGGAATAGAAGGAACTGATATATGGATGAGAAATATAGGTAAGGTATTAGATAGAGAGGAAGAAATTGAAAAGATAATTAAAGAAGAGCATGAAAGAGTTTTACCTAAACTTGAAGAATATAGAGAAAAACTAAAAGGTAAAACTGCATATGTGACAGCAGGAGCAGCTCATGGTCATGCAATAATAGCTATGCTTAGAGAACTTGGATTAAATGTTCAAGGAGCAGCAATTTTTCATCACGATCCTTTATATGATAATAAAGATAAAGCCTCAGATGCTTTAGCACAAGCTGTTAATATTTATGGGGATATTAAGCACTATAATGTTTGCAATAAGCAAGCTTATGAACTTGTAAATATATTAAATAGAGTTAAACCAGATCTTATGATAGCAAGGCATGGTGGAATGACAATGTGGGGGGCAAAGCTTGGCATACCAACACTGTTAATTGGAGATGAACAATTTGGTTTTGGATATCAAGGAGTTTTAAATTATGCTTCAAGAATAGTAGAAACACTTGATAATAAAGAATTTGTAAGTAATTTAGCTAAGCATAGTACAATGCCGTATACAAAATGGTGGCTTGAACAAGATCCGTTTACTTTCTTAGGGGGTAATACTAATGTCAAAAATTATTGAACAACCTAGATTCTCTTGTGCTTTAGGAGCGCAGCAAACAGTTATAGCTATAAAGAGAGGAGTTCCTATACTACACTCTGGACCAGGTTGCAGCAATAAGATCAGTTCGTTAATAGGGCAAGGAGAAGGGTATGCAGGCGGAAATACAATTCCATGCACAAATGCAACTGAATCTGATGTGGTCTTCGGTGGTGAAGGAAAACTTAAAAATGTTATTGAGGGTGCTTTTCAAGTAATAGATGCTGATTTATATGTAGTACTTACTGGATGTACATCAGATATAGTTGGAGATGATGTAGGAAGTGTAACGACGAAATATCAGCAGCAGGATAAACCTATTGTATATGTTGAAACTGGTGGGTTTAAAAGCAACAATTATGTGAGCCATAGTGCTGTTGTTAATGCAATAGTTGATCAGTATGTAGATAAATTTAAAGATGAGAATGGTGCAAAAAAGGGTCTTGTAAATGTATTTGCGACAGTACCTTATCAAGATCCGTATTGGAGTGGTAATTTAGAAGAAATAAAAAGAGTTCTTGAAGGAATAGGATTAGAAGTAAATATACTTTTTGGAAATGAATCTAATGGAGTAGAAGAATGGAAGACAATACCTAATGCAGAATTTAATATAGTTGCAAGTTCATGGGTGGGTTTAGAAATTGCTGAACATCTAAAAGTAAAATATAAAACTCCATATGTGCATTTTCCATACTTACCAATAGGAGCTATAGCTACATCTAAATTTCTAAGACAAGTTGGTGAGTTTGGAAATCTAGATAAGAATAAGGTTGAGAATTTTATAAAGAAAGAGGAAGAAAAATTTTATTTCCATATTGAAAAAACTGCGGATTTCATGCTTGAGTTTAGATATGGATTGCCTAGAAGATTTTACAGTATTTTAGATGCATCATATTCCTTGGGATTTTCAAAGTTTTTATTAAATGAGCTTGGAATACTTCCAGGAAAGCAATTTATTGTTGACGATACTCCAGAGCAATATAAAGAAACTATAATAAAGGAATTTGAAAATATATCTGAATTTAGACGCGCAGAAGTTGAGTTTAATGTTGACGCTGGAGCTGTTCAATTAGAAATTGAAACAGAAAAAGAGAAGGAATTCCAGGAAGGTAGAGCGCTATTACTTGGCAGCGGATGGGATAGAGATCTAGCAGCAAAAATAAATGCAGATTTACTTATTACTAGTGTTCCAGTTACCTATAGACTTGTATTAAATTGCGGTTATGCAGGATATAGTGGAGGTCTTAGGGCAATAGAAGATATATATGATAGAGTGCTAAACACATATAGGTAAATAAAATATAAATGTAATAATAATTAAACAGAGATAAGGGTAGAAAAAATTTTTAAGAACTATGGGTTAAAGGCTAGTTTGAGGGATTATAGAGGGTTTAAATAAGAGTATTTCTATAAGAATGCTTAATATAAAAGATTAATGAAAGAGAAGGAAAGTGGAGGTAGGAAGATGGGAAATTATAATTTTGACACAATTAAAGTTAGAGAAGGATATGATCCTAAAGATCATAATCATTCAGTTGCGGTGCCTATATATGCAACTGCATCCTTTGAAGTAGGAGAAGTAGAAAGATTTGAAAGATTGGCAAGTCTTTCGGAAGCAGGTTACTTATACAGTAGATTAAGTAATCCAACAGTAAGTGTATTAGAAAATAGAATAGCAGCATTAGATGGAGGAGTTGCGGCTGTAGCAGTTGCTTCGGGAATGGCAGCCATCACTTATGCATTATTAGCTGTAGCAGAAGGTGGCGGAAGAATATTAACAACACATCAATTATATGGTGGAACTGTTGATGCTTTAAAAAAGTTATATCCTAGGTTTGGAATTCAAATTGACAGAATTGATAACGATGGTGGTATTGAAGAATTTAGAAAAGGCATTAAGGAAGATACAAAAGCAATTTTTATAGAAACTATTAGTAATCCAAATGCGGTTTTATCAGATATAGAAGAGATAGCTAAGGTTGCCCATGAAAATAATATTCCATTGATTGTTGATAATACTTTTGCGACTCCTTACCTCTTTAATCCAATTAAGCATGGAGCAGACATAGTTGTTTATTCTGCAACTAAAGCTTTAAGCGGACACGGAAATGTTATTGCCGGGGTAATAGTTGATAGTGGAAAATTCAATTGGGAAAATGGGAAATATCCTCAATTCTCAGAACCATACTTCACTTTAAAAGATTTAAATGGGAATGAGAGAAGTTATACTGATGTATTTAAAGAAAGTGCATTTGCTGGAAAAGTTAGATTAGATTATTTGACATACTTTGGAGCAGTGCTAAGCCCTTTTGATGCTTACTTAATATTGCTAGGGTTAGAGACGTTATCTGAAAGAGTTCAAAAACAAGTTAATAATACTAAGAAAATAATTGAATACCTTAAAACAGAAGATGGCGTTAGCTGGATAAGCTATCCAACGATTGAAACTAGTCCTTATAAATCTTTAGCAGATAAATATTTTACTAAAGGAGCTGGCTCAACATTTACATTTGGATTTAATGGAAGACCTGAACAGCTTAATAAACTAATTAATTCAGTAAAACTATTTAGTTATCAAGCTAATGTTGGTGATGCTAGATCTCTCATTATTAATGTAGCAAAAACAACTCATGGAGAGCTAACAGAAGAACAATTAAAATTAGCAAAGATTGCACCAGAAACAATAAGACTTTCAATAGGTCTTGAAGATGCTGATGATTTAATAAATGATTTAAGACAAGCGTTTGGCGAAGCTTTAAAATAGTTAAACTTTATTAAAGTTTTAATATATAAAAAAAGGAGAATATAACAATGGCAGAAAAAATCTTAAGACAAGTAGCGATTTATGGAAAAGGAGGAATAGGAAAATCAACTACTACTCAAAATTTGACAGCTGGACTTGCTGAACTTGGAAAAAACATAATGGTAGTTGGGTGTGATCCTAAAGCAGATTCAACAAGATTATTATTGGGGGGGTTAGCTCAAAGGACTGTTTTAGATACTTTGAGAGAAGAAGGAGAAAATATTGAATTAGAAGCTATAATGAAAACTGGGTTTAAAGGAATAAAATGCGTTGAATCTGGCGGCCCAGAACCAGGAGTAGGATGTGCTGGAAGAGGTATAATCACTTCTATAGGAATGTTAGAGAGATTAGGCGCATATATAGATGAACTAGATTACGTATTCTATGATGTTCTTGGAGATGTAGTTTGCGGAGGATTTGCAATGCCTATAAGAGAAGGTAAAGCAAAAGAAATATATATAGTTGCAAGTGGTGAAATGATGGCGTTATATGCTGCAAACAATATATCAAAAGGAATTCAAAAATATGCACAAAAAGGTGGAGTTAGACTAGGAGGAATAATATGTAATAGCAGAAATGTTGATAGAGAACTTGATTTATTAACAGCTTTTGCAAAGGAACTAGGAACTCAATTAATTCACTTTGTACCAAGAAACAATGTAGTTCAAAGGGCCGAAATAAGAAAGAAAACTGTAATAGAATTTGATCCTGAGGATAAACAAGCTGATGAATATAGAGCTTTAGCAAGAAAAATAGAAGAAAATGAATTATTTGTAATTCCTAAGCCAATGAATCAAGAAAGACTTGAAGAAATTCTATTAGAGTATGGTTTAATGGATTAAAATTTATAGCATATATTTAAGTATTAATTTTTTGGAGTATGAAAAATATTTAATAATTTCAATATTCACATAATAAGTCTTTAATCATAAATGGCTTATTTAGGCACAATCAAAAAAATAATCATGACATTTTGGGCTTGATATTTCCTTTTTTGTGCCCTAGTGAATTTGATAATATGAGTATTTTATATAAGATAGTGTAAAGTGAGCTATGAAAAAATAGAAATAAAACTTATCTGACAATAT
>NZ_AUUU01000138.1 GCF_002760435.1 Clostridium sp. LS
ATAAATCTTATTCGCCTGCCATATTTTTCTCACATACGTTCGAAAAGGCAGATGCGCGAAAAAAATCTCCAGCTCCACAGTCGATTGCGATTTTTTTATAATAATTTATTTTGTATAGTAAATTTTTGGTATATAATCAATTGTAGAAGTGTTTTATAAATTATAAGAATAAGGTTTAAGTTAAATATGTGATTGTAAGGAGAGGGTTATATGTTTGAGTTTAATAGGGAAATTATAAACGGGTCATTTAATAAGGTAAATAAATTAGGAAAAGAAATGGATTGTGTTAATATAAACATAAAATCAAGAGATAAAAATCTTGATGTAAAGTTCACTGGAAAAGGAATTTTGGTGGCAGGAATTGCAGCATTAGTGCCTGCATTATGCGTAGTAAGTGCAATTACAACAGCATTGATAGTAAAAGAAGTAATATCTAAAAGAAAAAAACTAGAGAATGAGGAAGAAACTATGGACATTTAGAATATGTATAATCTAGGCTTAAAAAATTAAAGATTATTATTAGTTATAAGAGACAAGTTATAAGTTGCAGATTGCAGGAGAACCCCACATATTTTTTATAGAAATCTTTTGTAAAATCATTTTTGTTAAAGTGGGAATTTCATTCTTAACTTGTCACTTTCTACTTATAATTTATAACTAGTATATTTGTATTTTTAATTTATAAGTAATAAAGTTATATTCAATGAATATAGATATAACTTTGAGTGGATATTTTATTCAAATTATACATAAAGTAAATTACCTCCGACTAAAAAGTTATATATTTCTTGTTCGCTTAAGTATACATCGCCTATCATTCCATGAGTCCTATAAAGTTCATTTGTACTATGAAAATCTGAACCTGCAGTATAAAGTAGATTTCTATCTTTAGCTACATTTAAAAAGTATTCTGTATCCTCAGTATTATTACTAAAGTATTTTGCTTCAAGTCCATCAAAATTCATTTTTATAATCTCATGAAAATCCTTTCTATTTAAAAGTACAGGATGTGCTAAAATGACAGTAGCACCAAAGAACTTAAGAATTTCAATTCCAGTTTCCACGTGTAATCTATCTTTCTTATCATAAAAATCAATAAATTTTCCTAATAAGTGTTTAATTGCTGATAATCTGTGACTTTTTATATTTTTTAATACTTCTATGAGGAGCTCATTTTTATAGCTATCATCTTTAAAATAACCTAAAACATGTACGCGGCAGTTATTATATCGTGTAGAAAGTTCAACGCCAGGAATTACTTTAACTCCAATCTCTTTTCCGGCAGCTATTGCTTCGTCTATACCACAAGTATTATTGTGGTCAGTTAAAGCAATAATATCTACATTTCTTCTTTTAGAAATCATAACTATTTCTTTAGGGGTACATCCTCCATCTGAAAAGGTGGAATGAACATGAAAATCGCCTTTCTTATACATTGCAGCTCCTCTTCAATTTTATCTACTTTATTAATATATGAATTTTTATCTTAATTGTTAAACAGAGATTTTTATGAGATAAACTTACAATACCTATAGAAATAAAAAATAATAGTAAATATTATGATATGGGGGGAAGGAGAAGGGGGCACAGGAAATATAAGAAATAGTATAAATTTTAGAGTAAAATATAGATAATTTAAACATTTACATATAAATGGCTTGCCAATAAGTTGTAATTTGTCGATTATGTGTTAAGATTAATGTAAGGACAACTTTTGGAAGAAAATTAAACGATTACAGCTAATTAAAAAACTAACTTGTATTAAACTTACTAAAAACTAAAGAAGAGGGGAAAAACTAATGAAGAAAACTTTTTTTACGAAAACAACGAAGACAGTTGCAGCTGCAGCAATTATTGCGATGTTACCATTAGGAGTATCTGCAGAGTGGAAAGAAAATTCCGATATGACTTGGAGTTATCCGGAAGGAAGTACAATAACTAAAGGGTGGAAGAATATTTCAAATGTGTGGTATTACTTCGATTCAGATGGGAAAATGCAAGTAGGGTGGATTTATGATAAAGGTAACTGGTACTATTTAAATCATTCAGGAGAAATGCTAGAAGGTTGGGTAGACGTTAATGGATCTTGGTATTATTTTGATGGTTCAGGTGCAATGAAAACTGGTTGGTTAAAAGACAATAATAGTTGGTATTATCTTGATTATGAAGATGGAATGCAGACAGGCACTGTAAATCTAAATGGCATATCGTATTACTTCAATGAATCAGGAAGATTACAAAGTATTGTTAATTCAAACCAAACAACGAATGAAAGTACATATAATAGTCAGAAAACATGTGGACAAGTTATTGAAAACTATACTCAAAGAGCTACGCAATCTAATAATTCTAATGGAACTAGCAGCAATACCTACATAAGTGGATTACCTCAATTACCAAATAATTATACTGTAAGTATTCAGGAATCAGCTGAAAATGAAATCCTTAAGTATATGAATGAAAAGAGAACCCAAGCTGGGTTACAGCCATTAGTTATAGATAATACGTTACTTCAAGAGGCAAGATATAAAAGTAATCATATGATACAATATGGTTATTTTGATCATACCACTCCTCAAGGAAATGATTGGACAAGCTGGTTAAAAATAATGGGCTACAAATATACTATAACAGGAGAAAATATAGCATATAATAATTATGATCCAGTTCAACTGTTTGATCAGTGGTGGAATTCTCCAGGACATAGGGCAAATATGATGAACTCTTCTTATCATAGAGTTGGTATAGGAGTATTGTACGGCAACGGTAAGTACATGGGTACACAAACTTTTTCAAATTAAAAATATAGGTTTGGAATATTATTCAAGTAATCATTTACAAAGTGTGAATGTAGGTATATAATAAATTCATACTAATGAATATATTGAGAATTGCAGGAGGGGATATGTTATGTTAGTGATTAGATTATTTTGTGCAGCAGGAATGTCAACAAGTCTTTTAGTAAGTAAGATGAAAGATGCAGCTAAGACTAAAGGCATAGAGGTAGATATTGAAGCTTTCCCAGAAAGTCAAATGGACAAACATTTAGATAATGTGGATGTAGCACTACTAGGACCACAAGTTGGATACACAATAGCAAAAGCTAGAAAGTTATGCGAACCTAAAGGTGTTCCAGTTGATATAATTCCAATGGTTGACTATGGAATGATGAATGGGCAAAAAGTATTGGATTTTGCAATTAAATTGGCTAATAAATAAATGCCTTATATATAAGAACGAGAATATATGCCATTGCCAGCGGGAATGGTATAATGCTGTGTTTATATTTTAATTGAGAGACAAAGATAATTATGAGAGTGAAATAGCCTCCACCTTAAAAAGGGTGGGGGCTATTTTGATATTAATTAAAAAGGTATATCGCTAAGTAATATCTAGAAATGAATGAGAATTTTAATACTATTATGTATGAAGCTTATCCAGAATCTCCTAGATCCTAATAAGGTTCAAATTTAATGAAATTATGGTTAAATCTAATTTTATTTAAAAAAGTTTAAGAAATTTCCTGTAATTTTATTAAGTAAACCATATAACTTAAATAGATGGTATTAAAAAATAAAATTTTAAGGAGATTGATGAAGATGAGAGAAAGAAAATACGTTAAATTTAGAGTAGATATGTATGAGGATACAAAATTTAAAATAATAGATTTAAA
>NZ_AUUU01000139.1 GCF_002760435.1 Clostridium sp. LS
ATCATTCCTATGTCTGATATCTTACCCATAAGTGACATTGCTCCACTATGAATAAGGTCTATTAGTGGTGATGGGAATAAACCGAAAAATATTAATACACCTGCAAGCATCACTATAGGTATCATTTCCACCCCTTTTGCATCTTCTAAATGATCCCATTCTTCTTTTCTTGGGCCAAGGAAAGTGCTTTGAACCACCTTCAATATATATGCAGCCGTAATAACAATTCCTAGAATAGCCATTATTGAAATTGCTTTAAAAGGTATTATTGAAAATAGTTTTCTTGGCTCATCATGAGATCCTAAAAATATTAAAAATTCAGCAACAAAATTGTTTAGTCCTGGAAGCCCCAACGATGCAAAACCAGCAATTATAAAACCAATGGCTACTCTTGGCATTTGATGTATTAAGCCGCCAAAGCGATCAATTTCTCTTGTATGAGCCTGATGATAAATATTTCCTATTAGTGTAAAGAATAATGCTGTCATAATACCATGGGCAAACATCTGCGCTACAGCTCCATCTATTCCTTCAAAGTTTAATGAAGCAATTCCGAGTAGCACATAACCCATATGGCTTACACTAGAATAACCAATTACAAACTTTAGATCCTTTTGAGCCATAGCAACCATAGCACCATATACTACATTAGCTATTGATATCACTGCAATTAAAGGAACCCAGTATTTTGCACCTTCTGGGAAAAGAAATACTCCAGCACGGATAATACCATAACCACCTAGTTTCATTAGAACTCCAGCATGAAGCATACTGACAGCTGTTGGCGCAGCTACGTGTCCATCTGGAGACCAGGTATGAAAAGGCCACATAGGAACTAATATACCAAAGCCTATTAACATTAGAAAAAAGGCAAATTTTTGAAAGCTCGAACTATATTCAATAGTACTAAGGGTTTGTATATCAAAACTTCTTATTCCTAAATTATTAGCATATACAAAGGTCGCAATAATTCCAATTAGAATAAATGCACTACCTACTAATAAGTAAAGAGTTAGCTTCATTGCAGCATAATCTTTTCTTGTACTTCCCCAAACTCCAATTAAGATATACATTGGAATAACAGCTATTTCAAAAAATACGTAGAATAAAAATAAATCTCTTGAAATGAATACTCCAAAAACACCTGCAACTAGTAAAAGCAGGAATATGAAAAATTCCTTGATTCTTTTCTCCATTTTCCATGATGCAAAGACACCTGCAAAAATAACGATAGCAGTAAGCAATATTAAAGGTATGCTTAAACCATCCGCACCCACAGAATAATTAATTCCGAATGCAGGTATCCAAGAATAGGTTTCTTGAAATTGAAGTCCTCCCATTGCCTTATTGTAAGTTACAAAAGCTATAATCGAAAGTAGCAATGAAATAAACGTAACAATTGCTGCTGTAACTTTTATTTCCTTCTCCTTACTTTCTGGAAACAAAAGTATTATGATAATACCCAAAATGGGTGCTAATAATATTGATGTCAATATTGGAAATTCCATCTACATCCCTCCTAAAATCGGTGCTGCAAGCCAAAGAATTATTAAAGCAATTGCAATGAAAAAAATTAGAGCATAATTTTGCAAACGTCCTGAATGAATAAGTCTAAGTTTAGCTCCCATTCTCCATATCAAAGAAGTAGTATTATCAAAAATTCCATCTACTATGTTACGGTCACACCAATTAAATAAGCGAGAAATATTTAAAATTACTTTTTCATATATTAATCGATAAAGTTCATTTAAATAATATTGATTAAAAAGGAATTGATGTATTGGTCTAAACTTCATACTTAGAGCTTCACTTGATATTACTTGTTTACCATAAATAAGCCATCCGAGTAGTATTCCACCAAAAGCTGCTGCTACTGATTCATCCATGACCATCAAATTTGCTTCAGGAATTTGAGATGTTTGAAAGTATAT
Source organism: Clostridium sp. LS (assembly GCF_002760435.1). Lineage (GTDB taxonomy): Bacteria > Bacillota > Clostridia > Clostridiales > Clostridiaceae > Clostridium. The sequence continues at coordinate 1,932 of NZ_AUUU01000139.1, forward strand.
ATATGAAGCAAATGTTTCATTTATAAAACCATAAGCTACAGAAAAAACTGATAATATGATTAATGGCACAGTCATACACCAAGAAATTTTATGGACAGAATGTTTTTCTCTTTCCTCTCCAAAGAAAACTATAAAAACTAAACGAGCCATATAAAATGCTGTTAAGAACGCTGTAATTAAACCTAAGTAATATAAAAATATATAGCCATGTTCGTAAGTTACTGTTAAAATTTCATCCTTACTGAAGAAACCTGATAGAGGTGGAATTCCAGCTAATGATAAAGAAGCAATAATAAATGTTAAGCTTACAAGCTTCATTTTTTTAATTAGGCCGCCCATCTTAAAAATATCTTGCACACCAATAGCGTGAATGATACTTCCAGCTCCTAAGAATAATAAAGCTTTAAAAAATGCATGGCTTGTAAGATGGAACATTCCAGAAGTAAAACCACCTACCCCCATTGCCATAACCATATACCCTAACTGACTCATGGTTGAAAAAGCTAATATCCTTTTTAAATCTCTTTGCACTAAAGCAATGGTTCCTGCCATAAATGC
>NZ_AUUU01000140.1 GCF_002760435.1 Clostridium sp. LS
AGTAGATCCTGGCTATTTAGTTTCTCTCCTAGAGAATTTATACTCTCAGTTAAATTCCGAATTTCTTCAATGCTGCTTTTTACATTTGATCTAGAATTATAATTTCCTTTTGACAAGCTTACAGAAGTTTTTGCAACTGCTTTTATAGGTTCAGAAAATTGCTTTGATAAAATCAAGCTTATTACCGCTACTATTATCAATGTTAATATTCCACTAAATACAATACTCTTATTAATTTGCCCCTTAAAGCTTATGTCTTCCTGTGAAAGCAGAACAGGTGAATACTGTCCAACTATAATATACCCTACTGTTTTTCCATTTATATTTATATCAAAAGTATTGGAAGTATACACTCCAGTTTCTTCTTTACCATTTACTGTCATATGATTTTTATTTTGTATATCTTCATGGTTCATTTCCCATACAACTTTTCTATTTTCATCCAAAAGACTTAAACAGTAATTGCTCATATACGCTTCATGCATCATTTCTTCACCTGAAGTTGAATTCCAGCGTCCATCATTTTTATAGACTTGCTGAAAATATTCTACTAACCTTGTATTTCTTTTAGTTTGAATATCCTCCATATATCTATTAAAAGTATTGGTTATTGTTGTATTTATAATTAAAACTGATAAAAGTACGGAAACTACTGAACAAAAGATAAGTATAAAACTTAATCGTTCCCTAATACTCTGCCTCATATTTCCTCACCAAATTTATAACCGATTTTTGTAACAGTAAGTATATATTGTGGAGATTTAGTATCTTCCTCAATCTTCTTACGTAAATTTTTGATATGAACATCTATACTTCTATCTGAGCCATCAAAATCAATACCAAACGCTCTTTCTATTATTGCTTCCCTTGTAAATACTTTTCCTTTATTTAAAGCTAAAACATACAGTATATCAAATTCATTCGGAGTTAAATTGGCTTCTTGTCCGTTTAATTTAACTGATCTCTTATCAATATCAATTATTAATTTATTATTATTAAAGTAAAGAATATTTTCTTTACTTCCCCCAACTCTTCTAAACAGCGCATTAACACGGGCAGTAAGTTCTCTTGGACTTAATGGTTTTGTTAAATATTCATCAGCTCCAATATTTAACCCTTCTATTTTATCACTTAAAGTGCTTTTAGCAGTTAGCATAAAAATATATACGTCTGATATTTTTCTAAGTATTTTGCAAACTTCTTCACCATCTATATCTGGCAGCATTAAATCTAAAATAACAAGATCAATTTTTTCTTTTCTAAATAATTCTATTCCATCTAATCCATTTTCTGTAGAATAAACTCCATATCCTTCTTTTTCTAAATATGCTTTTACAACATCTGATACGCTTTTTTCATCTTCAATTATTAAAATATTGTTCATAATATTAACCTCTTAAAATTTTCTTATTTTATTATACTTTCGTATATTTATTATTTTAACATAAATTTATGAAGTTTATATGTAGGGAGAAATCCTTTGTTTTGAAATTTTAAATATTCTTATTTTTTAGGCTGTAACAGTTAACTAGTTGAATTCATATTTTAATATGAATAATCATTTATATAAGAAATATGATTTATGAAAGATTTAGAAAGCATACTTCGCTCACCAGACGTTCCCTTTGCAAAATATCACTATAGCGATAACACTAGACATTTTCATTTAACTGCAGAACCTATTAAACATAATATATTAAGCAATCTTTGTATAGATGCCTTGAATAATTTTGGAATTTGACCTGTAAATGGTACAAAGACTTTTCATCAATCCAATAATGGTGAATCGCCTGGTGGTATGATAACTAGGATTATCTATAAAAAATAAATTTCAAATTGTTTAGTATTCTATAAATTACTCTTAAGTTCAAATAAAGGTAGACCTAAAAGATGTGATTGTTTAATCTCTTGGGTCTTATTTTTTATTAAAATACCTAAAGGTTATACTCAAATTCCTTGTTTTTCTATATCCAATAAATGGTATTATCGTTTTTTTTGCTGATTAATATTTTGTATATTTACTATGAGTTTGAGCACAATAGATTATGTATTTTTAAAATAAATTTAAGGAGATGATAAAATGGTAATAACACCAAATATAACTGAAAAATTTCAAAAATGCATTGATGAATGCAACAGATGCTCTCAAGCATGTTACGAATGCTTCAACGCATGTCTAAATGAACCAGATGTAGAAGCAAGAAAGAATTGTATAAGTCTTCTTGTTGAATGTGCTCAAATGTGCCAAATGTCATCAGCTATGATGTCAATGAATGGTCAATTTTCAAAGGAACATTGCAAGCTTTGCGCTACTATTTGTGATAAATGTGCGCAAGAATGCGATATGTTTAAGGATGAGCATTGCCAAAAATGTGCTGATGAATGTCGTGCATGTGCTAATGAATGCAGAAATATGTCTAATATGTAAGTAATACTAATACAAAAGCCAGTAGTGTATTTACCACTGGTTTTTGTATTATTTTCATTATTCTAGATAGAAATATAAAATAATCAATTTCAAAAACCTGCCATATCTAATCATGATTAACAATATTCAGTTCTATACCTATTTATATTATTTGTAGAATAAGCCATACTGTTATCTCTAACCGACTTCCATCCGGATTGGATAAAAACAATTTTCTAACATAAAATAAACAATATATTGAAATTAAATATTAAATTTAAATTATGAGATATAGTAATTGGGATAGTTAATCTAATACGATATCTATATAAGATTATTAATATAGACACTAAGGAGGATTAGTAATTTGATTTGGTTATCATTAATACCTGCAATAATAACAATAATTTTTACCTTTAAAACTAAAAAACTCATAGCATCATTATTTGTGGGAGTTTTAGTGGGTACATTAATAAGCAAAGGCTTAATTGGTGGTATCACTGCAATAGGAGAATATATGATAGATTCTATTGCTGATAAGGATAGTGCATACACATTAGCTTTTTTGATTGCCTTTGGGTCTTTAGCAGATTTAATAGAAATGGCTGGTGGTATTTCCGGTTTTAGCGACAAGGTAAGTAAGTTGGTAAAAAGTGAAAGAGGTGTTCTAGGATGGGCTTGGCTTTTGAGCATTATAACCTTCTTTGATAGTTCATTTCACACAATAGCAGTTGGTACTGTTCTCACTCCAGTTTTAGATAAAGTTAAAGGCTCTAAGGAAAAATTGGCTTTTATTTTATCTGTAACAAGTCTTCAACTAATTTTATTAATACCGATTGCTACTGCATATCTAGGATATATGGTAACATTAGTCACAAATAATATTAAAGATACAGGAATAACTGAAAATTCATATACACTTGTTGTAAAGAGTGTGTTTTGGAATCTGTTCTCTTGGATTATGATACTTATATCTATTGGGATTACGCTATTCGGACTGGGATTTGGTAAATATAAAATAGGGAAAGACACTGGAGAAAAAGAAGAATTTACAAAAGGACATATAGAAAAAGAGCAGCTATCTGGAAAATCTATTGAAGAATACCCTAAAAATAGTAAAAACCTAATACTACCTGTATCTGTATTACTTATAAGCACAATTTTCTTTTTTTGGTGGACTGGAAAGAATAACTCAACAAGTTTCCTAGGAGCACTTAGTTCAGCTGAATTTAGTGTTTCTATATTCTCTGGTGTAATATTTACTATATTTATAACTGCAGTATACTTTGTATTTCAAAAAATCAGCTTGGCTGAAATAGAGGACCATATCATAAAGGGTGGAGAAAAAGTTTTATCTCTTGTAATTATTCTAATACTTAGTTGGGCTCTTACTTCTATTACTCAAGACTTAGGATTTAATAATCTTATAAGTGAAGATTTAGTTAGAAGTATTCCAAGATTTCTCATACCAGCAATATTATTTTTAATAAGTGGTCTAATATCCTATACACTCGGATCATCTTGGGCAACTTGGGCACTTATGATGCCTTTAGCTGTTAACTTTTCTATAAATTCTGGTGTTAATATTTCATTAATGATAGGAACCGTTTGGGCAGGTGGTGCAGTAGCTGATATAATATCTCCCCTATCTGCACAAATGGCCGATACCTCTTTTGGAAAGCATTTAACCACATCATTTCCATATGTTATAGCTGGCGTTATTACTACAGCAATTGCCTATACAGCCATTGGATTTTTCACATAATTTTAGGAAAGAAAGCAACTTTTAACGCTTTCTTTCCTAATAACAATATTGGATAAATTATTGCTAGACTAGATATCCATCATTTCTTACTCTAAATCAAAAACGCTTTAGAAACTGTTAAGACAACATTTATTACCTGAGTAGGATAAATTCCAAGAACAACAAGTATTATCATCGATATAGTTAATGCTAATTTTGTACCTATGGAAACTGGAATTGATTCAAGTTTCGTAGGACTTTCTCCAAAATACATAACCTTAACAACTTTAA
>NZ_AUUU01000141.1 GCF_002760435.1 Clostridium sp. LS
GTGAGCGGTAGAGGAGCGTCGTAATCGGGCTGAAGTCGTACCGTAAGGAGCGGTGGACTGATTACGAGTGAGAATGTTGGCATTAGTAGCGAGATGTAGGTGAGAATCCTACAGGCCGAATATCTAAGGTTTCCTGAGTAAAGTTTGTCTTCTCAGGGTTAGTCGGGACCTAAGGCGAGGCCGAAAGGCGTAGTCGATGGACAATTGGTTGATATTCCAATACCACTATAATCGTTATTATCGATGGTGTGACGGAGAAGGATAGGATGTGCCAGCTATTGGATGCTGGTCTAAGCGTTTAGGGAGTTGGGATTGGCAAATCCGTTCCAACAATTCTGAGGCGTGATGGGGAAGGTTCTACGGAACCGAAGTATCTGATTCCATGCTTCCAAGAAAAGCATCTAGAGAGAGAAGTAGTGCCCGTACCGCAAACCGACACAGGTAGATGAGGAGAGAATCCTAAGGCCGACGGAAGAATTGCAGTTAAGGAACTAGGCAAATTGACCCCGTAACTTCGGGAGAAGGGGTGCCTGAGAAATCAGGTCGCAGAGAATAGGCACAAGCAACTGTTTAACAAAAACACAGGTCTCTGCTAAAGCGAAAGCTGATGTATAGGGGCTGACGCCTGCCCGGTGCTGGAAGGTTAAGGGGAACACTTAGCGAG
>NZ_AUUU01000142.1 GCF_002760435.1 Clostridium sp. LS
ATTATTTCGGTAAGCTACCACATAAGTCTAGTTTACATGTTGTTTATCTATAATAAGAGCAATGTGAAAAAGTTTACATTGAATTAGGATTTGTTTGGTGATAATATTAATATAAGGAAGAGATTATAAAAAGTAATTATAAAATTAGCAACCTAAGATAGTTTCAAAATTAGTCACAAACTATAATTTTAAACAATAATATACAATAGAGAATTAGTGTATAGTACTTATGAATTTGTAGATGTTGTTTGTGTTTTGAGAGTATATGGGAGGGGAGTTAATTGGGTAATAATATTATTGAAATGAAAAATATTACAAAGAGTTTTTTTATTGGAAAGCCGAACCAGTTAGATATTCTTAAAAATATTAATATAAACATAAGAGCTGGCGAATTTGTGGCTATTGTAGGTGCATCAGGATCAGGAAAAAGTACATTAATGAATATAATAGGAGTTCTAGATAGGCAAACTTCAGGTGATTATTACTTGGACAATATTGATATAAATAAAATCAATGATAATAAGTTAGCTGAGATAAGAAATAAAAAGATAGGATTTGTATTTCAAACTGCAAATTTAATAGCTAGAACAAATTCATTAAAAAACGTAGAATTACCAATGTTGTATTATGGTTTGGAGCGAAAAGAAAGAATAAATAAAGCTAAGGAATTATTAGAATTGGTTGGAATGGATGATAGGCTCAATCATCTGCCTAATGAATTATCTGGAGGGCAAAGGCAAAGAGTTGCTATTGCTAGAGCTCTAGCGAACGACCCAGATATAATACTTGCAGATGAGCCAACAGGAGCTCTTGATTCTGAAACTGGAAGAACAGTTATGAATTTATTTCATAAGATTCACGAGAAACAAGGAAGAACCATAGTACTAATAACCCATGATAGAGATCTTGCGAACGAAACTCAAAGGATAATTACTATAAGAGATGGGGAAATAATAGGGGAAAAAAATAATTCTTATAAAAAAATTTATACTCTAAATTGACTATAAAATATTGTTGGATTTAATAGAGGTTATATTTATGCACTAATTTGCAAAAATATAGCCCCTTTTATATTTGCTTTGAAAATAAACTGAAAATATAAATTACAAAAATAAAATAAAATTCTTATAATTTTTTCTGAAATTTGTAATAATATATTTATATATATGTAAATTTAGGGTATACTTTAATTGTTTGAGTTTTTTTATAACAATAAGCACTATACTAGAAAAATATTAAAAAAAGGGGAACGCAAATGAGTGAATTAAATCATGAACTTGGAATTATAGCATTAGAAAGCTGTGCGGAATTAGGTAATGCTATAGACAAGTATATCCAGAACAACAGAAATTGTACAGAATCATTCTTAATACCAGTTGAAGAAATTAGATTTTCTAATGGAGAAGGAAAAGTTAAAATTTCTGAGACTGTTAGAGCAAAAGATATTTACATTTTATGTGATGTTGGAAATTATAGCTGCACATACAAAATGTTTGGAATCGAAAATCATAAAGGTCCAGATGAACATTTTCAAGATATAAAAAGAACGGTTGCAGCAATAAGAGGTAAAGCGGCGCGAATAACTGTAATAATGCCTCTTTTATATGAATCAAGACAACATAGACGTAAAGGAAGAGAGTCTTTAGACTGTGCTTTAGCGCTTCAAGAACTTGAAAGATTAGGTGTTGATGAAATTATTACTTTTGATGTTCATGACCCTAACATACAAAACGCTATTCCTTTATTATCTTTTGAAAATATATATCCAACTTATGACATTGTCAAAGCCATTGTATCTAATGAAAAAACATTAGAGTTAGATAAGGAAAAATTACTTGTAATAAGTCCAGATACAGGAGCAATGGATAGAGCTATTTATTATTCAAGTGTTTTGGGTGTTGATGTTGGTCTTTTCTACAAGAGAAGAGATCATTCTACAATTGTTAACGGAAAAAATCCAATTGTTCAACATGAATATGTAGGAAGAGAAGTTTCTGGAAAAGATGTATTAATTGTTGATGATATGATAGCATCTGGTGAATCTGTTCTTGATATTGCAAAAGAATTAAAGAAAAGAAATGCTAGAAATGTTTATGTAGCAGCTACCTTTGCCTTCTTTACTGAAGGTCTTGAAAAGTTTGCAAAAGCATATGAAGATGGATTAATATCAAGAATATATTCTACTAACTTGACATATATACCGCCAAGCTTACAAGGTGAAGTATGGTTTAAAGGTGTTGATTTGTCAGAGTTGTCAGCTAGAATCATAAACCGATTAAATCATGGTAGATCAATAGCTAAGTATATGGATGCAACAAGAATAATACATAGTTTATTAAATAAATAATTACTCGTTCTTAAAAATACATGTATAATAATATAGAAATATAAAGAGAAAATGAGTTATTAGGGTTTTTAAATATGGTGTCATGTTTAAAATGCTATTAATAACTCATTTTTTTTTGAAGCACAAATTATTTTGTTATTTTTAGTTGATGGAAAAAGGTGGAATAAGAATGGGCGCCGTGATATAATTAAGTGAGTTACTTGTAAGTGTTTTGGCTTATAATAAGATTATTTTTAGTCATAATTTTTTTTCATTAGCAATATATATAATTTTAAATGGATATGTAACTTATGAACTATTTGTTTAATAACCTAATGTAACATAATGTATTTACTCGTTTACACTTTGCATATATTATGTTGAATTTGCATAATGATTATAAAATAAAATAAGTGACTAAAGGAGGATAAAATGAAAAGAAATTATAGAATTAAACTAAGAATAGCTTTACTATTTTTTATTATGGTAATGAGTAACTCTTTGCCAGCTTATGCGGAACCAAATCCATCATCACTCCAAGAAGCAATAGAGAATGTACAAGATTGTGATAGAAAAATTGAAAGTAATATGGACAACCTAAATAAATTAAAAGAGCAAATATCTGAAAAGGAAAATGAGATAAAAGAAAATAGTGATTTATTAAAATTAGCGCAGGAAAAGGTTGATAAAAGCAATAAACAACTATCAGAGAGATTGAAGGGAATACAATTAAATGGAGGTCTAGAAGTTACTTCTATGCAATACATAGATGCACTGTTTTCTTCTGGAAATGTTTTAGATGCACTTCACAAGGTATCATTAATATCTCAAATATGTACAAGCGATAAGAATCTTATTTTAGAAGCTAAGGAATCAAAGAAGAAGCTTTTAGTGATTCAGGATAATATAGATAAAGAACGTAAGGATTTAGAAAAAAATAAAGAAGATGTTGAAAATAAAATTAAAGAATTGGAAGATCAAAAAGGAAATCTTTTAAAATATATTCAGGAAAATGGAGTGATTTTTTCAGGTGATGAAGGTATTACTGTACCTATAACTTTACCTTCAGATATTACAGGACAAGCTAAGGCGGTAATTGAAGAGGCTGAAAGGTATCTAAAAGTACCTTATGTGTGGGGAGGAGAATCACCTGAGGGCTTCGATTGTTCCGGACTTATACAATATGTATTTAAATCTCAAGGAATAAATGTACCTAGAATATCAGAGGATCAACAGAAATTTGCATCTACAGTTGACATGGCGGAAATTAAACCGGGAGATTTGGTATTTAATAGGCCTTCAGATTCTACACATGTGGGAATGTATATAGGGAATGATATGTATATTCAAGCACCTCATACAGGAGATGTTGTAAAAATAAGTAGATTAAGCACGTCTAACATGAAGTATGTTGGAAGGGTTTTAAATCCATAATGTAAAAAGAAATATTTTAATTTTGATAATAATTAATGAACTCCTTAAAGTTCTGATATTCCATATTAATTTAACCATAAAATAAATAAGTATAAATAAATTTTTTACATATACTATATTTAATAATTATGTTTAAATTGGAGGGAAATATGGATACTAAAGAGAATTTTTTATGTGATATGAAAAGTGGAGAGAGCTTAAAATTATCATTAATGGTTATGAGAATTTTATTTAGAGATTCTAGTAAAATTGTATGTATATTAGCAGATAGAAGTGGCGAAATAAAAGCTAATTTGCCTAATAAAAAAGATGATATTAGGGAAGGCAGAGTAATAGAAATAGAAGGTATTAGAGATGGTAATTTAGATGTAAAAGCATATGAATTTGTTGAAAATTATAATATTTCAGATTATTTACCTACAGTAAGCAGGCCTATTGATGATATTCTGGAAGAAATAGAGCGATATACAGAAAAGTATGTTATTTCTGAGGAAGCTAAAGTTTTGAATGATTATTTCTTTAGAGATGAAGAATTTTTAGATAAATTTAAGCGTGGTATAGGTGGTGTGTCTATGCATCATAATTATATAGGGGGACTTGCAGAACATACTCTAAATGTTATGGATTTAACTATAATGCTTTGTGAAAAATATAATTGTAGAAGAACAGAAATTGCGGTTTTAGCAGCGAAGCTTCATGATATAGGCAAAATTCATGAATTATATTATGATGGTCCATTTAAATATACCCTAAGAGGCGAAATGGAAGGTCATATAGTCATTGGCATAGAAATGATAGACAAAGCTATTAAAGATAAGCCGAAATTATTTACAGAGGATTTCATTGCAAGAATAAAGGGGTGCGTTGTTCAGCATCATGGAAAGCTTGAATATGGTTCACCAAGGGAAATGCGAATGGAAGAATCATTTATAATAAATTATGCTGATTCTATAGATGCAACTATGAATAAAATTTCACAAATAAAAAATACAACGCAATCTGGCACTTGGTCAGAATACGATAGAAGAGTCGAAACTAAACTGTATTTATAAAATAAAAGAAACGTGAGGAATATATGAATATTTTATTTATGAGAGTTACCTTAAGGGCATCTTGGGTGCATTCATTAAAAGAAAAAAGAATGATTGTAAGAAGCATAACTCAAAGATTAAAAAATAAATTTAATATATCTGTATCAGAAGCAGATGAACAAGATGTACATAAAACTTTAGTAATAGGTATTGTAGGTATATGCGCAAATTCAGCACAATGTGATTCTACAATGGAAAATATTATTAACTTTATAGAATGTAATACAGATGCAGAAATAATAAATATTGAAAAAGAAGACATTAGAAGATAAGAAGTTAAAATTAGGAGTGAATAATTATAATATCACTCCATTTATTTTTCTATTGCTATAAGTAAATACATATTTAAATTCTAAATCTTTAAGAAGATCGTATGCGTAGTTTATTTTTTGCCCAATTTTATCGTTGCTATGAGCATCAGAACCTACAGTTATTATTATACCGTTTAAATCTTTGTACATTTTTAGTATTTCTAATTTCGGGAAAAGCAAATTATCATTTAATCCAGAAGTATTCACTTCAATACCTTTTCCACTATAAATTATTATTTTTAAAATTTCATATATATATTCCTTGAAATCTTCAAAGTTATAAACCCCACCTTCTTTAAAAGCATAACGCTGAACGATATCTAGATGACCAAGAACATCAAAGTCACCAACTTTTATAAATTCTAAAACTTCTTTAAAGTAGGTTTCATAAGTGTAGTTAACTCCGTGCTCTGAAATGTTAGCCCTTAAACCTTGTCCATTAAGATTGTGTATTGAGCCAATTATAAAATCTATATTATTTGTTTTAAAGTATTTATCAAAATCATCCTTAAAAAGATGATATTCTCCAATTTCTAAGCCTTTCTTTATTCTAATCCTTTTATGATATTTTTGTGAAAGATTCAGGATTTCATTTTCATAATCATTATAATTAAAAAAATTATAACTTTTATCCTCAGGGTCAAAGCTAATATGTTCTGTTAAACATATTTCATTTATGTTCATAGAAATAGCTTTAATTATTATTTCCTCAATATTTTGATTAGAATCAAAAGAAAACTTTGAATGCAAATGGTAATCGCTTAAGTATTTCATTTTAATTAATCATCTCCATAATTTAAGTATAAATTGCACCAATAGAAGTGATGGAGAAATCACTAAAGGCTCTAAATATTCTTTTAGAAAACCCCGTAGAGATTTCTCCAATACCAATTGACTTGTTTTATATTAACTATTAACTGAATTAAACTTGTTCAGCAATATAATAAAGTAACTGTTCAGTAGCTTCCCAGCCGAGGCATGGATCAGTAATTGATTTACCATAGATATGTTCATCGATTTTTTGACAGCCTTCTTCTATGTAGCTTTCAATCATAACTCCTTTAACTAGCTTCTTAAGGTCACTATTGTAATTTCTGCTATAAAGTATTTCTTTTACTATACGAGGTTGTTCTGCAAATTTTTTCATAGAATTTGCATGGTTTGCATCAACAATTACTGCTGGATTTGGGAAATTATATTCGTTATATGCTTGAGCAACTCGCATTAAATCTTCATAGTGATAATTAGGAATATTGTTGCCATGTTCATCTACAGAACCACGCATAATTGCATGAGAATATGGATTACCAGTAGTATTTACTTCATTATGTCTGTATAAGAAGTTATGTTTTGCGTGTGCTGCCTGTATGGAATTAAACATTACTGTCATATCACCGCCTGTAGGATTTTTCATTCCAACAGGAACATCGATTCCACTAGCTGTAAGTCTATGTTGTTGATTTTCAACACTTCTTGCCCCAACTGCAACGTATGATAATAGATCATCACAATACATATAGTTTGAAGGATAAAGCATTTCATCGGCAGGAGTAAGATGTGATTCTTCAATTGCTCGAATAAACATCTTTCTAATTGAAATTAATCCTTCAAGAATATTAGGAGATTTTTCAGGATCAGGTTGATGAAACATTCCTTTATATCCTTCACCAGTAGTTCTAGGTTTATTTGTATAGATTCTAGGAACAATAAACAACTTATCCTTAACCTTTTCGTTTACTTTTGCAAGTCTGCTAACATAGTCACAAACTGAGTTTTCATCGTCAGCTGAACAAGGTCCAATAATAACAAGAAATTTATTACTTTTTCCAGTGAATATTTCTTTAATTTCTGCATCTCTTTCAGCTTTTATCTTTTGCAGATTATCTGCGAGAGGAGTTAATTCTTTAATCTCCTCTGGAGATGGTATTTTTCTTACAGTTATAAAACTCATTTATAAAGCCCCCTTAGTATTTAATATATACTCAAATAGAAAAATTTAAATAAATTATATACAACTTTAGAATAAGTATATAATTATTAACATTATTTAAGATGAAAAGTATATTGGAATTCAAATTTGAGTACTTATATAAATATATAATTATTGAAAATTTTAGTCAAGTTACATTATATGCTGAATTTAATAAAATGATACTTTATTTATAAAAAAATTAATTAAATAAAATACGAAAATGAAGGGAGCCATACATTAGAATATTTACCAATTTAGGCATAAAAGTGCCTGGCTTCATTCTAGGAAGTGCACTTATATAGAATATTTCAAAATATTCCATTAATTTAAAAAAGAAAAATAATTAATGCATCTTTTTATTATTAAAATCATAAATTTTATAGGTAGAAATATTTGAGAGGTATTTATGTCTATCTATTTTGATTTCAAAACTATTAATGAACTTACAGGAGACAATTATTATAGACAGCCAAAAGAATTTACTTTAGATGAATTAGCACAGTACAATGGAAATAATGGAAATCCTGCCTATGTTGCTATTGAAGGTATAGTATATGATGTGACAAGGCAGGTAAACTTTGGGGGAGGAGCAAATTTTGGACTTGTTCCAGGCCAAGATATAACAGATCAATTTAATTCTTACTATGGAACGATGGATATTCTTACAAATGCTCCTAAAGTTGGTGTGCTTACAGATGATTATATGAATTATAGATATGATTCATTTATGAATAGGCAGACAGGACAAGGACAGCAAGATACATCTAAATTTACTCCTGATGATTGGGTTAGATATATCACACCAATAGTAACTTTTGGTTTGAGAGAACCTAGCCAAGGATCAAGTCCACAACGTATATATCAAAAGGTTGCGATATTAGGAGTGCTTGTTGGGTTAGGAAAAACACCTCAAGAAGCTATTAGTCAGCTTCAAGATTGGCAAAGTACAGGCGCTTCTAAGTTATTAAAGGGTGGAACTACAACTGGAACTAGTACAGGAGTCGGAACCGGAACAAGTGGAGGCATGGGAACCGGAGGAAGCGGAACAGGAACTGGAACAAGCGGAGGCATGGG
>NZ_AUUU01000143.1 GCF_002760435.1 Clostridium sp. LS
GTGAACCCGTAGCTTCGGTGGTAAGTTTGAGCCCCGGACATTTTCGGCGCAGGATCTCTTGACTAGTGAGCTATTACGCACTCTTTTAATGAGTGGCTGCTTCTAAGCCAACATCCTAGTTGTCTTAGAAATCCCACATCCTTTTCCACTTAACTTACACTTTGGGACCTTAGCTGACGATCTGGGCTGTTTCCCTTTTGACCATGGAACTTATCTTTCACAGTCTGACTGCCGGACTGATAGTATATGGCATTCGGAGTTTGATAAGGTTCGGTAAGCGCTATGCCCCCTAGCCTATTCAGTGCTCTACCTCCACTACTCACATTTTCCGACGCTAGCCCTAAAGCTATTTCGAGGAGAACCAGCTATATCCGAGTTCGATTGGAATTTCTCCGCTATCCACAGCTCATCCCATGCTTTTTCAACAGCAACGTGGTTCGGTCCTCCACGAGGTTTTACCCTCGCTTCAACCTGGCCATGGATAGGTCACCCGGTTTCGGGTCTACAGCATGCAACTAGTCGCCCTATTAAGACTCGGTTTCCCTTCGGCTCCGTACCTTAAGTACTTAACCTTGCTACATACCGTAACTCGTTGGCTCGTTCTACAAAAAGCACATCATCACACACATAAGGTGCTTTGATCGGTTGTAGGCACATGGTTTCAGGTTCTATTTCACTCCCCTCCCGGGGTTCTTTTCACCTTTCCCTCACGGTACTGCTTCACTATCGGTCATCAGGTAGTATTTAGCCTTGGGAGGTGGTCCTCCCTGCTTCCCACAAGGTTTCACGTGTCTCGTGGTACTCTGGTGCAGAACTGATTATCATAGTTTTCACTTACGGGACTATTACCCCCTATGGTCCAACTTTCCAGTTGTGTTCAATTAACCATGATTTCTCGTTATGTTCTGTCCGCAACCCCAGAGATAAATCTCTGGTTTGGGCTCTTTCCTTTTCGCTCGCCGCTACTAAGAAAATCGATTTTTCTTTCTCTTCCTCCAGGTACTTAGATGTTTCAGTTCCCTGGGTTTACCTTCATAAAGCTATGTATTCACTTTATGATACATGGGGTTTCCCATGTGAGTTTCCTCATTCGGAAATCTTCGGATCTCTGGCTATGTGCGCCTACCCGAAGCTTATCGCAGCTTATCGCGTCCTTCATCGGCTCCTGATGCCAAGGCATTCACCATGCGCCCTT
>NZ_AUUU01000015.1 GCF_002760435.1 Clostridium sp. LS
TTTCATTTGCTTCTTTAATGTGTTCTACGTTTGCTGTGTCTAAAAAAAATCTCATTCTATTTTCTCCCCTTTATTAACAATTTCTTATAATATATTTATTGTTCTACTGCATCTATATAAAATACACTATTACTCTACATTAATATGGTTTTTTGCGGCTTCACTATCAGATAAATTATCTTTTTTACTTATTAATAAGCATAGATCGTCTAATACTATATGGACAGATTGATCAAATAAAGAACTTAAAAGTTGAATTGATGCAACACCATTATCATTTTTTGTTTTTCCTGGGACCTCAAGTACTAGATCCGATACTTCTGCAAGAGGAGAATCCTTTTTGCTTGTAACTCCAATTATAGTTAGTCCTAAATCTTTTGCTGCTTTTGCATTACTTAATGTATTTTTGGTTTTTCCAGAACCTGATATTGCAACATATATATCACCTTTTTTTAGAGCAGGTGTAATTGTTTCTCCCATCACATACGAGTTATAACCAATATGCATTAAGCGCATTGCAAATCCTTTTGCTTGGAATCCACTGCGGCCTTCTCCATCAACAAAAATCCTCATTTCCTTTTTAAAAATGCTTACTATTTTTTTTATTTCCTCTTCATCTACTTTTGCTATTACATCCTTAATTTCCTCTAATATTTGGTCTATTGTTCTCATTTTCCTATTCTCTCCTTAAATTGTTTTGCTTTTTCTACTGGATTTTCTGCACCAGTAATTGCAGAACCTACTATAACTAATTCTATATTATGCTTATTTAATTCTGGGATACAATCTAAAGTAATCCCCCCTGCAACTGCAATTTTATTAACTTGCGGAAATCTTTCTTTAAATTCTTCTACTGTTTTACCCGGATTTAATAATTTCTCACTATCAATAGACGCATGTATACAGTAAATAGCATTTTTAAAATGTGCTATTTCTTTAATCTTTTCATCTGAACATTCCAATAAATCTATCATCATTGCTCCATTACTTTGTTCAGAAACCTCATAACATTTTTCTATAGTTTCCAATGATGCACTTCCCATTACAGTTAGAATATCAAAACCTTGTTTAAACCCTTGTTTAAACTCATAAGCACCTTCATCACTAGTCTTAATATCTCCTAATAATTTTGATATCTTTTTTTTACCACTTAACTC
Source organism: Clostridium sp. LS (assembly GCF_002760435.1). Taxonomy (GTDB): domain Bacteria; phylum Bacillota; class Clostridia; order Clostridiales; family Clostridiaceae; genus Clostridium. The sequence goes on from NZ_AUUU01000015.1 coordinate 1,158, forward strand.
TTTTAGTTTAAAAAGTCCATAATCTTTTATTAAAGATGTTCCAATTTCAATAACATCTGCTAACCCATCAAAGATTTTAACTAAATTTTCTGCTTTGTCGAAAGGAACTCTATCTATAGCAACTTGTAACTTCATTTTATCCCCCTTAATCACTATGAAACCTTCCTCTTATAATTTTTAATAAAATCATCTAATTCCCCAACTGTTGGTAGACCTTCATTGTCACTTAAATTCATTACTTGAATGCCACCAATAGCATTTCCTCTTTCTAAAATTTTAATATCATCAAGATCTTCTAAAGTAGCACTAATAACACCTGCTGCAAATCCATCGCCTGCTCCTACTGTATCTACAACAGGAACTTCAAAGCTTGGACACTCATATTCCTTTACTTGTCCGTTTTCTAGTTTCTCTCTAGAATATGACCCTGTAGTACCCATTTTTATAATTACTTTTTTTACTCCTTGGCTTAAATAGAAGTCAGCAATTTCTTCTTTTGTATCTTTTCCCGTAAATAATTTTCCTTCTCTAAAGCCTGGTAATACAATATCTGATTTAATAGCCAATTCATTAGTCACTCTAATCATTTTTTCTTGGCTTTCCCATAATACTGGTCTTGGATTAGGATCAAAGGTAACGAGCATTCCTTGTTCATGAGCTTTTTCTATAGCTTTAAATATTGTTTCTAAAGTAGTTTCACTTAATGCTGGAAAGATTCCTGTAATATGAAGAACCTTTGCATCCGAAAAACTTACCTCATCTAAAATATCTTTAGTTATCTTTGAAGCTGCTGCTCCTTTTCTAAAATACAGTACCTCTGGATCCCCCTCATCAATTCTATTTTTAAATTGAAATCCTGTTGGAGCCTTTTTATATGTCTTTACAAATGTTGCATCTATATTTTCATATTCTAAATAGTTCTTTACGTATTCGCCAAATGGATCATCTCCAACTTGACTTATATATGTTACAGTATGCCCAAGTCTTCTAAGTCCAATAGCCACATTAAGCTCTGCTCCAGCGATTAACCTTGTAAAGTGCTCCACACTGCTAAGATGTTCTTTGGTATCTGCTAAAAACATTACCATTGGCTCCCCAATTGTTATTATCTCACTCATTTTTTTCACCTTCCCCATGTTAATGTATTAAAACTTCTTTTACTTGCGCTATTTCTCCCAAAATATCTTCCCTCTTAATTGGGTATTCAATAATTACTGGTATATCCTTAGATAATTTATTTAACATCAACTTCCAATCAATCTTTCCTTCTGAAATTAATGTAGTACTTGGAGTATTGTTTAAAAAACTTACGTTCTTTAAATGAAATACATTAATATTAAAATTTAATAGATCAAATGCATTTTTAGGATCTTCATTTTGCCAGTACCAATTACCTAAATCAAAAGTATAGCCAATTGGTAATGAGTTGCTGTTAATAAAATCAATAGCATTTTTTACACATTTTAAATTTCCATTTTCAACTGTTTGATCATTTTCTATCGTGACTTTTATATTGAAATATCCAATAATATCCTCTATTTTTTTTCTCTCATCTACATCTAAATTTTCTAAGTCACCGATGTTAAATTTGATATGCGTTGAACCCATCTGTTTTGCTTCTTCAAAATAAGTTTTTATATTAGAATTTATTCTTTTTTCACAAGCTATTTTCTCAGGAACTGAATAATAAATTTCTATGTCGAGTTCTTTAGCTAACTTACTTATTTCTTTTAATTCTTCACTAGTGTTTTTTAAATATTCTCTTCTTATTTCAGCAATAGAAATTCCTAAGTTTCCTATCTCACTTAATATTTTTTCTTGCTCTCTTCCATTATCTAAGTCATTTTTAAAGACCAATAAATTTATACCTAGTTGATTCATACTTATCACCACTTACTTTTTTATACTTCTTGTTGAGTAGTTTAAATGAATTTTAACTGGAACTTCTTCTAAAATAAACTCTTCTGTTCTGCTGCCTTCTATCCTTTCAAATAGTAACTTAGCAGCTTTTTCTCCCATTTCATATGGATTTTCATCTATTGATGTAATGCCTGGGCCAATTAAACGTGCCCATTTTTCATCAGCAAAACCAAATATGCCTATATCTATTCCAATTCTTATTTGTAAATCATATATGCACTCTACAAGAACTTTTAATATTTCATCATTGTTTGCAAAGAAACAAATATTTTTATCCTTATTTTTATTTAAGATAGCTTTTATTTTCTTTTGTATCTCTCCCACCTCATTTTTTTTAATAATAGCGGTTTCTCCTGATACAAATGAATGTTGAGATAAAAATTCTTCCATTGTCTTTTTTCGGTCTAATCTAGAACTTATACCATTTATATCTTCTGTAAAATATACATAGTAATCATAATCATTTTTTAGCAGTTCATTTAATATATTTCTTGTTACATCTGCATTATTTATGGTCACTGAATCATAAATTAATGGGGTTACAAATCTATCTAGCAGCACTATTGGTTTAAAATTGTCTCTGCTTTTAAATTCCTCTAAATATTCATAGTTGTTACCTGTAGTATTTACTAGCAAGCCATCCACTTGACTATCTAATAAAGACTCTATATTTTCTTTTTCGCGCACAGCCATATTATCTGCATTTGTAACAAGTAATTGATAGTTATTTGCTCGACATACGTCGTTTATACCTTTTATAAGTAATGAAGAAAAGGGATTTCCTATATCTGCAATCGTTACACCTATTATATTAGAATTTTTGGCTTTTAGTGTTTGTGCGATACGATTTGGTCTATATTTTAGCACTTTAATTGCCTCGTCTATTTTTTCTTGAGTTTCCTGTGACATAAATTCAAAATTTTTATTTAAATATCTAGATATTGTTGTTTTAGAGACTCCTACATAAGCAGCAACATCTGCAATTGTGACATTTTTTTGTTTATCTGTAGAATTTTTTAGCATAACTTATTCCTCCATTCAATACTTTTATTATCAATCTTAAATGTTAAAGATTCAATAATTTATGCTATTATTCTCTATTTTTCCTTAACATATTTCCAAATTAATCTAATAAAATTAAATATACTCTAGTATGGTTATATTTAACTAGTTTATCGTTTTAGTTAACCGGTTTCTAAATTGACAATTTAATGTTAAGACTTTCACCAAAAAATGTCAAGCCTTAGTTCTAAAGATTAATTTATATAACAGCACTTTTTTATAAAATTAAGTACCATGCAAACATGTTTGGAAATTTCACTCTAGATATCCTTTACATTGATTTAATTAAAAGGTTACCCCTAGTCTCATTTTATTTGTGTATCTTTTTTAATTAAATAAAAAATCTAGTATTATGAGGCTTCTACCTCTACTATATTTTTTGCTTTTTTTGAAGATTTAGAATTTTTTACAGCGGCCATAAGAAATACTGATAATAGTAATGAACCCGACATAAATATATAGGATGCATTCACTGAACCTGTTGCACCATTCAGATATCCTACAATATATGAACCTACAAATGAACCTAATGCTCCCATACTATTAATTAAAGCAGTTGCTCCTCCTGATACATTCTTAGGTAATATTTCTGTAATTATTGCAAAGAATGGACCATAAGGCGCATACATTACTCCACCTGCTATTACAAGTAAAATATATGATAACCAGAAGTTTGAAGTTCCAATTAGATAAGAACCAAAAAACGCTATAGTACCTATTAGTAAATAAGCCCATACAACAGTCTTACGATTTCCTGTACGGTCAGAATAGTAAGATGATGCTAACATTAGTACTATGGCTAAAGCATATGGTAATGAAGATAACCAGCCTGCTAAAACAATACCAATTTGTGGACTTGCCTTAAGAATTGATGGCAGCCACATTACGAATCCATAAACTCCTATACTCCAAAAGAAATATTGAAATGATAAAATTATTACAGCAGGTGTTTTAAATGCTTCTCTATAATTTTTTACTGGTTTTATTCCCTTTTGTTCTTCTTCCATTACTATTTCAATATCTTTCTTTTCCTGATCTGTCAACCATTTTGCTTCTTTAGGCTTATTATCTGCAAGCTTTAACCAGAAAAATGCCCATAGAATTGGTGGTATTCCTTCAAGTATAAACATCCAACGCCATCCAACAGAATTTACTAAATAACCAGATACAATTGACATCCATAAAACAGTAGCAGGATTACCCAAAATTAAAAATGTGTTAGCTCTTGAACGTTCTTTTTTAGTGAACCAATTGCTTAAGAAAATTAGCATTGCCGGCATAACGGCACTCTCAATTATTCCAAGCATAAATCTAGTGACCATTAAAACTTTTACATTTGTTATCAAACCATTTGAAGCTGCAAGCATCCCCCAAAGAATTAAACTCCAGAAAACCAATTTTTTAGCGCTTTTCTTTTCTGCAAACCATGCTGCTGGCACTTGAAAAAAGAAATAACCTAAGAAAAATAATGCAGATAATAATGAAGCTACTGATGCAGTAATGTGTAATGACTCACCCATTCCCCCTGCAACACCAAAACTATAATTTGCACGGTCTAAGTAAGCTAAACTATAAGTTATAAATGCTACTGGTATTAGTCTTTTCCATCTTTTAGAAGTTAATTGAATACTTGATTTATCCATTTTATATCCTCCCATAATAATTTATTTTGTATCTATTGTCAGTTAAAGACAATTCTATTTATAGTCTAGTCAGCATCATATTTGTTTTAAAAACTTGTGATCCACTTAAATCATTTTCTTAATTATTATTATTTATAATTATTCCCTCCTATTATTCCTAAACTAGCTTAAAGATAGCTATCTTCAAGTTTTTACATAAAAAAGCTATGTGTATCGTTTTAGTTAACCGGTTAACTATCTTACATTTAGATGATAACGCTTTCAATTTAAGATGTCAAGTATTATTTGTAAAAAAGTTCAAAACTATTATAACTAAAAATAAAAAACCATTCTTTTCAGCGCGCTCTTTGGTTAATAATTAACTCTGCTACTAAAAAAATGGTTTATAATAATTTTAATATTAATGTATATCTAAATACAGCTTTCTTTATAAGTTTAAAACTTTATAAATGGCCTTAGCTACCCCATCATTATCATTGGTATCGGTTATATATTTTGCTATTTCCTTTATTTCAGGAACCGCATTTTCCATCGCAAAGGACTCAGTAAACTCTGTAAACATGGAATAATCATTAAAACTATCTCCAATTATCATAACTTCATCTTTTTTTAAACCCATCTTTTCTGCAACTTTTGCTAATATGAGACCTTTTTGAGCTTCCTTATTATTTATTTCTATATTCTTTGTAAAAGTAGAAGCAATAACAAGTCCTTCAATAGACTCTAATTTTCTTTTTACTTTTCTAGTAGTTTCTTCATCATTATAAAATGCAACAAATTTTCCAATTTTAACATCGCTGCTTAAAAATTCATCAATATTTTTAACATACTTTAAATTAACAAAATGCGGGTGCAATTTTGCAAGTTTTAAAGCATCTTCAAGGCTTGTTTCTGGATCAAAAACTCTAATTCTATATGCAACTTGTGTTAATGCTTCTTCCTCAGTATTAACGCTATATAATCCATCATTAGTATACATCTCTGCTACAATTTTTTCCTTTATTATCATATTTATGACTTCTCTTGCTTCTTTTTTATCAATATAAATTCCTTCTAAAACTTTTCCTTCTTCGTCTATGTACTCGCCACCATTTAAGACTATACACTGGCATTTTAAATTGCATTCCTCAAGAAGTGGCTTAACATCCTCATACATTCTACCAGTGGAAATCGCAAATTTTACTCCTATTTTTTCAGCTTTTTTAATAGCTTCTATATTTCCTCTTGATATTTTATGGTTACTATTAAGCAGCGTACCATCCATATCAGATGCGATAAGCTTTATCATATATTAATTCCTCCACGTTCACTCATCTAAATTCTTCAATTTCATATATATATTTTATTATATACTATAATACACAAAAAATAAGGTTAGAATTCAATTACATTTTATTGTAGCCTAATACAATATAAAACCATGTGTAATAAGGAAAAAGTTCTCCTTATACGCATGGTTTTTTATTCATAAGACTTTATATTAAAGTTCTTCTCCATTAGTTTCTATTACTTTTTTAAACCAATAGAAACTCTTCTTTCTTGATCTGCTTAAATCTCCATTTCCGTCATTATCTTTGTTAACATAAATGAAACCGTATCTCTTTTTCATTTCTCCTGTTGAAGCACTTACTAAATCTATGCATCCCCATGGAGTATACCCTATTAATTCAACACCATCATTTACAGCTTCTTTCATTTCTTCTATATGTGATCGTAAATAGTCGATTCTATAATCATCATTAATTGAACCGTCTGCCAGAACTTCATCTACAGCACCCAATCCATTTTCCACAATCATTAGTGGAATTTGATATCTATTATAAATATTATTTAGCGTCCATCTTAGGCCCTTAGGATCAATCTGCCAGCCCCAGTCACTTGCTTTAAGATATGGATTTTTTACTCCTCCAAGTATATTTCCTGAAGTCCTTTCTAATTCTGGATCTGAACTTGCGCAATTTGACATGTAATAACTAAAGGTATAGAAATCGACACAGCCTTCCTTTAAAATTTCTTCATCATTTTCTTCCATTTTTATTATAATATCATTATCTCTAAAATATCTCTTTGCAAAGCTTGGATATGCTCCTCTTACTTGAACATCTGAACATAAGAAATTGTTTAAATTATCTCTTTCTTGAGCTAAAAATACATCTTCAGGACTGCATGTATATGGATATGCTGTCATATATGCAATCATACAGCCTATCTTAAAATCTTTATTAATTTCATGTCCTAATTTAACAGCTTTTGCACTTGCAATAAATTGATGATGAAGTGCTTGAAATCTTATTTGTTTACTATCGCCAGCTTCTTTATCAAATGAGAGTTCACCACCTCCATTTAATAAAATTCCGCCACCCATGAATGCACCAAATGGCGTAGTCAAAATGTTTATTTCATTAAAGGTTAACCAATACTTTACTACATCTTTGTATCTTTTAAATATAGTTTCACAATATCTGATATAACAATCAATAACGTCTCTGCTTGCCCATCCATTGTATTTCTTAGTCAATCCGAATGGAGTTTCATAATGGGAGATTGTAACTAAAGGTTCAATATTATATTTTTTTAATTCTGCAAAAACATCATCATAGAATTTTAAGCCTTCTTCATTTGGAACTAAGTCATCTCCATTTGGGAATATTCTACTCCAATTTATTGACATTCTAAAAGTTCTAAAGCCCATTTCTCCAAATAATTTTATATCTTCTTTATAGTGATGATAAAAATCTATTGCTTCATGACTTGGATAATAAGTTCCTTCTTCTATTTCTGGTGTTATTCTTCTTGGAGTTGTATGAGTGCCGCCTGTCATAACATCAGCAGTGCTCAGCCCCTTGCCGCCTTCTCTGTATCCACCTTCAAATTGGTTTGCAGCTGTTGCTCCTCCCCATAAAAAATCCTTTGGAAATCCTTGAAATTTATTGTTAAACATCTTTATCCCCCCGATATTCTAGTTTATAGTTAAAGGCAGAAATCCCTCTTAGGGGATTTCCTAAACATATATTTTAGAAAAGCCTACGGCTTTTCATCCTTCGACTGTAAACTGTTAATTGTAAATTGTTAACTGTATAAAGTTACTTATTTTCCTCTAATTCTTTTATTTTATCAGCAAACTGAGGCAAATGCTTTTTATGTGCAACTAACATTTCATCTAATAATACCTTTGCAATTTTTCCACTAGGAACTAATGGGTTTATTGTAAATGCATGAAGAGCTTTATTATAGTTTCCTGTAACTGCTGCCGAAATTGTTGTTTCCTCCATACCCTTCATTATTTGAACCATTCCTCTTGGCGCTGGATCAAATTTTCCAAAATTAATTGGCTCTGGCCCATGAGATGTTATTGTACTTGAAACTTCTACTATAGAATCATAAGGAAGATCTTCTAATGCTCCATTATTCTTTGTACTAACCACCATAGTAGTTCTCTTATCATTATAGATTGAAGAAATTAACTCACAAGCGGCATCACTGTAATGAGTTCCTCCTCTTTTGGTTAATTGTTCTGGTTTATAATCAAGTTTTGGATCTTTATATAATTCAAATAACTCTGCCTCTGTTCTTTTAACTACTTCTGCTCTTGTTTCGCCTTTTGAGAAGCTTTCCAATTCCTCTTGTAACATATCGTCTGTAATATAATAATATCTATGATATGGGCAAGGTAAAATACCTAAATCTTTAATTTGCTCATAATTAAATTTAATATCTTTAATGTTAGCAACTCCAGCATCCTTCTTTTTCTCAGCTTGGGCTGGATCATATAATTTATCTATTACCTCTGCAGTTCTTTCATTACCTTGCTTATCCCACACTCTATGCCAATGAAAGTGGTTTAACCCTGCAAATTTGAAGAATAATTCACTTGATGGCACTCCTAATTTTTTAGCATCATCCTCTATACAGTTAATTGGAACATTACATAATCCAACAGTTCTATCCCATCCACCATATTTAATAGCTGCTTCTGTGACCATACCTGATGGATTTGTAAAATTAACAAGCCATGCATCTGGGCATAATTCTCTCATATCATCTATTATGTCTAATATTACTGGAATTGTTCTAAATGCTTTAAATATACCTCCAGCTCCATTAGTTTCTTGTCCAATAATCCCATGACTTAAAGGAATTCTTTCGTCTTTTATTCTTGCATCTAAAAGACCTACTCTAAATTGAGTAGATACAAAATCTGCTCCTTTAAGAGCTTTTCTTCTATCTAAAGTTAAATTAACTTTCCAATCAAGACCAGCTGCTTTAACCATTCTTTGAGCCATTGCTCCAACTATTTCAAGTTTTTCTTTTCCGTCTTCAATATCTACAAGGCATATTTCCTTAATAGGAAGTTCATCTTTTCTTTTTATAAATCCTTCAATTAATTCAGGAGTATAGCTTGATCCTCCACCAATAGTAACTATTTTGATTTTCTTTTTTTTCATAGTCTCATCCCCCACTTAGTCAGTTTACAGTTATGGATGAAATCCATTTTGGGGATTTCCGAAAAATTAATTTAGGAAAATCCTGTGGCTTTTCTTCCTTAACTGCTAACTGTTAATTGTTAACTGTAAACTGACTTAATTTCTTTACCTAAAAGATATCATAACTCAATAATAATTACTTTATTTTTGAGATTTTAGTGACACATACTACTTTTTAGTTACTTGTTTTTTTATATAACAGGTTGTTTTTCCATAAAAAAACACCCATAGATCTTAACTTACGTTGATTTCTATAGGTGATTTTAAGGTTTTTAGCCTTGTAGTGCTTCTATTATTCTCAATATATTTTGTTCCCGTTTACTCGCTTCGGCACACACGAAAACCTTGGTCAGGGCCCTTTCCATTTGCATCATACTTCCCCCTGAAAGACGACTCGCAGCTGGTGACATCGCCAATCCAGCCACCGCCCTTGCAAACTCGAACAGAAACAACACTAGTATCTAATCCTTTGTACCAGTCCCAGCACCACTCTCTTACATTACCTGACATATCATAAAGCCCTAATTCGTTAGGTTTCTTGGAACCGATAGATTTTGTTTCACTATTGTTACTTTGTATGGCCGGCCAGTTCCAGTCTCCAGATAAATATTTATCTCCAGCATTTCTCCAATACCATGCTACTTCATCTGAATTATTACTTCCGCTGTATGTGTAACTCTTGCTCATCTGACCTCCACCCGCAGCATATTCCCACTCCTCTTCTGTCGGTAATCTATAACCATTAGCTCCTTCATTGATCGTTACTATCCATTTTATGTCATCGTTATTATTCTTATTATCTGGATCCTTTTTATTCTTATCTATATTGTAATAGGGTTTTAATCCCTCTTTTATACTCCTTTTATTACAGTACTCTATGCAGTCATACCAACTTACCATTTCTACTGGCAAGCTGTCACCCTTGAATTGTGAGGGATTGCTTCCCATTACATCAATCCACTCTTTTTGAGTTACCTCATATTTTCCAATATAAAAGTTTAATGTCGCTGCACCTTTTCCATAATAGTTGGACTTTGTGTTGATAAAAGTCCCACCTTTGACTAATACAAGGTTATCAGGTTTTACTTGCGAACAAGCGTTGAAAACAATCATTATTGCTGCTAAAAGTAAAATTAGAAGTTTTCTCATTAGATATATCTCCTATCTTGTATAAAAATTTATATCCCTTGTCGACCAAGATGATTTCGCATGAGTCTCTTCACTCTTCTGAAAGGTAATATTTAAGCAATATGCAGGTAAGTGTTGTTTTTTATATAAGGTCGATTGCTATAGTATCAGTCGGCCTTAACAATAAATAAAAAACTTTCTTAATAAGTCCAGAAACGGTTAAGTTCCAGTCAGTTGTCTACTTGCAAGTGACCTTCTACCATACTGTTACATTAGCGCTTCCACTACTTTGATATCCTTCTGTTGCTATTATTTGGTATGCCCAGCTAGATCCTAAGGTCATTCCTTTACTTCCCCATGCATCAGCGTGGTTTTTCATAGTAATAGTGTGGTTAGCACCCGTTGAGTTCTTTGATTGTCTAACACTCCAGAACTGTTGGAAAGTTGCAGTACCGTCAATAGAAGGTGCATTAGTTCTAGTTGCAGTATATATATCATATGTGCCTCCATCGCTAGTCACAGTACCTTTATAAGTTCCAGTAGGTCTATAAGTACCCCAGTTATCAACAATGTAATATTCTATTAGTGAATTTCTTGTCCATCCATATAGAGATAAATACCCATTGCCAGAAGGTGCAAATTGACCGGCATTGTAGTTTACTACCCTGGTATATGATCCCGCAGTCCATCCTTTACCAACAACAAAGTTACCACAATTTGACCATGTAACACTATAGTTTCCACCAGATCCATTAGTAGCAGTTACTGTTCCACCACCATCAGTCCAATTTTGCCAATAGTCTGTAGCTGCATTTGCGTTTACGTTTACAACAGAAAGCGCAAGTGTACAGCACATTAACGATGCTAAAAATAATCTTAATCCTCTTTTTTTCATTCTACATTCCCCCTAATTATAACTATTCAGTTACTTTATAATCTTAAATATTTCTATTTGCTACTACTTACCTGCATACTACTTGAATATTACCCTTTATAAATCACTCTCTTTCTATTTTGTCAGTCGCTTTTCTTTGTAGTACATAACTTATCCTATGTCATACTCTGTGAACTTCTAACTATCACCTCCTTTATGGAAAGAAATTCTCTTTAAATAATAACTTCAAAATATTAATTTAATCTATTCTGTCAATAAATCAATTAAAATTTGCTAATGCTACAATTAAATTCTCCAAAAATGGTACTATTGTTTTTCTGATTGTAAGTGATACTTTGAATAAAAAGATAAGTATAATTAGAAAATTGAAGGTTATAACTATCATCATTCCCACGTTTATAATAAAACCATGTGGTTATACTAGCTAGTTATATTTTTTGGGTTAATTTGAATTAATTTCAAAATAATTTTACTAAAATTACCATAAATTTAAAACCCATAAAATTATAGATTTTATACGAATTTTTATACTTATTTGCTATTAGTCATATAAAATAACAGGCTGTACATATTACCATTCATATTTTATTTTAGATAAAAAATTCCCTAACAATACATCTCTGTACTGTTAGGGAAAAATATGAATTTATATATTAAATAACTATATTTTGCCTTAGTTTAGATTCAAAGTATATAATTGTTTTAATCCTCCGCCTTCTATTTCAATAATCTTCTCTCCATATTCAAACCATACTTTTCTGCTTGATGGATTTTTCACATATTTGCCATCAGCACTAAATATTAGTCTGTTATACGCATCAATATATTCATAAATTTCTATATTAGTTGCATACCAAATATCTTTTCTTCCACCTACATATTTACCGAAATCTTCGATTATATGCCAATTATTATTAGCTTCAAATTCATAACTATGGCCCCATAAATAGAACAGATATGGTGTATGAGACACTTTTTCTTCTATAAATTTTCTAGTCAAATCTTGAAGTTCTGGTGCATCATGGTGACAAGTTGCAGTTAATCTCATCCAATCTTTAGGAATTCTAAAATCATTTGTTGATATTACAGTTCTTGCATATACTATTCCGCATGCCTCAAGAGCCGCAACAACTTTATCATCAAATGTACCATACGGGTAGGCCATTCCACGTACAATTGTATTAAATTGCTTTTCAAGGTTTTCCCTATCTTGCATTATTTCCTTGATAATTAAATTACTTGGCAACTGTTCAAGAAATGGATGTGTTAGTGAATGTACTGCTACCTCTTGACCTGAATTTATATATGTTTCTGCAACCTTCTTTTCGGTCATCCTTCGATGAATTTGCCCTTCAGGATAAACAGTACCTTCTTCTGCATACACCCCGCTGTTTAAGTTAAAAGTTCCTTTAAGTCCATACTTATTCATGATTTCAATTAGACGAATGTCTTGCTCTACTCCATCATCATAGCTCAACGTAAGAGCTTTTGCTCTACCTTCGGGGAACCTTAACAATATACTTGCCATAATATTATCACTCCTTATTAAGCTTTTCGTACTCTTCATTTATAATTATCATTTACTACAACAAAATTGTTTTCTATATTGCAGTGGTGTCTTTTCTTTTAATTGAACAAATTTATTTATAAAATAATCGGTATTATTATAGCCAACCTTCTCTGCAATTTTATAAATTTTCTCATCACCTCGTTTGAGTAATTCTGCTGCTTTTTCAATTCTATATGCATTTAGGTAGTCTTTAAATGATACATTGTATTGTTTTTTAAAAATTTGCCCCAAGTATGCACTATTTATATAATATTTTTCACTTAAGTATTTTAAGCTTAATTTATCCATGTAATGCTCTGAAATTTCTTTGTCAATCTGACATAGAATTCCCTGAAATGAGGTTTGTCTTAACTGGCTTAGATATTCCGCAAAAACTAAAGAAAAGTCCTTTAAATGATTTGCACTTCCTCTACTTATCATTTGTTCAAAAGAAACGGAACTAATATACTGCATTACTTCCTCTTGATCAACTTCAGAATCTAACTCCTTTGCAATATTAATTAAATTGCATAATAAATAATTTATATTAATTTTTATAATATCTAAATTTATCTTATATTCTCTAAAACTTGCGTAAATTTTATCAACGCACTTTATTATTTCTTCCTGATTGTTATCTTCAATTTCATGAATTAAATAATCCATGTATTGTTTTCCCTTATTACAGCTGAATTCTTTCTTCTTAGCCATTTCATCATAATATGCAATATTATTACCAATTGAAAAATCAGAAAATAATTTAGCCACAGATGCAGATTTATATGATAATGCTATTTCTTCAATACTATTAACTTTCTGTCCTATATAAATGAAAAAATCGTACTTCTGAATTTGCTTCATATGAGTTTTAAAGCTCAATATATATTCATTTTCACTCATTTCCTTTTCTTTAGCTAACCTTTTATCATAAATAAAACCAATATCATAACAGCCTTTAGACTGTCCTACATCAATAATTACATTGTAATAATTTTCGCCTAGCCATTCGACCACATTTTTATGAAAAATTAATTGCTGTTCTCTTTTCTCACTATCTGATACGCTCATTTCATAATTAATTTCAATAATCATATATCGTAATTCAGAAGAAAAATTCTGATGCCTTTTAATATATTCTAGGTTAGAATCATTGCATTTTCCATATATGATTTCATTTAAGTATCTATCATAAATAGCTTTATCTTTTATTTTTTGTATTATATGCCTTTGTTCCCGCTTAATATGCTCTTCCTTAAACCCACTCAAAACCTTAATTAGTTCTTCTCTATTAATTGGTTTTAAAATGTAATCAGTTACATTACATTTTATTGCCTTTTTAGCATATTCAAACTCGTAATAACCGCTTAGTACAATAAATTTCACTTCATTTAACATATTACCACGTACATATTCAATTAATTCAAGACCATTCATTTCAGGCATTTTTATATCTGCAATTATTAAATCAATATCTTTTACTTCTAACTCTTTAATGGCTTCAATACCATTCGCAGCCTCTCCAACAACTTCGTATCCATATTGTTCCCAATCAATTAAAATCTTTAAGCCTTGTCTAATAAATGGTTCATCATCTACTATTAAAACTTTAATCATAAATCTCCCCCTAATATTAGCAATTAGTATTTTCATTTTCTTTAACTGCATGATTGTTTAACTTTAGTTCATCAAGACAAATTTGTATGGTGACTTCTGTACCTTCTCCTAATTTACTTTCAATTTGAAATTGCATACTATTATTGCAGTACATTTGTAAACGCATACAAGTATTAAGAACTCCTGTACTTTTACTATTATTTAGAGTTTCTATTTCTGCATTATTAAGTTTTTCCCTAATTGAATTGAGCTGCCTTTTATCCATTCCAATTCCTGTATCTGAAATTTCAATAATTAAATTATTATCATATCTAAATATAGCTACATTAATACTTGCATTATGAGACACTTCCTCAATTCCATGAACGCAAGCATTTTCAACGAAGCTTAAAATAGACAGCTTTGGAATCTTTATATTCTTGCACTTTTCCATGACATAAAAACTATAAGATAATTTATCACCAAAACGGTATTTTTGAATTTGGAGATAATTTTCTACAAAACGCATTTCATCTTCAATAGCAATATTATCTTCTCCCCAATTTATTGTTTTTCGCAGCAATGATGATAAATTTTCAATTATTCCAGCAGTCTCAACTTCCCCTTTAATTAAACTTCTCATACGAATGCTTTCAAGGGTATTAAACATAAAATGAGGATTCACCTGACTTTGGAGCGCTTTTAATTCTGCCTGTTTTTTAGCTAGTTCAAGGCGCTGTTTTTCTACATCTCTCTTAAATACCACTTCTATTAGTTCTTTAATCCTTAAAACCATCATATTATAACTTCGAATTAATTTCCCTATTTCATCTTTTCCATAACTATATTCTTCTATTATGGAAAACTCTTCATTTTCCACTTTTCTTAAATATATATTAAGTAAAGCAATCCTATTACCAATTGAATGCGAAATTAAAGCTATAATTATTGTAGGCAGCAGTAGATTTAATATTATCAATTCAATAAATAATTCTTTTTTTTCAATTATCTTCAAAAATGGGCTCGTTCCTTTTTCAGTAATCATTATATTCCACTTTTCTTTTGACATCTTAAACTTATAGAAATCGTTTAATTTGACCTTCTCGCCTTTTATGGAGTCTATAGAATCAAATTCATCTGCTCCTACACCATATTTTTGATTAGAAAATAAAACTAAATCTTTATTACATATATATATATTATCTTCCATTTTTTCATTTAAAATATTATTCAATATTACGTTATAATCAACATCTATTCTCAAAATATTTTCATGGGTTTTATCAAAGTTGTCCAATTTTCGAATAATGCTAATTGTCCTAGCCATATTATTTATAGATAATTTTTTATCCTCATCGTAAAACACAGATATAGTCATAGCCTCTTTATTATTCTGAAACTGTTTGTACCACTCACTTTCACGTATTTTGGGCGTTAACTTTACAAAATTATCGCTATCACTTATTGTGCTATTGTCTGTAAAAATTGTAACTTGATATACATGTTGCGGCCCATAGTAATACTTTATTACATTGTTTTGTAGTAAAAAAATATATCTGTCATAGTAGGCGAGAAGGCTATTATATCTTTTATTAATGAAATCATTTAAAGTTATGTCTTTATATAAGTGATCTGATACTAATACACAATCATCAAATACTGCATCTAAATTATACTTAACTCTATCAATAGAATGCTCCATGTTTATTCTCTGTTCTTTTTCTTCACTATTTCTTATAGTAATATAGAATATAGAGTTAGTAACAATCATAGGAACTAATACACAAACAAGATATATTAGTAATAATTTTGATCTAATACTATAATTATTCAGTATTTTAAGGTTCTTCATTCTATTACCTCTTTTTTAATTTATCACTCTCTTACATTCTATGATATAACATTAAACCGCTATAGGCAAATACTTGTTTTTTGCAAAAATAAATATTATCTTAGTAACATAAAAACGTCTCTCTACTCAGTTGATTTTGAATATTCGTGGTTATTAATTAAATTTACTCTTTTATTTTAGAATGCTATATCTAAACTCTGAAAATTCAGCGATTCCCCCAACTTCTTTTGTAGAAAACAAAAACAATCCCAAACGGCATCCCACAAACTGATCCATTTTCCATACAATATTGTGTGTGATACCTAATTTAATCCATTCTTCTCCATCCTGATAATAAAACTCACACTCGTCTTTATTATTTACGAAATATCCATATGCCTTAAGCATAACTTTATTTCCCTTTATAGGAACCCTAGCATATTCAACTCCAGGTTCATTGTCTATCAAGTTTCCAAAGACAGATTTGTCATCAGTTTCTCTTGCTAACATTACCAAATAATATTTGTCTTCTTCTTTAGTGAGTGCAATCAACCCGTATGAACTGATCAAGAAGCATAAACCAGCATAATCACCATTTTTAAGCTCGCTACCATCTAAATTTACAGTTGCTTCACACGCAGGTCCCATAGCACGTTGTGTCAGTGTATTTACTGCATAATTTAAATTCGGACTTATTTTTCCTGAATGGATACGATATGTTCCTGGCTTTTCTGTTACTGACCATAAATTATTTGATGGTGTATGATTCCACTGCCAGATATCTTTTATATGAATCTTGTCTTTCTCATCCAGTTTATAAATAAAATCATCATCTCCAACAAGCGGTTTATACTTATAATTTGGTCGTGTACTCGGAATCTCAATGTATTCAGGAGCATTTTTATCGAATACCGGAAAATCGTTTTCCCAATGCATCGGTACAAGAACAGGTATACGGCCAACAGCACCGTGATCTTGAAATAACATTCCATACCATTTTCCTTCTGGAGTATCTACGATTCCTCCTTGAGCAATACCTAAATTATGATATCCCATATCATCATCAAAAACATCTCCACCAACAAATTCACCTTCTAAAGAATTAGCCACAAAACAAGCCTGAGTTCTGCGATGATGCCCAGCCTTTAATATATGAATAAAAAATGCATAATACTTACCATTAATTTTATAGAAATGAGCACCTTCGTAACCAAGGTAAAATTCTTGTGTCTCTTTTACAATTATTCTATTTATTCCACCTGGTTTAGGACCCGAAAGCTCCTCATTTAATTCTGTGAGATAAATCTCAGTGTTACCGTAAATAATATAAATTCTGTCATCATCGTCAAATAGCAATGAACAATCGTGATAGAAGCCTTCTATTATTTGTTTTTTCCAAGGTCCAGCTATACCAGTAGCTGTATACAGATATGTCTTTTGCGTATCATTTGCTACAAAACACACATAAAATCTGCCCTTATGGTAACGAAGAGAGGCTGCCCACATACCCTTTCCATAAATATGTTTTTCACCTTCTAATTTTTGATTTGGTGTATCATCTAAAGTTTCATATACATAGGTTGCCACTTCCCAGTTTATAAGATCATAAGAACGCATAATGACGCAGCCTGGCATAAAATGCATTGTTGTAGTAATCATATAATAAGTATCATCTACTCGTATTATATCTGGATCTGGATAGTCAGCCCAAATAATGGGATTATTTCTCATATTAGAGCCTCCTCTCTTATTTTAAATATATATATCCTCTATCACTTTTTTGATTTACTGGAAATACTTCAAAATATGTCAAAGCATTCTTGCTTAGATTTAGCTTTATCGTAATCTTCTCCTCATCCGCAAGCATTCGCTCTGTAGCAACTAATGGCATTGAGCTTGCACGAAGTAATGCATTCTGTGCAGGTGTCGGATATGCTGGCTCTCCAATATCATGCCAAATCTTAAGTGGATTACAACATGTTTCATCAACAGTTTTAACTAATAGGCATGAGACTCTTGGCCCATCGGTAACGTAATATTTAGCTCCAAGTTTTGGTCTGCCTCAGTATTTTTTATTAAATTCCATGCAACACCTCTATAACTTCCGTCTTGTGCCTGCACTATAACGGCTTCTTCAGATCGGTGTACACACTCGCCTTGTAGCTCTTTAAAGAATGCAAATGTCCAAAAGGTTGGTTTAGGGATTACACCATTAGCAACAAGACCAAATCCACCATGGAATGGAGTAAATGGAACTCCATTTTCTTCAAAAATATCTCCAAACGTCCAATAAGAGTATGAGGCATTACAATCACCTAAGCTAGAAAGAAGCTTAGCAATATAAGTAGCATTTACATTTTGATCGTGTAATGGACAATTTGGAATGTAAGAAGTATTAAATTCCGTTATATGAATATCAATGCCTCGATATTCTTCATAGATATCTACAATATCTCTAGTTATTTGCAATTCTCTAATTAAGTCCTCTGGCTCACGCAACTCTTGATATCCATAGTGCCCGATGAATTCCGGCGCTTCTGTTGCATAAGCATGTCTTGTCACGAAATCTATGGGCGCAGAATTTTCGTGGCAAAAATTCACGAAATCCTTCATCCAGTTAACATCATCAACGCCACAAATTGCAGGCCCTCCAACTTTAAATCTTTTATCAAGCTCTTTAATTGCCTTAGCTGTGAATTCATACAATTTAAAATATTCCTGCTTGTCTGCATCTTTCCAGAAAACGCTCAGATTCGGTTCATTCCATACCTCAATCGGCCATTTTACCACTTCATCTTTACCATAGCGTTCCATTAAATGGCTTAATGTTGCTTGAACAAGAGCCTTCCATCCCTCATAACTTTTGGGTGGTGTCACGTTTCCTTTCCAATAAAACACCGTTTGATCTCCAGAAGCCAGCTTCTCTGGCATAAATCCTAATTCCAAAAATGGACGTATCCCAAGTTCAAGATAAGAATCCATAACCATATCAAGATACGTAAAATTATACTCTGCAGCTATATTGCCAAGATCATCCTTATACTCCTGATAAATTGCCATGTCATCAGAAAACAATCCATGTCCACGAATATGGGAAAAATGTATGTTATCCTGAACATATTTTAATTGTTCTTGATAAGCTTTATGAAGTGCAAGTCCCATTCTTCCCGTTCCAATACAAAACAATGCATTATTGTTAAATGAAAATTTTTTTCCCTTTATTATTGAATAATGTTTAATCATATATTATCTTCTTACCTTTCTTACTTACATGCTTATCCACTAAATCTCTAAAACTTAGTGTTTTTGAAGGAGTTGCTGATATCCAGCCACTCCTCCCTGATAATTCTTCTTATGCTATGATCCATCAAAGTTATAAGTTTGCTTAGTAAAAAATTAGCGGATACTTGGATTAGAATAACAATTTACTTCCCTTTCATATTCATACTACTATTTCCCTTGAATATTTAAAATTAATCAACAAGTTTTAAATTGCCTACATTACTCATAGTAGACCAAGTTTGACCAGTTGAATCAGACCAGATATTTACTCCGTTTCTTACACCTCCTGCAGCGTCATTTACTTGAGCATCAAATCCTATAATTTGATTAGTTACAGCCTCGTTGTGTAAAGGTATGGCCATTTCTACTATATATCCATTATCAGTTACTTTTGTGGCTGATTTGAATTTATCAGTAATCCTGCTTCCACCACCACTTTGTTCATTATCATAATTAACTCTATATTGAGCATCATCATTATCATAGGCTGAAGTTCTTGCATTATTCTCGTCTATAAATGCCTCAACTGAATCTTGCTCATATGCATTTTTACTAGATTTATCTAAATTACTATCTGTAACTTCATATAATGCATATATATAATCCTTATCCCATAAAGTTCTAACCTTAGCCTTAGCTGCATTATTACCTTGTACACTCACATCTGTGCTTATAACATTAGCACTATTCCATATATCATCGATATTACCATCAATATCAGGAGTTCCTTTTTTAGTTTCTACTGATTTTGACTCAGGATTACATACTAAAGTTCCACCATTTTCTGGTTTCATTATTCCATCACTTACATAATCATTCCAAACTACTGAGGAATTTAAGATTCCATAAGTATCATAATCATTAATTTTCATATCAAATTTAAGTTCAGTTGCCACTTTAGGCTGAATACTACCTAATGGTAATTTAGCTTGTATTTGATATCCTTTTGATGTTGAAATAACTTTAACTGTATCACTATTAGTATTACGTTTAACTGAATATTTCACATATTTACCTGTACCATCATCTATAAATATATCTGCTCCATCATTATTTGCAACTGTCACATCATTTACATCTGCAAGAACATATAGATTATTTGAATCCCACATGGTTTTCACTTTAGCTGTAGCTCCATCTATTCCTCTTATATATGCGTTAACATCAAAAGGCTTAACCATCATCCATTTTGGATCCAAAGCATTTCCAATAACAGGTGCTCCATTTGAAATACTTGTTTTTTGCTTAAACACATTAACCTTTGAGGGATCAACAAGTGCCCAATAAGCTGGTTTAGCCTGTAAGCTTCTATCAAAAAGTAGTGGAGAATCTGGTCTATTCTTTACTGGGAAATTATCTAACCATGTATCATCATCTGAACCTCCCCAGAACATAACCAAGCCTAAATTACCTTTTTTAGCTTCTTCTTTATAGACATCAAATATTGCTTTATATTGACTTGCTTCTTGTGCTAGAATATCATCTGTAACTGTCTTTGTACCTTCATTATTACCACTATAAATAGACATATCTAATTCTGTAACTTGAACAGTGAATTTGGGATTATATTTTTTTAAACTTGCAAACTTCTCAATATCATCTTTGATTTGCCCAGCTGAAGGACTATACATAGAAATATGACTTTGAAGACCTACACCACCTACAGGAATGCCTTTTTTAAGCATTCTCTCAACTAAATTATATAAATCATCTCTCTTCCTAGTACTTCCTTCAGTGCCGTAATCGTTTATAATCAGTGTAGCATCCGGATCAGCTTCGTGGGCATACTTAAAGGCTAATTCAATATAATCGTCATCGTAGCCATCACCATCAATATCTCCTATTATAGATTTCCACTTTGACTTTTCATCATCACCTCTCAAACCACTTTTGTCAGAAATAACTTCATTTACAACATCCCAATACTTTATCTTTCCTTTATAGCGGCCAACTACAGTTTTTATATGCTTTTCCATTCTACTTCTTAATTGTTCCCTTGTAGCAGGCTTAGCTTTATCAGTTGGATTTTGGAAAAACCAATCAGGTATTTGACTATGCCAAACCAAAGTATGTCCCCTTAATATCATGTTGTTTTCTTCACCAAACTTTACATACTTATCTGCATCATCCCAATGAAAATTGCCTTCAGTTGGCTGCAGTGCATCAGGTTTCATAAAGTTACCTGGTACTAATGCATTATATTGATATTTTATGAATCCAGAATGAGGATTACTACTATCCATCATACTTGGATTAAGTTCTGTTCCAACTGGGAAATAATCTTTAAATACATCTTTTAATGCTGGAATATCCCTTTGATAATCTTGTTTAACTACTTGAGTTTGTGCTGATGTATTTCCTGCATCTGCTAATGCAGGTTCACAATTAACAGTTGTATATATTCCACTAAATAAAGAACCTGCAATAATTAAACTCATCAATTTTAATCTTTTTTTCTTACTAAACAACCTATATCTCCCCTTATTACAATATTCATACATATAATTTCAATTAAAAATTAACTTTTCTTATGTTTAATGTAATATTTAATATTATTTTTTGAGAAATAGTCATATATTGAAGTATATTATTTATACTCAAACCAGTAGAAATCTGCATAATTATCAGTGGTTTTTCCATTACTACTTGCATACATTCCGATTGTACATCCTACAAATCCGCCTGCTACTTCTGTACTTAAATTTTTAGTGCTAACATCCTTTTGTAATAACTTATAACTAGTACCATCTATTCCATAATATAAATCTAATTTCTGTCCCTTGCTTACCATTTTCAAACAGAGTTTACTAGAATTTATTTCAACTTCATTAATTAATATATCTTTGCCATTATTACACTCTATAATTTGTAATACTTCTCTTCCATTTCTCTGAGTACATTCATATCTAATATGATATTCATTGCTCTGAACAATAGCTATTCCTGCACTTTCATTTTCATTATTCGGATTAAATTCCATCATGGTAGATATAATATAATGATACTCTTTTTGTCTAATCCCTATATAAGCTGGGTTATCTAAATCTTTTAAAGATTGCTCTTTCAAGTATAGGCGCAGACAACCTTCTTTTTCTGTTAGTGAATATAAATTTTCACTTGGATTTCTTAAAAATACCCAAGTATTATCTAACTCTTTTCCATAAAAATGATAGCAAGACTCCTTAGGTTCTACTTCATATTCTAAAAGTTCGTGATCTTGCTCCAATTCTAATATTCCAGAGCCTGGATTTGCTACTGGCCATCCCCCTTCCCAGGTAACTTTAGCTAAAAAAGTTTCTCTTCCAGTATTGCAATATCCATCACAGGTTCTACTTGCTAACATTACCATAAACCACTTATCATCTTGTGTTTTAACTAAGTCTCCATGTCCAACATGCTTTATTGGATAACTTTTTCCTAAATGTCTATGAGTAATTATAGGATTACGCGGACATCCTTCATATTTTCCGTAAATAAATGCACTTCTTGCAATAGTAACACAGTGCTCAGGGCCTGTCCCTCCTTCAGCTATCATTAAATAATAATAATCATCTTTCTTATAAAGATGGGGACCTTCGGGCCATATTACATCCCTTAGTGCACCTTTCCAGATTTTATGGCTATCACCTACAAGGCACATGTTATTCAAATCTAATTCTTGAATCCAAACTTCCCAATCTCCATTGTAGCGTACACCTTCTGGATTTGGTCTTGTTCCTATATAATATGCCTTTCCATCATCATCGAAAAATAGGCTTGGATCAATGCCTATTGCTCCTTCTAACCAATATGGATCAGACCATGGTCCTTCAGGCTTTTCTGCTGTTACAATAAAGTTCCCTCCGTGAGAGATATTTGTGGTAATTAAATAATAGATTCCATTGTTATAGCGCAAGGTAGGTGCAAATATTCCCTGAGAATGACCTGCGCCCTCTAAATTAAGTTGCGATTTTCTAGTTAATACGTTTCCAATCTGTCTCCAATTAACTAAATCCTTACTATGAAAGATTGGAACTCCTGGAAAATATGCAAAGGTAGAAGTTACTAAATAAAAGTCCTCTCCTACCGCACATATTGATGGATCTGGATAAAATCCAGATAAAATTGGATTTTTTATTTTATTCATTTTTACTTCCCTACTTCCAAATTCTATAATTTCCGCTCAGTGCCAAGAATGCGAATAAATATAAACAATTATCATAATATCTTCTTTCACCTGTTCTAAGTTGTGTATTCCAAAATAAGTCAACGCATTCTTTTCTATACTTTCCTTTACTAGCTAAAGAAGCCATTGCATTAGTTGCTATAATTGCCACCGGGTGCAGGGCTTTTTCTTCAATAATTGTGCCATCTATCTCATAAACTAAATCCGCCTTACCTTTAACTGTTTCACAGAAGAAAGTCTGAATTTTATCTGCACATACACATTCCCATTCTGATTTTCCAAACCATTCATAAGATAAACCTAGGTTAGCTGGCACTCTATATGCATCACTATAATATCTTTCATGATACTCCCTAGCCCAAGGTGAATCGCAAGGTACTCCATCATACTTCGAATACTCTGGTGCCAAACCTGTAATAGGATGACAAGCTTTTTTCAGATATTCTCTGCTACATTCAGCCGCTTCTTTCCAAAATTCACGATCTTCTTCATTACACCAAAGAGAAAATAATTCATAGAAATGTGGTAAATGATATGAAGGATCAGTAAAGTCAAGGTTTGGAACAAATTTTATTAATTTATTTGTTGGTTCCCACATTGGAGTTCCTGGTTCCTTTTCCCCTTTATGAATACATTCATGAAGAAGTTCTCTTGCCTCTTTTGAGTAATTAAAAATTCCTTCTCCATCACCCCATCTATTTGAGGCGAAAAACAATGCCATTGCAAAATATTCTTCTCCATCAGGTGCTGGCCCATAAGCATTCTTTTCTCCATTCAGTTTAGCAGACCACGCAAAATAGCCTTTATTCCAGCCTTCATCCATATACATATAAGTTTTTGCCCATTTCCAAAGCCTGTCAAATTCTTCTTTCATATTCCTTTGAACACACATCATCATTGCATAAGACATACCTTCAGTTCTAGCATCATTGTTGCCTGTATCAACAAAGTAAGCCATATCATCCCCAACGGGATGATATAATCTTTCTGATTCATTTCCATAAAAAATAGTATTATAAATGTCAGTTAATCTTTTTTCGATTTCCTCGTCAGAATATCCATATTCTTTAAGGACATTATGGTAGGAATTTGTTTCATAAGCACTCATTCTACTTCTACTCCTCATGTGACATAATTGAAAATTTGATTTCTTCTTGAACTTTTATTCAATATCTAATTTATCATATAGATTTATTACAGGCATGCAATGGTATATTCACTAAACCTTATTTGTATATCTTCACCAGAAATCATAAATATTTTTATAGTTTTTCGTAATAAAAATATTTATGATTTGGTAAGCTACCACATAAGTCTAGTCTCCTTTATTCTTTTACTCCTCCAATAGTAAGCCCTGTTACAAAATATCTTTGTAAGAATGGATATAGACAAACGATTGGCAATGCAGTTACGATTGTAGCTGCTGCTCGAATAGATTTTGGTGTGACCATGCTTCCTGCATTTTTAGCTGCATCTATTGCACCTGCTCCATTTCCCTGTTGCATTGCAGATGATAATAATTTCATAAGTTCATACTGTAATGTTGTCAAATTTATATTTTGTGAGTTATAGAGCATTGCATCAAACCATGAATTCCATTGATCTACTGCTACAAATAATGCAACGGTTGCAAGTACAGGTTTACATAAAGGCAAAATAATTTGAACAAAAATTCTAAATTCTCCTGCACCATCAATCTTAGCTGATTCAACTAAACTATCAGGTAATCCATTTATAAAAGTTCTGATTACAATCATGTTAAATACATAAACTAAACCAGGTAATATATACACTAAGTAGTTATTAGTTAAATGTAAGGTTTTCATTAAAACGTAAATTGGAATCATTCCACCATTAACATACATTGTTAATACATAAAAGATTGATAACTGTTTCTTAAACATAAACTCTTTTCTGCTTAGTATATATGCAAGCATTGCTGATAAGAACACATTAAGCACTGTAGCAATTACAGTTCTTGAGACTGATATAAATGCACCTTGCATTAAGTTCTGATTATTAAATACTGTTTGATAATTTTTCATGGAAAATACTCTTGGCCATAGATAAATTCCACCACGTACTGTATCAATACCATCATTAAATGAAACAGCTAATGTATTTAAAATAGGATATAAGGTAACAATTACGAATAATACCATGAATATCCCTATAATACTGTCAAAAATAATATCACTTTTACTTCTCTTTTTTAATCCTGCCATTAATACTCCTCCTCTAGAATAACCTTTCTTCACCAGCTCTTTTTGCAAATTGATTTGCAATAAATATTAAAGCAATACTAACTACGCTCTTAAATATACCTGCAGCTGTAGCTAATGAATAGTTACTTAAACTGATTCCATATCTTAATACAAAGATATCTATTGTTTGAGATACACTTTGAACAAGGCCATTTCCAAGTAAGTATTGTAGTTCAAAACCAGCGTTAACAATATTTCCAATGTTCATTATTAATAGTATAAATATTGTTGATTTAATTCCAGGTAAAGTAACATATAAAATTTTCTTTACTCTTCCTGCACCATCAATTTCTGCCGCCTCATATAAATCTGGATTGATACCAGTAATGGCAGCAAGGTAAATGATACTACCCCAACCAACTTCTTTCCAAACATTTGTAAGCCCAACAATTCCCCAAAAATATTTAGTTTCAGCAAAAAAATTTATAGGTTCCTTTATAATGTGTAGTGCAATTAAAACTTGATTAACAATACCTGTATCTGTTGTAAGAACATCTGCAACAATTCCTGTTACAATTATCCACGAAAGAAAATGAGGTAAATAAGAAATTGTTTGTATAAATTTTTTGGCTAACAACTGCCTTACTTCATTTAATAGTAAAGCAAAACCAATAGAACAAACAGTTCCTAAAACTAAATTAATTATACTCATACATAGAGTGTTTCTTATAACACCCAAAAAGACCGGATCAGCAAATAGTGTCTTGAATTGATCTAAGCCAACCCAAGTTTGATTAAATAAAGCTTTTCCTGGCTTATATTTCTGAAATGCCATGACCCATCCCAAAAGAGGTGCATAGCTAAATATTAATGTATATATGATAAACGGAATAGACATTATAATTAAGGCTTTTTGTTTTTTCATCTTTTCTAGCATATTCTTTTTTACTTTTATTTCTACATTTCCTTCAGCATTTTTTACTCCCAATTCCATGTTCTTCCTCCTTCTTTATCTAACATAATAAATTTTAAAGAATAGGGATCTAAAAAGATCCCTTATTCTTCCTTATATATCTATTTTTTTGCCTTATTAGCTATATCTACTCTCTTCTTAACTTCTTTAGTAAGTGTATCTTCATATACCTTTATGTCAGCTTGAGTTGTAAGTGTTTTTTGATATTCATTCCAAACGGAATCAAATTGATCTGGAGTAGTCATTATAACTTTAGGTAACCATTGTCTCTTAATATCATCCATCTTTGTCATTGCCATCATTGCAGGTTCATCTGCTGACCAAGAATTCGTTGCTGAATAAATTGGGTACCAAGGGTCATTTTCTTCAGGCATATCATCTAAGAAGTCTGACCATTTCTTATGTCCATATGCATCAAGAACTTTTTTATCTATATCTGTTAATGTTGCTTGGAACTCACTTAATTGTTGTTCTGGTAATATAGTATTAATTTTATCTTCAAAGTAGCCTGCAGTATATTGAGGTAAATATGTGTACATGCACAAATTAGCATTTTGCCAATCTTTGTTTCTAGAATTTGCTCTTTGTTCTTCATTTCTGTACATTACGCCTTTATCATCTACTTGATAGTCTTTATCTTTTTCTCCCCAGTATCTTAATTTTAATGAATCTTCTGATAATAAATCATTAATAGCTTTTAATGCACCATCTACATCTTTACAGCTAGTTGTGATTCCTAGACCACCACTTGAATTAAATGCTGGTTTCATTCTATAATTTGGCTTTATGCTTTTGTCAATAGTTAAAGGGAGTGGAATATAGGTTCTATTGTCTAAGTTTCTTGTCTTTAATGCTAATTCAGCATCTCTGAACTCCCAATATTGATCAACCATTCCAAGTACTGCACCAGAAGAAATTTTTGCAATATATTGATCATATTTTGCTGTAAATGTTTCAGGATCTACAATTCCTTTATTGTACTCTTCATTAATCTTCTTGAAGTATTTTTGTGCTTCTGGAATTGTATTATAGTTATGAGCTGTTAATGTAGCTTTATCTATAATCGCTCTTCCATCGTTAGGATATCCTGCTACGAATTGAGGAGGATTTTCTAAACAGAAATATCTCCAGTCATCGCTTAAAATTTCAAACCCTTGAGTTGGTTGTCCATCTATTTGTGGATGTGCAGCTTTATATTTTTCAATTAAATCAAAATATTCATCAACAGTTGTAATCTTTGGAAAATTAGCCCACGCTAAAACATCTTTTTGAATCCAGAAAGCTTCATCATTAAAGAATGTCGATGTATCTTCATTTTTAACATTTCCGAATTGTTGTATATAATAAATATGTCCATCAGGTTTTCTTAATGCTTCCCATTGAGCAGGCGTTAAGAAATTTTTAATATTAGGATATTTATCAATTTTATCTTCTAATGGAATAAGAGCCCCTGCATCTACTAATGCTTGTGTTCCATCTGTTCCATCTATCATATCTGGATATTCGCCACCTGCAATCATTACTCCAATTCTTTCTTTAGCAGTTTGTCCTGTAAGCCATGACTCATTTATCTTTACTCCAAATTTTTGAGCGATAACATTTTTTAGCCTATTGTTTTCCGGAAGTTCCTTTCCTGCTGTTGCGAAAAATGCTGTGAATTCCTTAATTTTGCCATCACCTGATGAATTACTTGTTTCTTGGCTTTTACTGCCACAACCTGCAAGTAAGCTCAGAGCTAAAGTTCCTGTCAAAAGCATACTTACAATTAACTTAGTTTTTTTCATTTATTTTCCCCCTATTCTTAATTCTAATTACACATTTTTATACTTTGTAAACGTTTGTCCTTACAATGTAAAGTTTATCATCATTGCATATAGCCAACAACCTAATAAATTATATAAAAAATACTAGAAATTATAGATTTTAAAATTATTAAAAAATGTCATTTAATAACTAGTATATTTTCCTTGCCTTTTCATCCTCTATTCCAGACATTCTATAAAAATACGTATTAATCTGATCTCTCCAATCTCTAGCACTATCTAATTGTATATTAAGACGTTCAAGTACATGCTCATATACATTTTTGTCAATAATACCTTCTAGTCCTTTCCAATTATCAATGAACTTTTCTACTATCTCAAAACCTTCAAAATGCGTATCATAAATATGCTGAATTACTGTTTTTCCAGATTTCAATACATGAGTATAAGGCACATGATGGAAAAATAATAGCAATTCATCCGGGCAAGTTTCTAAATTATTATACTGGCTTTTAAGCGGTTCATTATACTGCCCTACATAACATGTCCCACTTTCTAGCGTACGGTCAATTCCAATGCCTCTGCAATCTGCTCTATGATACGTTCCCCAAGGAGAAAATTCATACCCATCTATATCTGGTCCGTAATGATGTCCTGGTGATACCATCCATCCTATACCTAATGGTGATGTATACTTCTCATAAGTCTCCCAGGAATTCATTAATATTTCACTTACGTTTTTCATAACTAGCGGATTATCGCCTAATGTAAGCTTAATCCATTCTTCTACAATTTCTTCACTGCTTAAGCCGCTATTCCACGTAAGACGGCCATAACCATAAAGATTAGCTTGAGCCAAGAAATGACCCGTCCAATTTTCATCATTTCCTACATTAACTACTCCTGCAATTCCATCTATTCTTTGTGATAAGCAACTTAAGTTCTCTTCATCATTAAATTTTGCATAAGTTGGAGCGCTTAATACCTCTTTCCACCAAGGAACTAAAAAGCAAACATGTCTTTGTTGGCCTGTATATTCCTGAGTTATTTGAAACTCCATTAATTTATTTGTTTTATTCATTGAACCAAAAAGTGGGGTAATAGGTTCTCTAACTTGAAAATCCATAGGACCATTTTTTATTTGGAGGTACACATTATCCAAGAATTGTCCATCTAAAGGATCGAAACATTCAAAAGCTGCTTTGGCTCTGTCTATTGTATGATCTCTCCAGTCTTGCCTGCAGTTATATACAAAGCATCTCCATATTAATATTCCTCCATATGGCTCCAATGCACTTGCAAGCATATTTGCACCATCTGCGTGATTACGCCCATAGGTAAAAGGTCCAGGTCTTCCTTCCGAATCTGCTTTTACCATAAAACCACCTAAGTTAGGAATTATATTATATACAAATTGAGCTTTTTTCTTCCACCATTCCTTTACCTTTTCATCTAATGGATCAGAAGTTTCTAATTCACCTAATGTAATTGGTGCTGCAAAATTAATGCTTAAATATGTTTTAATTCCCCACTTATCGAATATATCACTAATAGTTTTTACAATATTAATTCTTTTATCAATCAGATAAGTTTCTAAGGCATGAACATTAGTGTTATTTATAACTACTCCATTAATTCCAACTGAGCAAAGTATTCTTGCATAGTCGTTAATCCTATCTAAATCCGAAGCTGCTTTATACTCATCATCAAAAGCCTTTCTTATTAAATCATTACTAGCGGGTATACCTATGGTCTCCATAATATACTTCGTTATATCTTTATTGCGGCAGCTTTCAAACAAAATTGAACTTCCTGCAAAACCACGTTCAACAGTTCCATCAAGATTATCCCAATGATCTATCATTCTAATGCTCTTCTTTGGATTATCTATAATTTCTCTGTCTTCAAGTTGTTTATTTTGCCCAAATAAACGTAGCAATGCAAATACCCCATAAAGAATACCATTATCATCTTTAGCTGAAATTGTAATTCTCTGCTTTTTCTCTAAGGTGGTCTCATACTTTATTTTGTATCCTTCGCTAATTAAATTTTCATCTTCACATTTCTCTAATTTTATATATTTATCTTTTTCAATCTCATCCTCTCTGCTCCATATGCTCTGTTCTACTTTCCCATTATAAATTTCTTCAAATGCTCTTTGAAATTCAGTTAATGCAGACTCAACAATTCTGCTTTTATATGGAATCACAATGTTTCCAAGATATTCTTTATAATTGCTATTCCCAATTCCTGTATGACTAAGCCAACAAGAATACATTTTGCTTTTTTTATTTATCATATTTATACTCTCCTTTTTATACTAAATTTTAAAAGACGAGTAATCAAATTTATAAAAGAATACCCACCTTCTTTATTTCTTGTTAATCAAATATTTATATTTTAAATTCATCAACTAGTTCATTAAGCTTTTGTGCCAGCACAGCTTGACTTTTAACTGTAGCTGCAATTTCTTTAACACCTGTAGTTGTATCAGCTATACTATCCAATATTTCAGCTGAATTTTGTGTTACTTTCTCAGAATTGGATGCCATAGTGTCAACCATAGCATTTACTTCCTGAACTGATGCTGTTAATTGTTCTGTCATTGCAGCTATATCCTCTGATATTTTGCTAATTTCATCAGCATTATCATAATAATATTCTCCAGATGAAACAAACTCGTTAAAGTGTCTTGTAACATCGTTATTAATGAAATTTAAGACTTCATAACTATTATCTGATAGTCTCTTAAATGCTCCTTGAACTTTTGCCACTGTATTTTGAATTGACATTGCAGAACTAGCCGATTGTTCAGCTAGTTTTCTAACCTCATCAGATACCACAGCAAAACCTTTTCCATGCTCACCTGCTCTAGCGGCTTCTATTGCTGCATTAAGCGCTAACAAATTAGTTTCTTCAGCTATGGCAGATATTGCCTCTACCATCTTTGAAACCTCTTGCACTACAGTTCCATCCTTAATTGCACTTATAATCATCTTTTCTCTGTCTTCATATATATTTTGAGTATTCGCTAGTGCTTCACCTGTTTCATTTTTAATTTTTTTAGATTTATCTTTAAACCCTAATGATATTTCACTTCCATTACTTGATTTTTTAGATAATTCTGTAATGCTTCCGTTAATTTCTTTCATGGATTCGTTTACTTGCTTTGCTGATTCCATTGATTCATTCATATCGCTGACAATATTTTTAGTAGAATCATTTATACTTAAAACCCTATCAGTAATTTGATGGGCTGTAGCTGATAATTCTTCCGTTGAAGCTGTTAATTCCATAGTTTGTTTACTTATATTTTTTACTAAATTCTTAACATTATTTTGAGCTTTATTTAATGCATTAGCTGTTTGTCCAAATTCATTCTTACTGGTTATGTTTATATCCTCTGAAAAATCGTACTTAGCTAATCTCTCAGCTAATTCTTTAATCTTAGTTAATGGTCTTGTAACATTTGAAGAAACTCTAACTGCTATAAATATTGATAAGGTTATCAATATTACAAGTGATATAACTAATACTATAATTGTTCTTGTTAGCATATTATTAAGTTCGAAAGTTTTTGCTGCTACTTCAGCATCAATATTATCCACGTAATTACCCGTACTTACTACCCAATTATAAGGTTTAAATAATGCTGAATATGCCCTCTTTGTTGCTGACTGCCCATTTGCTTTCGGAAAATCAAAATTTGTAAACCCGCTACCGTCTTTAAGAACAACACTCATTATTTTTTCCTTAAAATTAGTTGAAGATCCATTTGACTCACTTGTATTTTGAGCATCAGCTTTTAGTTCTGAGTTATCATTTACAGAAGGACTTACATTATCTATCCAGAAATATCCTGTTTCATCGTATCGAAGATCTTTTATTAAATTTCTTGCTTGTTTCTTTGCTTCATCTTCTGTTAATTTTCCATCTGCTTGCATTTTATTTATTCCATTTAACAGAGTAACTACATTATCAACTTGATTTTTTATGTTTTTATCATAGCCATCTCTAAGGGTAACTTCATATTGGTGAATAGCTTCTTGATTGCTTTGCCTCAATTGATTAATAGATATTATGCTGACTAACAACGTTACAACTCCCACAATTAATACATTCATAAGTATAATTGCGCTTTTTAATTTTTTCATAAAATCACCTATCCCTTATTAATTAATCTTATCTGCAGTGCCAGAAACAGTAAAATAAATAATAATTTTATTTCTATGATAAAACTTAATGAAAAAATTTAAAACACGAGTAATTATAGTTTTTATACAAATAATTATAGAAAATAGTAAAAAATATCTGCATTTAAAATAATTCTATAATTAAAAATAGTCAGATAAAAATACCATCGTACTCTTATCTGACTATTAATAGCTCTTAAAATATGCATCCTTTCCCTAAATAAAGCTCAAATTTATCTAAATTTGTGATACTAACTGACTTAATCTATATCCACTATATTATAAATTTTTAAAAATCCAATAATTATCCTTCCCTCTGTTCTTTGCTAAATATACTGCTTTATCTGCACTAATAAATAATTCTTTATAAGTTTCCCCATGCTCCGGATACTTAGCAATTCCTATACTTGCTGAAATATTATAATCCGAAATCTCTTTAGCCGTATTTCTCCTAAAAACATTTAATAACTCTTCTGCTCTATCACGAATTTGTTCTTCTGATTCTACATTCTTTAAAAATACTATAAATTCATCTCCGCCTATTCTGCCTACAATAGAATCATCATAAAAGTTTTTGGAAATCATATGCGAAATATTATTCAACACAATATCTCCTGCCAAATGCCCTAAATTATCATTAACAGCTTTAAAATTATCCAGATCTATCACAAATAATGCTCCACTACTATTATTATCTTTAATAAACTCTTCAATCATACTTTGGGAAGTTCCTTTATTATATAAACTCGTTAAACTATCTCTTTGCGCTTTATATAGTAATTCTTCAGTTTCCTTTTTTTCTTTATCAATATCAATTATTATCCCAATAGCTTTAAAAATATTTCCGTTCTCATCAAACATTGCAGTTATTCTTATTTTGCACCAGATATATTCAATTTTTTCTTTTCTAATCCTAATCTCAGCTTCTGCATAAGTTTTGCCTTTAATGATATCATTTAATACTTTCCCTAATTGCTTAACATCATCCTTATGAATACTATTTGACTTAGATATATTTTCACTAATACTGCTTGTAATAGGTTCATAACCAAATTTCTTCTTCCAATTTTCTGAAAAGTATATTGTATCTTTATTTATATTCCATTCAAAAATTATATCCTCTGTTTGGGATATAATTATACCATAACGTTCTTCACTTATCCTTAGCTCTTCCTGATATTTATTATTTTTTTCTATATTATCAATTAAATCATTAAATGCCTCAGCAATTTCTCCAAATTCATTATTTTCATTATATATAAATCTATCCTTATAATCACCTTGCTTTATTTTTCTTATCACTTGCAATAATTTATATATTGGCTTTGAAAAATAATTGATAGTGAAAACATAGGAGCTTACTATTAGCAGTACAATAAGAACTAAAAATATAACTATATCCTTAATACTTTTATTAATAGGTGTTTTTAATTCATTCCATTCGACACCACTAAATACTACCCATCCAGAATTACTAATTCTTGAGTAATATCCTATTTTTTCTACTCCATTTATTTTATATTCAATTGTTCCACTTGGATTTTTATTTAAATCAACATTCTTCCATTCTTCATATAGGTTATTTGGCACATTAATTTTACTAATACTATCTTTTACATATTCACTACTGCTAGCTGCAACTACACCATTATTATCTAAAACCATTATTTCCCTTGTTCTAAACGAATGAACTTCATTTACAAGTTTTTCAAAATAATTCATATTTATTACACTAACCATTGCCCCTTGATACTCATTATCAAAAAATATCGGACTTGCAACTATTACACTTTTTATCCCTTTATTAACATCGCCTCTCTGAATAATATTAGTTACAACCACTTCTCCACATACAAGCTTTCGTGTCTCTTCATCGGAAAGAGCAGCCTTTTTATTAATATACTCTTTATCACAAGATGCAATTATAGCTCCACTTTTATTAATAAGCAATTCTGTATTCAAAAAAAATTGTTGGTTTTTTCTGCTATTAAAAATTTCTCCCAATACTTTAGTACTTTCCTTTGAATCTTCACTAACTCTTCCATGATTTGAATCATTTAACAAATCCTTTATTGCAGGAATACCAGAATCAATATTAAGTTCACTGATATTTTGATCGAAGAAAGATTCTAAATGTATTGATTGATCGTTTACAAGTGTTACCAAATTTTGCTTAACCATTTCTAAATTCTTAGTATTATAATTTGAAATATATATACTTGTCAAAATAATCATAGGGATTATCCCCCATAGAATAGAAAAAATAATGAATTTTTTTCTTATGTTCACTTTTTCACCTCATCAATTGACAAATTATTCATTAGTTTAATTAATTGTTATAATTATTTTATATTTAATTATATAACTAGTATATCAGCATGCAATCAAATTTCAACAAATACAAAAAATTTCTATATTATTTGTCCTTATTAAAAAATTCTATCTAATGAAAGATTCTCATCATATTTTTCCTAGAAGATTGTATATACCTATACAAAAAAAGTGCTAAATAAGCTATTTTTATCTAACCTATTTAACACCCTTATATAATTATACTAATTTCTATATTATTCAGCTTCTACAAGACTAGAAATTTCTTCCTCTTCTACTGCTACTTCAGCAGATGCTTTAGCTACAAAGTAAACTCCGCCCATAACCATTAAACTGCATACAATTGTTTTTAAACTTAATTGAGTTCCATTTATTAATACATCGAATATTATTGCAAAAATAGTATTTGTTGCGTTTAATCCCATAGCTTTTGTTGCTCCAATTTTATCAATTGATTGATAATAGAATAAATATGATGCTGTTCCTGCTAAAGCAACTGCTATAAGCCACCAAACTGAATTTGTTTTTAAAGCTTCAAAACTTATTCCAATTCCACCTACTATAGGAACTATTAAAACTGCGTAGACAAGACCTGATGTTAATTGTCTTATTTGAAGTGCCGATTCTGCAGATACTTCATCGTCCTTCATTCCAATTGCACATATAACAGATTCACTTCCCCATCCTATTGCGCACACTATAGCCCATATAAATCCAACAACACTAATTCCTGCCTCATTTGGTGAATACCCAATTAAACATATCCCAAAAATCGCAACAAGCAATCCTGCCCATCCCTTTTTCCCTATTTTTTCCTTAAGTATAAAATATGCTAAGACTGCTCCAATTGCTGGATATAATGAAGATATTATAGATGTATAAGATGGTCCAATATATTGAATTGCCATTACATAACCTGTCATCCCAACAGGACCACCCATAATTGCTGCTAGTGCAACAACTAATCCACTCCTAGTTTTCATAGCCTTAACTAATGGTCCTAATTGCCCCTTCAACGCTAGATATATAAATGTCCATACTGCTGAAAATACATCATGAAAGCAAGCTGTTATAATTGGAGCTAAAACTATTGCACCCTCAGATGAAAATGGACTCATAGCAAGTACTAATCCAACTAAAACAGTATCTATTCCCCATGTTACTGCTGAACCTATACCAGTCAATACACCTACCTTATAGTCGCTTTTTCTATTCTCCATTTAATAATCCCCCTTAAATTTAATTAATTATTCTTTCACATATAATAATTCCTTATTTTCTATAACATACTTATTAATAATTTTTTGATAATTATCCTCTTTAATGTATTCTTAAAAATAATTATTATATAGTTATTTTGCTATTTTTGTTCAATTTTGTTAAGTTCATTTTGTGAACACCTTTATATTATCATTGTTCAATGTTCATGACAATATGTTCAGACAAAAAAATATTTTAAAAATTATTATTTTGCAAATCAAGCAACTTCTTCCTCTCATTTTTATAAGAATACTCAAAAGAATGATTATACTATCGTATTTATTTCAAAAAAAATTGTAGATTTCTAATAATAGAAGTTGTACCTATTGCTGACTGCCGTAAATACGGACTCAGAGCAAACAAAAATAAAACAACTTCTACTTAAGAGATATCTACAATTTTTTCGAACCTATTTTTTCAATTTTAATTTTACAAATATTTTATCACCTAATTCAAAAAATACTTGATCTTTAGTTAGTACAAGTATACCTAAGTATACAATTCCACATGCTAATACTTCTAGCAGCAATCCAATTATGATATTCGATATAAAATATTTTATTCCTAGTGTTATTGGAATAAAAGTAAGTGAATAGTAAAAATATTTCATATTTTCAAATGCGAATAGGTGAATATCTAACTTAATTACTTTCTTGACCAATCTATATTCTAACCATATTACTATTAAATTTGCTATAAGTGTTGTTGTTATAGCTGTTACCGTATTAAAAGTACCTGTAACTAATAAAGTCGTATTAAATATTAGGTTAAGTACCCCACCTATAAGTACTAGTATTGCATCATCTTTTTCTTTTCCATGAAGATATATCATCTGATTTGCTATTACTCCTTCAACACCTATACTCAGCATATATATAGAAAATACTATCATTACTGGAACCACTCCTAGGAACTCTGTTCCTCCAAATATGTATATTGCTTCTTTTGAAAGACATAATAACCCTATAGAAGCTGGAAATAAGAATAAGAAATAAATCTTTATTACCCGCTTTAGTAATACTAAGTATTCCCCTTTAGATTCATTACCCAGGTAATTAGATAATCTAGGCATAGTTACCTGAATTACTGTAAGAAGCAATGTATTTATTATAGTCATTATTCTTTGAGCCATATAATAATATCCAACTGCTGTAGTCCCGCCCACACTATCCTTTAACATGATTTTATCAAGTTGAGTATATAAAATATTTGTATTAGAGAGAATTACAACATAAATCATAGGCTTTATATGCCTAAAAAATTCTAAATTGGAAAAATCAAAACTGAGCTTTTTCTTTACATATATAAAACTAATTACATTATTTATAAAATTAAACCCTACAACTAAATATAAATAAAATAAATAATCCCCCTGATCCCTTACAAATAGCAAAATAAGTACCGAATATACAATCCTTATAACCATAGTTTTAATAGCAATGAAATCATAGTTTTCTAAACCTTCATTAATCCATTCAACATAAAAAAGATTAGCCACCACGCTAAACCCCATAATTATACATGTATAAAAATATGGTTCATTCCTATAATAAATGCCTACAAATGCCATATAAGCAGCAGACGCTACTATATTAGTAACACTCGTAAAAAGAAATAAGCTTGTAAAGGTTTGTTTTAGTTTAACTTTATTATCACGAACTTTGCTTATTTCTCTCAAACCATATTGATAAATTCCAAAACTAGCAAATATCAAAAAATATGCAGTTAATGAATCACCATATCCCATATATCCATATAGCTCTTTTCCAACTGATCTGGTTACCAGCGGCATAACCAGTATAGGCAAAATTATATTAAACAAATTAAGCATAGCTTTAAAAATTGCATTTTTAGAAATAGATTTAGCCATTATTTAGCCTCCATAAATATATATTTTAATTAATATTGTATATTCCATGCGATTTAAGATATATTGTGGAAAACAAAAATTTTCACTTTTTCAATTGTACATTTTACTCAATCTATTGTCAATTTACGTACCAAATACATGCAAAATATTGAAATTCAATGGACTTTTTCCTCATTATGGTTTATAATTAAACTAACAATTGTTAGTTTGAATATAATAATGTATTTATTTAGATATTAATATGTTTTTTCAAACACTTTGAATTATTATAGGTTTTAGTGTTTGAAATTATTTGTTATCCAGAATATAAAAATCACAAATATAACTTTGTAAGGAGTTGTTTATGACTACAAGAGAAAAAATAATTTACGAATCATTAAATCTTTTTTCAAAAAAAGGCTTTGATGCTATATCTGTCAGAGATATTGCTAAGGCTGTTGGAATTAGGGCTAGTTCTATTTACAATCATTTTAAGAATAAACAAGATATTTTAGATACAATAATTGAAAGATATTCAGAACGGGTAACTAAGTTTTTTAGACGTATAGAAAGCAATTCGTTAAGTAAGCTTTCAAGTTCAAATGATAAAGCTAATCAAGCTTCTGGGGAAGAATTCATAAAAGGGAGTTCAGAAATTTTTAAATTTTATTTGGAAGATGAATACATGATTAAATTAAGAAGATTACTGACAATAGAGCAGTATAGTAATTTAAGGCTTGCCAATTTATATAATAAGATATTTATTAATGATGTTTTGGACTTTCAAATGAAAGTTTTTACTGAGCTTATGAATGCAAATATATTCGTTAAAAGAGATCCTTACACTTTAGCTCTCCAATTTTACTCTCCAGTTTTTTTACTATTTTATAAACTAGAAAATATAACTAGCAAAGAACGTATGTCTTTAGAAAATCATATTTCAGAATTTAAGAATGTTTATATAACGAAAGGGTGATAATTTGTGAATGTTACTGTAATTTATGGAAATATAAAGAACACTAATACATATGATTGTGTACAATTATTACTAAATACCCTTAAGAAAAACATTAAGATAAAAACTAATGAATTCTTTTTGCCAGAAAGCTACTTTGACAATAATTATTATACATATACCAAAAATTATTTAAATATATATTCTAATACTACAATTACTGATTCAATTATCAAATCATTAGGTAATTCTGATTTAATAATTCTAGCTTCTACTGTATTCATGTGTGATATAAGCTCTGAAATGAAGATCCTCTTAAATAATTTATCTAATCATCGAATGGAAAATAGTTTAAATTCATTAATGAATAATAAAATCGGATTAGTAATTTCAACTTCAGCAGGTGCTGGGCTGCCTTATACCGCCAAAACCCTAAAAAAAAGCTTGCAACATTTAGGAATTAACAATACATTTAAATTTTATAAAACCCTTTATGAATCTAACTTAGAAAATGTAAATTATAAAACTAGAAAAAAGATAAGTAAACAAATTTCTAAACTTTCATATAAAATATTAGATTTATATCTCAGTCCTCGACCTTTAAAATCATCACTCTTAAGTAAGATAGTCTCTCCAAAAATCAATACTGCTCTTAAAACCAGCAGCAACTATAATGTTATTGATATAAATAGCTGGAAGAGACAAACATGCTATCACCATGGTAAAAATATTTAAAAATTTTATAACACTAAATTGAGTTACAATAGCTGTTATTACTCTATAAAAATTAGAATAAAAACACAAAATGGAAGATTATCTTACTCGTGCTTGCTCAAAAAACTTATTAAAACAAACAAAGTAGACAATCTTCCATTAACAACTTTTAAAAATCCATTTTAAACTAATCAATCTATAATTTTAGTGTATTTTTTAGATATTCTAAATCCTGAAGTGAATCTATTTCAAAAATATCATTTGACTGTATTTTTTCAATATATACATCCATCTGATTAAGGTTATCTACAGCAATACTATCCCAGTATAAATCTCTAAAATCACCTTTATTTATTGCTTCTTCAACTTTTTGAGCAATCAAAGCACCGTCTTTAGCTGTCCAAAAAGATGCACCAGACATTATGTAACTTGACTTATCTTCCTCTTTTCCGATATCAACGCCAAATATTCTTCCCTCTTCATCATATTTTAAAATCCATTCTCCTGATATGTTTTCTTTACAAGCAGAATAATATATGGATGTTTCAGGCTTAATTTTAGGTAAAAAATTTCTAGTAATATAATTATCTGCATCTATAACAAATGCATCTTTAAGATATTCTCTAACTAAGTACATAGTATAAATGTTATTGTAAACATCGTATTTATTATTAATAACTTTGATAAGATTATATTTTTTTACTATGTCATCAAACTTTTCATGCAAATAACCTGTCAGCACTATAATCTCATCAATTCCGAT
Source organism: Clostridium sp. LS (assembly GCF_002760435.1). Taxonomy (GTDB): domain Bacteria; phylum Bacillota; class Clostridia; order Clostridiales; family Clostridiaceae; genus Clostridium. The sequence goes on from NZ_AUUU01000015.1 coordinate 41,715, forward strand.
TTCTTTCAAATTTATAATTTGTCTTTCAAGTAGAGACATTCCATTAACTTCTATTAGTGACTTTGGAGTGTCATTTGTTAATGGTCTTAACCTCGTCCCCATTCCTGCTGCCATTAAAATTGCTCTCATATTACACCTCGTTAGTTCAGTTAACAGTTGACAGTGCACAGTTAACAGTTATGGATGAAATTCCTCCAGAATTTCTTTAAATATATTTTAAAAAATCCTGAAATTTTTTCCTTACACTATTAATTTTCTACTATCAACTGTTAATAATCTTTTTTTATTTTACAATCCTTGTTCAGTTCACAATTCAATTAACAGTTATGGAAGAAATTCTTTCAGAATTTCTCTAAATATATTTTAAAAAATCCCAAAGGATTTTTATCCTTAACTGTAAACCGTTAACTGTTAACTGTTAACTGTATAAGGTTTTCCTTTGCTCTATTGTATCTATCAATTCCGTAGGTACCGAAGTCATCTCCTTCAGCTTCTTTTATTAATGTCCAAACTGCCCATAAGAAATCTTGACAAATTTGGTGAATTAGCAGCCTTCTCCTTGAATCCTTGTCTGCTTCTTTTCCTTTAAAGTATAATCTAAACATTAACTCAATATCATCTTCCGAAAATTCATTTTCTAAAGAAAGAGCTGCTAGATCCCACATGTCATCGTTAATACCACTATATTCCCAGTCAATTAAATAAATTCTGCCTTCGGTATCTTTAACAAAGTTTTCAGAAACTAAATCATTATGAGATGGAATAAATACTCTATTGCAAACTTTTAATTCTTCTTCAAGTGCCATTATCTTTGGTCTTACTTCATCATAGTCCTCAAAGAAGTCTCCACCATCTTTTCTTAAAATATTTTCATATTTTTCAAGTTCTCTGAACATATTAAATTCATTGTCCATACGGAAATCAGTGCACTCATGCAAATCTCTTAATATTGCTGTAACCTGTTTTAAATTTTCCTCTTTTTTAATACTTCTATGCGTTAATGTTTCTGCATTTTCTATAAATTTAGATATTTTAACTCCTGTTTCAAGATTAAAATATGGTACTTCTACATTATACCCCTTTTCAGAAGCAATTGCAGAGTTAAACATTTCTGTACTTCTATTAATCATTTGCTCCGTTCCAACACCTGCAACTCTTAATATGTATCTATTACCTTTTACACATATTTTGTAATTTTTATTTGTCATACCACCTGCTGGTTCAACTTCTGTAATGTCTTCATCATTTACCTTTAATGATTCACGAACAATATTCTTAATATTGTTAATCTCATAGCTCAATTCTCTTCTTCTTATTGTTGGGTAGAGATAATTTTTAATCTTTTCATATTCTTTAGTACTATCTGCATCTCCCCAAGCAAGATCGTCTATTTTGACAAATCCTATATTATAATTTCTTGCCACATCTAATAATACATATTCATAATTTAAGTAAGGATTAACATTCCCCTTAAATTCTTCAAGCATCATTGTATACAATTTATAAGATATTTTAGTTAATCCTATCATTTCCCCATCAATTCTGTTAAATTGGTGGATATCCTTAGACATTTTAAATAAATGATTATCTCTAATTTCAACGAAAGCTTCATCTCCTGATCCACTTTCATTTGTAAAAAGTATACAGTCACGATTTGGACTTTCAGCTAATTCTCTAATTGCCCTCTTTTCAAATATCAGGTCATTTTCAATAAGTAAGAAATCATCATCAATATAGTCTTTAGCTAAAGATAATGAATGCATAGTCCCTGTCCATTTATATGTATCACTTTTTACTAAGATAATATTTTTACTATTCTTAAAGCATTCCTCATAATGGTGACTTTCATAACCAGTAACAATAACAATCTTAGTTATTCCATTTTCTTTTAGTATATTTAAAGTTCTATCTACTAACTTAAAATCTTCAATTTCAAGCATACCTACTGGCTTACCAAATTCTTCTGCTCTTCCAGCGGCAAGTATTACAGCTTGTTTTACAATTTTTCTGTCCTCTTCATGAAGCTTTAGCCTTGTACTTTTTGCTGAAGCTATATTTTCTTCTAAATATTTCATTCCCTTTTCTGTTACCTTATATAATGTTCCTCTATTATTAGTAGTGATCCTATCTATAAACCCATCTACTGTGAATTCCTTTAAAACAGCATTAACTTTACCTAAAGATATGTTTGTCCTTTTTGATAATTCTCTTTGGTTAATGTTAAAATTATCATTTAATGTTTTCAAAATTTCTATTCTATCTTCTAACATGCTATTCTTAACTCCCCTTTTTAAGTAATAAAATTATTCACTGTTCGAAATTTGAACTATAATTTATTATATTCCTGAAAATTCTGGATGTCAATAAGATGCACTAAATAAAATAAATGACAGGTCACTATTTTGCCATACACTATTTCTAGGTTTGTGCAAAATCAATGCAACCTGCCATCTAATTATTTCTAAGAAATTAATTTATTCATCCTATTAAATTCAAATAACTTCATATTATTTAGGACTGAACAGCTCCATCTTGTCCGAAATTATATACTTTATCATCTACATACATAGATTGATTAACTACCATTTGTCCATTTGGAGTGAAATAATACCACTTACCGTTTAAGTATAACCATCCCTTATGCATTATTCCATTTTGACCTAAGTAATACCATGTATTATTTAGGTTTATCCAACCCTTTTTCATTTCTCCAGTAGCTGGATCTAAGTAGTATGCTTGTCCTGTTTTATCATCAACTTTCCAGCCTGAAGCTTTGTAACCTAAATTATTTAAATAATAATACTTTCCTCCAGTTGATATCCAAGCATCTTTAACTTGTCTACCCTTTTTATCGAAATAAACAGGCTTGCCGTTTACTGTACCCCATTCATCATATTTTGATAAATCTACCCAACAATCATTATATTCATCGTAGAATTGATCATTATCATATTTGTCACCATTGTCATTATTATCCCAATCAGATGCATCTACTCTATTTACTTCTAAAGTATAAGTCTTATTTTCAGTACCATCTTCTGATGTAACTTCTATTTGAATATCAGTCTTTTGTGTGCCTTTAAGACTTACAGTAATTGGAGTACTTGTATAAACTTCTCCGTTTACAGTAACTGTTGCTTTAGAGTCCTCTGATACTGGGGTTATTTTAATGCTATTTACATTTTGGTCTACACGTACCTTAGTAACGTCTGCCTTAGGGTCAAAAGTATAATCTCCTGTGCTAAGAATTACATTCTTTAAATTAACATTGCTGCCTTTAGTATTGTTTTTGATTGTTACTGTATAAGTTTTAGTGGTAACTCCATCTTGTGCGGTAACTACTATCTTAAGAGTTGTCTTACCAGTGCTGCTTAAAGTAATATCACTTGCCTCACCTGAAACAAAATCATAAGATTCATCACTTCCAGCAATAGCTCCAGTAATAGACTTAACAGTAGAGTCTTGAGGTACTACAGTTATTTTTTCAGTTGTATCTTCTTTATTTACAGTAACTGTATAATCATACGTATCGCTTGAGAATCCTTTATTTCCATTACTATCTTCTAAAGTATAACCTGTTATTTTCAAAGAATTTAATGAAGCCTCATTTGAATCCTGACTTGGTGTTGGAGTTTCTGTATAGTTACTTGGTAAATAGAATACGTATTTATCTCCTAATGGTTCGCTAGTATATACTACTCCACCTGAGGTTGTTGACTTAGCTGTGTCAATATCATCATAGTATGCTTGAACCACCATTTTTTGAGACTTATTTAATGCAATATCAAGGCTAGTTTGTCTCAAGTTATTGCTATCCATTGTATTCTTAACAGAAGCATCTGCTTCTACTAAATTAGTGCTATTAACACCATCTGCAAGCCAAACTCTTATATATTCATTTTTATTGCTTCTTGCTCCAGTGAAAGCTACATTTACTACATCTGGATCTTTAGTATATAAGTCGTAAGTACGTCTATCTGTAGTAAATTTACTAATAATATTTTCTTTTACACCTGGTTGAGTTAAATAAGTTCCATCATCAACATCGCCATCAAAAGCTAAATCCATGCTGAACGAACTACCTGACAACTTATTAACTGCTAATTGGTACCTAGCTAATAATTTCGAAGAATCTGTTACATTTCCATTTTGTCCTGGATATACATCGACTTGTATAGTATTTTGAGATCCAGCCATAAAATCAATATACTGCTTTCCATTTTTAAGTTGAGATTTTGCAACTCTTGTTGATCCAGTAGAATCCACATAATTGTTGGTCACTATATATGCCACGTTATCTTGTTGTTTATTCTTAGTAAGGATAGGATCTATACTTATTAGTCTTGCTCTTGGATCTATATAGATATTTCCACTAAATATCTTAAATCCACTAGTATCAGTTGTAACATCAAATTTTTTTCCTATATAAGCTAATACACTTGTATCATCATTATAATCAGCTTTTGTTATTCCTGCGTCATACAAACTATAGTCAGAATCTGAATTTAAATTATTGTACTTAATTTCTATAGAATAAACTTTTTGAATATTATCTTGAGTATTCCCCAATTTAACAACAATTAAATCCGATTTCCCCAATCTTTCTAAGCTACCATTTAATGTATGACCATCAATTTGATATTCTGTACCTTCTGTCGCTGGTTTTCCGTTTTTATATACCTTTGCACCTGTTAATACCATTTGAGAACCAAACATCATGCTATACTTCAAAGTTGAAGTAGAGTCAGGTACATCGAAATTATATCGTAGTGGCATGCTTTTATCAGGTGCTGTAACAGTTGAATATAAAAATGGTACTGTATTGTTTTGACTTAATTTAGTATCTAGAACTTGCCCTGTGTTAGGGTCAAAAACTGTTGAATCACCTACGTACGCATTAAAGATCATTTTATCTATTTTACCAACAACATATTGAGTTCCATGCTCGATTGTAATGTCATCATTGTCATATACTGTATCAACAGGACTTTGAATAACTGCACTTTCAGGTGTATCCTTTGTATGATCCGTAGGATCAGTATATGCTGGTGTATATTTTACATCCACTGTAGTTATTGTTATCTTATATTCTATCTTGTTAACACCAAATGGCAGGTTACTTATTACTACACCTGTTCTGTTTGAACTCGAACTACTTGGATTACTATATGTAGTAACATCTATTCCCATTTGATCATGTAAAATACCATATCCATCAGAAGTATCCCATCTTGTTCCGTTTATTGATACTATTTCAACTTTTTTTGCTGTAATACCACTTGTAGCTGTATTATTTAACATAGCATTATCATAAAGTGTGTCAGACGTTACTATATCACTAGCATTAAGTGTTATTGCAAATTTATTTGTTACATTTGCAGTGGAATAAATTATTTCATTCCCATCTGTTCTAGACGTAAGCGTTGTTCCATCTGCACTTACTTGTATTGTTTTAGCATCCGTGCCTATAGTTGCTGCATTAGCTACTTGGCCAATAAAACTAGCAGGAAAAAATGATGTAATACTTGTAAATGCTATTAATAATGCTAAAAACCTGTTTTTCAACTTTTCCATTATTGTCGTCCTCCTATATTGTAAAATTAAACCTTAAATTAAAAAAACGGTCATTTTGTTATTTATATTATCATATCAATCTATTATCATATTAGCTCTGCATACTTTTACTCTTACTGGTATTCTTGAGTCAATAGGTGCTTAATATAAAAGTGCAAACCACCAAATATATGACATAACTGCTTTGTAAGAATTTTATGTACCTCTTTGAGAATAATTTAATAAATTAATATGCTGTAATAATTTTCACTAAGTTAATGATTAAGTTTATATATACCACATTTTAAATATCGAACCATTTATTTTTATCTTTAGACATTTAAATACATTATGTAAATTTATTGTTCACATTTCCAAATATCAATCCATCTACTTAATAGTTAATTTTCCTCCATCCTCCTTATTATGATTCTAAAACCAAAAACCTCCCATAATATAATACAACAATTAAATATTATGGAAGGCCCTTTTATCCTACATTCTATTAAATTTTCACTTTATTCTTTATAATATTTTTGTTCTATAAATACATACCAATTTAACTATTTATAGATTTTATGATTTTCCTTTAAATGAGTTTTTACACTTTGGACATGTTACGGAAATTTTCCCTTGATTTCTTGGTACTCGTAGTTTTTGTTTGCAATTTGGACATGTAAAGTACTTATGAGTTTTTAAATCTTTTGTTCTGTTTAATTTACGATTAAACCAAGACATTATCGAATTTCTCATTCTTAAATATTTATAATTTTCCTGCTGCCTCCTATATATATTTCTAGAAAAAATCCTATAGATACACAAAATCATAGGAATATATGCAATAAATATTAAACTAGATAAGAACCTTGGTAAAAAGTTTACTACCAGCAATAAAATAAAAGATAATGCAACCAATGCTCTTGATAAATTGTCCCCACCATATCTTCCATACATAAATTTTCTTAACCAATTCATTCTGCCACCTCATTGTTTTAATATAAATATCTTATATGAGTTCTAACCAATCTAGATATTAGGCACATGAAAGAAAATAACAAGTCCAAAATGCCATGATTATTTTTCATCAGACA
>NZ_AUUU01000144.1 GCF_002760435.1 Clostridium sp. LS
AATAGAAAAATAGTAAATGACATTAGAGATTTAATGAAATTTAGAAATACTAATCCAGCATTTGGATTGGATGGAGAATGTATTACGGAAGTTAATGATAATAAGCTTGTAATAACTAGAAAATGCGGGGAACATGTTGCAGTATTAAAAGCTGACTTAAAAACTTATGAGTTTAGTGTAAGTTAACTTATAAAATATTTATTATAATATGAAAGGAAATTATTATGAGCAATATAATAAAAGGTAATAGCGAAATTTTAAATAAGGCAAGAGTTTTTGAAGAAGAATCTATAAAGAAAATTCCAGTAGAGCAAAAACCGTCATTTCATTTATCTGCACCAGTAGGCTGGATTAATGATCCTAATGGATTTTCAAAATTCTCAGGAGAATACCATTTGTTCTATCAATATCATCCATATGATACAAAATGGGGGCCGATGCATTGGGGGCATAGCAAAACAAAAGATTTTATAAAGTGGGAACAGTTACCTGCAGCTCTTGCACCTGATGAAGAATATGACCTGGAAGGTTGTTTTTCAGGAAGTGCTATAGAATTAGATGGTAAACATGTACTTATGTATACTGGTGTAATTGATAAAATACAAGAAGATGGATCACATCTAATTAGACAAACTCAATGCATAGCAATTGGAGATGGAATAGACTATGAAAAATTAGAGTGCAATCCTGTTATTACAAGTTACTCATTACCAGAAGATAGTAATCTCGAGGACTTTAGAGATCCTAAGATATGGAAAGATGGAGATGATTTCTATGCTGTAGTTGGTAGTAGACATGCTGATGGGAGTGGACAAATTCTTTTATATAAATCACAAGATTTACACGGATGGAATCTTGTTAATGTTCTTGACAGAAGTGAAAATAAGATAGGTCGTATGTGGGAATGTCCAGATTTCTTCAAACTTGATGGTAGTGATATTATGATTATTTCACCGCAAGAGGTAAAGGCAGAAGGACTAAAATTTCACAATGGGCACAATACAGTATATTTAATTGGAGAATATGATAAAGAAAATCATAAATTCAATAGACAAGACTATGGTGTTATAGACTATGGTTTAGATTTTTATGCACCTCAAACCCTCGAAGCTGAGGATGGAAGGCGTATTATGATTGGGTGGATGCAATCTTGGGAAAATAATATTGTTCCTGAAGATTTTAAATGGTGTGGCATGATGAGTATTCCTAGAGAACTTACAGTAAAAGATGGGCATTTAATTCAAAATCCAATTAGGGAAATTAAGAATTATTATGAAAATACTGTTAAATATGAGAATATATCAGTTAATGATAATATAGAATTACCGGGGATATCAGGAAGAGAATTAGATATGACCATTGAAATTAACGGTGAAAACTGTGAAGAGTTTTCAATTAACATAGCTAAGAATGAGGAATATGTAACATTAATTACTTTTGATCCAAGAAAAAACCTAATTTCGTTTGATAGAAGTTACTCTGCAAAGCTTGGTGATTCGTTGCATAAGAGAGAAATGAATGTAAGAAATGAAAATGGAAAGATTAAATTAAGATTAATAATAGATAAATATTCTATTGAGATTTTCGTAAATGATGGTGAACAAGTTATGACTTCTACTTACTATACTATGCTGGATGCAACAGACATTTCGTTTAATGCAAAAGGAAATGCTACAATAAACATTGAAAAACACGATATAGTATTAAAATAGAAATAATATTTTATTTTATTTAAAAAGTGGCTGAATTAGATATTATAATTTGGACACTTTTAAATGTATAGTGGAGTATGGAATTTTTAAAGTAAGCTAAATTGCTGACGTAAAATAAAGATAAAAAAGTTATATTATTATGTAACCTTAAATATTAACAAGAAATATATATGGAGGATTAAGATGAATAATAACATTTATTGTATTGGAGAATTGCTTATTGATATGGTTTGTATTGATAATAAAGGTCTAAAAGATGGAGAAAAATTTGAGAAAAAAGCAGGTGGAGCACCGGCTAATGTTGCAGCCTGTATTTCTAAGCTAGGAGGAAATTCTTATTTTTTAGGACAAGTAGGAAATGATTTCTTTGGTAAATTCTTGATTGAACTGCTAAAAGATTTGAATATAAATACTGAAATGGCTGTGGAAAAGGGAAGTACGACAATTGCTTTAGTTGGAATTGATGCAAATGGAGAACGTAATTTTGATTTTTTAAGAGGAAGTGATGGTGAGTACTCATTTGATAATATTGATTTATCAAAAATGACTAGTTCAGATATTATTCACTTTGGATCTGCAACAGGATTTTTAGAAGGGGAGTTGAAGAACACTTATTTTAAATTACTTGAATACTCAAAAGATAATAATATTTATGTATCCTTTGACCCTAATTATCGTGATGCTTTAATAACTTCAGATAAATTAGACTCATTTATTGAAGATAGCATAAAATTTATAAGCAGCAGCGATTTTACTAAGTTAAGTGATGAGGAGTTATTTCTAATAACTAAAGAAAAAGATATTACAATAGGTGTTAATAAACTGCATGAATTAGGTGTCAGGGTTGTGGCAATTACTTTAGGAGCCAAAGGAACATATTTAAGTGTTAATGGAAGAAATGAAATAATTCCATCTATTGAAGTAAAACAGATAGATTCAACTGGAGCTGGAGATGCACTAGTTGGAGCAGTATTAAAGAAATTAGCTGATAATAAAGATAAGAAAAATGTTGGGTTTGAGGAATGGAAGGATATAATTTCATTTGCTAATAAGGTAGGAGCAATTACGTGTACAAATTATGGAGCAATAGCATCAATGCCTACGTTGAATGAAATACAAAGTTATCTTAATGTATTATAAGTGTAAAAATATAATTGATTAATTATTTAGTGTGTAATGAAACTGAAAAAATAGGGACTAAGTGTGTTAATAGGAAGTAGTATTGTGTAAATTAAAAAAAAGCGTGTAAAGAGGAAATGTTTTTACTAAGTAAATATGGTTTATATTTTAAATTTAGTATACATATCTTATTTACATGCTTATTTGGCATGCTAATTGCTATGTAATTTAGTAAATATATGATTTATATTAAGTTTTTTTACTTAGATGGGACAATGATTTATTTATATTCTAGGATATCCGATGATAAGAACTACTAATTTAAAACTACGGATTGAAGGAAGGTAATAATGCTATGAAGCAAATTGATAAGATTTACAAGTATATATTATCAAATTCTAAAGAATTTACTAAGGAAAAATTATTCCAAACTAAAGGGTTTAGTGCTCAACAAGTTGCAGAATATTTAGGAATATTAAGGAGTAATGCCTCTAGAGAACTTAATACTCTTTGTAGGGAAAAGAAAATAATTAAAATTAAAAATAGACCTGTTTTGTATTTTGATAGAGAACAATTTGCTAAACTATTAAATGTATCATTAAATGATGAATCTGAAGAAGGCATAGAAATTAATGATTTTGTTAATTTGGATGACAAAGAAGATAAATCATCTTTTGACTCGTTAATTGGCTTTAGCACAAGTTTGAAAAATCAAATAGAACAAGCAAAGGCTGCTTTATTATATCCACCTAATGGATTACATACCCTAATAATAGGAGGTACTGGTGTTGGTAAAAGTCTGTTTGCTAACATGATGTACAAATATTATAAAACTATAAAACAGTTATCTGAAGATCCTCCGTTTATTATATTTAATTGTGCGGATTATTCTAATAATCCTCAACTTCTTTTATCACATATATTTGGACATACTAAAGGCGCATTTACAGGCGCTGAGAAAGATAAGGAGGGGATAGTTGAAAAAGCTGATGGTGGTATATTATTTTTAGATGAAATACATAGGTTACCACCAGAAGGGCAGGAAATGGTTTTTTATTTCATGGATACAGGAACTTATAATAAGCTTGGGGAAACAGATAGGCGGCATAAAGCAAATGTGTTATTAATTGGAGCAACAACTGAAGATCCAAATTCTACATTACTGAATACTTTTATTAGAAGAATTCCTATAACAATAGCTATTCCATCTTTTGAGGAAAGACCAATCAATGAAAAAATAGAATTGGTACAATATTTACTTTCAAAAGAAGCTCAGAGGGTAAATAAAACTATCAAGATTTCATCAGAAGCCATAAAAGCATTGATAGGTAGTGCGACCTATGGAAATGTTGGACAATTAAAATCTAATATACAATTGGTTTGTGCAAAGGGATTTTTTAATTGTATCAACACAAATAATGACATTGAAATAAATTTAGGTACATTACCCCCAAATATAAAAAGCGGAATATTAGCATTTGGAAATCAAACTAAAGATAAAACAGCTATGTGGAATATGATGCCTAACAGTATTACTATTCGACCAGATGGTAATAGAAAATTTTTAGAGACAGAAGATTATGAGACACCATTTAATATCTACGGAATAATAAAGAATAAAACTTCAATGCTTCAAGAAGAAGGTATGAATGATGAAGAAATAAAAAGTTTTATAACAACAGATATAAATATACATTTAAAACAATTTTACGATAGATTCAAAAATGATATAAATCGTAGAGAAGGATTATTAAAAATTGTTGATAAAAATATAGTAGATTTTTCAGAAGAAATTAAAATATTAGCTGAAAAGAGATTGAATAAAAAACTTAATGAAAGATTTATTTATGCCACGAGCCTTCACTTTAGTGCATTATTTAACCGAATTAAGAAAAATACAGTTTCTTTTGAGTCAAATATTGATTTATCAATATCAATAGAAAGCAAAGAATACGAAGTTGCCAAAGAAATTCATGCACTTATAGAAAAAAAATTCAACATCACTATACCTAATGTAGAAATTGAGTATCTAGCATTACTTTTAAACTCAATACAGGAATCTTCTCGTCAAGAAAGAGTAGGTATTGTAGTGGCTTCACATGGAGTTAATATTGCAACTAGTATGGTTAGCGTGGCTAAAAAATTATTTGAAGCAGATAATATATTAGCTGTAGACATGCCACTTGAAAGATCCCCAGCAGATGTTTTGGATACTGTTATAGAAAAAGTTAAACAAGTGGATGAGGGAAAAGGCGTATTACTTTTAGTAGATATGGGGTCTTTAAATAGTTTTGCTGATGTTATTTCAGAAAAGACGGGTATAAATATAAAAAGTATTGATATGGTTTCCACACCGCTAGTGCTAGAAGCAGTTAGGAAGTGTTCTGTTTGTGATGCAGACTTAAGTTCAGTATATTCATATTTACTTACTGATTTTAGGGGATACACTAATAATATTACCA
>NZ_AUUU01000145.1 GCF_002760435.1 Clostridium sp. LS
TACTTAGAAACTTTTTTATGCATTTTAAAGAACTCTATTAACTTTTCTGAATATGAGCTATATAATAAATCAAAAATTTTATATACTTCCAAAGGAGAATCACAAGAATTCTCATTAGTTAAAATAATAAGCTGATTATCATAAAACTTCTTATTGCAAAAATCTATTATTTTAGGATGACATCTATAATGTTCCTTAAGTAATGTTTTGGGTACATCATTAAATAATTTGCAAATAGAACGAAATCAATGTTACCTGCAAGCTCTTTCAAATATAAAAAACAATCTTTGCAATTAGACATTTCTTTATTGATTTAGAACCATCTGACGTATATTTTAAACTATTTTCATCTATCCACTGTTTCCCATCCCAAACTGCTGATAACATATCTAATGATGTATTCATTTCTCTTATTAATTACATAATCTAATCAAAATACTTTTTAACATCATCTAATGATTTATAATCCAATATATCTGTAAGCATTAAATCAAGTATAATATCATTTAATTCCATTATTTTTTCATTATATCCTTGAGGAAGTTTTCCAAACTTCTTAGTAAGAAGTTTTATAACACTTAAAGCTTTCCCTCTTTTTTCTCCACGTTCTTCTCCATCTTTTACCCCATCTTCATATATCATTTTACCAATATCAGTCATTGTAAAAACCTTCCTAAATTTCTTCTTTAATTCACTATCTGCAAATTTATCAAATAAAGCATATAAGAGCGTTATACAATCCCCTTTTAGCTTTTCATCTTTAATACTTTTAGCTAAATTCAAGCTATTCATAGCCCTAGTTCCTTTTGATATATTACTCTTCATTAGTGTTAATACAACTATATCATTAATGTTAAGTTCTTCACCATTATTTATCTTACTCTTTATACTACTATATTTTTTAACTCTATATTTGCTGGAGATATTATCTTTTCGTCTATTCCAAAGAAGTTTACTGCACCTTCTTTAAATATTTCCATAGCTCTTTTAAAAATTGCATCCTCTGTCTTATTATAATCCATAATTATCTCCTATTTCATCAAACAACTTTTTAAATATAAAGTCATTTAATGGCTTTATCTTTCTCATTTATGTTCACCTCATAAATTTATCTTTAGTTTGTATTATTGTCTTTATTTATTAAAATTATATCATAATTCAATATAATAAAAATAGTATTTAACTTAAGGAAATCCTTATTTAAATACTATTTGCTGTTAGTTTATTTATCTCTTTTCAAAAGCCCCTTAATGCACCTCATAGGCCTCTTCAAAAACTCATCCCTAGAAACCCTAATTACATTTTCTCCAATAACACTCATTATGCTCTCACCATCAACAATAATTTTCACATCATCTATATTAAAAGCTTTAATCTTACTTTCATCATCAATACCATTATCTGCCTCAATGGATATTTTACTATATCTCCTTTTAAGCTCCATGAAAAGTCTGAATTCATCTTTTCTTTTTACTAATTCCACGTCCTTTATTTTTCCGTACCACAATATTCCTCCATCTTCTTTAAATATAGTCTTTGACTGATATAAAGCAATATAATTAATATTGTTTTTAGCCAAGTTTACTTTATCCTTTGGAATGTGGTAAAAGTTATATTTAAAGTTTGCTTCCAGCTGCTCTTTGTCTTTTAATGATCCAATTAATACATTCCTCATTAAGGAAACTCGACTCACATTCGTTCGCTATCATTTCTTGAAATGGTCGAAGTGGTTCAAATGACTTCAAGTATTTGATAAAGATATAATAAAGGCTAAAAACTTTATGATTCAAAGCAATGTAGCATATTCATATACCAAAGTAAAGTATTTAAAAAATAGAGAACCAATGTATGTGTGATATTTTGTAAATTATGTTATAATAAGTGTTATACAGGACTATAATCTAATGAAAAATAGTTAGAAAGGCGAACTAACTAAAATAAAAATGTTATAAAGCAAAAAACTAAAAGGTGGAGTAAAATGAATGCATTTTTGACAGTAATACCACTAATACTTATTAGGTATGGGATTTTAAGTATAATAGACAAAGAATCACTTAAACGTGCCGGTTTCTTTGCTCCATTAATCGGAATAGAAAAAGTAGCATTCTGGGTTTATCAAATTACAACCGTCCTTATTTTACTATACCTATTATTACTCAAAATCAAAACTGACTCTGATTGGTTTTACATAGGTTTAGTAATATATAGTTTAGGAATTATTTTATATGCTGTATCTGTAGTAAATTATGCTAAGCCTAAAATGAATGGAATAAATTTAAACGGATTATACCGAGTATCCCGCAATCCTATGTACATTGCATATTTTATTTATTTTTTAGGGTGTGTATTGCTAACACATTCGTTGATATTACTTGCGTTATTAATCGGTTTTCAAGTATCCGCACACTGGATTATTCTTTCAGAAGAAAGATGGTGTATTAAGAAATTCGGAGAAGAATATATAAAATATATGAATAAAGTGAGACGTTATATTTAGACAGGTATGCTATAACTCTATTATTCAAGTTATGGTTTGTGTTCTTCTTATAGTATTCACCAAGAAGAAGACTTTCAATGTCATGAATTTCTAATATTGAGTATTATAGGTGGACAATCCCACCTATAATTTTTTAAGGCTATATTTCAACATCTAATTCATAATGTAAACAAGATAAATATATACTTTTTTGAATTTATTGGTGTTACTTTATTTTTTGTATGTAAAAAGCCATCCTTTTTCGGATAGCTTCTAATTAAATTTACTTTTTGTAATACTTTTCTTAACTTAAAAAGCTGCAAAGGAATCAACGGATACATTCCTCTAGACTTTAATTTATGGACATCATATTTCCAATACTTTATTACTGGAACAGAATAATTAACTTCCTGACTATTGGGAAATATTATTCTCATATTCAATATTTCTATTTTCCTCATATTCTATATTTTAGACATCAAGGGCTCTTTTATAGTCCTTATATGCTTCTTTATAAAATCCTCTTTAGAAATCTTTATTACAGCATCATCTGCAATACTCATTATATTTTCATCATTAACGAGAATATATATTCTAAACCATATTACCATAAATATTCTTCAGAATATGCTCTAAAAATGTGGGTTTAGAGACTTGTTTTTTTAATAGAACATATTTAACTACCACAATACGTTATGCGATATTCTATTTATTAATTTTCTTCTATTTTAAATACATTAAGAATTCCCTCTCCATATTTTTGAACTTTTATTTCCCCAAAGCCCCTTACTTCCAAAAGCTGCTCCTTTGTTTTTGGTTTAGTCTTAATTAATTCCTCAATTTGTTCATCTTTAAAAATCATAAATGGTTTTACTTTTTCTTTTTTAGCTGTTTCTGTTCGAAGCTTCTTGAGCTGATTTCTTATTTCCAGTTCCACGTTAATATTAGCCTTATCATGAATATTCTCATTCAAATCTTCAGTAGTTGCAATGTTTTCTTTTATAATTCTTAAAATATCATTACCATACTTATTTACCTTTACCTCACCTAATCCCTTAATTTGAAGCAGTTGTTCAGTTGTCTGCGGTTTCATTTCCACAAGATTGTTTATAGTACTATTAGAAAAAACATAATGATATTTTAAGCCGCTATAACCTTCTTCTTTTGCTTTTTCATTTCTATAAAGTTTTAATTTCTCTGTAAGCTGCTTATCACTTTCACTTAGTTCAAGTATTTCTTCCATTACTTTTTCACTTAATTTTTCTTCGACTTTTAAATTATTAAAATCTATTTCAGATTCTTCACTAATATCTTTTGCTACAATGCTGATTTCTTCACTAAAATCTTGTTCTGTTATTCTAAACTTTGCTTCATAATCTATTTTAATAGAAGTATTCTTTTCTTTAAAGTAATCAGCTATTTTAAAAGTCATCTCTTCTTTAAAAACTACTTTCTTTAATTCATTATCCAAATTCTCAATATAAGTTCCTAATTTTTCTGCTCTTATTATTTGATTTTGTATTACTTCTGGTGCATATTTCTTCCTTATTATTGCTTTGGGATTAGCCATTATAACAAGAGATTTTACTGGTACATTATCACATTCAAAAACATCCTTAAGAATCCGCTTAATTAAGTTTACATGTTTTTTATTTTGTTCAATTGGGCTAGGC
>NZ_AUUU01000146.1 GCF_002760435.1 Clostridium sp. LS
AAGTTCCGATGTTGTAGCATAGCTGCTCTGTTCTAAGGTGTGCATATTTTTCATCAAGCAAGGAGGCAAGTTGCCCTCATAGCAGGCCTATTAGGTCAATTTGACGACGCAGCATGATGGAAAATAGGCTAGCAAATGGACTTGTTATTTTTTGAATGTGTCTTAATATTAGTTTTAGCAGGAGAAAATTATTTATGTGCTTAAATTTAATTAATTCCTCGGCCTAGATTAAAGAAAAGCAAATGTATAATTGAAACTAATCCCATTCCATAAATAATACTTTTTGAAAATATACCGTTAAAATTATTATTTGGTTTTCTTCTAAATAAAAAATGGATTATTGAATGAAGTATAAGAAATATATCCAAACCAATAGATATGTTAAAATATAGATTATTGTTCAAAAGGGCAAATATAATAAGAAAATAAAGTGGTAAATGCGCTAATGTAAAAACCTTATATCCTGCATCATCTTTCATTTCTTTTAAAATAATAAACATCATCCATTCTCTATTTCTAATTGCATCCATTTCGTGTAGTAAGATCAGCGAAAAATTAATGCAAAATAGCATTTTCAATGAGTATTCCATTGTATCCTCCACAGTAACTATATAATTTAAAATAATAATGGCAATTAAATTATATGTTATTTTGTCAATATCTCCTCTTTAATTGTATCTTTGCCTAAAACTGCTTTTTTGCTTTTCAAAATTACATTTCCACGATTATCTTCAATATCTAAAATAATTAATTCGTAATCAAAAATCACTCCGCCCCATGCAAGAATAAGCTGATCATTACTAACCATTCCAACTCCATGTAATTTCACTTCTTCATCTATAGACCAATTTAGAAAATACAATAGATCATTTTTATCATCCTTACTAATATTTAAGTCATATACTGGTGATTCAGTTCCTTCAATAAAATACCTTACTTTATAACTGCCTTCGAAACTTTCACTAGTATTTTTCCTTATAGCTATACCTGAACCTAATATATCAGGATTTTGAGTAGATGCCCATAATGATGAATTTGATCGTAAATCACCTATTGGCTTGTACAGTCCAATACCACCACCTGGTACCTGAGCAGAATATCTTGAAATAAGCAATTGATTATCCACAAAAATTCCTATTCCTAAGTATTTATTTTCATCATCTGTATAACTATTTTTCCAGAAACACATATATACCTCACCTGTTTTTTCAATACTAAGAATGCTATTATCAGTATTATATTTCCATATTCCCAAAAATTTTTTATCTTCATAATAACTCATAATAATCTTCATCCTTTCTTCTCTTATATTTTTAATTATGCCTTCTTTCTATAGTTTACTTTTATATATAATTAACACTTAGTATCCATATTAATTATATATTACCATAATAGCTAATAAAAAGATAATTCAATAATTCACTTTATATAATATCTTTCTATTTATAATTTTAGTTTTTAAGTTAATACTAAAATTATAGAAGAATTCTAGGAGGTGTATTTTTATGAAAAAGCTGCTTTATATAACTGTAAATTCAAAATCCGAGAAATCATCAGCAAGCAAAACTGTTGGAAGAGAACTAGTTAATAGATTTTTAATTAGACATAATGATTTTGAATTAGAAGAATTAGATTTGTACAATTGTCATATTCCAAGATTAGAATGCGACTATTTTGAAAAAAGAAATTGCATGATAAACGATGAAGAATTTAACAAATTAGATGAGTATCAAAAGGAGGAAGCAGGTAAAATTATTCAATTAGCAGATCAGTTTAAAGAAGCAGATCTGTATGTAATTGCAGCACCTATGTGGAGCCTTTCCTTTCCATCTCCATTAAAAGAATATATTGATTGTGTTGTTATGGAAGGAAAAACTATACATATTGAAAAAGATAAAGTTGAAGGATTGCTAAATGATAAGCCAAGAGGAATGGCTTATATCCAATCCTCCGGAGGTTCTATTCCATGGTATTTAAAAACTGTAATGAATAAGGGCTTAAATTATATACATGACATAATGAAGTTTATTGGAATAAAAAGATTTGAAGAGCTGTTAGTTGATGGAACCGGAACAACTAAAGAAGAAAAAGCCGAGGCAATACAAAATGCCATGGCAAAAATTGATGATGTTTTAGATGAAGTATGGAGATAAACTTTCGAGAGTTTGAACCACCTTTTATCTGTTCCTCCAAGGCTTAATAACTTCTCTCCTGCCTTTTTTGAATTATTAGCGAAGGAGGAATCTTTTTTTCATTGATGCTATTTTATATTACCTGCCATGGATTTTCCTTGTTTTCCATAAATAAAATGCAACTTTTAATTGAATTTTCAACCATATCACTTACAGCTTGATTAGTATAAAAAGATGTATGAGGTGTAATGATTACATTAGGAAAAGACTTTAAAATGGCTAAATCTCTATTTTTTATTATTTCTCCCTTTAAATCATTGTAATAAAGATTAGCTTCGTGCTCTATTACATCTAAAGCGACTCCGCCTATTTTATTCTTTTCTATTGCTGTAATTAAATCGCTTGTATTAATAAGAGATCCACGTGCAGTATTTATTATGAATACTCCATCCTTCATTGACTTAATAGATTTTTTATTAATTATATGATAGTTATCATCTGTAGCTGGCATATGAAGCGTAATTACATCACTGTTTTTTAATAAATATTCTAGTTCCACATAAGCTGCATATTTTTTTACATTTTCATTTTCGTATATATCATGAGCTAGTATATTACATCCAAATCCGCTTAAATGTTTTATTACCGTTTGTCCAATCTTTCCTGTTCCCATAACCCCTACTGTAAGATTTGGTAATTCTTTACCTTGGACTCTGTGTAGCGAATAATCTTGTGTATTGCATCTCTCCATTATAAGTTTAATCTTTCTTATAGACATAAGTATCAGCATTATTGTGTAATCAGCAACACTATTTGGTGAATACGTAGCATTTCCAACATGAATATTAAGCTCTTTAGCTCTTTTTAAATCAATATGATCATATCCAATAGTTCTTGTTGAAATAAATTTAACCCCTAATTCATTAAACTTTTCAACTAATTCTGAATCTATCATTGTTGTAATAATGCTTATGCATTCAAAACCTTTTGCTAGTTCAGCAGTTTTCATTGTTGGTGCGTCTTCACATAGTGTAATTTCAACATTATATTTTTTACTAAATTCTTTAAAATACTCAGTTTCATCATTTCTATGACTATATGCTAAAATCTTCATTTCTCTAATCCTTTCAATTACATCCTAAACTCATATACTATTTTACCATACTTTCCAATTTTGGCTTATATTTTTCTGCATAAAAATAGGAGACCTGTCCTCCTATTTAAAATAAATTTATTAATAACATTATATTTAAAATTGTAACTATCCCAGCAATTATCCATAAGGTTACCTTTTCAGCCGTTGTATTCTTATATTCTCCCATTACCTTCTTTGATGATGTTAAATATATCTGAGTAAAAATAGTTATTGGAAGCTGTACACTTAATAACATTTGAGAATATAATAAACCTTCAAAGGGATTACTTATAAAAAATATTATAGATAAAGCAAATACTATGGTTATCAATACACCCACTTTACTATGCTTATTTTTTATATTGTATTCCTCTCCAAAAAGTCCTGCAAAAATCGATCCTCCAGCCATACCTGCTGTAACTGATGATGCTAGTCCAGCAAAAAGCAAGGCTATTGCAAATATTAATGATGCTGAATTTCCAAGTAAGGGTTTTAACATTGCTTGAGCCTGTTCGAGTTCAGTTACTTGAACATTATTTTTGAAAAAAGTTATTGCAACTAAAATCATAGCACTATTTATAATAAAACCAATTATCATTGATAAAATGGTATCCATAAATTCATACTTTAATTGTCTCTCCAATACAGATTTTTCTTTTAAATTCCATTTCCTACTTTGTATAATTTCCGAATGCAAAAAT
This sequence comes from Clostridium sp. LS, assembly GCF_002760435.1. Classification (GTDB taxonomy): domain Bacteria; phylum Bacillota; class Clostridia; order Clostridiales; family Clostridiaceae; genus Clostridium. The sequence continues at coordinate 3,969 of NZ_AUUU01000146.1, forward strand.
AAATTATGTGGCATTACAACTGCACCTAAAACACTCATTATTATAGGTAATGAATTTATTGGGATGTTAGGTATAACCGCACTCTGCAGCGCTTCACCCCAGCTTATATTTACTAAAAAAGTTTCAAATATGAATGATATTCCAATAATTGAAACAAATCCAATAATTACTTTTTCTATTTTTCTATAAGAATTAGAAAATAACATAAAAATTATTACTGCTGCAGAAATTAAAGCTCCTAATTTCAAAGGCAGATTAAATAGCATTTTTAAAGCTATAGCTGCTCCCAAAATTTCTGCCATTGACGTACTTACAGATGCTAACATTGCTGTAATCGTGATTATTCTTCCAACGCCTCTATTTACATACTTATTAATTGCTTCCGAAATACATAGCCCTGTTACTATTCCTAAATGAGCAGCATTGTGTTGTAATATTATAAGCATTATTGTTGATAATGTGACAACCCAAAGTAAATTATAGCCAAAAGTAGATCCTGCTGCAATGTTTGATACCCAATTCCCTGGATCAATAAATCCGACTGTAACTAAAATTCCAGGACCAATAAATTTCAATAAATCTGAACCTAATAATTTATTGTTAATTAATTTCTTAGATTTATCTGCCATCCTATTTCACCTCTCTTTCTTATTATATGATAATCATTATCATTAGTAAAGATTTAAACACTTTTTTATTTATGAGAAGATTATATTAATATTTTAGTATATTCTTCTTATATAAAAAATTTCAATGTATTTTATTGTTTTGTTAATTTGCTACTTACTATGTTAAAAGTTGTGTTTTTCCTTAATTCTCCTAGAAAAATGTACCTTCGTATCTTATAATTATCTTATAATATTATATTAAGGAGGATTTAATTATGTTCGAATGGAAAGATTCCTATTCAGTCGGCATAGAATTAATTGACCATCAACATAAACATCTTTTTGACCTAGGAAATTCTGCTTTAAATCTAATGAAAAACGATTCCTATCTAAGTAAGCCAGACGATGTGATTTTATTGGTAAACGACTTAATTCAATATTCTAAGTTTCATTTCTCCACTGAAGAGTCATATATGTTAAAAGTCCACTATCCAATGTACAATGAACACAAAAGCGAGCATGATAATTTTATACAAAAAATAAATGAAACAAACTTAACTGCTCTTGCAACAAATGAATATATTCATATTAAGGATTTAGTGCATTTTCTTCTTAATTGGATCCTTAACCATATCCTTGAAAAAGATATATTAATTAGTAAGCAATCATCATAATACTTACATATATAAAAAAACTTAAATTATTATGTTTCCAATAATTTAAGTTTTTTTATTTATATGGAGACTAATTTAGATTAATTATCTCCATCTAAGAAATTACCTAACATACCAAGGACACTGCCTTCTTCTTTATTACGTCCTCCAGCGCCTGGTGCCGCTGCAAATACACGCTCTGCTAATCTGCTAAATGGTAAGCTTTGAATCCATACTGTTCCTGGTCCGCTTACGGTAGCAAAGAAAACACCTTCTCCGCCAAATAATGTATTCTTAATTCCGCCTACAAACTGAATATCATATTGAACATTTCTAGTCATAGCTACTAAACAACCAGTATCTATTTTTAGCATTTCTCCAGGCATTAAGTCTCTTTTAACTATAGCTCCACATGCATGTATAAAGGCCATACCATCTCCTTCTAATTTTTCAAGGATAAAACCTTCGCCATATGAAGTCCGTTATAACACAATTATCAAAAATTGATTATTTTTATTTTTTGTCCAATGAACAATTGTTATAAATAATCAAAATAGTACCAATATCTTCTACCAATCTAATACAATATATTTAAAATTAGATAGTTATATAACATGTGAATCTTTTCCTTTTTATACTTTATCTAATCATTTGCACATAACACTCTTCTATAATCAGTTGATTTTTTATCCCTAAAATTTATCAAATCCCCTCTACTAAACCAATATAAATTCAAAATTTTCTTCTATATAATGTATCATGATTTGTTGTTATAATAGACCCAATATTTTTTTAACTCTTTATAATGCTAATATTTCATCTTTTTTCTTCACTAAAAGCATCATTTTCTAAAAGTTGAGAAATATATATTTTAAATCTACTCAAATTTATATCTATATTCATGTTATCATAAAAAATATCATTTACATTTCTAAATTCTCCATATTGATCATTTTACAGAATTCAAATAAATAATAGTAATGTTCAATTTATAGTATTGTAAATCAAAGTATATATACTATATTTTGATAAGAACTAATAAGTAACTTATACATAAAATTTTCTCATATAAAAATTATAAATTAAACATTCCAATAAAATAAACATAAATTTATAATTTTATGTTATTTAAATTATTAATAATTTTTATCTTCTATATTGTTTATTCAATATAGAACTTAATTCAATTACCTTCATTTTTTTATTTTTTTCAGTTACAATATATTTTTCCTCCCCTTCACTAACTAATATTGTTTTTACATTATTTACCTGATTAATCACATTTTGTTCCAAATCAATTTTCCAACAAACAACATAATCATAAGTCTCTATCGGATGTTTATGTTTAAAAATATTACTTAATTTATATTCTATTTCAACTAAAGCAATTTTATTATCACTATCTGTGCAAATTGTATCTGTTGTCATTCTACCAGAATATGAAATTATATTCATTATATCCTCAATTAATATTTTTGTATTTTCATTTGATAGTATAGCAGCAAATAATAATGCAACTTCATACTCACTTTGTGGTACTTTTTTTATTGGTATATCATTGATATAAAGATTATCTACTAAGTCTATTTTCTTTATGTATTGATTCATTGCCCTGATTCTACATTCTGCATCAAATGCTTCTTCTTCCTCTTTTCGCATACTGAAGTATTCCTTTTCTGCAATTGGTTTGATGCTTTCTCTAAATATTTCTTGGATTTGACTAAAAATCCATTTCACCTTAATATCATCCATATTACTAATGCTATTTCTGTCTGCTGTCAACTCGAAATTCTGAGAATTAACCAACAGATGATAGTGATAATATTGCTCATCTCCTAATAAAAAATTTGCTTTTTCAAAAGGTATAAAATCTTTACAAAGATACAATCCAAATCTGGATTTATAAGTTTCAGATTGCTTTAATTTACATATCTTTTTTCTACAATTTACCCCTGAAATAGTACCATACATTTGTAATGAAACATATTCGCCATTTATTGTAGTTTCCTTATGGAAAGGCCCAAACGCCCTGCAATAATTTACACTCCTCTTATATTTTTTATTATTAACATCTTCCCTTGGATTTTCATTAGGGGGGGTAAATTGATGTACACCTGTCATTTGACATTGCTTATCTAGTATTTCATCCTTAATGTGAATTTTAGGTGATTTGTTCATATCTTTCACTTTATTCTGAAGTATTAAGTAGTTTGCAAAAATATTTTTATAATTCCCTCCAGCCGTAAACCATAATATATAATCCTTCAAATTATAATAGTTAAAATATTTCTCTGGATTATCAACCACATAACCACTAATAATAATTTCTGTACCATTTTCCAAGTCATCTCTATCGTAAACTTTATATTGTGGTACTTTTCCATCTAATAAATTCTGCCATGGATTTTCCATAGTTGCTGTATATCCAGATTCGTCACAGCACTTAGTATTAATAACTATTTTTTTGCTTTTAAAGAATGTTTTTGTTCCCAATCCCTTTTCACCAATATTTTGTAATACCTTTTTAGAGTCACCAAGATTAAAAAATGAATGTATATCATCAATCCTCATACCATTGCCATCGTCACGTATTATAATTTCTAAATCTGCAGACAAATCTCTTTTGATAATAATCCAAATATTTTTTGCATCTGCATCGTAACAATTACTAATCCCTTCCCTAACTACTTCACTAGGATTCTTTATATTCAATGCAATCTCCTTAAACATTGCAACTGCTTGAACTTTAGGTACAAATACATTCATAATAAATCACCTCCATAAAATAAAAATTTTTTCGTTATGTAGTTACTACATAATATAGTCTTGTTCAATCTTGTAAAATATATTCATATCTCATAATGGTGGTGGTATATTGAAAAATATGGATAATATAAAAAATATTTCTGGTGACTTTATCAAAAATTCTAGAATTAAAATTGGAATGTCGCAAGAAACTTTAGCAGGTAAACTTAATTTATTTGGATTAAAAATGGATCAATCTGCTATATCTAGAATTGAAAATGGAACACGAGAATTATATGACTATGAACTTTATTGTATATGCAAAATATTACATATTGATATTAAAATATTTTGGGATAAAAATCTAATTTCTAAACTTCCTAAGAAACATAATCCATTTATAAGAAAATAGATAATACTTATAACATTATTAATTAGTTTATTTGGAGTATAAATTCACAAATATCTATAATTAAATTACAAAAATAAATTCAAACAAAAAAGCAAAACCTGCTATTTTGAATTTACATTGAAAATAGTTACATTTTGCCAAACAAAAAATATTATAAAACTAATAATCCTTACATGGGAATATATATAACTATTGTTTACCAATGTTAAATTCCCACACCTTCTCTTTCTACATTTATAATTAAAGGAGATATATTTTTGTATTTATTATTATAACTGATTCTCATATCATATATATTTATCATAATGCCATATTTTAATTGACATTCCACTGATATTTCAGATATTAAATCATCTATATTTTTTATTCTTGTTTCGTCATATACTAAAAAAATATTAATATCAGAATCGTTACAATAAAATAATATCTTTCTTAACTTCATTAAGTAACATAGACAATTCATAATTACCTATGTATGTCTTTATAATACAACTCATAAATCACCTCCATTTTTATATTTGTTTTATCATTTACTTGAAATATCTAATTAGAAAATCTACACCTAGTTATTACAAGTCATTTTTCGACATCCAATTTATCTGGAAATATCATCATTTGGTATCTCAATATTATCATCTTAAATCAAATTTCACAAAGGAAGGGCTGAAATATGATTATAGAATCACAGATTAAATGCAAGAATGGTAATTCAAAATTTTTTAGAACTGTTAAAATTAAATTTAAATATTAAAAACTCTAAGCATAACCACATAAGTATTCATACAAACAAATAATTTAACATATTATATTCAGTTTAAGGTAACTTTAATATGAAATTATACAAGTCGTTGTCTTTTAATGCAACGTAAGCGTCAAAGAATCGATGCGTAGCGGTAGAGTAATTTAAGTGATAAAATAAACCCAGCAGAAAAGTTTACATTCTTTGTTGGGTATGATTTTATATATAAATAATTATTTGGTAGTCTTGACACGCAGTTGATCTGGAATGTTTTCTGACCATTGAATACATTTCTCTAGCATGTCCTTGTTCTGAACTGTATTTTCCATTGCAACATTCATCCATATCACCAAATTCTTCGTATGGATAACAAAAGTACAGTAGATAATTAGTTAGCCCAGTATTTTAAGCATTTTTACATTTATTTATTAATGTAGAAAATACTAACTATGTTTTAATATATTGTTGAAATTTATATAAAGAAAACTCTTAATTTAAATTATAATGTATTTCATGTAAATTACATTTATTTTGTATAAAACACTAATAAATACTTTGAATTTTTTTATTTACGAATTTTTATAATATTCTTAAAAAATACCCCTTTCTGCAAAAAATCCAGTACAATCTTCGTGATAATCATCTTGTAGAAAATAAATTCTTTGCAGTTTTTCTCCATAATAATATCGTTGACTATTAATTATCTTAATCATTTTATCAAAATATTCTCTAAATTTTTCTACTCTCTCTTTACTTTTACAATTGTTACAGTAATTATAATGCCCACTCACATCATCTTCTAAATAACATTCTACTACATTCATGTAGTATTCTAGGGATTTTTTTATTTCTTCATACTCCTCCCCCTCTTCCCAATGATAGTGAGTACTTCTATTTATATCATTCATTTCGAACATCAAAGATTGTTCCATTTGCTCCATTACATTGTACTTGCAATTATTGCAAGAATTATGCTTGTAACAATATTGTTCTATCACATTCATATAATTCAACTCCTTTATTTTTATATAGTATAACTTGAAAATTAAAAATTAGATAAATAAAAAAATTATTTTTCTATTTCAAAATTTTGTATTAATTAATAAACGTATTGGAGTTTATTTATACCAACTTTGTAAGCATTTTAAAAGCTGTTTCTTACTTCAATTGGCTTAAATTTAGACTTAGTTCTAACTTCA
>NZ_AUUU01000147.1 GCF_002760435.1 Clostridium sp. LS
CTGCATGGGAGACTGTGTGGCAGAGTAGGACGTTGCGAGGTAATTATAAAGGATAGTCATTTTGGCTATCTTTTTTAGCTTATAGGAATAATCTTTCGAAATTAAAGTTAGTGGAGAAAAATAAACTAAATTAATTAAGAAGAAAATTAAGATATAACTTAAGTAAGAAAAATATTTTACCTAAATATAACTTGATGATTATGAATATTAAAGAGATAATTTTATAAGAATTATCTCTTTTTTTAATTTTGTAAACAATTAAGTAATCATTAATTCTTTGTCAAGGATTTTTTTGAATAAGCGGTTAGATGATAACAACTGTGGAAAATAATTCAATAAATATGAATAAATATACATAATTATTTGCCAATAAGCAAATAAGCTAATAAATTTTATGAAAAATATAGAAAAATAAGTGAAATGTGCTACAAACTTTGGTAATATATATATATAATAATAAAAGTAAAGCATAAGTATACAAACTTATAATTATGAGAGGGAAAGAGAAATATGGATGGGGGTATAGTTTAATGCAAGATAAGACAAAAAGCAGTAAAACTAACAATAGAGAGAATGTAAGCCTAGAACAAAATACAGTTAAATTGGCAGGTCAGGACAAAGAAACAGTTACTAGAGAACAATCACCAGCTGTTAAAAAAGAAAGAACAACAAGAAGCAGAAGTAATACGCAAAAGAAAGTTGCTTCTAAGGAAATAGTGAAAGCAGAGTCTAACGAAATAATATCAGAAATTAAAGAAAAGGATATTATTGCAAAAGATGCAGAAGTTAAGGAAAAACCAAAAGAAACTGCAAAGAAGACTAGCGCAAGAAGAGGTGGAGAAACTAGAACGGTAACAACAAAGCCAAAAATAAGTAAAGAAATAGATTTAACAACAGAAGAAAAAAATTTAAATAATATACAAGAAACGCTTTTTAATAGTAAAGAAACAGAGGTATCAGCTAAAGAGAATGAGATAGAAAAGCAAAAGAAAACTACAGCATCAAAATCAACAACTGCAGCAAAAACATCGACAAAATCAAAGATTATTGCTAAAGAAGATGAAACCAATCAAAGCCAAGCAGAAGCTGTAGTTAAAACAAAAACTACAAGAAAAGCAACTCCCAAAAAAACTAGTGAAGTTCAAAGCAAAGCTACTAGCCCAAAGGTAGAAAAAATACAAACTAAAGCAGAACAAATAAAAAATACAGTGAAAAAGGTTGTAGAGAAAGTGGATAAAACTGAAATAACGAATTTCAATACGTATTTATTTCATCAAGGTAAAAACTACGAAGCTTACAATATCTTGGGAGCACATGTTAAGACCGAAAAAAGAAAAAAAGGTGTGCAATTTGCGACATGGGCACCTAATGCTAAAGGTGTATATGTAGTTGGTGATTTTAATAACTTTGAGGTAAGGGATGAGTATAAACTTGAAAAAATAACTGAAAATGGTTTGTGGAAGGGATTTTTTACAGAACCTAAGGTTGGTGACAGATATAAGTATTGTATAATAGAGCCAAATGGTCAGCAAGGAGAATACAAATCAGATCCATATGCAATAAAGACTGAGTTAAGGCCTAATAATGCATCTGTAATATATGCACCTAAAGAATTTACATGGACTGATCAGAAATGGATAGAAAAAAGAAATAGAATTAATGTATTAGAACAACCTTTAAATGTATATGAAATACACTTGGGTTCTTGGAAAAGAAATAAGGATGGTGGATTTTTAACATATGAAGAAATAGGAGAAGAATTACCTAACTATTTAAAAGATATGGGATATACACATGTAGAAATAATGCCACTTGTTGAACATCCATTGGATGCATCTTGGGGATATCAAGGTACTGGATATTTTTCACCAACAAGCAGATACGGAGATCTTGAAGGGCTTAAAAAATTAATAAATAAATTACATGAATATAATATAGGAGTAATAATGGATTGGGTACCAGGGCATTTCTGTAAGGATGCTCATGGATTGTATAAATTTGATGGAACACCAACTTACGAATATCAAGATGAATGGAGAGCTGAAAATAAGGGCTGGGGAACTTGCAACTTTGACTTAGGAAGACCAGAAGTAAAAAGTTATTTGATATCTAATGCATTATATTGGTATAGAGAATTTCATATAGATGGACTCAGAGTAGATGCTGTATCGAGTATATTATATTTAGACTATAGCAGATCACATGGAGAATGGGTTCCTAATAAATATGGTGGAAATGGAAATTTAGAAGCAATTGACTTCTTGAAAGAATTGAATAAAGCTGTTTTCGAAGAATATTCAACAGCACTTATGATTGCAGAAGAATCAACAGCATGGCCAAATATAACTAAGCCGCCTGTTCATGATGGGTTAGGGTTTAATTTAAAATGGAACATGGGATGGATGAATGATACATTAGAATATGTCCAAATAGATCCGAAATATAGAAAGCATAATCATAAAAATATAACATTTGCTATGATGTATAATTACGCTGAAAATTATTTATTACCTCTTTCACACGATGAAGTTGTTCACGGCAAAAAGTCATTGGTAGATAAGATGTGGGGAGATGAATGGAATAAGTTTGCAGGTCTAAGAGCATTTGTTGGCTATATGATGGGGCACCCAGGAAAGAAATTATTATTCATGGGATGTGAATTTGCTCAAACAATTGAATGGAGAGAATATTCACAATTAGAATGGAGTCTAATTGATGATGTTGAAATGAGTAAGAAAACACAATTATTTTTTAGGGATTTAAATAATTTATACATTAATAATAAAGCTTTTTGGGAGCTTGACCATGATTATAGAGGCTTTAATTGGATAGAAGCAGATAATAATGAGCAAAGTATATTAATTTTTGCTAGGAGAAGCCGAAATGACGAAGACACTTTAGTTTTCGTGATTAACTTTACTTCGACAGTATATTATGATTATCAAATTGGTGTTCCAATTTTAGGAGAATATGAGGAATTATTTAATACTGATGATAGCAAGTACGGTGGATCAGGACAAATTATGGGTGAACCATTAATAGCAGAGAAAGCACCATTCCATAATCAGCCATATTCATTAAAAATAAAAGTACCACCGATGGCAACGTTGGTATTAAAGTTAAAAGAAATCAATAGAGGACAAGAAATTGGGATTGCTAATGAATTATCAAATGGTGAAGTCAATGAGGTTATAAAATAAAAGTAATATAATATCTTCTTAATTATTATTTAATAATTAAGAAGATTAAAAAGTTGTTTTGACGTTAAGGGGGATAAAGAATGAGAGTTTTATTTGTGGCATCTGAAGCAAGTCCATTTATTAAAACAGGAGGGCTTGGAGATGTTGCGGGAGCATTACCAAAAGCACTTGCACAAAAAAATGCAGATGTGAGAGTCGTTATACCAAAATATAAAGAAATAAGTTGGGAAGTAAGAGATAAACTAAGATTTGTTAAATGGTTTAATGTAAGAGTTGGATGGAGAGAAGAATTTTGTGGAGTATGGGAATGCTTTTATAATGGAGTAACATATTATGTTTTAGATAATGAAAGATATTTTAATAGAGACGGAATATATGGTTTTTATGATGATGCTGAAAGGTTTGCATTCTTCGATAGGGCTGTACTTGATATGTTAAGACAAATCGACTGGCAACCGGATCTAATTCATTGTAATGATTGGCAAACAGGAATGCTTCCTGTATTGCTGAAATTTGAATATAAACGAAATGATATGTTTTATTGGAGAATGAAATGTGTATATTCAATTCATAATATAGCATTTCAAGGTGTTTTCGATCCTCAAATATTACCAGAATTATTTGGATATGATATGGAACTTTATGATAATACATGTCTAAAATTTGACGAAGGCGTAAGTTATATGAAAGGTGGGTTATACTACTCAGATATAATTACAACCGTTAGTAATACTTATGCATACGAAATACAAACCCCTGAGTATGGTCAGAGGTTAGATGGTGTATTAAGAGATAGATCTTATGCTCTAAGAGGAATAACTAATGGTATAGATTATGATGAATTTAATCCAAAAACAGATAAATTTATCAAAAAGAATTATGATATAAATTCAATTAAGGATAAAGTAATAAATAAGACTGAACTACAGAGAGAATTAGGATTAGCTGTTGATGAAAATATTCCGATGTTAGCACTTGTGACTAGATTAACACAACAAAAGGGTATGGATTTGCTGGTAAATATATCTGATAGACTATTACAACAAAATGTTCAATTAGTTGTATTAGGAACAGGTGATAAACATTATGAAGATCACTTTAAATGGCTAGATTATAGGTATGGGAACAAAGTGTCGACCAATATAAGATTTGATAATGGATTAGCAAATAAGATTTATGCAGCATGTGATATGTTTTTAATGCCCTCGCTTTTCGAACCGTGTGGACTAGGACAATTAATAGCACTTAGATATGGTTCTATTCCTATAGTTAGAGAAACTGGAGGATTAAAAGACACGGTAATGGCATATAATGAGTATACTGGTGAAGGTAATGGATTTGGTTTTGCAAATTATAATGCAGATGAATTATATAATATCATTCAATATGCTTTATGGATATATAGAGATAAAAAGAAGTGGAATAATCTAATTAAAAATGCTATGAATTCTGATAATAGCTGGAATAAGTCCGCAGAGGTATACTTAAACTTATATAGAGAATTAACAGGTCAAGATTGAAATACTTTGATCAGGGGGTGCATGAATGCTCGAAATGGATAAAAAAGCATTTAAAAAAGCTTATGTTAATAAGTTTTTAGAGATGCATGGTATTGAGTTAAAAGAAGGGACTAATCAGCAAAAATATGATTCTTTAGGAAGTTTAGTAAGAGATTATGTTACAAGGACCTGGCTTAAAACTAATAAAAAGTATAATAAGACTGGAGAAAAACAGGTTTATTATTTTTCGATGGAATTCTTGTTAGGAAGGCTTCTTGGAGATGCTTTATTAAATATAGGTATAAGAGATATATGTAAGGAAGCTTTATCGGAATTAAATATAGATTTAGAGGAGTTAGAGAATTTAGAGCAAGACCAGGGTTTAGGAAATGGTGGTCTTGGAAGACTTGCAGCTTGTTTTTTAGATTCCATGGCATCTTTAAATATTCCTGGAAATGGTTGCGGGATTAGATATAAGTATGGGTTTTTTGAACAAAAAATTATTGATGGGAAACAAGTTGAAGTATCTGACGATTGGTTAAGGGAAGGAAATGTTTGGGAGAAGAGAAAAGCTGAAAAGGCTGAAATTGTTAAATTTGGTGGAGAAATAAGAGTAAGTGAAGTAAATGGACGATTAAATTTTACGCACGTAAACTTTGAACCAGTCCTAGCAGTACCATATGATACACCTATCGTGGGATATAAAAATGAGATAGTAAATACTCTTAGATTATGGAGTGCAGAAGCTGTTTCAAATGAGTTCGATTTTTCTTCATTTAGCAGAGGTGATTTTCTTCAAGCAATTAAGTATAAAAATTCTGTTGAATCAATTTCGCAAGTTTTATATCCAGAAGATTCGTTTTATGAAGGAAAAATGCTTAGATTAAAGCAACAATATTTCTTTGTTTCAGCAGGAATTCAAAGTATAATCAGACACTTTAAAAAGCACGGAAAGGATATACAGCTTTTAGACGAAAAAGTAGCAATTCATATAAATGATACTCATCCGACTCTTGCAATACCAGAACTTATGAGAATATTAGTAGATGAAGAGGGATTAGAATGGGATACAGCATGGAGGATAACTACTAATACAGTATCATACACTAATCATACAATACTTGCAGAAGCTTTAGAAAAATGGCCAGTTGATATGTTTAGAAAATTACTTCCAAGAATATATATGATTGTCGAAGAAATAAATCGCAGATATTGTGCAGAATTGTTGGTAAAGTACCCGGGAAATTCAGATAAAATTAGAAGAATGGCTATAATAGCAGATGATGAAGTTAAGATGGCACATTTGGCAATTGTGGGAAGCCACAGTGTAAATGGAGTAGCAAAGCTTCATACTGAGATATTAAAGAAAAAAGAGATGATAGACTTCTATTATTTATATCCAAATAAGTTTAATAACAAGACAAATGGAATTACTCATAGAAGATGGCTTTTGAAAAGTAATCCGGAGCTTACAAAACTAATCGAAGACACTATTGGTGATAGTTTTATAAAACACCCACTCGACTTAAAAAACTTTGAAAGACACTTATACGACGAAGTTGTTCTAGAACAATTGGGAAAAATAAAAAAATTTAACAAAGAAAAGCTAGCAAATTTAATATTAAAAAACGATAATATAAATATAGATCCTAATTCTATATTTGATGTTCAGGTTAAAAGAATACATGCTTATAAGAGACAGATGCTTAATTGTTTAAGGATAATGGATTTATACAATAAATTAGTTGATAATCCTAATTACGATATAGTTCCAAGAACATATATATTTGGTGGTAAGGCCGCACCCGGGTATTATTTGGCGAAGAACACTATTGAACTAATTAATTGTGTTGCTAATAAAGTAAATAATGATCCTAGAGTGAATGCAAAAATGAAAGTGGTATTCATCCAGAATTACAGAGTTTCGCTAGCGGAACAAATAATTCCAGGAACAGATGTAAGTGAACAAATTTCTACAACTACAAAAGAAGCATCAGGAACATCAAATATGAAATTTATGATGAATGGAGCTATTACGGTAGCAACATTAGATGGGGCAAATATAGAAATAAGAGATGAAGTAACAGATGACAATATAGTAATTTTTGGCTTAACTGCGGACGAGGTGCTTAACTATTATCAAAATGGAGGATATAAATCCATTGATATTTATAATAGTGATGTAAGAGTAAAGAGAGTAATTGATGATTTAGTAAATGGAAAGTATCATAACGATAAGGAAAAGTTCAGAAGAATTTATGAAAATCTGATAAATTACAATGATGAATTTTTTGTTTTGCAAGATTTTGATTCATATCTAAAGGCTCAAGATAAAATTGATACTCTTTATAGAGATGCTCATAAATGGCAAAGAATGTGTGGAATTAATATAGCACATTCAGGAATATTCTCATCTGACAGAACAATAGAAGAATACGCAACAGGGATTTGGGGATCTGAGGTAATTTATAAGAATCTTTAGGAGGGTAAATCAAATGAACGGTATGCAGGTATTACATGACTCGCAAAGCATAAAATTTAGGAAGCCTTTCGGAGCTGTAGAGGTTGGCCAAAAAGTTAAACTATCAATTAATATTGATAAGGAAATAGTAGTAGCTATAGAATTGGTACAGTTTGATGGCACTAGGTTAAATATGGGTATGCAAAAGGAATATCTAAATAATGGCGAATTTAGATATTCAGTAGAAATTGATACATCTGATGCTTTGGGAATATTAGAATATTATTTCATTCTAATTGATGGGTATGATAGGTTATATTATGGAAACAATGACGAACGTTTGGGAGGAATTGGCCAAATATATACCTACAATCCTGTACCGTATCAAATAACTGTGTATGAAAAGTCTTATATGCCTAATTGGTATAAAGAGGGAGTAATATATCAAATTCTTATAGATAGATTCTATAACGGAAATAATAATAATAAGATAAATACTCCGAAAGAAAACTCGTTTATTTATGGAACGTGGAATGATAGTCCTATGTATATTAAAGATAACTTTGGAAGAGTTGTTAGGTGGGACTTTTATGGAGGAAATCTAAAAGGTATTATAAAGAAACTGGATTATATAAAATCTTTAGGTGCAAGTATAATACAGTTAAGCCCCATATTTAAATCTCCTAGCTGCCATAAATATGATACCGGAGATTACGAAGTTGTAGATGAGATGTTTGGCACGAATGATGAATTTAAAGAGTTATGTGAAGCAGCAAAAAGAAAGGGAATTAGGATTATTCTGGATGTAGTATTAAGTTATACTAGTTCTGATAGTAAATATTTTAATAAACTAGGAAGTTTTGATGCTGTTGGGGCATACAATTCTCCTAATTCAAAATATTATGATTGGTATAAGTTTATTAAATATCCATCTAATTATGAGTCATGGTGGGGAATAAGTGAAAGGCCTAATATTAATTCCATGCAAAAGGGATATATTGACTATATTATACAAAATGAAGATGCTATTATGCAAAGATGGATAGAATTAGGTGCAAGTGGGTGGAAATTAGATGTAATTGATGAATTGCCGGATGAATTTATTGAACTGATTAGAAAAAGGATTGGGGAAATTAATAAAGAGGCTGTACTTCTTGGAGACATTTGGGAAGATGCATCTAACAAAATTAGTTACTCTAAAAGAAGAAAATATTTGCAAGGCAGAGAAGTACATGCAGTAACTAACTATCCTTTAAGGGAAAGCTTAATTAACTTTACTAAAGGTTATATAAAATCAGATAGATTCAGACAAAGAATTATGTCTTTATATGAAAATTACCCTAGAGAAAGCTTTTTCGGAAATATGAATGTTGTGGGAACAAATGATACTGAAAGAATTTTAACAGTTTTAGATGGAAATATTGAATTATTAAAAGTACTTACAACAATTCAGTTTACTTTACCTGGTGTACCGCTTATTTATTATGGAGATGAAGCTGGTTTGATAGGTGGGAGAGAGCCCGATAATAGAAGAAGTTATCCATGGGGGAGAGAAAATAAGCAACTTGTTGATTTTTATCAAAAGTTAATAAATATACGAAATAGTGAAGATAGTCTAAAAAAAGGGGACTTAGTCATCTATGAAACAGATCTAGATGCATTAGCATTTGAAAGAAATTATGAAAATGAGAAAATATTAGTCGTAGTTAATGTTTCAAATGAACAAAAATTAATTAAAGATATTAACTTAAATGGATCTTATGTAAATTTATTAGACGCTAGTGAAAAATATAAATTTGTAGGTGAAAATGCAGTAATAGCTATTTTTCCGCGTAATTTCAAGATATTACGTAAAATTTAGTTTGCGCAAATATTATGTAGATAATAGAAAATTGGCGAATAATTTCAGTATAAATTTATGGAAAAACATGTAAAAAAGATATATAATATACTGTATCTCAAATAATGGATTATGGTGGTATGAATTATTGATAATATAATAGGCTATAAACTTATTGGTATAATACAATATGTTAAGCATATTATTAAATATAAAAGCATAAAATATAAAATTTTATCTAATGAGAACAAAAACATATGAGAGGAGATAATATTATGGGTAAAAATGAAATTGTAGCAATGATACTAGCTGGTGGACAAGGATCGAGGTTAGGTGTATTAACAAAGAAATTAGCGAAGCCAGCAGTACCATTCGGTGGAAAATATAGGATTATAGATTTTCCGTTAAGTAATTGTTCAAATTCGGGAATATATACAGTAGGGGTATTAACTCAATATAAGCCATTAGAACTAAATGCACATATTGGAATAGGCGAAGCGTGGGATTTAGATAGAGCTCACGGAGGGGTGCACGTATTGCCACCATATCAAGAAGAAAAAGGTGGAGAATGGTATAAGGGAACTGCAAATGCAATTTATCAAAATATAGAATTTGTTGATAGATATGATCCTGAATATATTTTGATTTTATCTGGAGATCATATTTATAAAATGGATTATACTAAAATGTTAGATTTCCATAAAGAAAAAGGAGCGGATGCTACCATAGCAGTAATTGAAGTTCCAATGGACGAAGCATCTCGTTTTGGAATAATGAACACTAGAGAAGATTTATCAATATATGAATTTGAGGAGAAACCAAAAAATCCAAAAAATAATTTAGCATCCATGGGAATTTATATATTTAACTGGAAGACTCTTAAGAAATATTTAAAAGAAGATGAAGCAGATAAAACTTCAAAAAATGATTTTGGAATGAACATAATTCCTAGCATGCTTGGAGATGGAAGCAAAATGGTAGCTTACCCTTTTAAAGGATACTGGAAAGATGTTGGTACTATAGATAGTTTATGGGAAGCAAATATGGATTTAATTAAGGATGATAATGAACTTGATTTACATGATGAAGAGTGGAAAATCTATTCAGTTAACCCAGTAAGACCAGCACAATATATAGGTGAAAATGCGAAAGTATCAAATTCACTTGTTGTTGAAGGTTGTGTTGTTAATGGGCAAGTTGAGAATTCTATAATATTCCAAGGGGTTCAGATAGGTAAAAATTCAGTTATTCGTGATTCAATTATTATGACAGATGCAAAAATAGGAGATAATGTAGTCATTGAAAAAGCGATTGTTGGAAATGGAGCTATTGTTAGAAAGGATTGTAAGATTTCTTTAGGTGATGAAATAGCTATTGTAGCAGCAAAAGAAGAAGTAAAAATGGGTACAGTTATTGAAAACAACAAAGCTGTTTAGAAGATCACTAAGGGGGAGAAAGAAATGAAAAATTGCATTGGTATAATTAACTTAGATGAAAATGAGAATAGAATGGGAGAATTAGTTGTCAATAGATCTCTTGCTTCAGTTCCAATTGCAGCAAGATATAGGGTTATAGACTTTGTACTATCAAATATGACAAACTCAGGAATTAATTGTATAGGTATTTTTACAAAAAATAAATCAAGATCATTAATAGACCATTTAACTAATGGTAGACCATGGGATTTGAATAGAAAAAAAGACGGATTAAAAGTTTTTAATTTTGGTTATGAAGAACCTGTTTATGACGATGTTCATAATTTTGCTGAAAATGTACAATTTTTAACGCATAGTAGGAGAGAATATGTATTATTAGCACCAAGCTATATGATTTGCAATATAGATTACAATGAAGTATTAGAATACCATAAGAGTACTGGAAAAGATATTACAATGGTATATAAGAAGGTAAACAATGCAGATGAAGCTTTCATTGATTGTGGAGTAGTAAATTTTGATGATTCGGGAACCGTAATTAGTGTAGGAGAAAATATAGGAAAAAGTCCAAAGGCTAATATTAATATGGAGATGTATATACTTAAGACTGAACTGTTTATAAATATTGTAAATGAATGTATAAGTAGTGGAATGCATAGAAAAGTTAAAGAATATATTCACAATAACTTAAATACATTAACAGTTGGAGCATATGAATTTACAGGACATTTAGATTGTATAAATTCAATTAAGGCGCTATATGATAGTAATGTGGGACTTTTGAATAGAAAAATTAATAAAGAAATTTTTAATGAAGAGAGACCAATTTATACGAAAACCAAAGACGAGGCCCCAACACATTATGCAGAAAAGAGTAATGTTATAAATTCTATTATTGCTAATGGCTGCCGTATTGAAGGGACAGTTGAAAATTGCATAATAAGCAGAAGAGTATATATAGGTAAGAATACTAAACTAAAGGATTGCATTATAATGCAAAATACTGTTATTGGAGATGATGCAGTATTAGATAATGTAATTGCAGATAAAAATAGTGAAATTGGGAAGGGCGAAACCCTTATTGGATCTGTTATGTATCCTTTAGTTATAAAGAAAAAAAGATAATGTTAATTTAAGATAAAAGAAAACTGATAATAGTTAAAAGGCATTGAAAATTAGACTTTGTATATCATTAACTTTAAGTTGTTACATTATAATGATAATTTTTTAAACATTAGTTATGGTGTAATAACTGAAAAAGTAAGCAGAGTATTTCAATGTCTTTTTTATATGTGCTAATAGCTCTATTATAAAAAGTAAAGGTACAATAAAGTAACAGGTATCTATTTAAATTATTTCTTATAACATATATAATTTACTGAAAATTATTATAGAATAGATAAAAAATAATCTGATATTTTAAATACAATATTTTAGAAATCATTTATATAATTTAAGTGTATCTTGCAACTTGAAATGCTATTAGGAGTAATAAATTTTAATATATTAATAAACAAAGGGTTGACATAATATATATAACATGATAAGATAAAAAACGTCGCTAAACGACATATAACTTTTGAGGAAATTGATAAAGTGTTTTTAAGAAATATGATAAAAAAGATTTAAAAAAAGTTATTGACAATGTCGAAAGCAAGTGATATACTAAAAAAGTCGCTTGAGGGTGACGAAAAATAAAAACAAATTACAACAGTAGTTGTAAGAA
>NZ_AUUU01000148.1 GCF_002760435.1 Clostridium sp. LS
CTCCGATTAATATGCCTGTAGAGCTATTAATAATATAATCATATACCAATAAGTATCGTGGAGGGATGGTAGAGATTAATACATATATGGAGGAATCTGATATACGTATTGATAAGTTTCTAAAATGCTTATTAGCTTTTGATATCTACCGGTCGTATGGCTAATAAGCTCTTTTGGAGGTAAAGGGATGAATAGAAATGTTGTTTTTAAAAACAAGTATTATACTCATTTGGATATTAAAAAAGATTATGTAAAATATGAAAATATGATTAAAAATACTAACTGGATACAAAAACATGGATTTTATCCGTTTATACATTATGAAATTATATTTAACAAATATGTTTATGATAAAGATACTGGAATAAAGGAAAAACGAGAAAAGAAACGAGATATTTTTTATTCATCACATATTGATAGATTTATTTACCAATATTATGGACAAATACTTAACGAATGCTATGACAAAATTTCTATTAATAGAGGTATTAATAAAGTAGCCACTGCATATAGAAATAACCTTAAGGGCAGATGCAATATACATTTTTCAAAGGAAGCGTTAGAATTAATATGTAAATGCAAAAGTGCATTTATATTTGTTGGTGATTTTTCAGGTTTTTTTGATAACTTAGATCATAACTATCTTAAGGAAAAATTAATGCAAGTATTGGATGTTAAAAGATTACCAATAGAGCATTTCTGCATTTATAAAAATATAACACAATATACATATATAGAGCGAGATGATATTGAAAAAGACAAAAATAAAAAAATAAAAGAAATGATAAAAGACCCTAAATATTTTACAACTGAAGAATTTAGAAAATTTAAAAAACTATATCTAAAAAAGAATAAAAATAATTATGGAATACCTCAAGGATCTGCTATAAGTTCAATTTATTCTAATGTTTATATGCTAGATTTTGATAAGCAAGTTAATGATTATGTAACAAGTAAAAGAGGCTTGTATAGAAGATATTGCGATGATCTAATTATAGTTATTCCAATTCAAGATTCAGAGATTACAAGTAAAAAATACAATGAATACATTAATGAGATAAATAGAATTGCTAAAAGTATACCAAGATTAGATTTAAATCCAAGTAAAACAGAGCAATTTATATATGATAGTCAGGGAAATGATAAGCTTATTAATCTAAATACCAATAAAAATATATTAAATTATCTAGGGTTTAGTTTTGATGGACAAGTAGTGAAAATAAGAGAGAAAAGCTTATTTAAATATTATTGTAGAGCTTATAAGAAAGCAAGAACTGTTAAGAAATATAACGGCAGTAAATACGAATTTACTTTAAAAAGAAAATTATATAAACTATATACTCATTTAGGTGATTATAAGTATAGTAAAGAATATGGAAATTTTATTACATATGCAAGACGATCGGAAGAAATATTTAATGAAAGTAATATTTTAAAAAATGAAATTCACAATCAAGTAAAAAAGCATTGGGCTAAAATAAATAACAAGATGAAAGAATAGATAAGATGTAATTTTAAGATTGATATAAAAATCTATTAAATTTAAATAAGCTAGGCCATTGGCCTAGCTTTAATCAAACATACAATTAATCTTCTCATATTCCTTCTTATTCTTATCTTTATTAATTTCAGCATAAACTAGCATAGTCATCTTTATATCAGTATGGCCTACCCAATCCATAACAGTTCTTGGATTAATGTCCCTGCTTAAGCAATTTGTTATAAAGATATGTCTTAGACTATGATAGTGTATATCTGACTTAATGCCAGCCTTCTTTAATGCAATTTTTAAATGCCTATTAGGCTTTTTGTTATCTATATAATCACCATTTTCTTTACAGAAGATAAGACTATTATCTATATATAATTCACCATATTTTAATTTGTGCTCCATGTTCTTTTTTATAAGCCCTTTAATTATAGGTTTGAGCATACCTGGAAGAGGTACTTCTCTTATACTAGTTCTGGTCTTTGGAATAGTAACCTTATTTGCATAGATTTTTTTGCCTTCTTTATCCCTTTCACCAGTCCAAACATATTTCACAGACTTTTTTATTTTAACGTTCATATGATTGAAGTCAAAGTCTTTTACTTGTAATGCCATAGCTTCTCCAAGTCTAACTCCACACATTAAGCCCATTAATATTATTCCTTCAAGTGGATCGCCTTCAAGAGCAGATATAAAGCGCTTTTGGTCATCTTCTGAAATATAATTTTCTTTTTCTTCGACAACATTATGGTTTTTAGGGTATATCAGTCCCTCTACAGGATTATATTTGATTTTATTAATAGATTTTGCATATCTGAAACAATTACCTAAACAGCTATTCATTGTTTTAACTTGTGATAAAGTATGTTTTTTTAATAGTGCGGTAGTAATTTTTTGTAAAGCTAAAGTATCTATATCAGTTAACTTAGCATCATTAAGGCCTTTATTAGGCTTTATATAGTTTCTATAAATGCCTTCCCATTTTTCAAAAGTCGAATCCTTTAACGATGGTCTTTTAATATTCCATAACCAATCATAATAAAAGTTTCCTAAAGTTGAATTATCACTATTTTCCACGTAATTTTCTTCAAATTCTTTTAACTTGGCCTTAGCTTCTTTTTGAGTTTTACCATATATATATTTTCTCTTTAATTTTCCTGTTAAAGGATCATATCCTACAGATACAGCTATACTCCAATACTTTCTACCGTTTTTAGTTACCCATCCTGAAGAACCATCTCCATTTGATCTTTTTGCCATAGTTTTTTCACCTACTTGAAAATAAAAATTAAATAAAAATTAGGATGATAGCTTTTGAAACTAAAATCCTATAATGCTATTTTGTGCATGTTGTTACAAATCTATTCTTTTCATATTTTTTTGATTGGCCAGGAATCATTTTTTCCATTTCATTAAGAGAATCTCTTTCATATGCTTTTAATGTTACAAGTCTATAAAATAAAACTGATAGCTCTTCCATATCCTCTTCACTAATATGATCTGATTCACTGAAAGGACATATAGACAAAATAAATTTAAAATATTCATGAGGACTCATTCTAGATGTTTTTCTATTAAACAAATCAAAAAAATATTTTTTATCTAGTTCATCCATTTCTTGTTCAAAAAAAACACGCTTTTCTTCAACAGCCAAAATATTATTTTCAACATCTTTGTCTATAGCATTTAAAATTCCTAATTTATTTGAATAATGTGTATTATCACTATCTTCTAATAAATCAGAAATATATAAATTTAAATTATGTGCTATTATTTCTAAAGTTGATATTGTTGGAGTTCTTTTGCCATTTTCATAATTATAAATGGCATTTCTAGATAATTCACATTTATTAGCCAATTCTTCTTGAGATAAATTCAGTTTAGTTCTATGTAATTTAATTTTTTCTCCTAGGGTCATAATTATCACTCCTCAGAAATATTTTACAAATATTTCATACAAATGTAAACAATAAAATGTAAATATATTTAAAATTATGTTGACTTCATACAAATGAATACATATAATTTAAATATGGAAAATTCATACAAATGTGTGAAGGGGTGGAAAAATGAATGTAGATGTAAACAAAATAAAAATTGCTCAGGCAAATGAATGCTTATCAGTTAATGAGCTGGTTGAAAAAACTGGACTTGGAAGAGCTACAGTTTCAAAAATTATTAATGGGGGATGTACCACGCCATCACTTAAAAGCATCGGCCTAATAGCTAAAGCTTTAAATGTTGATGTCAAGGATATATTGTTAGACGAAGAATAACATTATAAAAGTACTAAAGTATTCTATTAACGGAAGTAAAAATTAAGTTGATCTGATTGATAGTTAATATTTTTATGTATTTAAAATGGTAGCATTGTAATCACATAACTTAACGAGAAATAATTACTTAATATATTAGCTGGAGGGGTAGCAATGGATATTGAGGAGTATAGAGAAAAGATCAAAAAGAAAACAATAAATACTAAAGAATTAGCAAAAATACTAGATGTTTCAGAGGCAAAAGCAAGAAGAATAACTCATATAGAAGGAGCGCCAGTAATTAAAATAGGCAGAGATATTAGAATAATACTTTCAAAATTAGATGAATTTTTGGAAGATCATATTGGAGAAGTTTTATAGAAAGAAGGGGTTTTAAATGATAAGAAAATTTGAAGGATTAACAGCTAATGATTTAATTGAAATACTAGAAAACTATCCAAGGAATACAAAGGTTTGTACTGAAATGTTAGGGGAATGTTTTCCGGTAAAGCAAGTTGAAGAGTGTATTTATTATGACTGGGAGAAAGGGAAAAAGACAGAAGAGCATAAAGGAATTTTGATTAAGTAAATGAAAAAAGTTACAAGTTACCAAGGAATATTTATTGGATATATTTTATAAAAATAATTTATTTTTTATTAATGAGGATAATAATAATGAATTTTAAGGTTCTTAGATACTATGTATTTACATGTGAATTAATAGGGGTCACTCCATCTTTTAAGGGTCTTAAACAGTTTGAAATATTCTATATGTGGGAGTGGAGCAATTATGGGGGATGTTAAATGGGTAAAATTTGAGGTTGGTATGTATGACGATACTAAACTTAAGATATTGGATGATATGGAAAATAGGGATTTATATCATTATGTTTGGACAAGATCTCTTGTTTTAGCTGGAAAAATTAATCGTGGAGGATATTTATACATTACAGATAATATGCCATATACAATTAAGACTTTGGCTATAGAATTTAACAGAAGTGTAGATGAAATAAAAGCAGCTTATAAAATGCTAAGAAAATTAGAAATGATAGAACTCACAGAGGATAAGGCTTTTAGAATTAAAAACTGGGAGAAACATCAAAATGTTGAGGGAATGGAGAGAGCTAGACAATTAAGTAATAATCGAGTTGCAAAGTGTAGAGCTAAAAAGAAAGAACTTAATGAAAAGAATAAAGAAAATGAAATTAATAATGATGTATCAGTAATAATTGAAGAGAATACAGAAAATAGCAGTGAAAAAATTAATAATGCAGATATTCAAGAAGATTCAAATACAAGTAATGTTACCGAAAATATTACTTGTAACAAAACAAATGATAAGAGTAGCGTTACATGTAATGGTGATAGTTCTTATTGTAACGTTACTGTAATGGAACAGAATAAGAAAGAGAATAAGACTAAGAAGGAGAAAAAGAAAGAGAGTAAGAGTGATATTAAAAATACTCATGAAGATGATAATAGTTTAAGTGATTTATCAAAGGCTAAGGAAACAAGTGGAAATAAAGAGGTCGCAATTTCTAGTAATTTTAGTACTGATGAAAGCAAAGAAGATTTTAAAAATGACAAGGTCCCTGAAAAAAATAAAGCTTGTGATTTTGAAAATGATAACAGCAATAATCAAAATGCAACTGACCTTTTAAAGCATTATGAAAATATAACAGGAATTTTAGGAGGGCTTAATATAGGACTTCTTAAACTGGCTGTTGAAATGCATGGATATAAAAATGTGAAAATGGCTATTAATAAAGCTTTAGAGGTTAATAAAGCTAATATGACTTACATTAATGGAATACTGAAAAACTGGAAAAGAGAAGGGTATCCAGAAGATGATATGGAGGTAAAGATAAATGGGTTTAGAAGCACTGGAAAGAGTAACACAGCAGATAAAAATGAATTTGCAGGATTCAAGCCAAAAGAACCAAGAAAACTTACAGAAGCTGAAAGAAAGAGTATTGAAGCAAAACTCATATAAATGCAGTAAGTGCTGTGACACAGGGTGGATTTTAATACCACAGGAGCATATGCAGCCATTTGCTGTTACCTGCGAATGTAGAAAAATAGAAAAATTAAAAAATGAGTGGAAGTATTCTGGAATAAATGTTGAGCAAAGCAAATATACCTTTTCAAATTTTCAGGTGTGGAATGAAGCATCATCTAGAATAAAGGATACTGCAGCAGCCTATTGCACTGATTTTGACGATATTAGAGAAAAGAGAAAAAACAGTCTTTTATTATGCGGACAAGTTGGCAGTGGCAAAAGTCACATAAGCGTTGCAGTTGCATTAAACTTTTTAAAACAAAAGATTAAAGTAGTGTACATGCCTTACAGAGATGTAATAACAGAAATAAAGCAGAATATGATTGATTATGAGTATTATAAGAAAGCAATTTCAAAGTATCAATTATGCGAGGTCCTTTTAATTGATGACCTCTTCAAGGGGAAAATCAATGAGAGCGATATAAATGTGATGTTTGAAATAATAAATTATAGATACTTGAATTTTCTGCCTATAATAGTGAGTAGCGAATTTTCTATTGATAAACTCCTGAACTTTGATGAAGGGGTGGGATCTCGCATATACGAAATGAGTAAGGATTATGTGGTTGAAATTGAGAAAGATATAAGGAATAATTATAGGCTTAAATGAAACAACAAGTAATATAAGTGTACTGTTTTTCCTTAGAAATATATATGTATTTTTTGAGAATGAAGAAAATTAAAATATGAGAGGAAATTGTTAAAATGAAAACATTAGGAATTGTAAGAAATCTTGATAATGTGGGAAGAGTCGTAATACCAAAAGAAATAAGAAATATAATGGGAATTAATGAAGGAGATCCTTTGGAAATAATACAAGTTAATAATGAAATATTAGTTAGGAAGTATAAAAAAGGATGCGTATTTTGTGCAAGTAATGAGATGCTAAGTGAATTTATGGGCGTGCCTGTTTGCGATGAATGCAAAAAAGCTTTAAACTGAGAGTAAAAGGAGGAATTAAAAATGACAGAGCTAGGTAGAATCATAAAAGATGAAGGTAAAAAGGAAAAAGCTATAGAAACAGCTAAAATTGCAATACAAAAAGGAATGGATAATGAAACAATTAAAGATCTGACAGGATTAAAAATTGAAGAAATAGATTTAATCAGGCAGGTTTTAAACCAAGAGTAGGTGTTTTATAGCTCTGACAATTTATTTTATGTTCACATAAAAATAGAAGCTCATCTATTTAAAGGTAAGCTTCTATAATTTCGCATAAATTTAATCTATGCAAAATTTATGATATGTTTTATTCGATATAAATTTACAGAACTTAAAGAAAATATTATTTGAAAGCTTATGAAGGAATTATCAATAACAATTAATAAAAGCTTTCGATAAACTATTGCACTTAATTCTGTAAAATAAATTAAGTATTAATATAAAGTTAGGAGGGGAATTTATTATGGATAAGCTTCCAGATAAAATAATTGATATAGACATCATAAGAGCAAACTACAATTTCAAGAAAAAATGTACATGTTCAAAAAGAAGCTTTGTGCTAGATCCAGCTAATAGAGAAGTTCATTGTAGACAATGTGGCCAAATAGTAGAGCCATTTGAAGCTCTCATGGACTTATGTAATCACTATGAAAGAATTAATGAACAATTGAAATCATCCCTAGAGCAAAAAAGACAGCTTGATAATTATAAGCCACACCTCAAGGTTATAAAACATTTGGAAGAAAACTACCGAGGGAAAAATAAAATGATACCATATTGTCCGGTATGTGGAGAGCCTTTCTATTTAGAAGAACTTATTTCATGGAGTGGATGGGAATTTGGAGCGGCACTGATTGAGCAGAGGAAAAATCAAAAAAATAATGATAAAAGTAATAAATAAGCTATTTATCATGATATTTGAAAAAATGAAAATAGAAGATTATCCTTTATTGGACAACCTTCTATATTGCAGATATTAGGCTATTTCAAACTTAGTAACTTGTCTTTGAGCAACTTGAGCACCAGATTTCTTAGCTAA
>NZ_AUUU01000149.1 GCF_002760435.1 Clostridium sp. LS
TTAAAATCCTGCGGTGGTTAAACACCGTACCGGTTCGATTCCGGTCTTCGGCACCAAGAGACTTAAGCTAATTGCTTGAGTCTTTTTTATTGTAAAAGATTATGAAATTTTAATGATTTGGAAAGTTCATTAATAGGTTTGAACGTATATTTTAATTACATTGGAAAAAGAGAAGATTATTCTGAAGGAAACATCGATACATGGTTTTTATAAATATTAAGCAAATATTAAGCAAATGTTAATATGGTAATAATTGACCCTAATCTTGTTAGAAAGTTAAAATTATAGTATGTTTGAGAGTAACATATTTTAGTTACTAGCCATATTTATTTTAATTATTATGATGAGAGGTAGGAAAAGATGAAAAGCAAATTTTCTAATGTGGTATGGGGAATTATTTTTATTGCACTTGGTGCTTTTTATGCGGGAAATATTTTTAATTTATGGAGTTTTAACTTGTTTTTTAATGGATGGTGGACATTATTCATTATTATTCCATGTTTAATAGGTATAATTGAAAACGGATTAAGCACTGGAAATATTGTTGGTCTTATTATTGGCATTCTACTTTTATTGTCATCGCAAGATATTATTAATACTAGAATGATAACTAGACTTATTTTTCCGGTAATATTAATTTTAATTGGAATTAAAATTGTTTTTAGAGATAACTTTTGTAAAAATAGCAGTAAATATATTAATAGGAATGTTAATGTAGACAAGTGCCTAGAGTATACATCAATATTTACTAATCAAAAAGAGATTTATCCTAACCTAGCATTTGATGGAGCGAATGTTATGGCTATTTTTGGAAAAATTGAGTTAAATCTGTTAAATGCAATAATTAGTGAAGATATTGTTATTAATTCTACATCTATATGTGGTAAGATAGATATAATGGTGCCTAGAAATGTAAATGTGAAAATATCAAGTACACCTATATTTGGGGGTGCTACTAATAAAGCAAGATCATGTATTAATACAAACTCTCCTACTATTTATATTAACGCAACATGTATATTCGGTGGACTCGACTCCATATGAATTATAAAAAGAGATGCAGTACAAATGGTGCAAGAATCATTTGTACTGTGTCTATTTTTTGGAGCTTTTTGAGATATAAATTAATAATATCTTATATATTGGAAAAATAACAAAGGCAAGGGATTGCTTATTCAGACTTTATAGTTTTTATGAAAAAAAGTTTATTTATAAATTTCTATTAAATTAAGATTACCGACAAATTAATAATTATTTCAAATAGAAAGTTATAATCAGCTTTAGAGGTGATTTATTACTGTAGTTAGAACATTTTAGTTAAGCTTTATAGTAAAGAGAATAATCTAATAAATCATTAAATATTAGTGAAATTTAGATGAAGTTGTCCTACGAAAAATTTATGAGAGAAACATCATATGACATTTATCGTAAAACTAAGATGCTATAATCATATTACATTATTTGGAAATGAGGCGAGCCGATGTGCAATATGGATTAGGTATAAACAAATATGAAGAAATAGGTGAAATAACTAATATAAAGAGAAAAGCATGGATGAGAACATCTGTGGTAAAGTTAGGAGTGATTCTAGTTGTAGGAATTTTGCTTGGTAGAGTGAATTTATTATTAAATCAATCCGATAGTCGAGGTATAGCGCCTATTGGTATAGCCTACTTAATAGCTGTTGTTACAAAAGAAAATAAGAAAAACAGCTTAATTGCAGCGGTAGGAATTTCAATTGGATATTTAACAATAAACGACTTGCTAACAGATGGTTATGTATATTTAATAGCCTTGACTTTAATAGCATTATATTACGTTCTTATAGCTCCAGTTAGGAGAAGAAGAAAGGAATTTGAAAGTTTTATAATACTTTTGGGTAGTTTCTTTTTTTATGGCCTTCTAGTAAATAAATATGAATTGGGAGTAGACATAACTTTATGTTTAATTCAAACATTAATTGTTGTTCCTATATATTATGTTATTAAGTATGCATTAAATTCTTTAGAAGAAGTTAACACTAATTACTTTTTTTCTTCTGAAGAGATAGTTAGCATAGGAATATTTTTATGTCTAATAGTTTCTGGTATAGGCAATATTAATTTTTTGAACTACTCTATTAGAAATATATGTGCATTAACACTAGTTTTAGCAATTGCTTATATAGGCGGAGCAGCATATGGAGCTATGATTGGGGTTGCAATGGGGATAATGATTGGAGTTGCATCCAACGACATGATGTACAGTGTAGCTTTTTTTGGTGTTGGTGGACTTACTGTTGGTATATTTAAAGATACAGGGAAAATATTTTCAATACTTTCAGGTATAATAGTATATTCCGCATTAGCTTTGTATTCTAATGCAGTAACATTGAAGTTAGGGATTGAGGTTTTGGCTAGTTCATTTTTATTCCTATGCATTCCCAAGCCTGTATTTAAAAGTATTGAAGTTGAAATAAATCCATATAAGAAAAAGGCGTCTTTAGGTGAAATTCAATTAAATGCAATAAAGGAGGAATTTACTTTTAAGTTAAAGGAACTTACAAATGTGTTATTAACAATGTCAAAATGTTTAGGAAGCACCAGTGATAATGAAAAGTTATTAATTAAATCTAAAGGAAGTGCTTTGGTTGAAGCTTTAGCAGATAGGAGTTGCACAAGTTGTGAAAACAGGTCTTTATGCTGGGAAAGGGATTTTCATCAAACATTCAATTCTTTTCAACAGTTAATTCAAAGTTATGAAAATGGCATTTTAGCTATGCCGATAGATTTGCAAAAGAAATGCGTAAAAAATTTTACGCTCTTAAAGAGCACAGAAGGGATTGTAAATAATTACAATGTAAACGAAGCAATAAAGGAGCGATTAGCTGAAGGAAAAAATATCTTATCAGCGCATATATCGAATATATCATGTACATTAGATAACCTCTTAAATGATTTTAAAAGGGAAGTTAGTATTGATACTGATTTAGAAAGAATAGTAAAACGAACATTAAATAAAAATTTAATTAGTTATAGTGAAGTTTTTTGTTATATAGATAAAAGTGGTAGAATTAAAATTAGAATTAGTATGAAAAATTGTGAAGGAGGTAGTTACTTCGAGAAAAAGATACTTCCTTTGCTAAGTAGCGCTATGAGACTGAAGTTGTATATAGGAGATGATGGGTGTAATATTAATCCTAAAACAAATGAATGTAATGTTGTAATTGAAGAAAAACCGAAATATTATGTGATATCTTACGGAGCTATTGAACCCAAAGCTGGAGAAGGGCAAAGCGGAGATAGTTATAGTTTTGGAAAAACTGCTAATGGAAACTATATGACTATATTAAGTGATGGAATGGGATCTGGCCCTGAAGCATTTGAAGAAAGTAAATCAACTGTGGATTTGGTAGAGAAGCTGGTAGAGGCAGGATTTAATGAGGATGTAACGGTAAATACAGTTAACTCAATAATGGGGATGAGGTTTGCGGAAGGTGAGAAATATGCTACGTTAGATTTAAATAAAATAGATTTATATAATGGGGATGCGGTATTTGTGAAAATAGGTGCAGCACCTAGTTATATTAAAAGGGGACGTGAGGTAAAGGCTGTTAACTCTAAAAACTTACCATTTGGACTCGTTGATGAAGTTGATGTTGAGCTTATAAAAGAAACATTAAAACCTGGGGATGTTTTAATAAATGTAAGTGATGGAGTACTAGATATAGATAAATCTAACTCGGAAAAATCAACTTGGCTTGAGGAATATTTAATGGGAATTAATGCAGATCCGAGAGAGTTATCTCAAAAGATATTAGGGAAAGCAAAGAAATTGAGTAAGGGAATTATTAAAGATGATATGACAGTTGTGGTTTCAAAAGTTTATTTGAATAGTTAGGAGGTGAATTTAACCATTTCCTCAGATACTTAGATATATTAATAGCTGTTTCGAAGCTTTGAGCATGATTTAGTTTTGAAACAGCTATTAATAATTTATGCTTAGGTGTAATTTTAGATTAAATCCGATTTTTGATTTTTTAGAAAAATTATAGATGATATTAAATCCACTATAAAATAAAATTGTAATAGTGATTTCCCAGGAAATTTAGAATAAGAATTAAGTTGAAAAATAATAATGTTTACATCTATAATATATATGCGTAAAATATATTATACAGTATTATATTTAATTGTATGATATTACGAATAAGTAGGAGTGTTAATTTTTGTATAGAAAAGTACTATCTTATGTAAAAGATAATAATTTAATTAGTCCAGGAGATAAAATTTTAGTTGCTCTTTCAGGAGGGCCAGATTCAGTTTGTCTTTTAAATATCTTATATGACTTAAAAGAGGAATTGAATATAAGAATAGAGGCGGCCCATGTAAATCATCTATTAAGAGGTGACGATGCATTTAAAGATGAAGAATATGTAATAGATTTGTGTAATAAAATGGGAATAAAATGTTTTTTAAAGCGTGTTGATATAAATGCGTATTCAAAAGAATATAAAATGTCTTCTGAAATGGCAGGAAGAAAGGTTAGATATGACTTTTTTGAAGAAATTTTGATGAAAGAGGAATTCAACAA
Organism: Clostridium sp. LS; assembly: GCF_002760435.1. Lineage (GTDB taxonomy): Bacteria > Bacillota > Clostridia > Clostridiales > Clostridiaceae > Clostridium. The sequence goes on from NZ_AUUU01000149.1 coordinate 4,573, forward strand.
AATTGCTACTGCACATAATGCTAATGATCAGGCTGAGACGATTCTATTTAGACTTATGAGAGGAACGGGACTTGAAGGACTTGTAGGAATTAAAGCCAGCAGGGATAACAAAGTAATAAGACCGATTTTATGTCTTAGTAGAGATGAAATAGAAAAATATATAAAACTAAAAAATTTAAGACCTAGAATTGATAAAACTAATTTTGAAAAAGTATATAATAGAAACAAAATAAGATTAGATATATTACCATATATGAAAGAGAATTTTAATGTTGATATAATACAAACATTAAATAGGATGGCGTTGCTACTGCAAAAGGATAATCAATTTCTTGAAAATTTATCTTTAAGTATATACAATAAATATTGTGTAGAAAGTGATGATTATTTTATAATAAAAAAGGAAATATTTAAAGAAGAAGAACCCATAGTCAGCAGAGCCTTAAGGCATGCCATAACTAAATTTTCAAAATCAAATTATGATTTTGAAATGAAGCATATATATATAATTATAGACTTAGCAAAAAAAAATTCGGGAAAAGTTTTAGATTTACCTAATGAAATTTATGCTGAAAATATTTATGGGGATATATACATAAAAAGCAGAGTGGAAAAACCTCTTGTTACTGGCAAGAAGGAAATAGCTATTGATAAAGGTAATATATGCAAAAATGCAATAAAATTTTATGGTTATTATATTGAACTTTCAGTAATAAATAATTACAAAGAGAATAATATAAATTTAAATCAAAATAGTTTAATAAAATATTTTGATTTTGATAAAATAAATAAAATAATTTCATTAAGAACTAGAAGGAATGGGGATAAAATTACTCCGTTAGGGATGAATGGAACTAAAAAATTGAAAGATATCTTTATTGATATGAAAATACCTAAAGAAGAAAGAGATAATATACCCATTTTATGTTTTGATGAAAAAATTGCATGGGTTATTGGAATTAGAACATCAGAGGAATATAAGATTACTAACAAAAGTAAAAATATATTAAAAGTAGTCATTCAGAGAAAGGAATATTGATATGAAACAAGATATACAAGAAGTACTATTTTCAGAAGAAGTTTTAAAAAAGAGAATTAAGGAACTCGCAAGTGAAATAAGTAAAGATTATGAAGGAAAGGATTTAGTTGTAGTTGGGATTTTAAAAGGCTCAGTGATTTTTGCAGCAGAATTAATAAAAAATATATCTATTCACTGTGAGATAGATTTCATGGCTGTTTCTAGTTATGGAAATTCAGCAGAAACATCTGGTGTTGTACGAATTTTAAAAGATTTGGATAACAATATCGAAGGAAAGGATATCTTAGTAGTTGAAGATATTGTTGATACAGGAATTACATTAACATATTTACTTAAATACTTAGAGGCAAGGAAAGCAAATAGTATAAAAATAGTTGCTCTATTGAATAAGCAAGCTAGAAGAACATCTGATTTAGATGTTAAATACATTGGCTTTGAAGTTCCTGATGGATTCATAGTTGGGTATGGAATAGATTATGCTGAAAAATATAGAAATTTACCATTTATAGGGATATTGAAGCCTGAAGTATACGAAAAATAGAGATTGCAATTTTATTGTAATAAAAATATTCCTATGGTAAAATTTTAAATATGATGAGAGAGGGGGGCCTTGAATGAAAAAATATTCAAGTGCAGCTGTATGGATTGTATGTTCAGTCATGCTTGTTTTAGCAGCAGTTACTATGTGGCAAACAGGAAAAGGTTCTAGTGATATGGCATATAGCGCATTCATACAAAAGTGGAATGCAAATGAAATAGAGAGCATTGTAGTTAAAGAAGATAGTATGACAATAGAAGGTAAGACTACTGACAATAAGTCGTTTGTTACTTACGCTCCTGGTGAACTTGTAGGTTCATTAATAGAAAATCAACCTAAGCCAGATGTGAAGGTGGTTTTTGAAAAACCATCTAATAATGCAACATGGATTGCAACGTTGCTTCCATTTGTACTAATGGCGGTATTTATATTTATATTCTTATTTATCTTTACGCAACAATCACAAAGTGGAGGTGGCGGAAGAGGTGTAATGAATTTTGGTAAAAGTAAAGCTAAAATGGTAACACCAGATACTCAAACAGTCACATTTGAGGATATAGCAGGTGCCGATGAAGAGAAGGCTGAACTTGAGGAAATCGTTGACTTCTTGAAGTTACCAGCGCGATATATACAAATGGGAGCAAGGATACCTAAAGGTGTTTTACTAGTTGGACCTCCTGGAACAGGAAAGACATTACTTGCAAAGGCAATAGCTGGAGAAGCTGGAGTTCCGTTCTTTAGTATTTCAGGTTCAGACTTCGTTGAAATGTTTGTTGGTGTTGGTGCATCTAGAGTTAGAAGCTTATTTGAAGAAGCAAAGAAAAATTCACCATGTATAGTTTTTATAGATGAAATTGATGCTGTTGGAAGACAAAGAGGCGCAGGTTTAGGAGGCGGACATGATGAAAGAGAACAAACACTAAACCAACTTCTTGTTGAAATGGATGGGTTTGGTGCTAACGAAGGTATAATCATGATAGCAGCCACAAATAGGCCTGATATATTAGATCCAGCATTATTAAGGCCAGGAAGATTTGATAGGCAAATAATTGTTGGAGCTCCAGATGTAAAAGGTAGAGAGGAGATTCTGAAAGTACATACCAAGAAGAAACCTTTAAAAGAAGATGTTAAACTGGATGTGCTGGCTAAGAGAACTCCAGGCTTTTCAGGAGCAGATTTGGAAAATCTAACAAATGAAGCCGCATTACTTGCCGTTAGAAGAGATAAGAAACAAATTTCTATGTCTGAAATGGAGGAAGCAATAACTAAAGTAATTGCAGGACCTGAAAAGAAAAGTAAAGTAATAACAGAGCATGATAGAAAATTAACAGCTTATCATGAGGCAGGTCATGCAGTTGTTATGAGATTACTTCCGAATTGTGATCCGGTTCACGAAATAAGTGTAATTCCAAGAGGTAGAGCTGGAGGGTATACTATGCACCTTCCTAAGGAGGATACTTCATATACATCTAAATCTAAATTAGAAGATGAAATGGTTGGACTTTTAGGAGGAAGAGTTGCTGAAAAATTAATTATGGGGGATATAAGTACTGGTGCTAAAAATGATATTGATAGAGCCAGTCATATTGCGAGAAGTATGGTTATGGATTATGGTATGAGTGAAGATATTGGAACTATATCGTATAATACTTCGGGTCATGATGAAGTATTCCTTGGAAGAGACTTAGGTAAAGGAAGAGACTTTAGTGAAGAAGTTGGATCTAAGATAGATAAAGAAATTAAAAGGTTTATAGATGAAGCTTATGAAAAGGCAAATAAGCTGTTAAAAGAAAATATTAATAAATTACATGCAGTTGCACAGGCTTTAATTGAAAAAGAAAAGTTAGATGCTCAAGAATTTGAGGAAATTTTTGCAAACAATTAGCATTATAAAGCTATTTCGAAACAAATTGTTTTGAAATAGCTTTTATTTTATTTTTGCTATAATATTAGGTTTTCTAATGATTTATGAATATTTAAGTATACATATGTTAAATAATTAATATATAGAGACTTAGAAAGGACAGTGAAATTTTAGCTTAAGAATAATAATGATATTATTTATAAGGCGAATATTTTATACGAATTTGTATTTATTATTCGAAAGAACTTTTATTGCTTAAGTCGAAGTGATATAATGATAATACAATAAATCGAGTTTGGTTAATATTAGGAGGATACATAGATGAAAAGTGATATTCAAATTGCACAAGAAGCAAAGATGGAGCCGATAAAATATGTTGCCGAAAAATTAGGTCTTTGTGAAGATGATATTGAGTACTACGGGAAGTATAAATGTAAAATATCTTTAGATGTATATAATAAAGTTAAAAATAATAAGGATGGAAAATTAGTTTTAGTAACAGCAATAAATCCAACTCCAGCAGGGGAAGGAAAATCGACAGTTACTGTAGGCCTAGGCCAAGCTTTGAATAAAATTGGTAAAAACGCTGTAATAGCACTAAGAGAACCATCATTGGGTCCTGTTTTTGGGGTTAAGGGTGGAGCTGCTGGCGGAGGATATGCTCAAGTAGTACCAATGGAAGATATCAATCTTCATTTTACTGGTGATATGCATGCTATTACATCTGCTAATAATTTATTATCAGCCGCTATAGATAATCATATACATCAAGGGAATGTTTTAAAAATTGATTCAAGAAGAATAGTATTTAAAAGAGTTATAGATATGAATGATAGAGCTCTAAGACATATAGTTGTTGGAATGGGTGGGAAAGTTAATGGATTTGTCAGAGAAGATGGATTCAATATAACTGTTGCATCAGAGATAATGGCTATTTTATGTTTAGCGAGCGATTTAGAAGATTTAAAAGAAAGAATGGGTAATATTGTAGTTGCGTATAATTTAGATGGAGATCCTGTTTATGCAAAACAATTAGAAGTTCAAGGTGCTATGGCATTACTGATGAAGGATGCTATTAAACCTAATTTAGTTCAAACATTAGAAAATACTCCAGCGTTAATACATGGAGGTCCTTTTGCAAATATTGCTCACGGATGTAATTCAATAATGGCAACTAAGCTTGCATTAAAACTTGGAGAAGTAGTAGTAACAGAGGCTGGATTTGGTGCTGATTTGGGAGCTGAAAAGTTCTTTGATATTAAATGCAGATATGGTGAATTAAAGCCAGAGTGCGTTGTAGTGGTTGCAACAATAAGAGCTTTAAAACACCATGGAGGAGTAGCAAAGACTGAATTAAATATTCCCAATATTGATGCTTTATCAAGGGGAGTAGCTAATTTAGAAAAACAAATAGAGAATATCAAAAAATTTAATGTAACTCCTGTTGTTGCAATAAATAAGTTTATTACGGATAGTTCTGAGGAAGTAGACTTAATTAAAGAGTTCTGTGATAAAATGGGAGTTAAAGTAGCGCTATGTGATGTATGGGCTAAAGGTGGAGAAGGTGGAATTGAACTTGGTAATATAGTGTTAGATATATTAGATAATAATAATTCTAATTTTTCTCCAATTTATGATAAGGAAAAGTCTATTGAGGAAAAAATATTAACTATAGCTAAAGAAATTTATGGGGCTGATAAAGTTAATTATACACCATCCGCTAAGAGGCAGATTTCTGAGTTAGAAAAATTCCAATTGGACAAATTACCTATATGTATGGCAAAAACACAATATTCTTTATCAGATAATCCAAGTCTTTTAGGTAGACCTCAAGGGTTTGATATTACCGTTAAAGAAGTTAGAGTATCAAATGGAGCAGGATTTATTGTTGTTCAAACAGGAGATATAATGACAATGCCAGGTCTTCCTAAGGTTCCAGCTGCAAATAAGATGGATGTATTAAAAGATGGGGAAATAGTAGGATTATTTTAAGATGAAATTAGAAAATTTTAGAGAATTAGTTATTAAGAAAATAATGGATATCTTAAAATGCATTTAAACTCTTGACAAATTAATTAGAATTGTTAAAATTATATTGTTATTTTTTAATGAATTTCTAAATTAAGGCAGCTCTTTGGGCTGCTTTTAATTTAACTGTATTAAGGTGGTGCTTTCTATGATTTTACTTGTTGATGCAGGTAATACCAATATTGTTTTGGGAGTACATGATGGAGAAAGATATATAGCTAGTTGGCGTATTTCAAGTGAAGGAAATAAAACTTCAGACGAATATAGTATACAAGTTATGCAGTTATTTGACTTAAGTAAGATTAATCCTAAAGATATTACTGGAGTTATTGTTTCTTCTGTTGTTCCTAATATAATGCATTCTCTAGAGAATATGTTAAGAAAATGTTTTTATCATGAACCTATAATAGTTGGACCAGGAATAAAGACAGGGATAAATATCAAGTATGATAATCCAAGAGAGGTTGGAGCGGATAGAATAGTTAATGCTGTTGCAGCATATGAAATCTATAAAAGACCTGTTATAATAATAGACTTTGGAACAGCCACAACTTTCTGTGCAGTGAGAGCAAATGGCGATTATCTCGGGGGATGTATATGCCCGGGAATAAGAATTTCAGCAGATGCGTTATTTGAAAGGGCTGCTAAGCTTCCAAGAGTAGAATTAGAAGTGCCTAAGAATATGATTTGTAAAAATACAGTATCAAGTATGCAAGCAGGTATTTTATTTGGCTATATTGGGCAAGTTGAATATATAGTAAAAAAGATGAAACAAGAAATGAAAAATTCTAAGCATAAAGAGGAACCTTTTGTTTTAGCAACAGGTGGGCTAGCAAATTTAATAGCTAAAGGAACTGATGTTATAGATAAAGTTGATTCAGATTTAACATTAGAAGGATTAAAAATATTATATGAAAAAAATAAAGAAATATAAAAATTTTAAAGCCAAATAAAATAATAAAGGGTCCAAAAAAGTATACGAAGGTGAGGAGTACATTCTAAATGAAGATAAGGAATTTAACCTTTGAGAATAACATATTTTTGGCGCCTATGGCAGGTGTAACGGACATTTCTTTCAGAGGATTGTGTAAAGAAATGGGATGTGGATTAGTTTATACTGAAATGGTTAGTGCTAAAGCTTTATATTATGGAAGTGATAATACACAAGCATTACTTAGAACAGCTGATGAAGAAAGGCCTGTGGCGGCTCAGATCTTCGGCAGAGAACCAGAAATAATGGCAAATATTTGTGAGGAACATTTAAACGGTAGAGAGGATATTTGCATTATCGATATAAATATGGGGTGTCCAGCCCCTAAGATAGTTAAAAATGGAGAGGGATCTGCATTGATGAAAGAGCCAGATCTTGCATATGAAATTGTGAAGGCTATAAAAAAAGTATCATCAAAACCAGTAACTGTAAAGTTTAGAAAGGGGTTTGATGAAGATAACATTAATGCTGTAGAATTTGCAAAGAGAATGGAAGAGGCTGGTGCTGATGCGATTGCCATCCATGGACGGACCAGAAAGCAAATGTATCAAGGGATTGCTGATTGGGACATAATAAAAAAAGTTAAAGAGGGTGTATCTGTACCAGTAATAGGTAATGGAGATGTGTTTTCACCAGAGGATGCCATTAGAATGAAAGAAATAACTAATTGTGATGGTATAATGATTGCCAGAGGAAGTCAAGGAAACCCATGGATATTTAAGCAAATTAATAGCGCCTTAAAGAATGAGCCGATTCAAGAAATTTCGAATAAAGAAAAAGTTGAAATGTGTCTTAGGCATTATGAATTGGCACTTAAATATGACGGTGAGTACAAAGCTATAAGAGAAATGAGAAAACATGCATCATGGTATATTAAAGGATTACCAAGATGTACAGATATTAAAAATGAAATTAATACGATAGATGATAGCGAAAAGGTAATAGAAATTTTAATAAGTTATAAAGAAGAATTATGAAGTACATGGAGTTATGTTTATAAAAATTAAATTATCAATATTTATGGATTATATGTATTAAAAAAATAATTGTAGATATTATAAGAATAATAAGAATAATAATTATTAGTAATATGTTTACATGCTAAATTAATTTTGGGTTATTTTAGTGGAACAATTATTATATATAGTAATTTAAACAAACTCAGATCTATTCTTTATAAATAAGCTTAAGAACAATGACATAAGTTACTTTGATTTAGGATTTATTGACATATCATATATGCTGATTTATAATTAGTTAAATGATTTTGAGGCTAAAAAATTATCTTAAAATATTTAGATAAACAGAATTAAAATTGATATATAAGTAATATAATATCATAATAATAAAGTTAATCTAAGTATACCTAAGTGTTGCTCAGTTGCAAATTGAAACTAATGAGCATAAATTATTAATTAAATAAATTATAGAAGGTTTTAAAGGGGAGTAAAGTGTATGAGCCAATCAAAACAATATGTAATGACTTATGAAGGTGTTAAAAAATTAGAAAGTGAACTTGAATATTTAAAGACAGTAAAAAGAAAAGAGATAACTGAAAAAATAAAAATCGCATTAGGTTATGGAGATTTAAGCGAAAACTCTGAATATGATGAAGCTAAAAACGACCAAGCATTTACAGAAGGTAGAATAATACAATTAGAAAATATGTTAAAAAATGCAGTTGTTGTTGATGAATCAGAGATTCCAAGTGATATCGTTTCAGTTGGATCTAAAGTTAAAGTTAAAGATTATGAATTTGATGAAGAAGTAGAATATTCAATAGTAGGTTCAGCAGAAGCAGATCCTATGAATTTTAAAATATCAAATGAATCACCAGTTGGAAAAGCTTTAGTTGGTAAAAAAGTTGGTGACATTGTAGAAGTAACAGTTCCAGATGGAGTTAATAAATTTGAGATTTTAGGAATAAGTAGAAGTTAATTGGAGGTACAATATGTCAACAGAAGAAATGAGCATGCAGGAATTAGAGTCTCAATATAATGAACAAGAAGGTTTGAGAAGAGCTAAACTAGCAGAGCTACAAAATTCCGGAAAAGATCCTTTTGATGTTTATAAGGTAGATAGAACTCATACATCAGAAGAAGTTAAAGCAAATTATGATGAGTTGGAAGGCAAAGAAGTAACAGTTGCTGGAAGATTAATGTCTAAGAGAGGTCAAGGTAAGGTTGTATTCTCAGATATACACGATAGAGATGGAAAGATACAATTATTTTTAAAGATTGATAAAGTTGGAGAAGAAAATTTAAAACAATATAAGTCTCTTGATTTAGGTGATTGGGTTGCCGCAACAGGAGAGGTATTTACAACAAAAACAGGTGAAGTATCAATAAATGTAAATACTTTTGAATTAAATTGCAAATCTTTAAAGCCCCTTCCGGAAAAATGGCATGGATTAAAAGATCCGGATTTAAGATATAGACAAAGAGAAGTTGATATAATTACAAATGCAGAAGTTAAGGATACTTTTTTTAAGAGAAGTAAAATTATTTCTGCCATGAGAGAATTTTTGGATAATAAGGGGTTCTTAGAAGTAGAGACACCTATTCTAGGAGCAATAGCTGGTGGAGCAGCAGCAAAGCCATTTATTACTCATCACAATACTTTAGATATGGATATGTATTTAAGAATAGCAACAGAATTATATCTTAAGAGATTAATAGTTGCAGGTTTTGAAAAGGTATATGAGATAGGAAGAAACTTTAGAAATGAAGGTATGTCAGTAAGGCATAATCCTGAGTTTACTGCTATTGAATTATATGAAGCATATTCTGATTATAATGACATGATGGAAATTACAGAGAATATGGTTGCATATATTTGCGAAAAAATTAATGGAACTACTAAGGTAACTTATCAAGGTACTGAGATAGACTTTAAGCCACCATGGAGAAGAATTACTATGGTTGACGCTGTAAAAGAATATGCTGGAGTAGATTTCAATGAAATAAAATCTGATGAAGAAGCTCAAGCTATAGCAAAAGAAAAACACTTAGAATTTGCTAAGCCATTAAATACAGTAACAAAAGGCGAAGTCTTAAATGCTTTGTATGAAGAGTTTGGTGAAGCCAATATGATTCAACCTACATTTATTATGGATTATCCAGTTGAAATTTCACCTCTTACGAAGAAAAAGAGAGGGAATCCAGAATTTACTGAAAGGTTTGAAGGATTTGTATTTGGTAGAGAGCTTTGTAATGCATACTCAGAATTAAACGATCCTATAGTTCAGAGACAAAGATTTGAGCAACAAGCTAAGGAAAGAGAACTTGGTGATGATGAAGCATACATGTTAGATGAACAATTTATGAGTGCACTTGAAACAGGTATGCCGCCAACAGGTGGAATGGGAATGGGTATAGATAGACTTATAATGTTCTTAACTGATTCAGCATCAATTAGAGATGTTATATTATTCCCAACAATGAGACCGCAAAAATAGTATAGAATTTATTAAGATTCATGCATATTCGAATGGGAAATATGTATGAATCTTTTTTATATATTGAATATCATCTATTACAGGTAGTATATATTAGTTAAATAAAGCGATTTTTTGCATTATCGCCCTGGGATAAAACGTAAAATTTTAATTACGAAGTGAAAATTCAATCATAGAATGTATTTATTTTAACTTTTATTAGGAAATGTGTTAAAAAGGCTTGCATAATTAAAAAAAGCTGATATAATAGATTAAGTAATGACGTTCCGCGATAGC
>NZ_AUUU01000150.1 GCF_002760435.1 Clostridium sp. LS
CATGGAGATGCAGTAAGTTATGAATTTATTAAACATTTTCCAATGTTTATTCAAAAAGGCATGAATATAAATGGAATTTATTATAATCCGACTTTTTTATATGAATCAACTTGGAATATAATAGTGTTCATAATACTAATGATTATACTTAGAAAGTCTACGAAAAATGGAATAGTATTTTTTACATACATTGGATTGTATTCTATAGGAAGATTCGTAATTGAAGGAATGAGAACAGATAGTTTAATGCTTGGAAGCATTAGAATGGCACAATTAGTTAGCTTAAGTGGAGTGGTTGTATGGATAATATTTTTATTTTTCAATTACTATAGAAGAGCAAGTAAAGGAAGAATGTAATAATATTAAGTATAAAAAGTAGCAGATCAATATTTTCATATTGGTCTGCTACTTTTTATATATAGGTTGATTTTCAAATGATAGCATATTCCTGAAAAATATAGTTATAATCTTAGGTCGTGATAAAGTTACAGATAAGAATAAATATATTTATTAGAATAAAAAAGAACTGTTCAATAATATTAAATCCATATGGCATTATTTTATTTGAAATATTTATAGTAAATCAGGAGGTATTTTTATGGAAAAAATTTTAAAAGTCTGGAAGAAATATTCATTTACACTATTAGTCGCATTTATAGTATTAGGTATGTTTGAGTTAAGATTTGCTGTAGTCGCAGCTATTTGTATGGTAGCACCTGTAATTGTATCAATTTTTAAGGGCAGATTTTGGTGTGGAAATTTATGTCCAAGAGGGAATTTTTATGATAATGTAGTTTCGAAATTTAGTAATAAAAGAACACCACCTAAGTTTTTTAAATCATATTACTTTAGAGCAATAATATTAATTATAATGATGACAGTATTTATTTCAGGTGTATATAAAAATTGGGGTAACCTTTATGGTATAGGAATGATCTTTTATAGAATGATTGTAGTAACAACTATAATAGGTGTAGCATTATCTTTTGTATACAATCATAGAACCTGGTGTAACTTTTGCCCTATGGGAACTCTAGCATCAATTACAGGAAAATTTAGAAAAAGTGAAAAAGTACTGCATGTATCATCTTCATGTGTTTCATGTAAAATTTGTGAAAAAAAATGTCCAATAGGTTTAGTTCCATATGATTATAAAGGTGATATATTAAGTCATCCAGATTGTATTCAATGTGGAAAGTGTGTTGCAGCGTGCCCAAAAAAAGCGATAGGATACAATAAAATTGCTACAAAATAAAGAATAATACAATGATTCTTTTTCTAGGTGTAAACGTAAAAATTGCATATTCAATAGCATAAAAAACACGCTAATTTTAGCGTGTTTTTTCATAGAACGTATTTTTAGTATTAATTTATCCATATTTAGCAGCTAAAATTTGAAAAAGCATAGAACTTATCTCCAAAATGGTTAAAAGATAATGTATAATATAAATGAATCTTATTTAAATAATTAATGATTTATAAAATTGAGAATTTTTAAAATCTAATGCGATTGCAGAGCATAATTGTTATGAAAGAAGGTTTTTTAATTGATACAATTTTTATGGTTAGTTCCTTTAGGATTTTTAGTTGGAGCATTTGGGACATTAATTGGCGCAGGTGGAGGATTTATATTGGTGCCTATTTTATTACTGCTATATCCGGACAAGAGTCCAGATACAATAACTAGTATTTCTCTAGCAGTTGTATTTTTTAATGCATTATCTGGTTCTTTTGCTTATTCTAGGATGAAACGTATTGATTATAAATCAGGAGTAATTTTTGCAATTGCAACGATTCCTGGATCAATACTCGGATCAGTAATAACATTATACGTACCAAGGCAGATTTTTAATGGAATATTTGGTGTAATACTAGTTATAATATCAATCTTCTTAATTGTAAGAACAAAGGAAGAAAGAATAAGTAGTAATATAGCTGCTAAGAAGGGCTATGTTACAAGAATAGTAATAGATATTGAAGGAACAGAGCACACATTTTCATACAATCCGGTTATAGGAGTAGTTGTAAGTGTTTTTGTAGGATTTATGTCTAGCTTTTTAGGAATAGGGGGAGGAATTATACATGTTCCAGTACTAGTTAATATACTAAATTATCCAGTTCATATTGCAACTGCTACCTCTCATTTTGTTTTAGCAGTAATGTCATTTTCGGGAACTATAGTTCATATAGTTGACGGGGTGCTCCAATCTAGTGTAATACAAACAGCAGCGTTATCCATTGGAGTATTGTTTGGAGCTCAATTAGGTGCGAAGCTTTCAAAAAGAATTCATGGCGTAGCAATAATTAGAAGTCTTGCAGTTGCATTAGCTATTGTAGGAGTAAGAATATTT
>NZ_AUUU01000016.1 GCF_002760435.1 Clostridium sp. LS
GTAGATATGTATGAGGATACAAAATTTAAAATAATAGATTTAAAGCCTGAAAGAGACCTTATTCATTACATATGGACTAGACTTGTAGCATTGGCTGGGAAGGTTAATTTAGCAGGAGATTTATATATGTCAAAAACCATTCCATACACAATAGAAACTTTGGCAGTAGAATTTAATAGAAGCATTGAACAAGTAAAATTAGCTATGGATGTGTTTATGGAATTGGAAATGGTTGAGGTTGATAAAAGCAACGTTTATAGAGTGAAAAATTTTGCTAAACATCAGAACATTAAGGTTAAAGAAAATTCTAAATCTGGGGAAAAGGACTCTGATATTAAGAATGAAGAAGTTAATGCAGCAGCAGAAGTCAAAAATGAAATTTATATAGAGTCTAATGAGAAATGTGCAATTGAAACAGACAATGTTAAAAGTAATACTAGTGATAGTTTAGATATTCAGAATAAAGATGTTATTAAAATTGATAAAAGTATTAGTGACAATAAGCTAAACATTAATTTACGGGACAATGTTCCCGCACCGATACCTTTAGAAAAGAAGAAAAACAAAAAAGTAACCCCAAATAAGAAAAAAGGTGTTCACATAAAAGTAACTGATGAAGAGCCAGAAGATAATTCCCTTATACATTTTTATGATTCTGAAGAAGGAAAGCCATTGGAGGAAGGGGAAAGTGTGGTTTCAGAGTGGGCTTTTTAATATTTAAAATAGAATTATTAACTAGTATAATAAATAATTTATAAAAAGAGTTGACATATAAATAATAAAATGGTAAATTATAAAAAATGTATAATACAATTAACTAAGTGTTATTTGAAATTAAAATCGTATTTAAATAAATAAAAATTATATAGTGGTAAATTGTTGAGAAGGAGATAAAACTATATGCGCGCTCACAGAGAGTCGACGGTGCTGAAAAGTCGATAGAAAGCGGTATAGTAAAAGTAGCCTTTGAGAGTGTGGGTGAAAGGAATTTTAAAAGTAACTTCATTGTGTAAAGATTTAAAGACATGCAGTGAAGAGGCATAAAGTTCTTAGTAATTTGCAACGTTAGGATTACGTTACAAATCCGGAATGTGTTTGCATTCTTAAAAGAGTTGGATGTATTTTTCATCAATTAAGGCACATGAAAAAAATAACAAGTCCAAAATGTCATGATTATTTTTCATCAGGCAAGGAAGTAGATTGCTCTCATAGCGAGCCTATTAGGGCAATCTGCTGACGCAGCATGATGGAAAATAGGCTTGGCAGATGCATTTGTTATTTTTTGATTGTGCCTAAGGTGGTACCGCAGGAATATAGAATCCTGTCCTTTGCAATTAATCAAAGGATGGGATTTTTTTATTTCTAAATTTATTATATATAAAGATTAGAAAAAGGAGAGAAAAATTATGAAGTTTAACTATGCAGAAAGAATGTCTAACTTAAAGGCGTCAGAAATCAGAGAAATATTAAAGGTTACACAAAGGCCAGAAATAATATCTTTTGCAGGAGGACTTCCAGCACCAGAGTTATTTCCAGTTGAAGCGATAAAGGAAATTAATAGAATTGTTCTTGAAGAAGATGGGCAAAATGTACTTCAATATACAACAACAGAAGGATACGATCCGTTAAGAGAATGGTGTGCTGATAGAATGAATAAAAGACTTGGAACAAATTTTCAATATGAAAATATATTGATTACTCATGGATCACAACAAGCGTTAGATCTTTCAGGAAAAGTATTTTTAGATAAAGGGGATGTTGTTTTATGTGAAAGCCCCACATATCTTGCTGCAATCAGCGCATTTAAATCATATGAATGTAGTTTTATAGAAGTTCCCACTGATGATAATGGGATGATTTCAAGTGAATTAGAAAATATATTAAAGACAGTAAGAAATATAAAATTGATTTATGCTATTCCAGAATTTCAGAATCCAACAGGAAGAACATGGAGCATAGAGAGAAGAAAAGCTCTTGCGGAACTTGCAGCAAAATACAATGTAATAGTTATTGAAGATAATCCTTATGGAGAATTAAGATTTGAAGGAGAAACCTTACCATCAATAAAATCTTTTGATAAGAGCGGGCATGTATTGTGTCTAGGGACTTTTTCTAAAATATTTTGCCCAGGTTATAGAATTGGATGGATTGCAGGTGAAAAAGAGTTAATACAAAAATATGTACTAGTAAAGCAATGCACTGATCTTCAATGTAATACAATTGCTCAAAGAGACATAGCAAAATATCTTGAACTTTATGATATTGATAAGCATATAGAGAAAATCCGTGAAGTTTATAGAGAAAGACGAAACTTAGCAATAGAGACTATGGAAAAGGATTTTCCAAAGGGAGTAAGTTTCACTAGGCCACATGGAGGATTATTTATGTGGGTTGAACTTCCGAAGGAAATGAATGCGAGAGATTTACTTGAAAAATGTCTTGAAAGAAATGTTGCTTTTGTTCCAGGTGGATCATTCTTTCCAAATGGAGGACATGAAAACACTTTTAGAATTAATTTTTCAAATATGCCTAATAATAGGATAGTTGAAGGAATAAAATGTATTGCGGAAGTTTTAAAGGAGTATTTTTAGTGAGGGAGCTTTTTAGCAATATTATATAACTTTTGTTATAATGGATAATATGGAAAGTTAATTTAAAAAGCAGGGAGATGGTTCCAAATGATAAAACTTATTGCATCCGATATGGATGGGACATTGCTAAACGACAAACATAAAATTGATAAAGAAACTGTAGTTGCTATAAGAAAAGCTGAAGAAGCTGGAATTGTTTTTGCAATTTCAACTGGAAGAGAATATGATACAGTTAAACCTCTTTTAGAGGAAAACAATATAAGGTGTCAATGTGTACTTATGAATGGTGCAGAATATAGAGATGAAGATGGAAATATATTAGAGGAAATAAATATAGAATTAAAAACTGCAACTAAAATTATAGATATACTTCATAAAGAAAAAGTATCTGCAAGAATATTCACTAATAAAGGCATATATACAACTGATACAAAGGAAGAAGCCTTAAAAGAAATGATATTTAGAACCCTATCTTTTAATCCTGAGCTGACTCACGAAGAGGCTACTGAAATTGCTAAGAAACAGCCATATTTTACTCAACTTAATTATATATCAAATTTAGATGAATTTTTAAGTAGCAATATAGAAATTAGAAAATTTGTAGCTTTTCATAGCGACATTGATTTAATAAGTAAAATGAAAAAGATTGTAGGTGAACTAAGTGGAATTGCTGTTTCATCTTCATTTAGAGATAACATTGAAGTTACTCATATAACTGCACAAAAGGGCATTATACTTGCAAAGGTAGCAGAAAAAATGGGATTTAAAAGAGAGGAAGTTCTAGTATTAGGAGATAGCTTTAATGATTATTCTATGTTCACAGAATTTTCAGAAACAGTAGCTATGGGAAATGCTATTCCAGAAATAAAGGAAATAGCAAAATATATAACTGATACTAATGATAATTTAGGAGTAGCAAAAGCGATTTACAAAGTTTTAGAAGAGCAGAAATAACCATAATTACTCAGTCTTTTCCTTCATAAATATTAGTAAGTAAAGCAAAATAGAATATTCCTTATCGGATATATTTGCCTAGCTAGTATTTCTATTTTTACAATAATTAATCTTTGTAGTAAAAGGTTTATGTGATATTAACCTGTAGTTAAAAGTGCCTTCTAGATTTAAGAAAATGCTTTTAACTACAGTTTAAGATAAGATTTTAGGATTAAACTTTTTTAAATTTATATTTAGACATTTCGCTTTCAACAAGTTGGGTTTGGGACACCAATTCTTCAGTAGATGCTGCTAACTCTTCCGCTGTTGCTGAATTTGTTTGGACAACTTGGGATATTTGATCAACTCCAGCAGTCATTTCAGTTATTGCTTCAGTTTGATTTTCAGAGGCTATAGTTATCTGCCTCACCAATTCAGCTGTATCATCTACATTTTTAACTATTGTGTCTAAAGATGCAGAAGTTTCTTCAGCTAGTTTTTCACCACTAGCTATTAATGATAAGGAACTTTCGATTATTTTAGTTGTATTATTTACCGCCTTAGAAGATTGTTCGGCAAGCTGTCTTACTTCCTCTGCGACAACTGCAAAACCTTTTCCAGCTTCGCCAGCTCTAGCAGCTTCTATAGCAGCATTTAAGGCCAATAAATTTGTTTGTTCAGCAATTTCCTCTATTGTACTAATAATTTCTGAAATTTGTTTTGAAGATACGCTTATTTGTTTCATAGATTTCATTAGTTCTTGCATTTTACTATTTCCATTTTCAACAATCAATTTAGTATTCTTTGAAAAATCATTAGCTTTTTCAGCGTTTACTGTATTTCTCTTTACTTGGTCAAGTATTTCAGTAAAATTACCGAAAAGTTCTTCGACTGCTTCAGCTTGGTCAGCGGAACCCTCAGAAAGTACTTGTGTAGTTAAAGATATTTGTTCTGAGCCATTAGAAATTGAGGAAATTGATTCGTTCATATTATAAAATATAGAGTTTAATGAATATATTATATTTTTTATTGATTTCTCAATAGGAGCAAAATCCCCAATATATTCAATGGATGTATCAAAGTTTACATCAAGAATACCCCTTGATAGTTTTTCCAAGGTATTTGTTATGTTAGATATATAAGAAACCAGCATTTCTATAGAGTTAGTCAAATCATTAGACATTTCTCCCATTTCATCATCTGAATTGTATGAAGTATCTATCTTGAGATTTCCTGAAGCTATATTCTTAGCTATATCCTTAACATGATTAATGCCTTCAAGTAAGACATCACTTAATGCTCTAATTAAGAAAAGTGATATACCAGTTAAAATAATAATAATAGTAATAATAAATACTAATGATATATTTTTATAGGTATTTGAACTAATAACAAAAGATTTAGCATTTTCTTGAGATGCTTTAAAAAGCTTAAGTATAAAATCTTCAGATTCTTTAATTTGTGAAGAATAAGTGTCTTGACTTACTTTCATTACAGATTGATTAGTTTTTGACTTTAATAACTCGCTTAATTTGGCCCTTTTATCCTCTGAGTTCTTTACGCTTGATAAAAATTCATTTAATAATGCAGGATCACCTTTATAAATTTCTTTTAAGATTTCTATATTTTTAGTAAGATTTGCAGATTCTGTATCAGCTTGTTCTAGGTAAAAATTTTTTAATCCCAAGTCGGTTTCAGAAATTGACTTAAACATGTCCAATTTCATTATCTGAAAATTCATTCTAATATTAGAAATCGTTTCGGAAACTTGATATGGTCCATCATATAACGAATTTGTTCGTGATGAAATGAAGAATATAATACAAATTGTAATTGCCATAAGAAAAAAAGTAAGTCCTAAAATTGAAGCGAATGTTATTTTCAATTTTGTACGAATGGAATAGTTTCTAATAACCTTTGTTATTTTATTATACATATAGTTTTCTCCTTTAATAAAAATACTACTAATCGATAAGGTTGTTAAGTCATATATAGTATTAAACGTTTTCTTGACTTGAGTTATTATAGTGATTTCAAAATATGTATAAATTAACAATTAATGCTTTTTATTAGATACCAAATTTACTTTAAAAAATGCTCTAAAGTAAATTTGGTGTTTATTTTTGCTTGCTAATCACAATATTTAGTACATTAAAGTTATGATTTTCTTTTAATTGTATAAGTGTTATAAAATAGAAAATTTGTAGATTGTTTTGTGCTTATATTCTTCACCTGCTCTAAGTATTGGTGATTCAAATTTATCGCAGTTTATAGAATTAGGGAAATATTGAGTTTCAAGGCAGAAGCCATTTCTAATATTATAAGTAGCAGAGTCTTTACCAGCATCTGATCCATCAAGAAAGTTTCCGCTATAAAATTGTATACCAGGAGTAGTTGTATATACATCCATTACTATGCCTGAATTTTCATCTACTGCTTGGGCAGCTTTTATTTCAAGTGAACCATTAGCATTTAATACCCAGTTATGATCGTATCCTTTTCCAAAGGTAATTTGCTCATAATCACTCTCTATATTTTTACCAATTGGAGTTAATGTTTTAAAGTCCATAGGTGTACCAGATACTTCTTTTATTTCTCCTGTTGGAATAGAGTATTGATCGTTTACTGTAAATTTATCTGCATTTATCATTAATTTTTGATTAAGAACGTCTCCTGAAGAATGTCCAGAAAGATTAAAGTAAGCATGGTTTGTAAGATTTACAACTGTATCTTTATCAGAAGCTGCACTATAATTTATTTCAATTGCATTATCTTCAGTAAGAACATATGTAACCTTAACATTGAGATTACCTGGATATCCTTCTTCACCATCTTTACTATAATAAGAAAGCATTAATTCATTTGCTGAATTATTAGATATTTCTGCTTCCCATACTACTTTATCAAAACCTTTTATTCCACCATGAAGGTGATTTTCACCATCGTTTTGAGCTAAAGTGTACTCTTGCCCATTAAGAGTGAATTTTCCATATTGTATTCTGTTTCCAAAGCGGCCTATTAGCGCTCCGAAGAATTTATTACCGTTTAAATAACCTTCTAAATTATCGTATCCGAGCATTACATCGATTAATTTACCATCTTTACTTGGAATTAATGATGAAACGATTATTCCTCCATAATTAGTTATATCAACGGTCATTCCATTTTCATTTTTTAAAGTATAAATATAAACTTCTTTGCCGTCAGACATTGTTCCAAAAAGCCTTTTTTCTATTGCCATGTCATGCACCTCCAAATTTAATTAAACAATCATCGTTATTTAGTATACATTTACATAGAGTTAATATTATTTCCATGTATGCACAAGTATATTATAATACAATAAGGTTGTACATACAATTATTTTAGAAAATAATTCCGAAATATATTGAAATAATATAAATATGTAACTAATATAGTATTATTAGTAAGATGGCAAATTAAAGCAGGAAGCAATATCAGTAGGTGATAAGAAATAAGAAAAGTGGAGGGTTTTATGTGGAAGTTAGTTATTGCTGATGATGAACCTAAAATTAGAAGAGGAATATTAAGTATTTTAGATTGGGAACAATTAAATATTGATGTAATAGGGGAGGCTGAGGATGGTGAGATTGCATTAGAAATAATAGAGAATAATAAGCCTGATATTATTTTACTAGATATAAATATGCCATTTTTGAATGGGCTAAATCTTTTGCAAAAGTTAAAGGATATTAATAGTAAGAGCATTGTAATAATAATAAGTGGCTATGATGATTTTTCCTATGCTCAGAAAGCATTGCAATTTAATGTCTTTGATTATATTTTAAAGCCGGTAAACAAAAAAGATTTGGAAGAAATAATATTGAAAGCAATTAATAAACTTAATGAAATAGAAAAAGAAAACAATTACTTGGAATGGGTAAAAGAACAACTATCGGAAAATAAAGATATGCTCCAAAAGACATTTTTTAGTGAATGGTTTAATAATAAACTAACAGATGAACAAGTTTTAAAAGAAATAAAATTTTTCAATATTGAATTTGGAAATAATGTAGGCATTATAGTTGTAAAAATTGTCAAGAAACTAAACATTGAAATTATTGAAAAGAAATGGAGTACAGAATTGTTAGAATTTGCAATAGCAAATCTACTTAAAGATAGATTTAAGGACTTAGAACAAAAATTCATTTTTAATGATGATAGGACAAATATAATAATGGTATGCAGAATAAATGATATGTCTGAATGGATTACCGCAAGTAATCGTATAGAAGCAGAAATATCTAAGTACTTGAAGTGTAATGTAATAATTGAACAAGCTAGTGTCTGTAATGGAGTATTAAGAATAAAAAATGAGTATGCTAAGATAATCAATAGATTAAATGAAAAGAAGAAATACAGTTCAATGGTACTATCAACGATTAAA
Organism: Clostridium sp. LS; assembly: GCF_002760435.1. Lineage (GTDB taxonomy): Bacteria > Bacillota > Clostridia > Clostridiales > Clostridiaceae > Clostridium. The sequence goes on from NZ_AUUU01000016.1 coordinate 7,933, forward strand.
TATATAGAAGACAATTATTACTCTAATGATTTAAATATAAATTATATATCAGAAATACTAGAAGTTACTTCCTCATACTTGAGCAAAATATTAAAAAAAGAAACAGGCTTATCTTTTATTGATTATTTAACTAATACAAGAATTAAAAAAGCAATGTATATAATGGAAGATTCAACAATTAAGATTTATGATGTTGCTGAATTAGTTGGATATAGTAATCAACATTATTTTTGTAGAGCTTTTAAAAAAGTGGTTGGTGTATCACCAACAGATTATAAGAGGAGAAAATAAAATGAAAAATAAAAAAAGATTTTATTATTTATCTACAATTATAATTTTTATAGTAATATCAGTAATTTATTTGATTTATTCATATAAGTCAAGCTCTGAAAAAAAAGATATATTTATAATTGGAATGTCTCAAGCTAATTTGCATGAACCTTGGAGAATATCCATGAATAAAGAAATTCAGGAAGAAGCTAAGAAGCATAGTAATATAAAAATAATATTTAAAGATGCAGGTGGAGATATAGAAAAGCAGAAAAAGGACATAGAGGATTTAATTAATTTTGGTGCGGATTTACTGATTGTATCTATCAATGATTCAAAAGAATTAACGGAAACAGTGCGAAAGGTGTATAAATCTATTCCGGTTATAATGTTAGATAGAGCGGTTGATGGATACGATTACACTTTATATATAGGTGCTGATGCAAAATCTATTGGAATTCAAGCGGGAGAATTAGTAGGAGAATTGTCTAATAATGATAAAGTTAATGTTATTGAAGTTCAAGGAATAATGGACTCAAGTACGGATAAGGAAATAACTAGTGGGTTTAAGGAGGCGATTAGTAAATATAAAAATATTTCAATAGATAGAACTATTGTTGGTGATTGGAAAGAAAATGAAGCTCAAGATAAACTAGAGGAAATATTGAAGGATGATAAAAGTGTAAATATAATTTTTGCTCATAGTGATTTTATGGCACTTGGAGCATATTACGCGACTGTAAACACTAATTCAAAGGGCATAAAAATAATTGGAGTAGATGGACTTGAAGGACCTCAAGGCGGTATAGAATTAGTTAAGAACGGTATATTGCAAGGAACATTTACATGTAAGACAGGAGGAAAAGAAGCTGTAGAATATGCCTTAAAAATATTAAATAAAGATGATGATATTCCTAAAAAAATATTATTAGAGTGCAATAGAATTGTTAAAGATACTTTGATTAACTAAATTATAAAACTATTAGAATTCGTAAAAGTATACAAAAGTGCTGATTAATGCAAATACATTTGATATTTCTAAATATATAATTAATTTATGAAAACGAAATCAAAAAATAGGGGGAGTAAAATTATGAAGTTAAAAAAGATGATTGCATTAATGGCAAGTACGGTTTTATGTATTGGCATGCTTGCAGGATGTGGAGGTTCAGGATCAGGAAGTGGTGATACGTCACAAACCTCTGCTGCAAAGTCAGGTAAAAAAGTAATTGGATTTGCACAAGTTGGCGCAGAAAGTGGATGGAGAACAGCAGAAACAGATTCAATCAAATCAATTCCAAGTTTAGATTCTAACTTTGATTTAAAATTTTCAGATGGTCAACAAAAACAAGAGAATCAAATAAAAGCAATAAGATCATTCATTGCACAAAAAGTAGATTTAATTGCCTTAGATCCAGTAGTTGAAACAGGATGGGATACGGTTCTTAAAGAAGCTAAGGATGCTAAGATTCCAGTAGTAATAGTCGATAGAAAAGTAACAGTTTCAGATGATTCACTTTATAAGGCATTCCTAGGATCAGATATGGTTGCTGAAGGTAAGAAGGCAGCTCAAATTTTAATAGACCAATTTGGTAAAGATGCACAGCTTAATATTGCAGAATTACAAGGGACAGTTGGATCAACTGCAATGGTTGGAAGACAACAAGGATTCAATGAAGCAATAAAAGATTGTCCTAATTATAAAATAATAAAATCACAAACTGGTGACTTTACTCGTGCAAAAGGTAAGGAAGTTATGGAAGCTTTCTTAAAATCAGATGGGGATAAGATAAATGTATTATGGTCTCATAACGATGATATGGCAATGGGAGCTATTCAAGCTATAGAAGAATATGGTAAGAAGCCAGGAAAAGATATATTTATAGTATCAGTCGATGGTATTAAAGATTACTTTCAAGCAATGGCTGATGGTAAGGCTAATGCAACAGTTGAATGTAATCCATTACTTGGACCACAATTATTAGAAGTTGCTAAAAACGTATTAGATGGAAAACAAGTTGAAAGAGTTATAAACTCAAAAGAAAGCCAATTCTTACAAAAGGATGCAGCAGCAGAATTACCAAATAGAAAGTACTAGGATTAATATACATAAGAGCTGGATTTTGATCCATGCTCTTATGTTAAAAAGATGGTAGTACGTACATGTTTGGATTCGTGTAAAAACAAGAGGAGTGATGAAAATGGGTGATTCTAATATAGTATTAGAAATGAAAAATATAACTAAAGTTTTTCCAGGTGTTAGAGCACTTTCAAATGTTGATTTTACCCTTAGAAAGGGTGAGATTCATACCCTGATGGGAGAAAATGGAGCCGGTAAATCCACATTAATTAAGGTACTTACAGGTGTTTATAAAATAGATGAAGGTAAAATAATATTAAGTGGGGAAGAAATTAAAATTACATCTACACTAGAAGCTCAAAATCATGGTATCAGTACAGTATACCAAGAAGTAAATTTATGTCCAAACTTAACTGTTGCAGAAAATATATATATTGGACGAGAACCTAAAAAAAATGGCAGCATTGACTGGAAAAAGATGAATGCCGATGCAGAAAAGTTATTAGAAGAAAGATTAAATTTAAAAGTGAATGTAAAAAAATTACTAAACAACTACTCGGTAGCAGTACAGCAAATGGTAGCAATTGCACGTGCTGTAGATATTTCGAAAGGGATATTAATTCTTGATGAACCAACATCAAGTCTAGACGATAGTGAAGTAAAGCAATTATTTAAAATTATGAAAAAGTTTAGAGAAGAAGGAATGTCTATAATATTCGTTACTCACTTTTTGGACCAAGTATATGAAGTTTCAGACAAACTTACAGTACTTAGAAATGGTGAATTAGTAGGAACGTATGATGCAGATAAATTATCTAGAATTGAGTTAGTTTCTAAGATGATAGGAAAAGATTACGGAGAAATACAAAGAAGTACAAGGATTAAAAAAGATATTTCAGTTATAAAGAGAGAAAACTTAATTAAGACAACTGATTTTGGCAGGGCTGGAACAATTAATCCATTTAATATAGAAATTAAAAAAGGAGAAGTTCTTGGTCTTGCTGGATTACTTGGGTCTGGTAGAAGTGAATGTGCAAGAGTTATATTTGGAATTGATAAAGCGACCAATGGAAATATAAATATAAATGGAAAAACATACTCATATATTTATCCTCAAAAAGCAATTGAAGAAGGGTTTGGATTCTGCCCTGAAGATAGAAAAGTTGAAGGAATAGTCGGGGATTTAACAATAAGAGAGAACATAGTATTGGCTTTACAAGCAAATAAAGGGATATTTAAATATATACCAATGAAAAAACAACAAGAGATTTCACAAAAATATATAGACTTATTAAAAATAAAAACACCAAGCATGGAGCAAAAAATTAGTAATTTAAGTGGTGGAAATCAGCAAAAAGTAATACTCGCAAGGTGGCTTGCAACAGAACCTCAGTTGCTAATTCTAGATGAACCAACAAGGGGAATAGATATTGGAGCAAAAGGTGAAATAACAGAGTTGATTTTAGAATTAGCTAAGCAGGGAATGACTATATTATTTATTTCATCTGAACTTCCAGAAGTAGTTAAGTGTTGCGATAGGGTAATAGTACTTAGGGATAGAAATATTATTGGAGAGTTAGCAGGAGATGAGATAGAGGAATCTAATATTATGAAGACTATAGCGGGAGGTGCTAGATAATATGGGATATAAGAATGCAATAAATATTTTTCAGAAGATTTATAGCGCAAAAATATTTTGGCCATTGACCAGTTTAATACTATTGCTTTTATTCAATTTTATAATGACACCAGGTTTCCTTAGTATAAGTATGAAAGATGGACATTTATTTGGTAATACAATCGATATTTTAAATCGTGCGGCACCGTTAATCCTCATTTCCTTGGGTATGACAATCGTAATAGCCACTCAAGGCATTGATATTTCAGTAGGATCTATAATCGCTATAAGTGCAGCTCTTTCAGCAACTGTTATAGTTGATGGCGGATCTGTTCCATTAGCTATAGCAGTAGGGATAATTAGCGGATTGTTATGCGGAATATGGAACGGCTTCTTAGTTTCATATATAGGTGTACAACCAATGGTTGGAACATTAATTCTTTATATAGTTGGTAGAGGAATTGCACAGCTTATAACAGGAGGGCAAATATTAACTTTTACTAATAAAGATTTCATTTTTATAGGAACTGGCTATATATTTCTCCCAGTAGCTATATATATTGCACTTATAATGGCACTTATTATGTATTTGTTAATTAGAAGAACTGCATTTGGATTATTTATTGAATCAATTGGTGTTAATAATAATTCTAGTAGATTTGCAGGAATCCAATCGAAGAAGGTTGTATTTTCACTTTACGTTATATGCGGAGTACTTGCAGGAATAGCAGGAATAATTTTATGTTCGAATATTAAAAGTGCTGATGCTAATAATGTAGGGCTATGGTTGGAACTTGATGCAATACTCGCAACTGTTATTGGAGGAACTTCAATGTCTGGCGGTAGATTTTATCTTTCAGGAACTGTTGTGGGTGCATTATTTATACAAACATTAACAACAACAATTTATAGTTTAGGTGTTCCACCTGAAATTATATTAGTGGTAAAAGCTATAGTTGTTATAGTTGTATGTATAATTCAATCTCCTGAACTTGGAAAAATGATTAAGATTAAGAAAACAACAAAGGTTGATGTGAAAGAAAAAGAGGTGGTTAGAGCATGAATAAATCAATAGGAAAAAAGAACTTACTTAAAATTAATAAAGATTATATTGCAATTTATGCTACAATCGCATTATTTATTGGACTATTTCTAATTGGTTCAATTCTATATAGAGGTTTTCTATCAGGGCAAGTATTTACTAACTTATTTATTGATAATGCTTATTTAATAGTTATAGCAATTGGTGAAGCGGTAACAATATTAACAGGTGGAATAGATTTGTCAGTGGGATCTATGATAGCTTTTGTAAGTATGATTGCTGCAAGTTTATTGCAAAAAGGAGTAAATCCGTATTTAGTAATCTTGATAGTACTTATAGTAGGAATTATTTTTGGAACAGTACAAGGGTTTTTAATTCAAAAGTTTAAGTTACATCCATGGATAGTAACCCTTGCAGGAATGTTCTTTGCAAGAGGTGCAAGTTATATTATAAGTATAGATACAATCATAATTGATAATCCAGTCTTTTGTGGCATTTCATCATATAGAATAGGAATATTGCCAGGAGCATTTATATCGATTAATGTAGTTGTTAGTTTATTAGTTGTAGCTGGAGCGTTTTATATGCTGAAGTTCACAAAGTTTGGAAGAACAGTATATGCAATAGGTGGGAATGAAAATTCTGCTAAGTTAATGGGACTGCCTGTAGAAAGAACAAAAATACTTGTATACACATTTTCAGGATTTTGTTCATCTTTAGGTGGATTATTATTTACAATATACACACTTTCAGGATATGGGCTTCATTGTAATGGAACTGAAATGGATGCTATAGCAGCCTGTGTAATCGGTGGTATATTATTAACTGGTGGTTATGGAAATATCATAGGACCCTTATTTGGTGTACTTACAACAGGTATTATTCAAAGCCTTATAATGTTTGATGGAACATTAAACTCTTGGTGGACCAAAATAGCTGTTGGTATGTTGTTATTTTTGTTTATTGTACTTCAAAGGATTATTGTTATTAGAGATGAAAAGCGTAAAAACACCTATGCATAGATAAAAGTTATATGAATAGTATATCCTCCGCATATCAATTAAGTAGATATTTATACTTTTAAGCTAATGTCTTACAAGAAAATAAAAGAATTTTTACACTTTTTCTTTTATTTATTATTTTGAGTTAATATAGTTATGAACATTTGCATCAGTATTTTAAAAATAAAGAGCAAATGTTCATTTCTTTTTAAAATTTATGTGGTATAAGTGAGGATTCTATCTAATTGATTATTTTACTATAATTTTGTAATATGGTTTTATTGATTACATATTTAGTTGATAGTAAAATTAGTATATAGGTATAATTTATGAGCAGAAATATAAGCTATGTAACGCAGTGGAGGTACTAGATTGGGTAATATAAAGATTTATTTTATGAATAAAAGCATTGGTTATAAGCTTATATTGTATTTTTTTGGAGTAATATTAGTTGTAACTACTACAATAACGACTATAGGAAATTTACTATATAAAGATTCAATAAATTTTTCACAAAATGAAAATACTAATCAAATAATAAAGCAAATAAATAGCAATATAGAATCCTATGTTAGCAATACTGAAAATATTATAAATTACATGGCTGGTGATCCTAGAATATTGCAATTTTTAAATGATAACAAATTAGAAAATAATGATATGGAAGATGAAGCCTATAAGTCAATTTATAGCTTTATAAAATTTAACCCTGAAATAGCAGGAATAATGGTAGTAAACAATAATGGTGGTTATATTAGTGACGTTATGAATAAGGTATCAAGAGATTCCCTAACACAAGAGGAGTGGTACACCAAGGCATATAATAAACCAGAAATTATACATCTATTCACAAAACCTGTGGGAAGAAATATTGATAATATTTTTAGCTATTCAGCAGATGAGGTTTTTTCAATGTCTAAAGCAGTTATTGATCAATCAACTGGAAAGATAAAAGGCGTAATTCTTATAGATATAAAGTTAGATGCCATCAAAAATATTATCGAAAATTCAAAGCCAGGGACAGCAGGATTTATTTATATTATGGATAGTAATAAGGATATTGTATACACTCCAGTTAATAATATAGTTTATAGAATTAAAAACGAGTGGATTGAAGATATTAATAATGAAATAATTATAAAAAATATCAATGGAGAAAATTATCAATTAACAAAGATTGATTCTAAATATACAGGTTGGGCAACCATAGGAGTATTTCCAGAAAGTGAAAGTCTTAGAATAATTAAAAACATAAAATACTATTCCCTTATAGTTGCAATTATAGCACTTATTATTGCTCAGATTTTAGTGATAATCTTTACTAGATCTATTGTAAATCCAATACAAAAATTAAAAAAACTTATGAAAAAAGCTCAAGAAGGGGATTTAACAGTTTCTTTTAATGCTAAGTATAATGATGAAATAGGAGAACTTGGAAGTTCTTTTAATACAATGGTTAAAGAGATAAACAAACTTATAAATTTAGTACAAATTGAAGAAAAGAAAAAAAGAATAGCTGAAATGAATGTATTGCAAGCTCAAATTAAACCTCATTTTATGTATAATACATTAGATACTATAAGATGGATGGCCGAAGAACATAATGCGGAAGATATTGTTGAAATAATTGAGGCATTCACTAATTTGCTTAGAATAAGTTTAAGCAAGGGGAAAGAAATAATAAGTGTGAAAGAAGAATTGAGTCATGTACAAAGTTATTTAATTATTCAAAAGATAAGATATGAGGACAAGCTAGAGTATGAAATTAAGTTTGAAGACAGTATACTTAATTATAAATTAATCAAACTAATTTTACAGCCATTGGTTGAAAATGCAATTTACCATGGAATAAAAGAAAAACGAGGTAATGGAAAAATTATAATTAACGGCAAAATTGAAGAAAATTTACTGTATTTTACTGTAGTTGATAACGGAAAAGGTATGGATGAACAAACTCTAAATAAAATAAATAATATGCTTACAAATAATTCTGGAAATAAAAACGATATAGGATATGGAATTTTTAATGTAAATGAAAGAATAAAGCTTATTTACGGTGAGGAGTATGGACTAACCTACAAGAGTATTTATGGAGAAGGAACGATTGTAGAACTTAGGCATCCAATAGTTATATAAGCTTGATTTTTAAACACAAAAAGATAAAGCCTGGGGAGCAGACTTTATCTTTTTATTATTTCAATTAATGAGGGGGTTGATAAGTATTGGTATTGATGGAGGATACTATTTTTAGAAATGTAACGATTTATATATTCTAAAATAATAACCAATACTTATCTTTATATCAATATAATAAGATTATAAACTTTAATAATTATTATTTCCAAGCAACGCTAGAAAATTTTAATTCGTTTTTGAATGTTGATAGTTTAGTATCATTATTGATTACTACACATTCGATTCCAACCATATCAGCCCAATCTAATAATTGTTCTTCGTCAACATAGAATGAGAAACTAGTATGATGAGCACCGCCAGCCATAATCCATGCTTTAGCACCTTCTTTTAATGATGGTTGTGGTTTCCAAAGAACGCTAGCTACTGGTAGGTTAGGCATGTCCTCAGTTACTTCAACACAGTCAACGCTATTAACTATTAAACGGAACCTATTACCCATATCTATTAATGAAGCAGCAACAGCAGGACCAGAAGCACCTTTAAATACTAAACGAGCCGGATCTTCTTTATCTCCAATTCCAAGTGGATGCACTTCAATAACTGGCTTAGTTGCAGCAAGTGTTGGGCAAATTTCAAGCATATGTGCTCCAAGAATTAGTCCATTTTCTGAATCCATATTATAAGTGTAATCTTCCATTAAACCTGTACCTTTTCCATCAGCCATGATTTTCATAGCTCTAACAAGTGCAGCAGTTTTCCAGTCTCCTTCAGCACCAAATCCATAACCTTCAGCCATTAAATGTTGAGCAGCAAGACCTGGAAGTTGTTTCATTCCATGGAGTGCTTGGAAGTTAGTTGTGAAAGCTGTATACCCTTTTGCATCTAAGAAAGTTCTTAGACCAATTTCAATTTTAGCTTGTTCACGGATAGAATCTACAGGAGCTTTAGGATCTATATCATATAATTTAGAGTATTCAGCCATAAGTTCATCGATTTGACCTTCAGTAACTTTGTCCATTGATTTAACTAAGTCACCAACTCCATAGTAATCAACTGTCCAGCCAAATTTAATTTGAGCTTCAATTCTATCACCATCAGTAACAGCAACATCTCTCATGTTATCTCCAAAACGGGCAACCTTAATGCTGTGTCCTTCAGTAAATGCAACAGCAGGAGCCATCCATTTAGCTATGTCAGCAGTAACAGAAGCATCTGTCCAGTGGCCAACTACTATTTTACGAGCTATATCAAGTCTAGCTCCAATATATCCAAATTCCCTATCTCCATGAGCTGCTTGGTTTAAGTTCATGAAGTCCATATCAATTGTTCCCCAAGGGATTTCTTTGTTAAATTGAGTATGAAGATGAAGTAATGGCTTTCTAAGTTCAGTTAAACCATGAATCCACATTTTAGCTGGTGAGAATGTATGCATCCAAGTAATTATACCAGCACAGTTTTCGTCATTATTAGCATCATTGCATACTTTTCTGATTGAAGGAGAATCAGTAGCAACTGTTTTAAAAACTATTTTATAAGGCAGATTTTTTGTATTTAATCCTTCAACGATTATCTTTGAGTTATCAGATACTTGATCTATTACTTCAGGACCATATAGAGGCTGACTTCCTGTAACAAACCAAAATTCATAATTTTTTACTTTTAACATTTAACATTCCTCCTAATATATAAATAAAAATACTTGTCCGATTTAGTATACCTTTTCATAGGTACAAACAAGTTTTGTTGTATGTACAAGCTTATTATAGTATAATAATGTTGTACATACAAGATGTAAATAAAAAAAAACAAAAAAAATTAACAATATTAATTTTGCAGATAAATATTATTATGGAATAAATTAGATGAATACAGGCCTGCAGTAAAATTTATCTTTATGATTGGGGTAAAAATTAGTAAAGCGCATTATTCGTGTTACGTTTGGAAGTTTAAACAAATTTAGAAAAAACTATTGATATATATAAGGAATAGATATATAATCAAATCATCAAGTGCGTACAACTTTCTGAAATTTTATTAAAGAAATTAATTTGTATTTTAAGAAGTTGTTGCATAGTTATTTGATGAAAGTAGTTGAAAAAGATGAAAGAAGCTGAAACAAAGCATGAGCTAATTGAAAATTATTATATCAGCCTAATAGAAGAAAATAAGGTTTCAGCAGGTGACCAATTACCTTCTGAAAATGAAATAGCCAACTTATTCAATGTAAGTAGGCATACAGTAAGACAAGCTCTTACTTATTTAGTGCAAGAGGGCTGGATATATAAAGAAAGAGGAAAAGGAAGCTTTTACTCTAATAAAAAAAGTAATGAAGCTAAAAAAAATGTTGCTGTTCTTACAACCTATATATCCGATTATATTTTTCCTAAAATTATATCAGGTATAGAGGAAGAATTAAGACGCAAGGGATATAATTTGTTATTATTTAACAGTAATAACGACATTCAAAACGAAAGAAGATGTTTTGAGAATATCATAAACCAAGACATAGCAGGACTAATAGTTGAACCTGCGCAAAGTACAATAAATAACCTACATCATGACAGCATTAAGAAACTAGAAAAAAACAATATAAAATATATTGCAATAAATGCTAATTGTGATGAAGAAAACTCTGCATACATTGTAGTGGATGATGAGCAAGGTGGGTACAAGCTTACGAGTTATTTATTAGAACTTGGGCATAGAAATATAGCTGCATTGTTTAAAGCAGATGACTTACAAGGGGAAAAAAGAAGAAGAGGTTACATAAAGGCTCTTAAAGAGTACGATTTGAGTTTTAACAAAGGTATAGTGGGGGAATACATAACTGATAATCAAGAAATGTATATAGATCAGTTTACAAAGAAGATTTTAAATCTTGAAGAAAGACCAACTGCAATTGTTTGTTATAATGATAAAGTTGCTTTAAGGGTTATAGATAATTGTAGAAGAGAAAATGTTAAAATCCCTAAAGATTTATCAATAGTAAGTTTTGATGATTCTAGTTTAGCAGTTTCATCAGACGTTAAGCTTACAACAATAAAGCATCCGAAAGAAGACATGGGAATAAGAGCAGCTAAATGTATTATAGATATGATTGAGGGAAGAATAGACAAACCTCAATATACGTATAATGCTGAAATGATAGTTAGAGATTCTTGTTCTAGAATTTGAATCAGTTAACAGTTAAGAGTTAACAATTCACAGTTAAAGATGAAAAGCCCAAGGGCTTTTCTAAAATAAGAATAAACTTTTAATTAATCAAAGTGGCATAGCCACCTTGATTAATTAAAAATATAATATAAAGGTCTGTATCTCTAAGTATACTTGTACGTACATAAGTGCGACATGAATAATAAATTTAATAATAAATAGTAACAGTTATCAAAAAGAGAGTAACAAAAAACTCTTAACTCTTAATTTTTAACTGTTAATTGAATCAAAGGGGTGTTCAAATGTTAGAGAAATTAAAGGAAAAAGTTTATGAAGCTAATATGGAACTTCAAAGAAAAGGTCTTGTAATCTATACTTGGGGGAATGTTAGCGAAATCGATAGAGAAACTGGGTTGGTAGTAATAAAACCAAGTGGCGTTGATTATGACACTATGAAAGCAGAAGATATGGTAGTTGTAGATTTAGATGGAAATGTCGTAGAAGGAAAATATAAGCCTTCAACTGATACTCCAACACATTTAGTTATGTATAGAACTTATCCTAATGTTGGTGGTGTTGTTCATACACATTCAGAGTGGGCAACAACTTTTGCTCAAGCAGGGATGTCTATAACAGCTTTTGGAACAACACATGCAGATTATTTTTACGGGGATATTCCTTGCACTCGTGATTTAACAGATGAAGAAATTAGTGGAGAGTATGAAAAAGAAACAGGAAATGTAATAGTAGAAACAATTGGAGACAGAGACCCACTTGAAGTTCCAGCTATAGTGGTAAAAAATCATGGTCCATTTGCCTGGGGAAAAGACGCTAATTCAGCAGTTTACAATGCAGTTGTGTTGGATAAGGTTGCTGAAATGGCATATAAGACAATGACATTAAACAAAGATGTAAAGGGTGTCAAACAACATCTTTTAGATAAACATTATCTTAGAAAACATGGTGCTAATGCATACTATGGTCAATAAGATACAAAAGTATAAACCTATATTTTAGGAGAATTTCATAATTACCATTGGAACTCCTATTTTGAAATTCTCCCTAAGAGAAAATCTAAAGCGAATGCCCTAGAGTAATATTTCTTAATACTTGATTATTGTTTTTTTCTATGGGTATTTTATATTTTGTCTATTAAGCTTTCACACTGGGAGGTCTATGACAATAATAAATATATTAAAGAGGAGATGTTAAGGAAATGAGATTTTTTTTAGACACAGCAAACGTAGAACACA
>NZ_AUUU01000151.1 GCF_002760435.1 Clostridium sp. LS
TTTGAGTGGTGAAAAATGAATGATGAATGATTAAGGAAGAAAAGCCTTTGGCTTTTTAAAAAATAAAAATTATTAAAAGAAATTACGAAGTAAAAAGTGAGAATCGAAAAGTGAATGTCCAAATTTTATATTTGGAAACATGAACTTTCCCTATGGGCATTTTATATTTCGTTCTTCGAACTTTCTCTTTGAGCTTCAACCTTAATCATTAATTATTCACTATTCATCATTAAAAAAACGTGGCGTAGCCATGTTTGTTCTTCAAATATATAGTAGTTGATAACTTGTGCACTTTGCACTGAAATATTGTTATTAAAGGTAATAGACTTATAATTTTAGATATGATAATATACATACAACAAAAGAAGCTCGCTAAGGAGCAACAATATTTTGGGCTAAGCTGGGCATATATTAGTTTTAAGAAATCAATGGTGAGGAATAAATGAACTTGAAGTATAAAAATATGCACACTGCACAAAAAAATTGTTACCTATGAGCATAGTAATTATTAAAACATCATGATAATATTATTTTAACCTAAAACAATATAACATAATAGTAAATGCAAAGGCGCACTGAAATCAAAACAGTGCGTCTTTTTGTATTTGAAGAATAGGAGTTGAGAATATGTATAAAGTTTCTGCATTATCAAAGAAGTATGGAGAATTAGAAGTTTTAAAAGATATAAGTGTAGATATAAAAGAAGGCGAAGTTGTATGCATTATAGGACCATCAGGTTCTGGCAAAAGTACATTTCTAAGATGTTTAAATTTATTTGAGAAGCCATCAGGTGGAGAGATGCACTACAATGGGAAAAATGTTATGGATAAGAATACAGACATTAGATCTCTTAGAGAAGAAGTTGGAATGGTATTTCAAAAGTTTAACCTGTTTCCATTACATACGGTAATAGAGAATGTTATGTTAGCACCAATACTTACAAAAAAGAAAAATAGGAAAGAAGCTGAAGAAATAGCCTATGAACTTCTTAAAAAAGTAGGATTAAAAGATAAAGCAGATGTTTATCCTAGAACCTTATCAGGAGGACAGCAACAACGTGTTGCTATTGCAAGAGCATTAGCAATGGAACCCAAAATGCTTTTATTTGATGAACCAACCTCGGCATTGGACCCAGAGCTAGTTGGAGACGTATTAGATGTTATGAAACAATTAGCTAAAGATGGTATGACTATGATAGTTGTAACGCATGAAATGGGATTTGCTAGGGATGTATCTGATAGAGTTATATTTATGGACAAAGGGTACATAGTTGAAGAAGGAGCACCAAAAGATATTTTCACAAATCCTAAAAACGAAAGAACAAAAGAATTTTTGTCTAGAGTATTAAATTAAAATTTTATGATAATAAGCTAGGCTTCAAAAGAAATAATAAATAATTATGAAAAGGGGAATGTAATATGAAAAAAATATGTAAAAAATTATTAGCTTTAATTATTGTTGTAATGAGTTGTGTTAGTTTTATGGTAGGATGTGGTTCAGGAAGCTCTAGCAGCACTTCAGCTGCAGGGGGTAGTGATAAACCAAAGGATACATTAGCAGCAGCTAAAGAAAAAGGAGTATTAACAGTTGCTTCATCAAATGATGCTCCATTTGCTTTTATAGATGCTAAAACAAATGAATTCACAGGAATTGATGCAGAGATTATAGGGGAAGTTGCAAAGAGACTTGGAATTAACAAAGTTGAAATGAAACAAATACCATTTGAAAACTTATTAGTAGAATTAAATAACAACAGCGTAGATATGGTAACAGACGGAATGTATGTAAAAGATGAACGTAAAAAATTAGCGTTATTTACAAACATATGGTACAAAGAAGGAGAAGCTATTGTAATTCCTAAAGATTCAAAGATCGCTAGTAAAGATGATTTAAAAAATGCAGTAATAGGTGGACAAAAAGGAACAGCTTTCTTAGAAACAGCTCAAAAATGGCAACAAGCTGGTTTAGTTAAAGATGTACAAGTATTTGGAAGCCAATCTGAATTAATGTTAGCAGTAAACACTGGTAAAGTAGATGCATGTATAACTGATGGTATGGTTGCAGGATATACATTATCACAAGACAGCAGCCTTAACTTAAAGATTTTATCTCCATATAAGGCTGAAGCAGCTGGTATGATTGCAGCAGCTGTTAGAAAAAGTGATACAGCTTTAGCAGATGCAGTTAATGAAAAAATCGACGAAATGAAAAAAGATGGAACAATCCTTAAACTTCTTAAGAAGTATGGAATGAATGAAGATTATTTCGTATCAGTAGAAGATGGTAAAACTTCAGATAAATAATAAATAGTAACTAAAAAAGAATCCATATGGATTCTTTTTTAGAAAAGGAGGCAGATATATGGATATTTTATCTCATTTAGATTTTGGTACAGCACTTAAATATTTAGCACCTTCCTTAGAGGCTGGGCTCTGGGTTGTTATACAAGCTACATTCTTTGGATTTGCATTAGCAATAATATTAGGATTATTAATTGCAATTGGACGTATTAGTAAAATAAAAGTCTTACAAGGATTTTTAGTAGTATTTTTAGAATTTATTCGAGGCACTCCCTTATTAGTACAATTAGTATATATGTATTATGTAGTACCACTTTTAGTATCAATGGTTATACAAATCTGGAGCCCAGGGTATCAATTTAAAATCAGTTCATTAGTTGCAGGAACAATAGGCCTTGGTGTTAACTACGGATGTTATATATCAGAAGTTATCCGTTCATCAATATTATCGATAGATGGAGGTCAAACAGAAGCAGCGTTAGCGCTAGGACTTACAAATAAACAGGCGTTATTTAGAATAATAATACCTCAAGCCTTACGAAGCGTGATACCCGTATTCGGAAATTACGTAATAATGATGTTAAAAGATACATCATTACTTGCATATGTATCAGTTAGTGAATTATTACTACGTACTCAAAGCTATGCTTCACAATCATTTTTGACTATAGAATCATATACAATTTTAGCAGGATTCTATTTAATACTAAGCTTACCACTTGCACAATTAGTAAAACTAGTTGAAAAGAAAATGATAAAGTTTAGTTAGTATAATTGAGGTATATGGTAAAACTATGCAGCAGTTGATAAATTATTTTCTTTCATGTATTTAATTGAAAAAACTTAATGGGAGGTTGTTTGATTTTGGGGTGTTTTAGTAGATTTTAAAACATTCAGAAATGCTGCAAGCTTCCATTTAGCACTTTCCATCATAATTTTCCTAGAGCACTAATCTAGTTGAAAGTTATAAGTTAGAAGTGAAAAGTATACGAAGAAAAGCCATAGGCTTTTCTTAAATAAATATAATCTTAGAAATCCATATAGAGGTTTCACCCGTTAACTTATAACTTCAAACTTATAACTAACATAATATTATTTCTAAGTGACAAAATTAATTTTTAAGTAACTCTTTTTTTATAAAAGGATATGTGATAAAAATATAATAAGTACATGTAATTTATCCGATAGCTAGCATCCGTAGCACTCCCACTTATTTAAGTGGGAGATAACGGCTGCACGCTCCTGGATAAGTTCAACTAGGATTCAGCTGGGGATACAAACCCCAACTGAATCAAGTTTCACTTGATACAATTAGATAAGGGAAAGGTGGATTTTATGTCAATTTCGGTGAGAGATATACTTAAATTAGATTCCTTACAGAAAATTAATCTTGTTGGTGGAGAAGCGGGGTTAGAAAAATGTATAGAATGGATATATGTAGCAGAATGCTTTGAAAATCCACTTGAGGGAATTAAATGGCTGCAAGGTGGAGAAATTATATTTATAACTGGTGTTGGAATTAAGGAAAATACGAGTTTATTATTAGATCTTATAAAAGGAATCAATGAAAAAAATGGAGCGGGCTTAATAGTAAATATAGGACCATATATAAAAAGTATATCTGATGAAGCAATTAAACTTGCAGATGAGCTTGAAATTCCACTATTTACACTACCTTGGGAAGTTAAATTAGTTGATGTTTCTAGAGAGATTAGTAATGCTATTGTTTTATCACGTATTGAAGAAAATTCTCTGACCCATTTCTTAAGTAATATTCTTTTTGGAGATGGAGAATTAGAAGGGGATGCTATACAAAAGGCAGCTTATTTTGGGTATAATTTAGCAGGTGAATGCTGCATATGTGTTATAGACATAGATGGTTTTGAAAGATATCTTAAACTAAAAAATTTAGATGATGAAGTAAGTATATCTAAGCTTAAGATTACTTTTAGAAAAATAGTACAAGATATTCTGGAAAAACATGCACTTAAAGTACCAATAATTGATAAAGATGACGCAGTTATATTTTTTACAAGGTCTGAAGAAAACTGTATGAATAGATTGGACAAAGCCCTAAAAGAAATTCAGGAAGTCATAAAAAGGCGTATGGATGGACTATCTGTAAGTGTAGGAATTGGTAATTCATATAAAGATTTAAAAATGATGAAGCAATCATTAAGTGAAGCGGAATTAGCTATTGATAGTGCAAAATGCCAAGGCCTGGATGACACAATTACTAAATATAAAGATATAGGAATTTATGGGCTTCTTTTTAGTATAAAAAATAGAACTACCTTGGAAAATTATTATTTTGATGTTCTAGGGCCAATAATTAACAGTGACAATAAGAATAAGGATAGTAACTTAGTTGAAATACTAGAAATGTATTTAAATGAGAATTGTAACATTACAGCTACAGCAGAAAAGCTATTCTTACATAGAAATACTCTTAAATATAAGATTAAGAAAATAGAGGAACTTTTAGAATGTGATCTTCATAACTTTAATGATTGCATTAAGGTAAAAATTGCATTGTACATTAATACCATTTTGAAATAAATATTTAAGATTTAGTAGGCAACGAAGTCTATCACATTTTATGTGATAGACTTTTTTGTTTTAATACATGAAGGATAGGAGGGATTGATATGTCAATTTTAGTAAAAGATATTTTGAAATTAAATTCACTTAAGAATATGGAATTAATAGCTGGAGATTCAGGTATAGAGAAATGTATAGAATGGATATACGTATCGGAGTGCCTCGAGGATCCTTTAGAAGGTATAAAGTGGCTGCAAGGCGGGGAAATAGTAATTATTACAGGGGTAGGAATAAGGAAAGATATTAGTGTTTTGAGAAAACTTATTGAAGGAATTAGTGAAAAAAATGGAGTAGGGCTAATTGTAAATGTTGGAAGATATATAAAGGAAGTTCCTGAGGAGGCTATTGAAATTGCTAATAAATTAGATATACCCCTATTTACTCTGCCTTGGGAAGTAAAATTAGTTGAAGTTTCAAAAGAAATAAGTAATGCAATCATATTAGCTCGTATTGAAGAAAAATTCATGAATGACTTTTTAAACAACATACTTTTTGGTCAGATAGATTTAGAAATAGATATTAAAGCAAAAGCAAATTACTTTGGCTATAATCTACAAGGGAAATGTTGTATTTGTATTATACAAATTGATGGAATTAAAAAAATTGAACAATCAAAAAGTGTTTATGATGAAATAAGCATATCTCAAACTAAAGTAAAGTTAAGGAAAATAGTGCAGGATATTTTAGAAAAATATTCTCTAAAGGTTCCAATAATTGATAATGATAATGAAATTATATTCCTAAATAGAGCTGAAGAAAATTCAATGAACAGGCTAGAGAAGTCATTAAAGGAAATACAAGAAGTAATAATAAATCGTATGAATGAAATATCAGTAAATATAGGTATTGGAAATGGTTATGAAGATATGAGTTTAATGAAGCAATCCTTTAGCGAGGCAAAGATGGTAATTGAAAGTCTAAAATATGAAGAATTTAATCATGAGATTAGAAAATATAGCGATATAGGAGTGTATGGCTTAATATTTAGCATTGAAAATAAAAATGTATTAAGTAATTATTATAAGCAAGTACTAGGTCCTATTGTAGAGAGTAATAAAAAAAGTAAGGAAATTAGTTCTATTAAAATATTAGATGTATATTTAAATGAAAATTGTAATCTTTCTGTTGCGGCAGAAAAGTTATTTTTACACAGAAATACATTAACATATCGTATAAAAAAGATAGAACAGCAATTAAAATGCAATCTGCACAATTTTGAGGATTGTCTTAAAATAAAGATGGCCTTATACATTAGTAAGGTATTATAAAAATTTTTCGTCAATATGAACAAAAATGGAACAAGCCTTGTAAATAAAGAGTTACAAGGCTGTTTCATTTTTCTTTGCAGCTAATAATCCTACTATAAAATTAAGTTTTGAAGATTTTTATCTATAAATTTATAAAATATCTATCAAATAGCGAGGTTTTTATGCGTATTACTAAGTGATTAGGATTAAAGAGTTTTAGCATTTTAGTCAAAACAGACAAAAACATTATAGCGCTTGGACATAGAAATGGAAAATAGAAAGTATTATTATATAAACAAGTTAGTAATACAAATTAATATTTTTGCAGACAATGGAGTCTATCATGTATAAGAGCATGGTATGACTCTGTTTTTACGAACTTAAGCATTTTAAATAGTAATTAATTATAAAAATTAAAATAAAAATATCTCAATTGGGAGGCTGTAATTATGATAGAAGAATCAAATGTAAAATTAGTAACTTCAATACCAGGACCAAAGTCAAAGGAAATTCTTGAAGAAAGAAAGAAATATGTAGCAAATGGAGTATCTGTATCAACAGGCATTGCCCTTGAAGAAGCAAAAGGTGCATTAATTAAAGATGTTGATGGAAATGTATTTCTAGATTTCGCAGCTGGAATTGGTGTTCAAAATGTAGGGCATTGTGACGATGAAGTAGTTAAGGCAATAAAAGAGCAAGCAGAATTATGCATTCATCCAAGCTATAATGTAGTAACATATGAATCATATGGAGCTTTAGCTAAAAAGTTAACAGAAATAACTGTTGGAGACTTTGAAAAGAAAGTTATGTTTGCTAACAGTGGAGCAGAAGCAGTAGAAAATGCAATAAAGATAGCTAGAACTTATACAAAGAAAACAGGAGTACTTTCAGCTACAGGTTCTTTCCATGGTCGTACAAACATGACTATGTCAATAACAAGTAAGTATAAACCATATAAAAATGGGTTTGGACCATTTGCTCCAGAAACTTATAAATTTGATTTCCCATACGCTTATAGAGCACCTCTTGGTGTATCAGAAGAAGAGTATGCAGATGAATGTATCAATAGATTAAAAACAATGCTTAAAACAACACTTTCTCCAGATATGATAGCATGTTTAATAGTTGAACCATTACAAGGTGAAGGTGGATTTGTAGTACCATCTGCAAAATATATGCAAGAATTGCAAAAGATTTGTAATGAAAATAATATAGTATTCATAGTAGACGAAATACAAGCAGGATTCGCAAGAACTGGTAAAATGTTTGCTCATGAACACTATGGAATAGAGCCAGATGTAATTACATTATCAAAATCTATTGCAGCAGGAGTTCCATTAAGTGCTGTTGTGGCTAAAAAGGAAATAATGGATTCAGCATGTGTTGGTGGTATTGGTGGAACATACAGTGGAAGCCCTCTAGCATGCGTAGCTGCACTTAAAGTTATAGAAAAAATAGAAAAAGAAAATTTATGTGAAAAATCTCAAAAGCTTGGCGCATATATTGTAGAAAGATTAAATGAGATGAAAGAAAAATATGAAGTTATAGGTCAAGTAAGAGGTTTAGGTGCAATGGTAGGTTTAGAGTTTGTAAAAGATAGAACTAATAAAGAACCAGCTGCAGATTTAGTAAAGGCTATAATTCAAAAGTGTTATGAAAAAGGAGTTATATTACTAAATGCAGGTATACTTGGCAACGTAATTCGTTTCCTACCTCCACTAGTTATGACAGAAGAACAAGTAAAATACGGAATGGACGTTCTAGACGAATCAATTAAAGAGTGTATATAGAATTTCAACATGTAACCTAGACTTATGTGAATATCAAACGAAATTAGATACATGTGTATTCCATAGGACTATGAAAATATCGCTGAAAGTACTAAAAGGCAGGTTGCACCAAATCAAACTTGCTCCAACCATTCGGTTGGACAAGTTTGATTTGAACAACCTACCTTTAAGTGCTTTTAGCAGCTCATTTTCAAATGCCTATTTCATACACATGTATCTAATTTCTCCGTTTAGATATACACATAAGTTTAGGAAATGTTGTTATACATTACCGATTACAATTGGAGACAAGCAAGAATGGAACAACTTCTAATGAAGAAATCCTTCAATCCTATTCTCAATGCAACACTGCGCAAAATAGTTAGTTTTTCTTTCTGGTGTGGTAAGTATTTCTAAGCATAATTAATATATTAAATTATCTATATCAAATTAAATAGTGTATAACAGTTAATACATTTATTTGAACTTCTGCTATAGGCATCTGTATACATAAACTTGATTTATACTTTATTATATATCCCAACTAGAAATATGAGTCATTCTTTTGTGGAATGTTTCATTAGGAATTTTTATGGATGTGATTCTAGACTAGAAGCTGTTCCAAAATGCTAGTTCAAAAAGTGAGAGTCCAAATTTTACATTTGGATTCTCGAACTTTCTCTGTGAGCGCTTGTCTTTGAAGCTAGCATTTTGGATGCAACTTCTAGTCTTAGAATCGCCCATAAAAATTCCTTAGAAACTGAAACAAAAGAATGATTCATATTTCTTTCGTAGGGCTATACTTGGAAAAATTATTTATATAAGACAATCAATTTCATGTGTAAAAGAATTGACAATAAATTTTTGTAGTAGTAATATTAGAGTATAGCAAAGAAGCCCACAAAGTGAGATTCTTTGCTTATTTTATTATATGCACGAAAATTTTTTTACAATAAAAATTATTAATCAGATAGTTTTTACAATATATAAAATAAAGGTATAAACTCATGTAATTTAATGAACTAATGAGTGTTGAGTGTGGAGGTTAATATGATTAAGACAGTGGTATCTCTAGGACTATCAGTTGATGAAAAGTTAATAATTAAGAAAAATAGACTTAGCCCAGAAAATATGAATGGAAAAGAGAAGAGGATATGTATTATTACTGGGCTTCATGGCGATGAACTTGAGGGGCAATATGTATGCTATAAATTAATTAAACAAATACAAGAAAATATTGAATATTTAAATGGAATAGTTGATTTATATCCTGCCCTTAATCCTTTAGGAATAGATTCAATACACAGAGGGATGCCAACCTTCGATTTAGATATGAATAGAATATTTCCCGGGTCTGAAAGCGGAGCCATGGCTGAGCATGTCGCAGCAAAGATTATTGAAGATATAGATGGTGCAGACATTTGCATAGACTTACATGCAAGTAATATATTTTTGAGAGAAGTACCTCAAGTTAGAGTTAGCGAGCACATAAAGGATAAGTTATTACCTTATGCAAAGCTATTAAACATGGATTTTATTTGGGTTCATCCAGAAGCAACAGTATTAGAATCTACATTAACCTATAGTTTAAATAATAAGAATATACCAGCATTGCTTGTGGAAATGGGCGTTGGAATGAGGATTACAAAAGAATATGGGGATCAATTAGTTGAAGGTATATTTAATTTAATGAAAGAATTGAATATATGGACAGGCTCCGTAACATCGGTAAGGCAACCTATTGTATCAACTGAAAAAGAAGTGAATTTTATAAACGCTAAAGCTTCAGGAATATTTATGCCATGTGTTAAGCATTTAGATGAGATAAAAAAGGGTGAAAAAGTTGGTGAAATTTTTAATTCATTAACTGGTGAAATAGCAGAGGAATTAATATCTCCATGTGATGGAGTGGTATTTACATTAAGAGAATATCCTGTAGTTTATGAAGGGTCTCTTATTGCAAGGGTACTTGGAGGTGCAAAATGAGAAAAGAAATATTATATACATTAAAATCACCACATAGAGATGATATGAGAATTACAGGATATAAGTTTGGAAAAGGTGAAAAAACAGCATGTATAGTAGGTGCAATAAGAGGAAATGAAATACAGCAGCTATATACTTGCTCGCAGCTTATTAAAACCTTAACTAAATTAGAGCAAAAAGGAGCAATATCAAAAGATCGTGAAATTCTTGTTATTCCTTGTGTAAATCCACATTCCATGAATATAGGAAAAAGATTTTGGACTATGGATAATACTGATATTAATAGGATGTTTCCAGGAGAAAGGAATGGGGAAACCACTCAGAGGATTGCGAGTGGTGTTTTTGAACAAGTAAAAGATTATCCATTTGGAATTCAATTTACTAGTTTTTATATGCCAGGTGATTTTATACCCCATATAAGAATGATGGAGACAGGTTATCAAAGTCCAAGTCTTGCAAATTTGTTTGGTCTCCAATATGTATTAATTCGTAAGCCAAAGCCTTATGATACAATGACCCTAAATTATAATTGGCAAATGTGGGAGGCCAGTGCATTTTCATTATATACAAATGCAACTGATCAAATAGATGAAGTTTCAGCAAAGCATGCAGTAGTTGCTGTCTTAAGATTTTTAACTAGAATGGGAGTAATAAAATATAATAGTCACAGCGGATATATCGCAAGCGTATTAAAAGAGGATGATTTACTTTCTGTTAAAACCCAATCTGGTGGAATATATAGAAGATTAAAGAATCCTGGTGATGGAGTTGAAAGAGGAGATATTCTAGGAGAAATAATCCATCCTTATGAGGGAGAAGTTATAGAACAAGTCATATCTCCAACTGATGGTATAATTTTCTTTGCTCATAAATCTCCTTTGGTTATGGAAAATGTAGTTGCCTATAAAATAATAAGAAGGCTTCATGAATAAATTAAAGATTGAAGATAAATTTGTATTATAAAAAATGTGTTGAAGTAATTATAAAAGTTACTTTAACACATTTTTTATTATTTGCATTGTAGGGTATTTATCTTATTTAATTTCATACAAAATCTGTAAAGCGAAAGAAATATAAATATTTAGGCACAATCAAATAAATAACAAGTCCATTTGCCAGCCTATTTTCCATCATCCTGC
>NZ_AUUU01000152.1 GCF_002760435.1 Clostridium sp. LS
ATGACCCTTGCGGTTACAAAAATATTTATTATTTCGGTAAGCTACCACATAAGTCTGGTTTACATGTTGTTTATCTATAATATTTTAAAATAAGAAATATCTCAAACTTACATAATTCTTATTTATTACCTTCCTCCGAAGATACATCTATTCCTCTATGCTCTACAGCTGTAGAAAATACTATTTGAGTTTCTGTGTTTCCAAATTTCTGCAATTCACCGATGAAAGCATCTAGTTCCAAAGTAGTGTGATAGGCTACTTTTATTAGCATAGAATATTTACCTGTTACACAATTACATTCAAGTACATTCGGGCAGCTAGCTATGAAGGGGTAAAACTCCGGCTTTTGTTTTGGTGACATCTCCAGATTAATAAATGCTTTAATGTTATATCCAAGCTTTAATGGATCAACATGTGCTGAATATCCAGTGATAACTCCCGCCTGTTCTAACTTTTCAATACGCGCTGATACTGCAGGAGTTGATAAAAACACCTCTTCTGCTAAGTGCTTTAGTGGATACCTCGCATTTTTTTGTAAAAGTTCAATAATTTTAAAATCAATCTTGTCCATAATATCTATACCTCAATTCCATAAAAAATAAATTCACTATGTAAATGCTAAAAAAGAACATATCAAATAATCCTTTAATTATTGATACGCTCCCTTGCGTTAATTTATTAAATCCAATTTATTTAAAAACTTATTTTATAATCTAATTTATATTATTTGCCTTGTATAATTATTCAACCATACACATATTCCTATTTATATTTTAAAGTGAACATAGAAAATTTACAAGAGTTTTTTGTTATTTAAATTTATATTATTAACTTAAATCCTATGACTAATTGCCCCTTATGCAATAAAATCCATATTTTTTCACGTAATAGAATTAAGTATAATGAAAATATATGAAATCATCTCACTTATTCTTATTATTATCCTGAAATACCATCCATATTTTTCACAATAATCACGAATATTCAATAATTATCTATAAATCAAATTCGTTTTTTTCTATAATTTATCAACTTTATTAAATTAAGCATTTTTATATCTTATTTAATTTTAATTAAGTATATTATACTCATTTTTAGATTTTATTCACAATTCTTTTTCTAATATTTACATTAAATTCAAACCGTGATAATCTTCATTTCATAAGGATAAATAAAAAATAAATATCAATTCTTTTGAATTTAAATAAATAATTATATTTTAATTTTTAATAATATGAAAGCGGGGAATTATAAATGAAAACTCGAATGGAATCTGATTCAATAGGAAGTATGGAAGTACCAGCTGATGCTTATTATGGTATACAATCTTTAAGAGCAAATAATAACTTTCACATTACAAAGAAAACATTGCATAAAGACTTTATAATAAGTCTTGCTGAAATAAAAAAAGCTGCTGCTATTACAAATAGAGATGCCGGTCTTTTACCTACTACTATTGCTAATGCGATTATAAATGCTTCTGAAGAAATTATTTGTGGCAAACTACACGAAGAATTTATTGTTGATCCAATTCAAGGAGGAGCAGGTACTTCTGCAAATATGAATGCCAATGAGGTAATTGCTAATCGCGCTATTGAATTACTTGGCGCAACCAAAGGTAATTATGATGTTATAAATCCAAACGATCATGTTAATATGGCACAATCAACTAATGACGTATTTCCAACTGCCGGAAAACTAACAGTATTAAAAATGCTTCCTAGAACCATTGCAGCACTTCAAAATTTGTACAATGCCCTTAAACTTAAATCTTTAGAGTTTAACAATGTAATTAAGATGGGTAGAACTCAACTTCAAGATGCAGTTCCAATGAGGCTTGGTCAATCATTTAATGCCTTTGCATCAATGGTAGATCGCGACATAAAGCGTTTAAAAGAAGCTGAAAAAGAAATGCTGACTGTAAATATTGGAGCAACAGCTATTGGAACTTCAATAAACGTAAGTCCTGAGTATTTTGAAAATATCATTCCAAACTTAAAGAAAATAAGTGGATTTAATATTGTTCAAGCCAAAGATTTAATTGATGCAACTCAAAATCTTGATAGTTTCGTAAGTATCTCTAATGCATTAAAAACTTGTGCTGTAAATCTCTCTAAAATGGCAAATGATTTGAGATTATTATCTAGCGGACCAAAAACTGGATTTGCCGAAATTAATTTGCCACCAAAACAAAATGGTTCATCAATTATGCCTGGTAAAGTAAATCCAGTTATATTAGAAGTGGTTTCCCAAGTTGCTTTTAACATTATAGGCAATGATTTCACAATAACTATGGCTGCTGAAGCTGGTCAATTAGAATTAAATGCTTTCGAACCTGTCCTTTTCTATAACTTATTTGAGTCAATTGAGACTCTTGAAAATGCTACCATAACTTTAGTAAATAACTGCGTTTTAGGAATTACTGCTAATAAAGAAAGATGTAAAGAATTATTAGATAATAGCGTAGGCATTGTTACAGCCCTTTGCCCTTATATAGGATATAAAAAATCTTCACAAATTGCAAAAAAGTCCTTAGAAACTGGAATTTCTGTTAAGGAGCTAGTACTAATTGAAGGATTATTAACTCCTGAAGAGCTAGAAAAAATTCTCGACCCTGTTTCAATGACAGAATTAAATATTGATTCTTCAGGTATGGAATCAGGCATTGACAAAGCAATGTAAGGCACATGAAAATAAATAACAAGTCCAAAGTTGCCATGGATATTTTTCATCAGGC
>NZ_AUUU01000153.1 GCF_002760435.1 Clostridium sp. LS
TGCCATGGAAAATAGGCTGGCAAATGGACTTGTTATTTTTTTGATTGTGCCTAAGATGAGTTAAATGCTTAAGTTAAAAATTTTGATAAATCCAACAGTACAATTTTATTTAACATAATTCATATATGAGTAACTAATAGAATAAATATATTATATAGGAGGGAGGGATATTGTGAGGTACACAAGATATGAATATAAAAGATCGAATAAGATGAAATTTATATGTACTGTTGCACTTATTGCAGGGATATCTATAGGCGGAGGATTATATTTAAGCAGTTTTATTTTTAATGGAAAAGAACTTCAAACTAATAATAGCAATTCAGGGTATTCAACTAATGAAATTAATGATGGCAGTATTCAAAATATTATAGTGTTACAATGTGGGTACTATTCTAAAGAAGAAAATGCAAAAGAATTATTGAATTCAATATCAAAATATTGCCAGCCTTTTATAGTAGAAGAAGATGGAAAGTATAGAGTACTTGCTGGAATATATAAGCAGGAAGATGGCTTGAAAAAGATGGATGAATTTAAATCAAATAATATTGAATTTGCTAAAGTTAGCTTAAATATGTCAAACAATGATTTAGAAAACAAAGAGTTAATGGAAATAATAGATGGAGTTCTTTCAATTATAAATAAACTTCAGGACAGTGAAGTTAAAAGTATAAAAACGGCAGAATTTAAAGATTGGACCGATAAAGTTATAAATGATGGTGGTAATGTTAAGTCTAAGAAAATAGATGATCTAAATAATTATGTAAAGGGATTGCCGGAAGAGTTAGATAAATCAAACAGTAGTAACATAATGCAAGAACTGTACAAACTGATTAAAAATTAAAGAAAAAGGTAATAATTATTACAACAAAATTACATTTATATAAAAAAACTTAGAACTTAGTATAACGGACTTGTTTAAGAACTTCTTAAATGATAAACTATATGGTGTAGAAATGATTAATTTAAAGTATATTATCATTTCTATGCCATTTTTAATTAAATATTTTTTTAGTTAAAAAATTAACATGTCTATAATATATATAATTTGTCAATCATATATATTAGATTCTTTATTTTTAGGATGTGAATATATGAAAATGGTATTAGCTTCTGCTTCGGAAAGAAGAGTAGAACTTTTAGGAAGATTAATTAAAGACTTCGATATAATAGTTAGTGATTTTGATGAACATAAAGTTCTTTTTGAGGGGTCTGTAGATAGATATGTTAAAGACATAGCTTTGGGAAAAGCATTGCATGTTAAAAAGAAATTAAATGAGGATGCAATAATAATAGCTGCAGATACTATTGTCACATTAGATAATAAGATACTTGGAAAACCAGAAGATGAGGAAGATGCATTTAATATGATAAAATCGCTTCAAGGCAGAAAACATTTAGTTTATTCAGGAATTGTTGTTATGAATACGGCTAAAAATGTAATTAAGCAAGAATGTTTAGCTACTGAAGTTAGTTTTTCTGCAATGAGTGATGATGAAATATTAGAATACATAAAAACTGGTGAGCCCTTAGATAAAGCTGGGGCTTATGGAATTCAAGGCATAGGTGGAATATTTGTTACGGAGATAAAGGGATGTTATTATAATGTTGTTGGACTTCCACTAAACAAATTAAGATCTATGTTAAACGAGGTACAATAATATTTTGGGGGGCAGGGTATCATATATGTGGAGGTAGCAGATTAATGGGAAATAACCTTAAGATTAAGGATATACCACAAAATGAAAGGCCTAAAGAAAAATTATTAACCTATGGAGCAGAAACCTTAAGTAACTCAGAGCTATTAGCGATTATACTAAGAACTGGTACTGTAGGGGAAAATGTACTTCAATTATGCAGCAGACTTTTATCAGAGTTAGAAGGGCTAGATGGAATTTTAAATGCAAATTTTAATGATATAACATCTATAAAGGGAGTTAAGGGCGGAAAGGCCTCACAGATTTTAGCATTGTCAGAACTTTTTAAAAGATTTAGAACCTTAAAAGCATTAAAAAATGAAATTAAGATTACATCACCGAAAGATTTAGCAGATCTCCTTATGGGAGAAATGAATGATCTAACTCAAGAAGTTTTAAAAGTAATATTACTAAGTACAAAAAATATAGTTATTGGAACTAAAGATGTTTTTAAAGGAAGCTTAAATTCATCGGTTGTGCATCCAAGAGAAATCTTTAAACAAGCAATAAATAAAAATAGTGCGTCTATAATTATTTGCCACAACCATCCGTCAGGTGATCCAACACCTAGTAAGGAAGATATAAATATTACTTTAAGAGTTAAAGAATGTGGAAATATTATAGGAATTCAATTAATAGACCATATTATAATAGGAAATAATAAATTTATTAGCTTAAAAGAAAGAGGGCTAATATAGAATTGGAAGGGGAAAAAATAAATGGGATTTTTTGGATCAGGAAAAGATATGGGGATAGATTTAGGAACAGCAAATACTTTAGTATTTGTAAAAGGTAAGGGAATAGTTTTAAGAGAGCCATCTGTTGTTGCAATGAATACTATGACTAAAAAGACATTAGCAGTTGGATCAGAAGCTAAACTTATGATAGGCAGAACCCCTGGAAATATAGTAGCTATAAGACCATTAAAAGATGGGGTAATAGCAGATTTTGATACAGCTCAAACAATGATGAAAAGCTTAATAGAAAAGGTATCAACTAAGAATGCGTTTAAAAATCCAAGAATAATAGTTTGTTATCCTTCAGGTGTTACGGAAGTTGAAAAAAGAGCTATTGAAGAAGCTACAAAACTTTCAGGAGCTAGAGACGTTATTTTAATGGAAGAGCCAATGGCAGCAGCGATCGGAGCAGGACTTCCAGTAAGTGAACCAACAGGAAGTATGATAGTTGATATTGGTGGTGGTACTACAGAAGTAGCTATTATTTCATTAGGAGGAATAGTAACTAGTAAGTCACTTAGAATAGCCGGCGATGAATTAGATCAATCAATAATATCTTATATAAAGAAAGAATTCAATTTAATGGTTGGGGAAAGAACAGCTGAACAAGTTAAGATGGAAATTGGATCGGCTTACAGAACTTCAGATGAAGAAATGATTATGGAAATAAAAGGACGAGATATGATTACTGGTCTTCCAAAGATTGTTGAAATATCAGAAACTCAAGTTAGAGAAGCATTAAAAGAACCTGTATATGCTATTATAGAGTCAATTAAAACTACATTAGAAAAAACACCACCTGAACTTTCAGCAGATATTATGGAAAAAGGAATTATGCTTGCAGGCGGTGGAGCTTATCTTAGGGGATTAGATGTATTAATAAACAAAGAAACAAACATGCCTGTACATATTGCAGAGGCACCTCTTGATTGCGTAGTACTTGGAGCAGGGAAGGCACTAGAAGATTTTGATAAAATTAGCAGAGATCAAAGAGGTTAATATATGAAGCTTCTTAGAAATAAACTGGCAGTAACTATTATAGTACTGTCAGTTAGCTTTTTGGGATTAATAGTTTATACTGTTAAGAAGGAAAATAGAAGTATTATTGAAAGTGGTGCCGGTAGTACTTTAAACCCTGTTCAAAGTTTTTTATATCAAGGGACTAATAAAGTTAAAGAAACCTTAGATTTTTTCTTGAATTTCTCAGAGGTAAAAGCACAAAATAAAGAATTAATTGAAAAGAATCAAGAGCTTGAAAATGAATTAAGTACTTATTCAAACTTGAAAGATGAAAATGATAGATTGAGACAAGTATTAAATTTTGAAGAGCAAAGAAACAATTATAATTATATAGCATGCGACATTATAGGATATAGTGGAGGAAATTTTTTGGATGGTTATATAGTTAATAAAGGTAAGAATGCAAATGTGCAAAAAGGTATGGTTGTAATAGGAGCTCAAGGATTAGTGGGACAAGTGACCAGTGTTGGTGAGAACTGGAGTATAATACAATCTTTGGTTAATGAAAATATTGCAGTAAGTGTTATGGTGGAAAGCACAAGAGAGACAGGTTATTTAAAAGGATTTAGAGATAGTCAAAATATGAATTTAACCAAAGTTTATGATCTTCCGATGGAATCTCAGGTTAAAGCAGGTGATGTAATAGTGACCTCTGGAGTAGGAATGCTTTATCCGAAGGAAATTAGAATTGGAGAAGTGACTTCAGTTGAAGAAGATAAAGTAAAAGTTATGAAAAGTGCAGTTGTAAAACCATATGTAGATTTTAATAAATTAGAAGAATTATTTATTGTCTCTCCTAAAGATACGAGAGAAATAAAATATAATTAGAGGTTTGAAATGGAAAAATTAATTATTATTTTAGTTTCTATAGGGCTAGTAATTTTAGATAATTCATTTGTTCCTTTTTTTGCAATAAAAGGTTCTTACCCTAGTTTATTATTTACATTTGCTATTGCTTATTCATTAGTGCACGGAAAAGAAAAGGCTGCTTTTATAGGAGTATTAAGTGGTATATTGCAGGACGTATTTTTCTTTAATGGATTTGGAGTGAATTCTTTACTTAATTTATTATTATGCCTTTTAGCAAGTTATATTGGCGCAGGAATAATAAAGAATAAGAGATTAATACCTGTAGTATCAATTTTCTTCATTACAATAGTAAAGTATATTGGGATATTTACAATATTTTATTTATTAAATATTCATATCCAGCTTAATAAATGCATTGTTATGGGAATATATAATGGAATAGTAATGTTTTTTGCATATAAGTTAGTAATTAATATTTACGATGACGAGTATACAAAACAAAGATGGAGGTTTAAATGATAGTAAATAAACCAACAAATAAAAGGAAAAAGAAAATTTCTAGATATAGTGTTTTGTGCATTATCATGGGGATTATATTTTCAGCAATTATTCTGAAGTTATTATATATTCAGGTATTTAACTATCAGGAATATAAAGAAAAAGCAGATGTAACATCAACAAGGTTTTTGTCAGATAAGGCTCCAAGGGGAAAGATATATGATGATAAAGGTAATATACTGGCAACTAACATACAAACTTATACCCTTACATATACAAAGACAGATGATGCAGAAAAACAATTTTATACAACAATGAAAGAACTTTTCAAAATATTAGATGAGAATGGTGAAAAAATCCAAGATACATTACCATTAAAAATAGATAGTAACAATAATATATATTTTGAATATACAACAAGTGATAAGGATTCTCAAAATTCGGAAGAATTGAGATTCAAAAAAGATAGGGGCTTAAATGATACATTAAAAAATAAAATGTTTAAAGATGTAGAAGAGTTATCTGATGCTCAAAATGCTCAATTAGATGAGGCACTTTTGAAGATCACCCCTGAGGATGCATTTTATTACCTAGTTAGAACTTACAATTTAATAGAACTTGTGGATCCGGACTATAAATCAAAAGAAAAGAGTAAGCTATACGCGAATATGTCAGATAAAGAATTAACTAATGAAATTTTAAAGCAAGGCTATTCTTTAAATGATATTAGAAAGTTTATGGTTGTAAAAGATGCAATAAAAATGCAAAGTTTTAAAGGTTATAGATCCGCGACTATTGCAGGAAATATTAAAAAGGATACATCTTTAATAGTTATGCAAAAGCAGTTTGATTTGCCAGGTATAAATGTTAGTTTATCCCCAATAAGGTATTATCCATATAACAATCTGGCATCTTCAGTTTTAGGTTATGTAACTTCGATTAAGGATACTCAAAAAGAAAACTATGAACTTAAAGGATACGATATTTCATCAGATTTAGTTGGTGCAACTGGGATAGAAGCAGCATTTGAAGAACAGTTAAAAGGAGTTAAAGGTGGAACAACTGTTAAAGTTAATTCACAAGGTAGAGTTACTCAGAATCTATTTGAACTTGAATCTTATCCTGGAGATGATGTTCATCTTACAATAGACAGAGATATACAGTATGCAGCAGAGCAAGGATTATCTGATGGAATTGATAATATACAGAAAAATGTAGTAGATGAGAATGGAAATAGATTCCCTAACGCTACAAGAGGAGCGCTGGTTGCAGTTGAAGTTAAGACTGGAAGAGTTTTAGCATTAACAAGTTATCCTAACTTTAATCCTAATATATTTACAGTTCCAGGACAATTAACGCCAGAAGAATATAAACAATATTTTAATCCTGATTTGGAGTCATTTGGAACGAGTTTAATACAAAAAATGGGGTTAAATAAAACTGTCGACCAATTATTTCCTAAGCAAAATGGATTTAGGACAGATCTATATGATTTATATCCAAAACCAACTTATAATTATGCGACTATGTCGTTAATTCCACCAGGTTCTACTTTTAAGCCTCTTACAGCTGTTGCTGGAATTGAATCTGGAGCAATTAGTCCTGATACGGTAATAATTGATAGAGGAAAATTTAACGAACATCCAGAAGTATTTGGTAAGGATTTTGCTCCAGGAGGAATAGAAGCTGCTAGTGGAGCAACAACTTTAACAAGAGCAATAGCTGAGTCGATTAACTATTATTTTTATGAAACAGCTTATAGGATGTATATGCAGCAAGGAGGCAGAAATAACCTTGAAGCACTAGATTCTATTGCAAAATATGCTTGGCAGTTTGGACTAGGAGTTGATCCTAACACTAAAGAAAAGGGTACAACTGGAATAGAAATAGGTGAAAGGTTCGGGCAGACATATAACTTTAAATCAGGAAAGGATACTATTATAGCGTATGCTAAGCTCAACTTAGTAGAATTTCTTGAGAAAGGTAATTATAATAATTCTACGTTCTTTATTCCTTTTGACATTCGTGCGTCTGAAGATGACAACGATGAGGTTAAGAAGTCTAAGCAAGCTATAAAAGATAAAGTTGTAGATAATTTAAATAAAGTCGGTGTTGATGAAAAATCAATGATGACTCATGATCAATTTGCAAAGAGTATTACGAGCGATATTAAAAATATAATGGAGCACTCTGATAAATATAAACAAAATGTGGCGGCGTATGAGGCATCCACAGGTAGAAAAGCAAATTTAGATTCGCAAGCTTCAACTATAGCAGAAGTTTTAGCACAATTTACAATTAATGATGAGGCTGGACAAATAAAATCACCTGCTCAACTTGTCTATGCATCAATAGGGCAAGGTATGAATAACTTTACTCCATTACAATTGGTATCATATATATCCACTCTTGCTAATGGGGGAACAAGGTATAAGCTTCATTTAGTTGATAAAATTACCGATAATGATGGTAAGGTAGTGCAGGAGTTTAAACCGGAGGTATTAAATACAGTATCAATATCAAAATCAACTCAAGAGGCAGTTAAGAAAGGTATGACAGCTGTTAATAATGAGGAAGGTGGTACTGCAAGTACTACTTTCGCAGGCTTCCCAATTAAAACAGCAGGTAAAACTGGTACGGCTGACTTTGCTACTGATCAAAGAGAAAAAGGAAGATCACCTTATGCAACATATGTGAGTTATGCTCCAGCAGATGATCCAGAAATTGCTGTAGTTGCTGTAGTATTTGATGGCGGGCATGGAAGTAATATTGCGCCAGCGGTAAAAGCGGTTTATGATGCTTATTTTAAAGATAGGTTACTAAAGGAATATCCTAACTATACTGCAACATCAGAATCTTTTAAAAAATATGTTGTAGATAATCCATTAAATAAAGATTCGAATAATTCCCAAGGAAATACTTCGGTTGGAAATGGTGCAAATGCAAGCGTCACTACTACAAGTAAAACAAATTAAATAAACAAATAGTATATAAAAATTTATATGGATATCTCTATTAGGCATACAACGATGTAAGGTCGTACATATTAAACCTAATAGAGATATTTTTATAGGAAGGTTTAGATTAGTGAGGAGAGCAAATGAAATATAGTAATATTGTAAAGGGAAAATTTATTTCAAGACCAAATAGATTCATTGCAAATGTAGAGATTAATGGAAAAATAGAAGTTTGCCATGTTAAGAATACTGGAAGGTGTCGGGAATTATTGATTCCTAATGCAACAGTATTTGTGCAAGAAAGTAATAATGCTAAAAGAAAGACCAAATATTCGCTTATAGGCGTTATAAAGGAAAATAGAATGATTAATATGGATTCCCAGGTAACCAATAAAGTAGTTCATGAGTGGATATTAAAGGGGAATTTATTTGATGATATTATTTTAATAAAACCAGAAACTAAATATAATAATTCAAGATTTGATTTTTATGTTGAAACAAAAAAACAAAAGTCTTTCATAGAAGTAAAAGGTGTAACTCTTGAAAATCAAGGCGTTGTGAGATTTCCCGATGCACCTACAGAAAGAGGAGTTAAGCATATTAAGGAACTTTGTGATTGCATAAAAGAGGGCTATGAGGCTTATGTAATATTTGTAATACAAATGAAAGATGTTCTTTATTTTGAACCAAATGCTGAAATGCATAAGGAGTTTGCAGAAATACTAGAATATGCGAAGAATAAAGGTGTACATATATTAGCAGTTGATTGTGAAGTTGAAGAAGATAGTATTAATATAAGGGATTATGTAGATGTTATTGTCTAAAGAATGGAAAGCATATATGGGTTTTATCAAAATTTGATTTTTTATATCTTATTATAAAATTTAATCAAAAATTATTGAAAGATATATACAAAAATAGTCAGTATAATGATATAATTTTAAAGAGGTTGCCATTTTAAAAAGAATTTAACTATTTTAACCTGCAAAATTAATTGGAGGTAATTAATGTATAGTAATGATGGTATTTTAATAAAAGGAAATAAAGATGGAATAAATACAACTATTAACATGAATAAGTTTGCTTGTTTTGAAGATATGCTTTTAATATTAATAAAAAAGCTTTCCAAAGGAAAGCATTTTTATAAAGGAACAACATTAATTTTAAGGATAGATTTAAAAGCAGTTAGTAAAAAGGAAGTTGAAGTTCTTAAGGAAACCTTGTTAACAGAAATAGAATTAAAGGATATTGTATTAGAAGATATAGAAAAAGAATTTGAGCAAGTAAGCGAAAAGGAAGCCAGAGTATTCTCAGGCGTATATGAAGGAAAAACTAAATTTATTAGAAAAACAGTTAGAGGCGGAGAATGTATTAATTATCAAGGCAATATAGTTATAATTGGCGATATAAATAATGGAGCGGAAGTCTATGCATCAGGTAATGTAATTGTTTTAGGACGTATCAGAGGTAAAGTAAATGCAGGCTCTAATGGAAATACAAAGGCAGTAATTGCTGCATTTTCACTACAGCCGGAAATGTTAAAGATAGCAAATATTATAGCAATGTCTCCAGATGATATTGAAAAGCCAAGTTATCCAGAGTTAGCCAAAATTAAAGATGGGCTAATAATAGTTGAACCGTATTTGCCAAATAAATATATATATTAAAATTTCGGAGGGATTTTTGAATGGGAGTATCTATTGTAATAACGTCGGGTAAGGGTGGAGTTGGTAAAACAACTACTACAGCTAATATAGGGACTGCTTTAGCTTCATTAGGTAAAAAAGTAGTTGTTATTGATGGTGATACAGGGCTTAGAAATTTAGATGTATTATTAGGATTAGAAAATAGAATAGTCTATACAATAATTGATGTTATAGAAGGAAGATGCAGACTAAAACAAGGACTTATAAAGGATAAGAGATTTTCAAATTTATTTCTTTTACCAACGGCTCAAACCAAGGATAAAGATGACATAAGTTCTCAAGATATGCTAAAGATAGTAAATGAATTAAAAGAGGAATTTGATTATGTACTTATAGACTCGCCAGCTGGTATTGAGCAAGGTTTTGAAAATGCTGTTATTGGTGCAGAAAAAGCAATTATAGTAGTAAATCCAGAAATTACATCAGTTAGGGATGCTGATAGAGTTATTGGTAAGCTTGATGCAAAAGGATTAGACGATCATGCTGTAATTGTAAATAGATTGAATTATGAAATGACTAAAAACGGGGATATGCTTGATGTATCTGATATTATTGAAACTCTTTCTATAGAGTTACTTGGAGTTGTTCCAGATGATAAAAACATAACTATTTCAACAAATAAAGGCGAACCAATTGTATTAGAAGAGAATGCATATGCTGGACAGGCATTTAAAAACATTGCTAGAAGAATTACAGGAGAAGAAGTTCCATTTATGAATCTACATATTGAAGAGCATCAAGGATTCTTTAACTCCTTAAAAAAGCTATTTAAGCGCAATTAGAGGAGGTCAATATAATGGGGTTTTTTAAAAATTTAAGTAATAAACCAACGCCTAAAGAAGTTGCAAAAGATAGATTAAAGCTAATTCTAATACATGATAGAGGAGAAATCGCTCCAGAAATTATAGATAAAATTAGAGAAGAGATACTAGAGGTAATCTCTAAGTATATTGACATTCAAGTAGATGATGTTGAAATCTCTGTAAATAAAAGCGGGGATGAAGAAGGTGAAAACACTTCTGCACTTATAGCGAATATTCCTATAAAGAATATAAGAGGAAGATAAAGAACTTATTGGAATTATATAAGAGATATTATGAGAAATGGAAACTATTCCGTTTACATAATATCTCTATTTTTAATGTAAGAGGAAAGTATAGAGTTGTTAATGTGAAAAGTTCACAAGAATATTTCGAAATTATTACAAAATTATTATGTTTTAGCTGCCTATCATAATTAATATGGAGAATATAGTAATAATAATGTATAATTAAAATTGATTGAGTTATATCAAAATATTTAATTTTGTATATAGCTAGGAGGTAAGATTATGTTAAGGAAATTAAAAATAGATATAAGATTAATTAAGGAAATTGATAAAACCTTATTAATTTCTTTAATTCTTTTAGTTTTATATGGGATGTTAAATATATATTTGTGCAAAAAGGGTGAAGTTGGTGGTCTATCTTTTGTGAAACAGCAATTCTCTTGGTTTATGATATCTTTGGTTGCTTTATATTTCGTTTTAGCAATAGATTATAGAATAATATTTAATTATGTACCAGTGTTTTATTGGGGAGTAGTAGTGCTTCTTATACTGACAATGGTACCTGGAATCGGAATGGTTATTAATGGTGCAAGAGGATGGATTAATCTTGGAGTGTCCCATATCCAACCATCAGAGTTTGCAAAACTGGCAATCATACTTATGTTAGCTAAAAAATTAGATGATATGGATGGAAAAGTGAATGATGTTAAGAACTTTTTTATATTAGCATTTTATTCAATAGTACCAGTAATATTTATTGTGATTCAACCTGATATGGGAATGAGTATGGTATGTTTCTTTATAGTTCTCGGAATATTTTATATAATGGGACTTGACATGAAGATTATTAGCGGAGGACTGATGTCTTTAGTTCTTGCGATTATAATTGTTTGGAACTCAGGACTTATAGAGCCATATCAAAAGGCGAGATTTACAGGGTTTCTAAATCCAGCAGCAGATGATGCAAAGACAGGATACCATTTGACTCAGTCGTTAATTGGAATAGGCTCAGGAGGTATTCTTGGAAGCAGGCCATCTTTAGCAATTGATGGGAGTACAAGTTATTCAGCTCAAAATGTACCAGAGATACAAACAGACTTTATTTTTGCAGCAATAGCTGATCAATGGGGTTTTTTAGGAGCTATATTATTATTACTTCTTTATGGATTACTCATATATAAAATGATTTCTATAGCACGGACTTCAAAAGATATTTTTGGATCAGTAATTGGTGTTGGAATAGTATCTTATTTTCTTTTTGCTATTCTTCAGAATATTGGAATGACAATAGGATTAGTTCCAATTACAGGTATAACACTGCCGCTTATAAGTTATGGAGGAAGTTCGCTATTAACAACGGTAATTTCAATAGCATTAGTCCTAAATATTGGAATGAGGAGAAAGAAAATATATTTTTAGAATATTTAAAAGTACTTGATAAGAGTGGGATAATGAGTAACCTCATTATTCTGCTCTTTACTTTTTTATAACGAGGCTTGTCGCAATTTTATTCTCATAAATTTAAGTAATATCAAATATACTTTAATGATAAATGATAATAAATTTAAAGGAGTACGTTATGAGTAGTTATAGATCAGCCTATGAAAACTATTATAAGAACATAAATAATAGAGTAAATGGAAAAAAAGATAAAAATAATTATTTTCATATAGGGAGAAAAAACAATGACTCTATTAGTTCAAAATATGGAATTAATAGTATGAAAAATAATAAATCTTTTACGGATATTCTAATAAAAAGAGTAATTAGAGAATTAACTGGCGCTACAATTCTGCTATTCTTTTTTACTGGGTTAAAGTACATTCCATCAGAGCAGGTTAGGGAAATGCATATTAAGTGTAAACAGCTATTAGCTCAAAATTTTGATTACAATGAATATCTTCAAATGCTTAATACTTTACAAATAGGCAACTTCAAGGTAAAAGATTTAAATTTAGATAATTTGACTACAGAAGAATTAAAAACAAAGGCGTTTAACTTTTGGGAGTCATTAAAAAGTGGTGGTGGCATTGATACCGGTACTGATACAGAAGGTCAACTTTAGCAGCTTGTTAATTATTATTGCAGATTAATACATATAAGTTAGAGCTTTATAAACTCCATTTTTACTTGTGAACTGCAAACTTTGTATAGAGCAATATTATTATAGGGGTTAAGAATGAAAAAATGGTATATAGTATTGATTTTAGAGTTATCAATATTGTTGTGGCTTGGGGATTTTAAAAGCTATATAATTATTAGCTTTCTATGGGTAATATTGCATGAATTTGCACACATAATAGTTGCAAGTAAATTTGGGTGCAAATTTAATAGTGTTAATATTAGCATATTAGGTGCAAAAGCTGAATTAAATGATATTGATGAACTAACTCAAAAGAAAAAAATGGTTTTATATTTAGCTGGACCTTTCTTTAATATTTTTATGGCTGTACTTGCAGGTTTTCTTTATGATTATTTTAGTTATGAATTTATAAGAAATAGTATAGTTGTGAACTTATGTCTGGGTATATTTAATTTATTACCTGCATACCCCTTAGATGGGTCAAGAGTATGTGAAATTTTATTATCAAAAAAGTTTTTATATAAAAAATCCAAGAAAATTACAGAAGTCTTTAGTTTTATTATTTCGGGAGCATTATTGTTAATATTTATTA
Source organism: Clostridium sp. LS (assembly GCF_002760435.1). Lineage (GTDB taxonomy): Bacteria > Bacillota > Clostridia > Clostridiales > Clostridiaceae > Clostridium. The sequence continues at coordinate 13,149 of NZ_AUUU01000153.1, forward strand.
TAATGATGTTATTACATAAGGTAAACATAAGTTTATTTCTTGCAGTTATATTAATCACATACTCTACTATTCTAGAGGGTCAAAGAACCATGTATATTATAATGGGTGATATGATTAAGAAGGTAAGAAAATTAAAAAAACATAATTACATAGAAAATAAATCTATTTCTGTGTATTATAAAAAAGGTTTAGTTAATGTATTAACTTTAGTAGATAAAAATAAATTTAATAGTTTTTATGCTCTTAATGATGATATGGAACTGATTGGTATAATACATGAAGATGAACTTATAAAAGCGCTCAAAGATTATGGAAATATAACTTTGGAAGAGTATATGAAAATAAGAAAAAAGGATAATGACAAAGTTTAGGTTTATATTTAAAAAATAACATAAAGGTAATAGTGATTTAACTTACTTTTTTTATAATTAAAGAAAAAAGTAGGAGAGAGTAATATGGATACTTTACTACATGGTAAAATTGGGCTTATTTTGGGCAGAGAATTAATAGAAAGAGGATATTCCAATATTAATACCGAATTTTTCGTTTATGGAAATGTATTACCTGACTTGAACCTTAAATATAGAATGACTAAACATAGTAAAAATGAGGATTGGAATAGAGTTTTAACAATAATGGATGACGTAGCCTATAACAAGGAAAAAACAAATAAAGATGTCTCAGTTAAGTTGGGAATGTTAAGTCATTATTTATGTGATTTCTTTACATTTCCTCATAATGACGCATTTCATAAAAGCATTATCCATCATGAATTATATGAGCAGGCTCAAAGAATCCTATGGTGGGGAAAACTATCAGCAATTTGGAATGAATGTAAAGAGGAAATAGAGGTAGAGTTAAAATCAACAAAAGATATAATAAGCTATATTGAAGATATGCATTGTATTTATATTAGAAATCTTGGTGATAAGAAAAGAGATATATTCTTTAGTAACATTTTAATAAGAGTAGTTTGCGCTTCTATATTAAAAATTAGAGAAACACAAAAAAGCTTGGAATTAAGTAAAATATCTAATGAAGAAGCTGAAATTTGTATAGTATAGATATCTAAACTTATATGGTAGCTTACCGAAATAATAAATATTTTTATTTCTAAGGACTATGAAAATGTCGCTGAAGGTTCTAAGTTGCAAGTTGCACCCAATTTAGCATGTTCCCGCTTTCAGCGTGACAAGCTAAATTGGAACAACTTACAACTAAGAACCTTTAA
>NZ_AUUU01000154.1 GCF_002760435.1 Clostridium sp. LS
TAAGACACCACCCTTTCACGGTGGTAACAGGGGTTCGATTCCCCTAGGAGTCACCAACAAAAAATAAGTTCTAGCATAAGCTAGGACTTATTTTTTATTATGTATTTTAGGTAATATTGTTATTATAAGTATATTCAGGATTCAGGTATAAAGTTTTTCGAATATATAAGAAATAAAAGTAATGAATTGAATTCTATATTGTTAATACCAACTATAAAATTCAGCAATAGATGATTTTGAACTTCGCACTGTTTTAATCAAAAAAAACACCCTATTAAATAGATAAACACTAGCCATTAAGGCTATATCTATTTAATGGGGTGTTTTTCTCATAAACTACTTATTCTCTTTAAATGGTATATTTTACATTATAATTGTACAATCTATTTACTGTTTAAAAGAAAATTAAACACTGAATAAATCATTCAAACACTAAAGGTTAGGATAAAAACACTATACATTGCAGAGAAAACACTAAACATATAATTATAAAAATAATATTTTATTTTAGAAATGTATTCTAAAATAAATATAAAAGATATAATATTTAATATTAAATGTAATTAGATTTGTGCTATTGAAAGACCTACTATATAAGAATAATTGTAGTTTATAGTAATAAAAAATAATAAAATATTCAAATTTTCAACAGTGTTTGGCACAGTTATTGCTATATATAATAGCGTAAAGAAATAAAGTACAAATTGGAGGAGTAGAAATGGATCAATTAGAAATGGCAATAATGAATATTATAATTAATGCAGGAGATTGCAAAAATCATGCTTATATGGCACTTGGGATGGTGAATGAGGGTAAGTATGAAGAAGCTGACAAAGAGATGGATTTAGCTAACGAAGCTTTAGCTAAGGCACACGATGCACAAACAGAAATGCTTCAAAAGGAAGCAGCAGGAGAAAAAATTGAATTATCAGTTTTATTTGTTCATGCGCAAGATCATTTAATGACAGCTATATCAGAAAAGACTTTAATAGCACAAATTATAGAATTAAGAAAAGTGGTAAATACTTTACTTAAATAGTAATTTCAAAAATGATACATATGTTATTTACATATGTACATAATAACTACGCGGCAATATAAATACAATTTAGTATTTAATATATAATTTTAGTTTATAGAAAAAATTTAAGGAGGAAAATTATATGATTACAATTAAATTATTCTGCGCATCAGGAATGTCAACAAGTGTTTTAGTTAATAAAATGAAGGAGGCAGCTAAAGTTAAAGGTGTAGATGCAGAAATTATTGCATACCCAGAATCTCAAATGGATAGACACTTAGATAGTATGGATGTTGCGCTTTTAGGACCACAAGTTGGATATACTCTAGGTAAAGCAAAGAGTCTTTGTGAACCAAAAGGAGTTCCTGTAGAAGTAATACCTATGGTTGACTATGGAATGATGAATGGAGCTAAAGTATTAGATCTAGCATTAAGCTTGATTAAGAAATAATAATATAAATTTATTTATCTTAGTATTAACATTACTTGTTAATACTAAAATAGTAAAAAATATATGAAACATATATGTAATGTTACTTAAGTAATATTAAGTTTGAAAACCATTAAATTAATAAAAACTTAACAAGGTAATAATAGCAAATTTGTATTTGTAATTATTCATATTATATTTTTAATTCTAAGGAGGAATAATTATGTCATTTAATCAAACACTTAACGAAAAAGTAGTTCCAGTAATTATGAAATTCGTTAATCTTAAAGGTGTCCAAGCGTTAAAAGATGGTATGATGTTTACTTTACCATTAAACATTATTGGATCAATATTCTTATTAATAGCAGCTTTCCCAGTAAAAGCATTTACAGATTTTATGGTTGCAACTTTTGGAGCAGGTTGGAATGATCCATTATACAAAGTACAAGGATCAACAATGGGTATTATGGCATTAGTAGGAGTTATAGGTATGACTTACTCTTACTGTAAAAATGAAGGCATAGAGCCATTTTCGCCATCAGTAATTGCTTTAAGCGTATTTGTTATTGTTACTAATAACTTTGTTACTTATCAACCAACACCAGATGCAGCTCCTATTCAAGTAGGTGGAGCTATTCCTACAGCTTGGGTTGGTGGAGCAGGTATGATTACAGCAATCATAGTAAGTTTAATTGTTTCATTTGTTTATAGTGCAATGGTTAAGAGAAATATTACAATCAAAATGCCAGAAGGTGTTCCTCAAGGTGTTGTAAACGCATTCTCAGCTTTAATTCCAGCTGCTATTATATTTACAGGAGCAGCTATTGTATATGCAACATGTAAATTTGGATTCCAAACTTCTTTTGTAGAAATTATTTATAAAGTTGTTCAAACACCATTACAAGCTGCATCAGATTCATTACCTGGAGCTATGTTAATTGCTTTTGCTGTTCCATTCTTATGGTTCTTCGGAATTCACGGAGGTATTACAGTTGGAGGTATGGTAGGCCCATTATTAACTGCTAATACTGCATTCAATGCAGAATTACAAAAAGCAGGAACTTTAGATCTTGCTCATGGTGCTCATATAGTAACTCAGCAATTCTATGATAACTTTGTTAACTTAACAGGTAGTGGTCAAACACTTGGACTTACATTATTACTATTATTCCTTGCAAAATCAGCTCAATATAAACAATTAGGTAAGTTAGCTCTTCCTCCAAACTTATTTAATATTAATGAACCAATATTGTTTGGTATTCCAGTAGTAATGAATCCAATCATGGGTGTACCATTTATACTTGGGCCAGTAATAAATGCAATGTTACTTTACTTTGCAATTGCATCAGGATTACTTGCACCAATGGGTGCGCAATTACCACCTTGGACAATTCCAACTGTTATTTCAGGATTTATAATTGGTGGTCCTAGCTATGCTTTAGCACAATTTGTATTCTTAATAGTTTCTACTGTAATTTACTTCCCATTCTTTAAGAAAGCAGATGCTATAGCTTATGCTGATGAGTTAGCAGCTCAACAAAACAATTAATATAAAAATATAAGCTAAATTCAAAATGTACCCTATAAGATAGATGATTTAATTATAGTCTATTTTATAGGGTACTTTTATGTTTAAAGTTTAGTATTTTATGACAAAATAAAATGAGGTAAATTAGTTATGATTTATTTTTTGTTAAATAAAACAAAGGTCTAAAATACTGGATTTTTAAGGAGAATCTTATGAAAAAAATATTAAAAGGATTATTAGTATCTATTGCTATATTAAATATTATGGGAATAATATTACAATATTCTATTGTAAAAAAATATGAAACTAAAACAGAGAAAAGATGGATTGCATACAATTAAAGAAAAAGAGGTACTTACTATTGTTGACCACCTAAAGAGTTACCATTTTTTTATGTGGATGCTAAAACAAAAAAAATATCTGGAATTGATGCTGATATTATAAGCGAAATTGCAAATTGTCTTGGAGTTAACAAAGTTGATGTAAGAGAAACTTCATTTTCAGATTTATTTGGAAAGTTAAACGCAGATAATAGTATAGACATGGCGGTTGGAGGAATATTTATTACTCATGATGGTGAAAAGCAGGTAGCATTTACTGAGCCTTTGTATAAAGAAACAGAAACAGTTATTGTCCTAAAATTCTCAAATCTTAATTTTAAGAGTGATTTAAAAGTTAAAGAAATTATTTAAAGGAACTAAATGTAAAGTTCAATCTGAGATAATTTCAATTATTTTCTGTTCAATTTAAATTTACATAAAAATATTGTAACAATTTATATGGTTGATCATACTATATAATTAAGTGATAAATAAATGAAAGCAGTGTTACAGTAGTTCTAAAAAGTAATACTAATAATTTAGATGCAGTTCATTGCCTCTATAAAGATTATCACATTAATTATTTATTACTAAAACAAAAGATAATAAGGAGTTGAAACTTTTATGGCACAACCTCATTTTACTAGAGTTAATGCGTTCCTAGAAGGTGCCAATCTTTGTGTCACATTTAAAGAAGCTGGATTAGGTAATAACCAATTAATCACCTACACTCTTTCTGCAAATGCATCAGCTGAATATGCATGTGTTAATAAAGGGGGACAGTTTCCACAAGCTTCAAATAAGGAAACAGTTTCAGGGCCAGTAAGCACAACAGCTACTTTTGAATCAGATCGAAACGGTCAGGTTACTGCTACAATTTGTTTATCACCTCCACAACCAGGAAGTTTTTCTTGCCCTCCTGGTCAACAATTAGTTCTTGTAAGTGTAACTTATAATACTGTTACTCTTACTGATACAACAAATTCAGTTACTATAGGTGTTTCTGGAACATTTTCAGACACATTTGTTAACCTAGCATAAATTTGATTAAATTACTATTCTATGTTCAAAAAACTATAGATTAAAAATAAAAGGGCTATCCTATTAGGATAGCCTGTTGTTTTTAAGAAATATAGCAACAATTTGCATGCTTATACATATTGTGTAACTAGATAATAAACAAATATCTAAATATATAATTAATGTTACAGTATTCATGCAAAGTAATACTAAAAATGTAAGAATTAATGAGTTACTATACTAAATATTAAAAAAATAAGGAGTTGGAACCATTATGGCGCAACCTCATTTTACTAGTATTAATGCATTTTTAGAAGGAGTTAATCTTTGTGTTGCATTTAAAGAAGCTGGGTTAGGTAATAATCAATTGATAACCTATATTCTCTCTGCAAATGCTACTGCTGAATATGCATGTATTTACAAAGGTGCACAGTATCCACAAGCATCAAACAAAGAAGCTGTTTCAGTAGCAGTAAGCACTACTGCTACCCTAAAATCAGATAAAAATGGTAAAGTCATAAATACAATTTGCTTATCGCCTGGATCACCAACAGATCTCTCTTGTCCTCCAGGTAAGCAATTGGTTCTTGTAAGTGTAACTTATAATGTTGTTACACTTACTGATACTATTAATCAAATAAGCATAGGTGTTTCAGGAAATTTTTCGGATACATTCGTTGATCTTGTATAGATTTAGTTAAGATAATTTCTATGCTTTAAGAACGAGGGCGGTTCTTTTGGGACAGCTCTCGTTTTTAGGTAAATATGATTAATGAAAATTTTATTAATTTACATTTGCTATTTTTAAAAAGTTAAATAATTATATTTCAATTGAATGAATATAAGGTATAGTTATGTTAGATAAAGTTAATAGTATAGATTATTCATCTGAAAGTAATAACATAAATTTGAGTAGTACTGTTAAGGCATCATTAAACAGTACTGGAAATGCTGAAATATCAGCTAATAATATTGATAGTAGTAAAATTATAAGTGTGGTTAAAAAATTTACTAATGATTATAATAAAGCAGTTAACTTTTTAGAAGATAATTCAAGTAAATAAACTAAAATTGAGAAGTTAGCAGATTCTTTTGGATTTACTAAATACAGTAGCAGCTCCTTATCATCCATTGGAATTACAGTTGGATCTGATGGAAAGCTTTCAGTAAATGAAAATAATTTAAAAATGCAATAAGCAGTAATTACAAAAATGTTAAAGATATTATAGGTGGCTCTTTAGGAATAGCTAATCAAACTTATTCTAAAGTACAAGATGCCATGTATAATTCTAAAGATTTATATCCAAGCTTTCAATTTGATTCTGGCAGTAGCTCAATATACTCATATAAAAATTCAAATGTTGTATATAGTCAGTATAGTGCATTATTTTCAGGAGGAGTCTTTTTAAATTCGCTAATGTAAATTAATAATTTAATTATGAAAAGTATTCGTTACTAAATAAAAATTATATTAGGGACGAGTACTTTTTTATTTTAAATGACATCAAATTAAAATAAATTTTTTCTTTTAATGAACTGCTAGAATAAGTAAAGAAAACATGCTTTGTTAATACTTGACAAAATTAAGTATATATATTATAAGTATAATTATGATATATATACTTATAATAATTACACTTACTAAAAGGAGGATAAAAAATGGAATTAAGATTTAAAGTTGAGGTAAATGCTGCAAAGGAAACTATTTGGCCTTATTATGCTGATCCTTTAAAGCGACATATTTGGGAAGAGGATTTAGAAAGTCTTACATTTGACGGTGAATTAAAAACAGGAACTACGGGGAAAATGAAACTGAAAGAAATGCCAGAAATGTCTTTTACACTGATTAATATTGTTCCTAATGAGTCTTACTGGGATAGAACAGAGGTGCCAGGTATTGGAGGTATTTTGTTTGAACATGACATTTTAAAAGAAAATGGAAAGATATATATTCAGCACACTGTCAGCTTAAATAAAGAAAATCCGTCAGAGGAAGATTTTAATTTTCTTTGTGGTGTATTCTCAGATGTTCCGGACTCTGTTATGAAAATTAAGAAGGAGGTTGAAAAATAAATTGGAATTTCCATCTACTCGCTTTAAAGATGATGCAGAAGCATCTACTGGGCTTTTATTCATACGCGTATATAATAAGTGGCACACAGTAATTACCAGGGAACTTAGAAAATTAGGAATAACTCATCCTCAATTTGTTGTACTTACTACATTAAACTTTCTTAGTCAATCAGATGAAAATGTTACGCAAGCAAGCATTGCTAAGATGGCTGATATGGATGTAATGTCAGTATCGCAAATTATTAAGGGATTAGAAAAAAATGAATTCATAAAACGAACAACTAACCCAAATGATAGCAGGGCAAATGCAGTTACATTGTTACCAAAGGGACAAGAAATGGTAAGAGCTTCTCTTCCAATAGTTGAAAGAACAGATGATGAATTCTTTGGCGTTTTAAAGGAAAAAGAAAGTATTTTTCGTCAATATCTCAAGCAAATGGAGTAAGACTTATAAAGCAGCAGTATTACTACTTATTAACTGTTGCTTTATTTTTTGTATGTCCTGGTAGAACTTAAATAATAAACCTGCAGTAGTGGCTTGAGCCATTGTTAAAACTAGTGAAGTAATTTTTTGATATCTAATATCTCTATCTTTTTCATAGGAATATTTCTTGTATGCATTAATTGCTCCCTTGCTATTAAAATAAATATAATTGTTTAAGGAATTAAAATATATTCCCCCTTCCTCAAGTTTGAATTCATCATAATGAAGATGGGCTCTAATTACCCAATTTTCATAACTTCTATGGTTATTTAGTAAGTGAACATTAGCGTGTTGGGGAACAGTCAAGTCTTGAATCAAATGGCAAGCTGCACCTAAATAAAACATTGCAGTTTTAATATTATTAGCTGAATATTCTTTAAGTGCTTTAGTATAGTAAGAAAGACACTCTATTTTTGCATTACTGCTTCCATACAAACCTTTATTTTTATGTGGGTTATAAAAGTGATTATTGCTTTTCAAATCTTGATCAGCCCAGACTACTCCTGCATTTATATCATCTATGTAATAATCCATAAACTTATAAATTTCTTTATATCCATCATTTTTTAATATTATTAAGGACTGGATATTTATAAATTTATGAACTTTGCATTCAGTTTTAATTATTTTCTTTTTTACAGGATTTACAGCTTTTAATAGACCTTTAAATGCATATGAATAAGATTTTTCTAAAGTATTCATGATTATCATTCCTATCAAAATATTTATACTCTTCTTATTATAAACATAAGTTAAGTAATTATCCGCAGAAGTTATTAATATGGATGTATAATACCTAGAAAGATTATTATTTAAAAATTTTACGATATAAATAAGTATAAAAGCTATGTTATATTTGAATTATAAGCTGGAAGATTTATAATTTCTATATAAGAAATTGTAATTTCAAAATATTGTTAAGAAAGAGGTGTGAATTTTGAATAAAATTAATAGAAGAATGAGATTAGTAATAATTTCTCTGATATTATTTACTTTAGGAATATTATTTGGTATTTCGTTTGGAGGAAAGCCAGCTTATGTAGATCTTATACTAAATTTTATAGGTCTAAAACCGTGGTCAGGTAATAATACAGGATTACATTACACTGCAATTATAGCTTTAATATTTTTAATACCAGGCGTAGGCTTAGGATATGTGTTTTTAAAAGAAACTCTGGAATTAGAAAATATAAATAATAGGAGAAGAATAGAAACTTGGGAATGTAAATTAAGTATATTTATTATTTTAATAAGTTCCTTTATTTTACCAGGAGAAATAATACAATCTGGAAATTGAAGGGTTGAATATGTATCAATATCTTCAGGATTTAGAAAAGTATTTGAAATTTGGTACAAGAAAAATAATCAGAGCCTTTGGTGATAAAATGGCAGATGTTATATAATGAGGTGGTCACAATAATGGAATTTGTGGAAAAGACTTCAGAAATGAAGTATAGAAAAGATAAAAAGGGAAATAAAATATCTATATTAGGCTATGGCTGCATGCGTTTTACTAAAAGAAATGGCAGCACTGTTATTGATAAGGCAGAAAAAGAAGTTATGGAAGCAATAAATAGTGGAGTGAATTATTTCGATACCGCTTACGTTTATCCAGGAAATGAAGCAACACTCGGTGAAATTCTAAAAAGAAATAACTGCCGAGATAAGATATATATAGCAACTAAGCTTCCGCATTACTTGATTAAGTCAAGAAAAAGTTTAGAAAAATATTTTAATGAACAATTAAGAAGACTCAATACAGATTATATTGATTATTATCTTATGCATATGCTTACTGATGTTAAGACATGGGAGCGCTTAAAAGCATTAGGCGTAGAGGAATGGTTAAAGGAAAAAGTAGAAAAGGGGCAAATTAGTAATGTTGGTTTTTCTTATCATGGAAATACAGAAACTTTTCTTCAGCTTTTAGATGCCTACAATTGGGACTTTTGTCAGATTCAATATAATTATTTAGATGAACATAGTCAGGCAGGAAGAAGAGGCCTTGAAGCAGCGAGTAATAAAGGACTTCCTGTAATTATTATGGAGCCATTAAGAGGTGGAAGGCTGGTTAACCTATTGCCGAAAAAAGCTAAGACTATAATTAAGGAAAATTCAAGGAAGCGTACACCAGCAGAATGGGCATTCCGTTGGCTTTGGAATCAACCTGAAGTTACCTGTGTACTATCTGGAATGAATTCTCTTGAAATGGTTCGGGAGAATATAAATGTTGCAAAGTATGTAACAGCCGGTGAATTTACAGAAGAAGATTTTGATCTTATTGAACAAGTAAAAAATGAAATCAAAAGAAACATTAAGGTAGGATGTACAGGCTGTGCCTATTGTATTCCTTGTCCTAAAGGTGTAGATATACCTGGAACATTTCACTCCTATAATATGATGTATTCTGAAAATAAGAAAAATGGCAGAAGAGAATATCTTATGTGTACTGCTCTGCGAAAAAACACAACTAGTGCTTCACAGTGTGTTGAATGTGGTAAATGCGAAAAACATTGTCCACAACATATCGAAATTCGAAAGGAATTAAAGAACGCCAGCAGGGAACTTGAAACACCTATATATAAAATTGCAAAAACTGCTGTGAGATTATTTAAGATATATTAGCTAAATTAGAACTGAACCCAATGAGTATTCATCGGATTCAGCCATTTTATTTATTAGATTACTGTTGCTGGAATTGTAATTGTAACTGTTGCACCTGGAGCAATATTACCGACATTAACTATAATATTTGAAGGAGTTGAACTAGGATCAACAGAACCTTGAGTTGTTGTTACTCCACCAGGTGTAAAGATAATATGATTTGGAGCAGCATCAGTCATTATTACTCCAATAGCTGTATTTGGGCCAAGGTTAGTAATTCTTATTGTGTAGGTAAAAGTATCACCTACAAATACTGATGAGACATTAGCTGTTTTAGTAACACTTAAATTAGCACGACGAGTTCCTCTAAATTTAATACAATTTTGCCCATTAGCAGTATTAGTATTTTCACCTTCAGCTTGGGCAGTATTTTCTATAATAGAAAAAGGAAGCAACCCTGATAAATTATCAGTAGAATCAGGAAGAGACCTTAATAAGTCATCAGAAAAAGTGATCATGGACATAGATATTTCCTCCCCTTTATCATTTGAAGAATAATTGTTACTTTATAGATATTATATTCCTTAAATTAGATTATGTTACTAAAATTAATAGTTAATTGATTTCTTTAATTAATAATGTTATATTGTAATGGAACATATATAAGATAATAATAAAGTATGGGTTTGATCAAGAACTATTTTGATTAATTAAAAGGGAATCAGGTGAAATTCCTGAACTATCCCGTAGCTGTATTAGAGGAGTTTAAGTACTTTTGATGTCACTTGGAAACAGGGAAGGCGTACTTAAATGATGATTCTTAAGTCAGAAGACCTGC
>NZ_AUUU01000155.1 GCF_002760435.1 Clostridium sp. LS
ATTAGAAGTCTTGCAGTTGCATTAGCTATTGTAGGAGTAAGAATATTTTTTATGGCATTTTAGAAGATAAACTGACGAACTCTATCTGTGTGACTAAATCACATATATTTCTGAAATACTAATATATAATGAAGTCATGGAGGGGAGCAAATGAGTAGCAATAGTGAAGCATTAGAGAATAAACTAAAAAATATTGAATCTTTATATAGAATATATCCAGTATTAGAGAAGGTTGATAAAAAGAATAATGGAATAATAAGCGAACAAGCATATTTTAAAACTTTATATGCTGATGAATATATGGAATCAGCAGAGGGCACATGTCATGGGATTTTATTTGTACTGGAAGGAAAAATCAACATACAAAAGATAAATTTAAATGGAGAGCAGACTAATTTATACAATATTAAAGAAGGTGAATTTTGCCATGAAGCCTTAAGCTGTATATCAAACTTTGAATCTTTAAATATAATTGGAAAAGCAATTCAATATTCAGAGGTATGTATTATACCAATAGAGATTGTTAAGCAGTACATTATGTCAGATGAAGAATTTTTATTATATATTTATGAGGATTTGCATAGAAAATTCAACGCTATTATTGAAAATAAAGAAGAGATGATGCATGAATCCCTAGAAACAAGACTAATAAAATTATTAATAAGCAAAAATAGCAATATAATTTATACAACTCATAGCGAACTAGCTTTTCAAATTGATTCAGCTCGTGAAGTTGTGAGTAGAAAATTAAAAAGTATTGAAAAATCAGGCTACATAAAGTTAGAAAGAGGGAAGATAATAATAATTAAAGATTTAAGTGAAATGTTGTAATTATTTATTTTAATTAAGAAGAAAATCATATTAAACTTTGAGGAGGAATTTAGAATGTTTGGTTTTTTAAAGAGAGATGAAGGAAAAGTTATTAATGTAAATGATATTGATAATTTAATTGGAAAGGTTGAATTAATTGATATAAGAGAAAAATATGAATACGCAGGTGGAAGTATAAAAAGTGCAAAAAATATTCCAATGGGAGAACTTTTAAAGGACCCGGAAAAATATTTAAATAAAAATAAAGAGTACTACATAATGTGTCAATCTGGAGGAAGAAG
>NZ_AUUU01000156.1 GCF_002760435.1 Clostridium sp. LS
GTTACTGTTCCTATTAGCGTTGTTCCATCATACACTTTTACTGTTGAATTAGCTTCTGCTGTTCCGCTTATTGTTGGTTTATTGTTATTTGTTACTGTTCCATCTTGTGGCCCTGTTATTACTGGCGCCAATGGTGCTGTACTATCTATTGTTATATTTACCTTATTTGATACCGAACTCACATTTCCTGCTGCATTTGTTGCTGTTGCCGTTATTGCATGAGCTCCATCTGCTAAAGCTGTCGCTGGTATAAGTGTCCAATTTCCACTTGCATCTGCGGTAACTGTTCCTATTAGCGTTGTTCCATCATACACCTTTACTGTTGAATTAACTTCAGCTGTTCCGGTTATCGTCGGTTTATTGTTATTTGTTACTGTTCCATCTGTTGGTGCAGTTATTACTGGTGCCGCTACATAAATATTTTCAACATCTATTGTCTGTACAGCCACATTTCCGTTACTATCTGTGGAATATACAGTATAAACTCCATTAGTATTAACATTAAAGGTGGACTGTACTGTCGATTTACTACCACTAATACTAGAATCGTAAATGCTTGTACCACCAGCGGTAAAATAATTTACTGATTGATTACCGGCTGCGTATTTTATTGTTTTAATACTATTTCCACTACCTGATGCAATAGCATTCGCTGTTATTGTTACATTTCCGTTTGTCAATGCTGTAGTATTCGGAGTTAATGTCAATGTTATTCCTGTTGCATTAATAAATGTAACTGAACTATCCTGAACAGGAATCCCTACATTTCCTGATAAATCAGAATAACTGGAAATTTTTACATTAATAGGTCCAATCTGCGTTATCTTATCTCCATTAGAGTTAATTGAACCATTCGATGCTATTTTAACAGTTGCCGTATAACTATTGTCAGAACCTTTTGTGTATGATGTTGTATCTGCAACATATCCATCTAATGATATTTGTGGATTTGCTTGCAATGTTTCACTAGCTTTGAAATTTATAGTTAGAGTATTTCCAACCCCTGCTTTTTTATTATCGCTGGAATTATCAGATACAACAGACAAACTACTGATTGTAGGTGGAGTTCTGTCGATTATAAAAGGACCGTATAAACCTGAAGTTGTACCTTCCCCGCTTACAAATTTAGTAGCAATGTAGTAAATTCCATCTTGAGTAGGGAATGGAATTCCCGAAACATCTCCAAAATACGCTCCAGGAATAGTTCCAGGAGTTGTTGTTTTACTAGAATAAAAATAATTTTGTGGTATATCTGCCCAGCTACTAAATCCACTAGTACTACTATTACTGCTATATTCATACCTTGGAACAAACGCTGCATTGGTAGGACATCCTTCATACCACTCCATATATATTGGATAATAAGAATTGGCTGAAAGATATATAGGATTATTATTAGATCTATCAAAAGCAGAATTAATCGACCAATCATTAACAAATTCCTTTGTTTGCCCGTTCACTATAACATAACCATAAGCTCCATCATCAGATTTTGCACCTAGTTTATAATAACCAGTCTTCTCTGGTGAAAAATATCCCCAAAATTTCATTGCTTTCCATGCAGCATTCTTACTAGGCTTCATATAATAGTTACTAAAAGGATTCCATACATAATACGTAGAAGTTTTACTTTGTGAAGACCCATTATAAACTGCTGTGTCTGGCAAAAAAGCTGTACTTCCTGAAACAGTATAATTTGGTATATCACTTCCTTGAATTGCATTTTGAACAAGCATAGTAGAACTAAGTGGTGTTCCGAAGCTAACGTCTCTTGTCAACTTTGCAGTACTACTAGCCGAACTTGGGTTGCCAGCATATACATATTGCATAGTGCTAATTGTTCCTTGATTACCTATGTCATTTGCATAGGCATCCCAACTGTTTGGTGCTGGTAAATTTATATTGGTCATTGTTGAATCTTGCGGAAACGTTGGCAGATTAGTTAAATTACTAGCTTGGACAAATTGATATTTTGCCATGGTTGCATTAGTAAAATTATATGAGATTTTAGCCATTGCATTTGCTGCCAGCCTCACAGGATTACTAAATTGAGTATTAACTGGTTTACCTCCACTATTTGTGTATTGAGGTATGCTCTGGTTAGATGAATCATTAACACTTATAGTCAATCCAGTAGTAGTAGTTGCTGATACTTTAACACCTGTAAATGCCATTGAGCATATCAACATCACAGCTAAAAAGAAACTTATAAACTTTTTGTTTATTTTTATTAGTCTATTCATAACATTATCCCCCTTTGTTTTTTATTTAATTATTCTTATTTCTAAAAGCAATTTTAAACTGAACTTGATAATTAACATCACTATACCCTTTTTGAAGGCTTAAACTAATACTAAATTCAGCGAAGTTGGACCCATATGTAACATTGAAAGCTGCTACATGATCTGAAATGCTTTGTGAATTTTCATTGTAAAAATCACTACCATTTTTACTATATTCTATTATGGAAAGCTGTTTTCCTGCTTGCTCAATTTGATAATATCTTTCCTGTCCACTTTTATTATAAGATTTTATCAATGTTCCTAATGTAGGATCGTTTATAGTTCCACTAGCCTGCATTCCCATATCACTTATTTTTTCCTGAATCGTTTGTCCTTCTATTTGTAAAGTTGATTTAATGTCTGAATCAGAAAAAACTTTGTTTCCTGTAATAAGCATAGAACTTGCAATTCCTAATATTATTACTGTAAATGCTAATGCAATTATCATTTCAATCATAGTAAAACCAAGCCTTTTCCTCTTCATTTATTAATCTCCCCTCCTTATTTAAGGATTTTCCATAACTTATTTTCTAAAAAGTTTTTTAAATTATAGTTAGTAGTTGTACTGCCAGTACCTGATGAACCACCTGTACTATTATTTGTATCTTCTACGATACTTTCACCAAATACTGCATTAAATGTATCAAGATTCTGTGCTTGTACTTGTTCTATGACTTCTGGATCATAAATTATTTTTACATCATTTCCATTAATATTTAAATCACCTTTAGCAATAATACAACCATTAATGGTAATTCCAGATTCAATAGAAACTTTTCCTGCTGTAGCTATAACCGCATTTAAAGTATGCTCATTACTATGATTTCCAACAGATATCGTTATAGTATTAGAACCCGTATTCATTATTTGATCCACGCTTCCACTACCTTGTACGATTTTTATTTCTTTACTATCATCTCCATTAAAAATTGCATATTCACCTTTATTTTGCTGATTTTCTAATATATTTGATGGAATGTTTGCAGTATTAATCAAAGACTTACTCGAAATCATTCTCGCATCAGTATAATCATCTATATCAGCATTTTGTCCAAATTTATAAACGTATTGCGCAAAATCTACTCTTTTTTGATATACTGGATGTCCTTGATTTTCTAAATCCATACTATAATGAGATGGAATTACTTGCGGTGAGCTAGAGCTATCATTATTTTTCTTATAAACTATAACTCCACTAGACCATATATACTTCTGATCAATAGTTCCATCTGCATTATGAGGCCAGATTATTCCTCCAGCATTTGGACTTCCTCCAGCCCAATAATCTATAAAATGCTGCTCCTTTGCATCTTGAGCTGTCTTTGCATTTGGGTATATAGCTGGATTTGGATTTAATAACTGCAATGGATTATCATATATAAACTGTTCTGTTCCAGTAATGCCATATTTATTTTTTGATCATCTGTTAATGGAATAGAATATGCTATATAATTTCCTTTAATCGCCCCCGATTCTGCCGTTTGATAGTCTCCTGCCGTAGCAATATGTGCAGTTCCCATAAGATATGCTGAACCAGTAATATTAATAAAAGAATTATTATTTCCATTAACTATTATGCTACTAGATGATTGTGCTTTATCATTAATGTTCTCATCATTAATTCCATATAAATCCTCTAATGTTATAGTTGCATTGTCAGCATTTAATGCTAAATCATTATTTATTATAGCTTCATTGGTTATATTTAATGAAGTCACCCCACTTGCTAATACCCCATCGCTATTATCTATTTTTCCTATATATATATTTCTTGCATATAAATTTTTAACATTTGTAGTAGCTGTAACACCTGCTGGTGTTGTAGTATTTTGAATATTAAAAGTCCCTCTCGTAATCACATTATTTGCGAAATTTACACCACCACTATTGTTCAATGTTATTCCACCAAAATATTTTCCATATACTCTATCACTTTCAATTGATGTACTATTATCACTACCTTGAACAAATATATCACCAGTAACACTTAACCCATTTGCATTATTTACGTTCATATTTCCAAAAATCGTCAATGCTCTATCCTTAGTAGCTAGATATTCATTTAAATTCCCATTTGAATTTTGAAAATATATATCCTTGTAATTAGGAACTAACATTCTGTAAGTTGCTTGAAGTTGCCTTTGGTTAGTTTCATTTCCATTAACATTTTCAGTATAAAAAGTTGATTTAACAGCTATGTCAAAATACTGGTCACCATATACGGTAAATGACACGTCATGCTGATGATTATTTGACGTACTTATTCCTGTTGTTGGGTATGAAGTTCCTGCTATTGGATTCTCAGTTACAGTTGCATCTAACTTTGGCGGTTCATTATTTTTGTTACTTATATTAAATTCGATATTTTCTTTTGTAAATGTATTGATATCCGAAACATCACTAATATATTTATTATAAGCTATTAAATTTTCAAGCTCATTAGGTGCTTCCTCACTTGTACCTAACCTATCCTGATTATCATCATCATCTTTATCGTATTCCGGATCTCCAGCTGTATAAGTATGTGCTTTAATAAAATTCTTGAAAGCTCTTTTAAATTCTTCATTGCAAAGAGTTTCTTGCATATTTTCATCTTCTTTTATTAGCGCTTTATCTTTTGCTATAATACTCTCTATATCACTTTGTGTTTTCTGATTGCTCGAATGAGCACTATTCCAATCGTCTAAATCTTTACTAGCATTTTCTAAATCCTTAATATCATCTTCAAAAAAATTAATATCCTTTTGTATATATATATAATCTTGATTATATATGCTTGTTCCATCATCGCTACTATCCTTTGTTAAACTTTGCAATTTTTCTACTTTTAGCTTTGCATATTTAGTTGCTCCATCAAAAGTCTTTCCTATTATATTATATGCAACATCTAAGCCTGAATCTGAGGCATATAAATTTTCAACTCTTTTACTCTCTGCAACCCTTGCCTTGTAATTACTAGCCACCATTGATAACATAGCCGTTGATACTGTAAATATAAACATAAATACTACTACTACTGCAATTAAGCTGGCCCCTTGTTTCTTTCTTTTCATAACTTCACCCCCTCCTACAAACTTTTACTAATATATTTTAAGTTCCTAATTTCAGCATCGCTGCTTTTTTTATTATTTATTAAGTTCTTAATTGCAGCATAGCTGCTTTTTTTATTGCTTATTAAGTTCTTAATTGCAGCATAGCTGCTTTTTTTATTGGTGTATATTTTTCTTGCAGTAGCCTATAAATAAATTGTTCTTGCCTTCATTTATCTCAAGTTTGATGTCGTATAATTCTCCAAAATCATCCTCTTTCGGATCTTCAGACCGATTATCATATATATTTATTTCACCTTTTCGTGCCTCGACATCTACATTTAGCTCCTGAGATTTTTCAATATAAATTTTAGGAATGTCGGTGGTTTTATTATAAACATCTAATTCTATATTAGCCCCTGCTGGCATCAATCCATTTGAATCGACGTAATTACTAAAATTTATAACTAAATCTTTATCAGTTGTAGTTTTTTTGTTTATTGACAATAAATCATAGCCTGAATAATCCTTGATCTTAATATTTTGATAACCATTAGCATCTATAGAAAAATAAACAGACATTTCTATTTTGGGTGCACTATTGCTTGGTATAGATACTGTCGAACTATCGTTAACCGGAGCATATGGAGTGCTTTTGTTATATTCCCAATATCGCATGCAATCTTGTGAACCTATCTTACTAATATAAAGCTTATCACTTAGCGAATTAAGTGCACCATTTGTATCTAATTCAACACTTTGCCCTGTTGTCTGTGGTGTCTCATAGGATTTTGTTGGACTTATCGTTATTTTTTCTTGATATTTACTGACTGCTTTATTACATCGGTGGAAATCCCCATCTAAATATCTTGCATAAAATAAAATATTTCCAGAATCATCTGTTTCCGGATTCAGTTCTATATTATTTCCTAGACTCAATGCATCATTGCCACTGGGTATTCCAAAATTAGTGGCTTTCATTGTTTCAATTAGCTTTTTACCTTCTAAGGCTGCTGTTTGTTTTACCTGACCTGCTTTAATTTGCTTTGAAATAAACACGCATCCATCATATAAACCAATTGAAACTATTGATAATATTGCCATACATATTACTACTTCTATAAGAGTAAAGCCTTCATATTTTTTAGAATTATTCTTCATAATCCTCACCTACTTATTATTAACACTAATATTATTTAAATCCCCTTCAACTGTAACACGTGGATTATTGGAATCATCACCACTAATATTTACATCTAAATGCCTATCTGTCTTATTGACGATTTTAAGTTTCATTGATGAATTATCATTTGCATCTATTCTGCTTCTGCTTAAAACATCTAACACTATATTTTTAGATGTTGGTACAAATTCTGCCCCTAAACCATCATAATTAGCCGGAAAGCTTCCTTTTGATGTCTTATATTTATAATAATATTTATCTCCATCTTGAGTTAATATCATTTCAACATTTTGTACTGAATTACTATCAGCATAAGCATAAGTTGTTCTTAAATCATCTTTCGCCTTACCTATCATTATTGTTGGTAAATCAGATGCTATTGGTTTAACTGATGCTATAAAATCACTTGTTTCTTCACTTTGTTTAGTGCTTGCTGCTGTATTAGTTCCTGTAACTGGCGATTGGTTAGACACTGTTCCGCCGCCAAATGGTACACTCTTACCATAACTTTTATTAATGTCCCAGTTTAAATAGCTTTTTAATTCATCAGTAATCTTTGGAATTGAGTAAAATTCAAGGGCAATTGTTCCTTTTATTGAATCTGAAGAATCTGAAGTTAAATTTATAGAATTTACTACAATTTTTCTTCCACTTTCATTTTGATTTTGATCAATTGCATTTAAAAACTTGTCTAAGGCTCCATATGTTCCTTGGATCTTCACTTCACACTTAACATATTGAACTGTATTTTTCTTGGTATCTTTTGCATCCTTGTTATTGCTTTGATTGGAATTATTTGAAGCGGTTGCGCTATTTCCATTAGTTACTTGATTGTTTGCAGAATTATTTGAAGTTTTATCATTGCTTTGCTGTGCTTTTTCGGTATCTCCAGATGCAGAATTATATTGATCAACTATAGATTGCAACGAACTCTCAGCCAAAGATTTCACTTCTTTTTTAGAATTTTCTACGCTATTGGATGCTATAGGTTGAAACGTCACTCCCCCTTTTAAACCACTATTCTGTAATAATTTATCTATTTCAGTTATTATTTTTTCTTGGTCTATTGTTGGATAAAAAGGTGCAGCTTCATCATTTATCTTAGCATTTAAGATTTTTACGTCACTTTTCTTATCCTCCATTGACTTTATTGTGCTTTTTACTGTATCATATTTTTGCTTAAGTTCGTTTTCTTCTCTAATCTTTTGCTGAAGCTGGTCTACTTGCGGTAAATAAATAAATTGATAATATAAAAAACCTACAATAATACTTCCTAATACACATAACATTGTTTTTTCTTTCTTACTTATTTTCATATTACCTTACATCCTTTAACACACATTTTATATCAAAGGAGAATTCTCCTTCTACTGCACTTTGTGCCTCTATTGAATTTACATAAACATCTGACATTATTGGCAGCTCTTTTAAATTATGCTCTAATTCTGCAACAGCCTGTCTATTACTTGAAGTACCTTTTATAGCTATTGTATTTTCTACTACATCTAAGTTTCTAAATAAAACTTCACTTGGTAAAGTTGAACTTATATCCTTTAACAATTCTTCTGAAACATTGTTTCTACCTTTAACTGAAATAGAAACATCATTTAATGCTGTATCATATTTCTTTAATATATCTATTCGCTTATTTACATCTTCAGCTTCCTTTAATTGTGATTGTATATCTGGAGCTGATAATTCTTCATTGTATTCATTTATACTTTTATTTAAGAACATCATTTGGGTTGTATTAATTCCAAAACTCACAGCTATAGCAAGTCCAACTATTATCATCATTCCATATACATATATTTGATAATTAATTTTTTCTTTATTTTGTCCTAAATATGGTTTAAAAAAATTCAAATCTTTCACAATTGCACCTCCTATTCAACTCTTATAACTGAACCTATTACGTTTATAAAATCATCAATAGGATGGCCATCATCTTTTGATTTAAAGGCTATTTTAGTTATTTCATTTATTTTTGTTTTAATTCCAAGTTTTTCTGTCATATATTCTTCCATTCCTCTTATCTTAGAACTACCTCCAAAAATAATTATTTTATTTACTTCATTACCCATATTTCTATTTTTATAAAATTGGATTATTTTTTCTATCTTATCCATCCAGTCATCTATTACATATTTGACTTGCATATTTATTGGCTCTAATTCCTCTCTTAAATTTAAATTTTTCTGTTTAAAACTTGTCACTTCACTAGGATCACCAATCTGCTCCAATAATATTTCATCAATATTATTTCCACCATCTTTTATTATTCTAGTAAAATCCAACTGACCATCTTTATATATGTTAACATCAATGAAGCTTGCTCCAATGTCAATGAATGCAACTGCTTCTTTTGATTTATGTTCAAATTCACTATTTATACCTGTATAATTAATAAATTTATTTACCGCATTGTAATTTACATCTAAAGCATATGGCTTTAAATATAGTTTTTGTAAAAGATTATAATATCCTCTTGCTATTTTTTCTGGATATGCAGTAACACGAACATTAAGTCTAGCATTTCCATTTACTTTTTCTTCACCTAAGCTTGTTACTTGCAATATATAATCCTCTAAATTTATAGGTAGATATTGTTGAATTTCATATCTTACCACGGTATCCATTTCTTCCGCTTCTACTTTGGGTATTAAAATTTCTCTATTAATGATCAATGTAGAATTAGTTGTGCATATAGCATCTTTAGCCTTTATGCCACTTTGCTTTAGTGCTTGACTCAATTTATCATATAGCTCTTCTTCTTTTTTTATTTCTCCATCCATAATTGCATCTTTAGGGGTTGGGATAGATACATATTTGTATATAACTAATTCCTTTTTATAATACATTCCCTCAACTATTTTTATCATAGAGCTTCCAATATCAAAAGCAACAACTCTTCTTCTTTTCTCTGGTGTACCCAATTTATTTATTTTTTTTAAGTTTTTTGACAATTTAACCTTTAAAGTTCCTAAATCCATATTCGCTAAAGCTTTAAAATCAATGGATTTTCTCTTTTCTTTATAATCCATATTTTCGTCAAATTCAGAATTATTGTTCTTCTTCATCATTATCCCCCATACCTTATTTTTCTTCTCTATCATTCATGTAGTTTGTCTATTTTAATGTACAATGTATAATTAACAATTTAAATGTAATTTATTAAAAGTTCAGTCCATTTCCTTATCATTTTTTATTAACTTTACATGATACATTAATAATTACTCAATTGATTTTTAATTTTTATGGGTGAATCAATTAAATTGATTCTTACCCATAAAAATTAAGTTTATTTCATATTATCACCTTAAATTTTCATCAAAAATTATGATAGATTATAAGGTGAGGAAGCTACTGGGAATATTTCCACGGTTCCTGCCTTTACAGTCACTGTCCCATCGCTACCAACATCAGCTGTAAAATTGTCGCCTCTTTGTCCACTTGCCTTTGCTTTTGGCACAATCCCACCATCAAGTACTTTCGTAAGGTCAACACTAGAGGTATTTAACGCAATATCACCATTTGATACTGCTGTAGCTACAGCTGATTGAATATTTTTAGCTGTTGCTATATCAGCCTTTATATTACCACTTTCTCTTATTTGTCCAAATTTAGGTAATGCTATTGCTGCTAGGATTGCAATAATTGCAATAACGATAATTAATTCAATTAACGTAAATCCTTTCTTTTTTTCTTAGTTAACTCATTCTTTTTTCTGATTGATAAGTTAATCATTAAAAACCCTCCTGATTCTTATTTTTATATTTTAATGCCCTTTGACTTTTGCCTCGTGCATTAATTACTACTTTATTTTTAGATTTGAGTATAAGAATTAAATAATGGCAGCATTATTGATACTATCATAAATCCAATTACTAGACCCATTACTACTATTAAAATTGGTTCTATAAGAGCTACAGAAGTTTGAATTATCGATTCAAGCTCTTCATCATAAAAATCTGCTGTTTTATTTAATATATCATCCAAAGAACCCGTTTCTTCACCTATTTTAATCATTGAATAAAGCATTGTAGGAAAAATTTCACTTTCTCTCATTGAAATATATAAACTTTCTCCCCTCATTACACTATCCCTTATTTTTAACAATACCTTCTCTGAAACTTTATTTCCTGTAACTTCTGAAACAATTTTTAAAGCTTCTACCAAGGGTAGTCCACTTGCTATAAGCGTAGATAGCGTTCTAGTAAATCTAGATACTATGATCATTTGATTAAGTTTCTTAAGTACTGGTAACTTTAATTTAAGTTTACTTGAAGCTAATTTTCCTTCTTCTGATTTCAAGAAAATATTTAATCCAAATGCACATATACTTATCAAAGCAATCATTAAAATCCAATTATTTGCAATCACATCACTAAGCCCTAATAAAAATCTAGTAGACCAAGGCAATACTGTACCACTTTCTTTGAATATTTCTGTAAAAGTAGGCATTACAGATGTTAATATAAATATAATTGCTCCAATAGACACCATTCCAAGTACAATTGGATAAATCATAGCACTTTTAACCTTATTATTAATCTTATTTTCCTTTTCATAATGTGTTGCCATTCTAAGCATTATTGCATCTAAATTACCACTAGCTTCCCCTGAAGCTATTAAAGATACTAAAAGCTCTGGAAATACATCCTTATGCTTTTTCATTGCATCTGATAAAACTCCACCTTTTGCAACTTCTTCATTTATATCTCTTGTTGCTTCTCTTAATTTTTTATTTTCAATCTGATTTGATAATATTTCCAAACAAGTTAAAATAGGGACTCCCGCATTTAACATAGTATAAAACTGTCTACAAAATATTGATACATCTTTAAGCTTAACCTTATTATTAAACTTAAGTTCAATATTGACACTTTCTGATACCTCTTCTATCATTAGAGGATAATATCCATTACCTGAAACAAAATCCATAACTTCTTCTTTAGAATTTGCTTCGTAATGTCCCTCAATTTTCTCTCCATCTGAGTTCATAACTCTATATTTAAACTTTCCCATATCATCGCCCCCTTTCTAGCCCTATTTTTTAATCATTGCAATTGTTGAAAGCTCTTCAATAGTAGTTATTCCTCTTAAAACAAATTCTTTACATTCACTTTCCAAGGTTTTCATTCCATTAGCTATGGAAATATCCCTTATTACATCAGAATTTCCACCTGAATTTATAGCTTCCCTATGATCTCTAGTCATTTCCATTATTTCATAAATACCAATTCTTCCTGTATATCCTGTTTCATTGCAATATCCACATCCATCCCCTTTATAAAGGATGAGAGGCTTGTCTATATCTTGTCCTAAAAGTTCCTTCTCATATAAACTTGCTTCATATGGAACTTTGCATTTTTCACATATTCTTCTAACTAGTCTTTGAGCTACTACTCCCATAACAGAAGTTGAAACTAAATACGGCTTAATTCCCATATCCACAAGTCTCACTATAGATGACGGAGCATCATTGGTATGGAGGGTACTTAAAACTAAATGCCCTGTAATAGCGGCACGAGTCGCAATTTCTGCCGTTTCTTCATCTCTTATTTCTCCCACCATTACTATATCCGGATCTTGTCTTAAAATACTTCTTAAACCACTTGCAAAAGTCAACCCAGCCTTTTCATTTACATTTACTTGATTAACTCCATTCATAGTAAATTCAACTGGATCTTCTACTGTAATAATATTTACATCACTAGAATTCAACTCTCTTAGTACTGAATACAAAGTAGTAGACTTACCACTTCCTGTAGGTCCAGTAACCAAAATTATTCCATGAGGATTAGCTATTATCCTATCCAATCTTTTAATATTCTCCTCACTCATTCCAAGTTTATCCTTGCTTAATACTGAACCGCCAGTATTTAGAATTCTTATTACTATTTTTTCACCGTTAACTACGGGAAGTACAGATACTCTTAAATCTATATCTTTGCCGCCCACATTTGTTATTATTCTTCCATCTTGAGGTATACGTTTTTCTGCTATGTTTAAACCAGCCATAATTTTTATCCTTGTTACTAAAGGTCCTAAACTCTCTATTCCAAGTGTATTAATCGTTTTTAACTTTCCATCTATTCTATATCTGATTCTAATTTCATGTTCGAAAGGTTCTATATGAATATCTGATGCTTTTAGTTCCACAGAATTTTTAAACATATAATCAACCATTTTAACCGCAGGAGCACTATTAACCTCATTTATGTCTTCTGCTCCACTAGTTTGGGACTGCTTAGCTGCTTTCAAACTCTCTTTTGCTAGCTGTAATGCTGCATTATTAACTTGTTGGCTGCTGTAATATATGCCTATAAATTTTTTAATATCATCCTTTTTAGATATAAAAGACTCTATTTCAAACCCTGTAGATATTGCAACATCATCTATTGCAAAGATATTTAAGGGATCTGCTAAAGCAACTTTTATTTTGTTATTATCAAATCCAAATGGAATTAACATGTATTTATCACATAAATTTTGAGGTATTAATGTTATTGCTTTTCTATCAAAATTAATAGTATTTAAATCCACCTTTTTTATTCCAGTTTGCTGTTCTACAGCTTCTATTATATCTTCTTCTGTAATTATACTATTTTCTACTAATATTTCCCCTAGCTTTTTATTAAGTGCCTTTTGAGACTTTAATGCTTCTTGCAGCTGATAACTAGTAATTTTACCTGCATTTACGAGAATATTTCCCAGTCTTCTCTTTTCAGTTGCCATTTTTTCAGACTCTCCCTTCCTTACTATGCAACGGCTCTTTATTAATTATAAAATCCCTTTTTAACCTCTTCAATTATAATTAAGTTAAAATCTTGTAATTAAATTTTACGTTAACAAACCCCAATAAAATTTTATTATTTCTATGCCCCACAACATAGAGATCAAGCTTCCGATTGCTATGCACGGTCCAAAAGCCATTTTATCTTTTGCTTTTTTTAATTTTAATGCTAAAATAATAATTCCTATTATTCCACCTAATATAATTGCTAAAAATAGCCCTAAAAGAATTCCTTTAGTCCCTAAAAACAATCCACAAACAGCTGCAATTTCCATATCTCCTTCCCCCATACCTCGGGTCAAAAATACTATGATTCCTATAATTGCAAAGCCTGCAACTCCTCCTAAGATTAAATCAAGGCTTCCTTCCTTATAATATACAGCTTGAATTATAATAAATATAATCGCCATAATTCCAGCAAATATTGTGGTGCTTGTAAAAACAAACTGAGTATCGTAATCTATCATTCCAATAACAATTAAAATCGATACTAATATACAGTATTTCAGTGTTAATATTGTTAATCCATATTTAAAGTACACAATTAGATATAATAATGTATTTAAAAACTCTATACTTGGGTATCTTATTGAAATCTTTACTTTGCAGTACCTACATTTGCCTCTTAGAAATATATAACTTAATATTGGAAACAAATCTACTGCTTTAAGCTCATGATTGCAATTTGTACAGTGGGATGGTGGAAATGCAATGGATTCTTCTTTAGGAATTCTACAAATACATACATTTAAAAAACTTCCTATAACTAATCCCAAGAGCCCCACTAAAATATACTCCAACTCATCATCCCTTTCACGCTCATCCTAAATATCAAAATATTTCCATAATATATATTATATCACTTGCATTTGGATTTTTATAGTGATTTTTATATATTATGGTAATTTTTTCGCGGTCAATTAAAGTAAATTTATGTACCTATCTCCATACATTTTAGAAATATAAAAAAACGTCAAAAACCGACCTTTAAATAACTTAAAGGTCGGTTGCACTACTAACTCATCATATATAAAGTGCCCAAATTAAATATATGAATCATCGTTTCCTAATTAAAATAAATTTAGTGTATTTTATAAAACTTCAAATTAAAGTATTGCTTAAGGTAATCTTTTGTACATATTAATATTACCATGTATTATTTTAGCAGTCTATATATAATTTTCATTATTTCTTAAATATATCTTTTTTATTTTACAACAATTTCACATTATATTTATTTATTATTTTGTATCCATCTATCATATTCTTGTCGTGATATTAGATTATCAGTAATTAATCTCTTTAAATCCATTTCCATAGTCTGCATTCCAAATTTAGAGCCCATTTGAATAAAACTATTTATTTGTTCAAAGTTTCCTTCTCTAATTAAATTCTTGATACTTGGAGTACATACCATTATTTCCATTGCAGCTGTTCTCCCCACACCTGAAACATTAGGTAATAAAGCTTGAGATACAACCCCTCTTAAGAGAGATGATAATTGTATTTTAACCTCATTTTGCTGTCCTGCTTCAAAAGAATTTATAATTCTATATATACTATTGGCAGCCCCCATATTATGTAATGTTGAAAAAACTAAATGTCCTGTTTGAGCTGCTCTTAGAGCTATTTCTATGGTTTCAGGGTCTCTCATTTCTCCTAATAGAATAACATCGGGATCTTGTCTAAGCGCTGCTCTAAGGCCCATCGCATAACTTTGAGTATCCTGCCCAACTTCCCTTTGATTTATCATACATTTATCTGTTTCATATATATACTCTATTGGCTCTTCTAGGGTTATTATATGTTTTTCTTTATTCTTATTTATTTCATTAATCATGGCAGCAAGAGTTGTACTCTTACCTGATCCTGTTGGCCCAGTAACCAAAACCAATCCATCTTTTAATTCTGTAAAAGCTTTTAAAGCAGGTGCTTCTGATATATCACTTAGTTTAGGTATCTTTGCCTTAATGATTCTCATACATATAGCATAGCTTTCTCTGCACTTAAAAGCATTAACTCTGAAATTACAAATTCCTTTTCTATTATACTTAAAATCTATTTCTCCTTTTTCTAAAAACTCCTCAAACTTTTCTGGCATTAGGTCTCTAATATATTCAGTCACTACTTCATGAGGTATAATTTCTTCATGTGCATCTACTAAATCACCATCAATTCTTACCATTGGTCTTAATCCTGAAGTTATGTGTATATCTGATGCACGTCCTATATCAATATAATCTAATAAATTATCTATTTTAGCCATAATTCTCTCCCTTCTATAATATAACTTTAAAATATCATCTTTTTTCTAAATATGTCAATAATAATATACAATCGTAAAATGCAAAAAATAAGGTATATTAAGTATTTTTGCCCAATTGTTTCTTATTTCTAGTTCTAGTAGAAATTCTTTAAATAAATTTATGAACAACAAAAAACACCTTCAATATCGATAAAAATGTATATCAATATTGAAAGCGTTATTATTTTAATAAGTATATCATTGTCCAACGATTTTTATATTTTTAAAGTGCTCCTAATAACTTATTCATCCCATCCTTCAGGGAATTCAGCGTTGTGGTAAACTTCTTGAACGTCATCATCATCTTCAAGTAAGTCTAGCATTTTTTGGAACTTCTTAGCATCAGCTTCATCTATTGCTGTATATGTATCTGGAATCTTCTTTACAGCAGCTTCTAAGAATTCTATTCCTTGTGCTTCTAACGCTTCTCTAACCGTTCCAAAGTCTTCTGGTGTAGTTGTTACTACAAATACTTCTTCTTCATCAGCTGAAAAATCTTCTGCTCCCGCATCTAAAGCCATCATCATTATTTCCTCTTCGTCTCTATCTTCCTTCTCAATGATGATTTCGCCTTTTTCTTGGAACATAAATGATACGCATCCTGCTGTTCCCATGTTTCCGCCACCTTTTGTAAAGGCACTTCTTACATTTCCGGCTGATCTATTTTTATTATCAGTAAGAGTTTCAACTATTACAGCTACTCCACTAGGACCATAACCTTCATAAACTATATTTTCGTAATTGACTGATGATAACTCTCCAGACGCCTTTTTAATTGCTTTTGAAATCGTATCGTTAGGCATGTTTGCTGCCTTAGCTTTAGCAACTACATCTCTTAATTTTGCATTTGTGTCTTGGTTAGCTCCACCATTTTTAACAGCCATAACAATTTCTTTACCTATTTTAGTAAAGATTTTTCCTCTTTTCGCATCTGTTTTGCCCTTTTTTGCTTGAATATTATGCCACTTTGAGTGTCCTGACATGTGTTTTCCTCCTTACTTTACTTCACTACATATCTACTTATATATGTCTTAAATTATATCTTTTAAAAATAAAATCAACAGAAATTATACCACATTCTCTATCAACTTACAATTTTTATAGCAACTATAGATATTATTTATTTAGCCTTCAAGATTAAGTATTGACTTATCTTCATTAAATGTATTCACATTAAATAAAAATAAAACATCTGTTATTTCATCAACATCAATTAACTCATTTAAATCATCCATATAATATCTTAAATCAACAACATCAATTTCGCCATAATGCGGTGTTAGAAATGGTATAAAACTATTTGCATAAGAATCTTTTATAATTAATAATTTTTTCTTAGAATCACCTAATGATTTTACATTTATAAGTGGATGATTTCCATCAGTGAATACTTGATATTTATCCTTTTCATCTAACTTAGCACTACTGTATAAACTAGCAACTTTCTTTTGTTCGTCTGGATAATTTACTACTATATCATTCTTCTCCTTTGGGAAGTATATGCTAATTGTATCAGGATTACCTACTCCTGCTGCCATCTTAGTATATAAACTGCCATAAAAATTATTAGTTACATCTTCAATGTCAAAATCTTTTTCTTCCTTTGGCACTATATTTAGCTGTTTACACATTTCATTATATGCTATGTAGGCTCCTTTACTTGTCCAATGATGATCTGTTTTATAGTATATATATTCATCTTTATTTTCTTTTAATTTTTCCGACACATCAATTAATTTTATTTTTTGATTAAGTTTACTACTAAACTCTGAGATAAACTTATTCTCATCATCTACTGGTGCATAATCAGGAAGCTTTTCCTTATATATTTCAGATGTTGTTGGCACAAGCATAAGTGATATGTTTAATTTATCATATTTGCTAGCAAATTTGTTTAAAACATCAGCTTTTTCTTCAGTGTCTTCTAAAGGCTCTTCTTTAAAACCTTCTATAAGAGAATTATCTTTAGAAAGATATACATTATTAATTTCTTTTTTTCCAATAGCCAATTCTAAATTTGCTTTTAATTCTATCCACATATTCCTCATTGGAAATTGATCTGATATATAACTGGTATATTCTTTATTAAAATTACCATTGATTAAATTTTCCACTGAAAAAGCTGGCCTCTGTTGTAAGTTTCTATTTTCTTGTTCAGATACTAGAGTATCCTTTTTTAATATATTAGTTAATGCCATTCCACCAATAAACATTAAAAATACTAAACTTATAACTACTTTATATACTCGTTTATTCTTTTCTATTTTTATATTTAAAACTGTTCCCCTATTCCTTCTCACTTATTTCACCTCTCTCTTAGTATTTTCCTTAGAACTTAAAGTACAAGAAAGGACTATAACTTTCATTCACTAAATAAGCAGTTGAAATAAGTATAATTATACTATAAAACAAAACAACAATTATTATTGTTGGAATTTGAATCCTCTCTTTTAAAAATGTAATTAAATTTTTCACTATTGGTGTTGCTCCAACAAGAGCAATTGCAAAAAACACCCAATTAGTATTTATTATATACATTGAAAGGCTGTCTTTAAGCCCATTTGATCCTATTCCAAACATATTTCCTATGTACGCTAATGCTCCTTTAAGAGTTTCGATATCAAAAAATACCCAACTTATTACTACTAATAACATTGTATATATATTAGCTATTATCCCAGGTATCCTTTTTAGAATTTTATGAAGAAAGACTTTTTCTATAAAGATAAAAACGCCAAAATATAAGCCCCATATTATAAAGTTCCAACTAGCTCCATGCCATAAGCCTGTAGTAAACCAAACTATAAAAATGTTTCTAATTTGAACTACAGTACCGCATCTATTCCCCCCTAAAGGTATATATATATAATCCCTAAACCATGACCCTAAAGATATATGCCATCTTCTCCAAAACTCAGTGACACTTTTTGATATATAAGGGTAATCAAAGTTCTCTAGGAATTCAAATCCCATCATTCTACCAAGTCCTATTGCCATATCTGAATAGCCGCTAAAATCAAAATATATTTGCAGAGTAAATGCTATAATTCCAATCCAAGCTGTTAAAACTGATATTTCATTACTTTGAAGGCTTTTAACTTGTGTCCATACTATCGCTAAATTATTGGCAATAATTACTTTTTTCCCAAGGCCTATAACAAATTTTTCTGCTCCATCACCAAATTTGCTTATGGTCTCTTTTCTATTTTCTATTTGCTCATAAATATTGCTGTATTGTTCAATCGGCCCAGCTAATAATTGCGGGAACATCGCAATGTATACCCCAAAATTTATGATATTCTTTTGTACTTTTACTTTACCCCTATACACATCAACTAGATATGATATTAATTTAAATGTGTAAAAGGATATTCCTAATGGCAATGGAAGGCTTTTTATTCTTAAGCTTGTTCCAAAAATAACATTGATATTATCAATTAAAAATCCATAATATTTAAAGAAAAACAGCATACTAAGATTTATTACTAATACGGTAACAAATATGAATGTACTTTTTTCTTTATCCTCTCTGCTTCTATCAATTAAAATTGCTCCCAAATATTCAATTATTATGGCAGCGATCATTAAAAGAATATATATCGGTTCTCCCCACCCATAAAACACTAAACTTATAATTAGAAGTATAAAATTTCTTAATTTTTTAGGTGCAATATAATAAACAATCAATGATATAGGCAAAAATATATACAAAAACAATAAACTACTAAATATCAAACTAATCACTCCAAACTAAAATTTAAAATTCTTTATCAATTGATTCTTTTATAGCTTTTGAATCTTTCGAAATTACCAATATTAAGTATTGTTCTTTTTGTTCCAGAACATAGTTTGATATTATTCCATATTGAGTTTGCTCATAATTTTTAAAACTATCTGATTGTTTTTTGACTCTGTCATTAACTTTTGCTTGTAGACTTTTAAGATCATCTTTGGACTTAGTTTTTAAAATCAGAATTTCATTTGCCTCCATATTGCTTTTAGGAGCATATAATACGAAATCTTCAACATCCCTTTTATTAATTCCATAAAGCTTTTTAAGCCTCGAACCATCATCTTCTACCATTGCTGAAACATCAGTAGCTTGTACAATATCATTTTTTATCTTTTCTATATTTACATCTTTAACTTGTAATATATTAAATAATTCAACAAATATTATAACAACTAATACTGCTAGTATACTATATTGAATCTTATATCTATTCTTCATAATTGCTTCCTTCGCTTTTTGTTATTTAATCTTATTCATTTCTATTGTAGTTCTTAAATATTTTAATAACCCTGGATAAAAATCATATACAAAATGTATTCCATCTGGCTCATAATACTTATCGCTCGTAACTAAGCCAGTAGTATCGACATATTTTACTCCCTCATCTTTGGCTAGTTCCTTTGCAGCCTCTCTGAATTTTGATACGTTCTCATTTGTTAGTTTTGAATCAGCTTTAGCTGCTTTATCTTGAACCGGCATAGGTGATTCAATATATATATCTACTTTAGGCAATGCTGTTTTTACTGCATCAATTAATTTACCATAACTACTTTTAAAATCAGATGTGTTTGAAAAAATTTCTACATCATTCATTCCAAACAACATTATTACTCTTTCTGGATCAAGACTCTTAATCTTTTCAACATCTTGCATAGCCGTTATTACATTCCTGCCTTTTGTTGCAACAACACTATTCTGACTTAAAATATCAGCTGCACTTAAAAATTCTGTTAAAGAATCCCCAAAGAAAACTGTATTTTTGTAGTATTTTTTATAATCAACTTGTCCATTTTTTTCTAAAAGTTCTTTTGTTGATGCTTCTAAATTTGATTTTTTTATTTTATCTTCTATATCACTTACATTTAAATTTTCTAATTCTTCTAAATGCTCACGACCTTTATTTACTGATAATTCCTTATCTTCTGATTTTATATCTGAACCACCGCCATCGGTAGTGTTTCCGCGAACATTTATTGTCCCATTGAAATATAATCCTCCTGCCACAATGATTCCCACAACCGATATCATGATTATTCCAATTTTTCTTACCATCATCTATACCTCTTAATAGTATATTTTTAAATTTATTCCTAAATCATATAATACCACAATATTTTATCTTATTCTATACAAAATCCCACAATTCACCAAGTTGCCTATCTAATACTTATATATCCACTAAATAAAAAATGAATATTTGTTTAAAATTGATTCTTTAAACAAATATTCATTGCAATAAAATTTATGTCTGGTTTTATAATACTTTTTAAGATGTTTTACTTCTGTTTCTATACTCTTCTATAATTTCTGGAACAGCTTTTTTAGTTTCATCTGGCATTTTATATAAATCTGCGCCAGATGTCACCCCTCGTTTTTGCATGGTTCCTGGTCCTGCCGCATAAGCCATAAGTCCCATTTGTAAATCTCCACCATATAAATCTAAACAAGTTTTTAGGAGTTTAGTTCCGCCATCTACATTTTGATCTATATCATATCCATCAGTTATTCCATAGTCCCCATAATTCTCTGGCATTATTTGCATCAAACCTGTTGCTCCAGCACTGGATGTTACATTTGGTTGAAAATCAGATTCATGTTTAATTATTGCTAGTATTAAATTAGGATCCACGCCATACTTGCTTGCTGCTTTATTAACTGAATTATATATTTGCTTCATTTGCTCATCATTGCTGCTTGTTGTTACTTTATTATAGCTACCTGAACTATTATATGTAATTTTAAAATTCTTATTTAATCTCATTGCTATCTCTTTTAAATCTTGTCCAGGTCTAGTTTGCTGCTGTATCTTTTCACTACTAGCTGAATTTGAATTATTTTCTTTGGAATTCGTTAAATTTTCCATCATCAACGCAAATGCAAGGTTGCTTTCGTTACTAGTATCACCAGTTGAATTGTTGTTCCCCAATGCAGATATTAATTGACTATTTGAAATACCATTTATATTGCTCATAAATCCTCCTAAATACGGTTATAAATTATATTTTATCTATATAAAAACTTAAAACGCTCTCTTACTTTGAATATTAATCATTATTATTATCGAACTATTTATTTGTTTCTTTATTCTTATTTCATTTTTTCCCAATTTTATTATTAACAACTAAAAAATAGAGATAACTAAACGTTATCTCTAAAAAAATCACCATTCTCCTGGATATGCAATTATTGTCAATTGAACTTGTCTTAATCCCCATTCACAAGATTCTCTATATGAATTGAAATATAAGTCTATCTTATTTCCTTTTATTGCAGTTCCAGTATCTGCAGCAACTGCATATCCATATCCCTCAACGTAAACCTTACTTCCCATAGGGATTACTGATGGATCTACTGCAATTGTACTTAATCCGCCCTCAACTCTTACCGGCTTTCTTCCTGATGATGTGCCCCAGCCACCACTATATGCTGTTGCAGAACAAATCATTTGTCTCTTACCATCTACACTTCCGCCTCTACTTGCGTAAATTGTCCCGGAACCTTCAACAACAACCTGATTTTGTGGTTCAGAAATAACTTTTGTGCTCTTTACTTCACGGGAAGCTTCAACTCCATCTTTATAAACTACTTTATATGTTACTTCCTTTTCTCCATCATTTCCTTCAGTTTTAACCTTTTTAACACTCTTGTCAAGATTTTCATCTTTCTCTACTACGGTGTCAAACTTAATTGGTTGTTTTTCAACAACATCCTTTGCTTCAACTTTGACAACCTTCACATTTAAGTTTTCCTGTACTTCTGAATCTAATGAAGGATATACCTCGTCCACATCTTTGTCAATTTCAATTCCTTGTTCCTTTAAATCTTCTTCTTCTGCGTCTAGCATATCTCCAATATTATTCTCTGCTGTTTTTATTTCCAAATTAGTGCCACTTACACTAATATTTACTGGAACAGCTCTCTTCAACTTTATAGGCTCTTTCTCAGATACTTTGGATTCCAGTGATGGCTGCAGCTTATCTTTTGGAGATACTTCTATTCCTTTTTCCTGCAACACATCTTTAACAGTCCCTTTGTACGTGACAAAAGTCTCTTCTTTGCCGTCTATATCTATTACGAGTACTTTTCTCATACTCATCGTCACAGCAGTAGCAATTATAGCGATAATAACAACTGCTCCAATCATAATTTTTGCCTTCGGACTGTTAGAAAAACTTCTCTTAGTAAATTCTTTTAATTTTTCTATCATCGATTTCCCTCCTTTGGCAAGAGTTAGTAGAATTATATATTACTTTAATAAACTTGTCAACTTTACAACCCTTGCTTAATGTTAAATTTCAATGAAGCTTTTTATTTATACACATTTAGCTAAAAAATAAAATATGAAATTATGATTGCATTTTTAGTATGCTTCATTATAAATACGAGAATCCAATGATACTAAATTGTGGATATAACCTCAGACTAGATACAATATATAATTTACCTTATTTTTCCAATAAAATCAACCTTTAAATTTCTTATTTAAAGGTCAATACAGTGATTTTCTATTGATTTTCTCTAATTTAATATTAAATTTACCTAATTTTGTTATAATATCATTACGTCTATTTACCATAACACCAGATTAAACAATAAACTTTAAGCTTTGGTAGATATATCTATATTTTTAAATACAACCTATTTCCTTCTCTAAAATAAATACCTTTTTCACTTTTACGAATAATTACTTTTCCATTAGTAACTTCTACAATCTCATTTTCAATCATTTCTGAAATTGATTGTTCACACAATATGTGAACAACTACTTTATCACTATATTCTGTATCTTCTATATGCCATGAATTTTGACCACATAAATGCTGAACTTTTCCAAATAAATCATATTCCATTTCAAAACTTAATTTTAAACCCTCAACTTTTTCTACAACTCCTGCAGCTTTTATGGCAATGCTCGCGCCCTTTGTATATGCTCTAGTTAAGCCGCCTGCTCCAAGGAGTATTCCCCCGAAATATCTTGTAACAACAACAGCACAGTCAGTTATCCTACTTTTTTTCATTACTTCAAGAATTGGTATTCCCGCTGTTCCTTGTGGCTCTCCATCATCAGAATATCTTTGAATATTCATGTTTTGCCCTATAATATAAGCTGAACAGTTATGCCTTGCTTGTTTATGCATATTCTTTATTTCACTTATAAAAGCTTTAGCTTCCTCTTCATTTTCGACTCTTTTAGCATATCCAATAAACTCTGATTTCTTCTCCTCAAATCTATCTTCTCCAAAATCTTTTATAGTAATGTAGGACATCTCAATCTAGCTCCTTTTTTAGTTTAAATTTATGTTAAAGTTTTATAAAAAAGCACACTTCAATATTTATTTTAGGCACATGAAAATAAATAACAATTCCAAAGTCGCCATGGATATTTTTCATCAGGCAAGGAGGCGAATTGCCCTCATAGCGAGCCTATT
>NZ_AUUU01000157.1 GCF_002760435.1 Clostridium sp. LS
GCTTCGTAATTTCTTAAATATTTTATTTTTGAAAAGCCAAAGGCTTTTCTTCCTTATTCATTCATCATTCATTCTTCATTTTTCACTACTTAACACTCTCACAAGTGTTGATATCACTCAATTTTACAATTGAAAACTCTATAATTCCCCATAAATTGAAATAATGGCTTAACATAAAACCCAACCGAAGGATTGCATATTAAATAATCTCTGCAAAGTATTCTTCTAATATTTCTATAAACTTAACCATATTTTCAGGATATATTTGTCCTATATTAGCAATTCTAAAAGTAGTTTGAGAAGCTATTTTACCAGGATATATTGTAAAACCTTTGTTATATAAATAATCATGTAAATCATCAAAGCTGTAATTTGCAATTTCAGGCTCAATAATTGAAGTTAGAAGCATTGATGAATTTTGTTCATCAACTAATTTTTTTAGTTTAAGCTTATTTAATCCATCCCACAAGATTTTACAGCATGCTTTATATCTTTCATATCTTTTTTCTATAGTCTCCTCTTTTGCTTCTATAATAGCCTGCTTTAAAGCATAAAGTACCTGTACTGGAGGCGTAAACCTCATTTGATAATTATCTTTAAAATATAAATATTGCTTATATATATTAAGGTAGAGATTTCTTGGTTTTATAGCTTTAGTATTTTCTAAAGACTCTTTGTTTGCTATTACAAAGCTTATTCCTGCCATTCCTTGAATACATTTATTTGAGCTTGATGCTAAATACTTGATGTTCATTTCATTCATACTTATAGGCATTCCTGCAAATGAACTCATTGCATCAACAATCATCTCTATATCATATTTTTTACAAATCTCCCCTATAACCTTTATATCATTTAGTATCCCTGTAGTAGTTTCATGATGAATTACTGCCAAATGGCTTATATAATCATTACCAGACTTTGCATTGTCAAAGTTATGTGCTTTTAAGACTTTCTCCAGCTCATTTAAATCAATTCCTTCTATAGGAGAACTTTTAAATTCTATATAATTTAAATTATATGCTTCAGCTATTTCGCACATCCTTTTGCCATAAGCTCCATTA
Organism: Clostridium sp. LS; assembly: GCF_002760435.1. Classification (GTDB taxonomy): domain Bacteria; phylum Bacillota; class Clostridia; order Clostridiales; family Clostridiaceae; genus Clostridium. The sequence goes on from NZ_AUUU01000157.1 coordinate 1,065, forward strand.
TTAATTATTAATATTGTTCTGTTATCCACTACAGAACTTAGTATGGCTTCAACTGCTGCTGTCCCAGAACCGCCAAATAGTACAGTTGTGTATTCATCATTTGTGCCTACAAAATTAGTAAGCTCCTTGGATACAAATTCCATAACATCACCAAATTCTTTTTCCCTTGGGCAAATATCTGGTACAACTTGAGCAAGTTTAACTGTATCTGAAGTAGTTGCTGGTCCTGGATTTAACAATATGTTTCTCTTAATTTCCAATGTAATCCCCCCACTAACTTTCTAAAAATTCCATAAACATTTTTTTATTTTCGTTTGGCGTTGTAATAGGTCTTCCTAAATCCTTTCGTGCACCTTTTTTTACTTTAACTTCTATAAGTACTGGTCCCTCTACATTTTTAATTTCTTCGGCTAGATTTAATAAATCCGTTTTTGAACTGCATGAATAACATTCTTTATAGCCGCAAGCCTTTGCAATAGCTAATGTATCTATCTTTAATCCAACAGTTTCCTGGCCTCCCACTGAATCATGAGCACCATTATTTATCAATACATGCTTAAAATTCTTAGGCTTTTGATTCCCTATTATAGCCAGTCCTCCAAGATGCATTAGTAAAGCTCCATCTCCATCAATACAATATACCTCTTTATTTTTTTTGCTTAGTGCAATTCCCAAAGCTATTTGAGATGCATGTCCCATAGAACCCACTGTTAAAAAGTCTTTACTATGATTTTGTTTATATTTCTCTCTTAATTCAAAGAGTTCCCTCGATGCCATTCCAGTAGTTGATACTATTACTGAATTTTCCTTCATATTAGATACTATTATTTCAATAGCCTCTTCTCTTGTCATTTCAAAATCTAAAATAGGATTATTCTTTAGCTTATATTCGCTAAAGGTATTCTTTTTAATAACTAATGCATAGGGCTCATTATTTTCCCTCATATATTTATGTGCTTCTTTTATCTTTAATTTCATATAATCATTATCCATGTTTTCGTCTAAAATCTCATATTTAATTTCTAACATATCTAATGTTTCAGTTGTTATTATTCCTTGTTTTTTGTGTTGAGGTTCATCTTTTGTATTTGGTTCTCCCCTCCAGCCGATTACCAAAAGCATTGGAATACTATAAACCAGCTTATCAGCGAGAGATGCAAGAGGATTCAATGCATTTCCAACACCTGAATTCTGCATATAAACTAATCCGATTTTATTCGTCGCTAAATAATACCCAGCTGCCAATCCCACAGCATTCCCCTCATTAGCAGCAACTATATTCTTTTCAACGCTAACATTGTCCTTAATATAAGCACAAAATGATTTCAATAAAGAATCCGGAACCCCCGTAAAGAAATCAATATCATTATTTAATAATTCATCATAAAATTCTTTAACATCTATCAATTAATTCAACTCCTACACTATAACTTATAGATATGCAACACGTTAACTCAGCTTATGTGGTAGCTTACCGAAATAATAAATATTTTTGTTACGAAAAACTATGAAAA
>NZ_AUUU01000158.1 GCF_002760435.1 Clostridium sp. LS
TTAGCTAAGAAATCTGGTGCTCAAGTTGCTCAAAGACAAGTTACTAAGTTTGAAATGGCTTAGTTTTATGAAAAAATAGAAGCTTATGGACAAGCTTCTATTTTTTTATACTTCTTATAAATAACTAGCCTGATTTAGGCTTATATAATTATTTATTTTCCCATTCCCTAAACAATTCATCAACTATAAATTCAGAACTTTCAGCCCATAAAACAGATTCGGTATTTATAAATTTTTATCATTTTCAGTACTATTCATCTGCTTATTCCTCCATAATGAATTGATTATATATCATCTTTATTTCTATTATCCATTAATTTATGCATCTATATGCTATACTTGCAGCACTTTGCGTATATAACCCTGTATTTTTTTGATAAAGCATTTTACATATAGGCGATGTGTAAAATAATTTCATTGATTCATACTTACTTATAGATTTTAGGTTGCTTATATTTTCAATAATATCATCAACAAGCATAACCATAATTTCATCATATTCATTCATTTTCATATTATTTTACTACCTCCATACCAACATATTTTAAACATTTCTCAATAACTTCTTGATTGTTAATACATACTTGATTATTAGGCATTAGTGCATTTTCTAATGGCCCACTTTTCTGCTTGCTCTTTAAATGTGGTTGTATAAAATCCAAACCCAAAGTCTAGCGCCCTGTTAGATTGTATTATTTTAGGTTCCTTTATATCAATATTAGACCCATGATAAACTATCATATTTCTAACTCCTCACCTTTTAATAATTGAATAATTTCTTTAATTTGTTATTCAATTTTATAATATCATTTAAATATATCTCCAATGCCTGTACCCAAATTTACGAATTTGAATTTACAAATTTGGCTTAATATAGACAACTGTTTAAAATCTTAGTATTTAATAACCACATTTAGCGCATTATTTACATCTCCCGCAGTCTCAATGGCATGTGGAAGTTGTTCCAATGGGAATTCATGAGTTATGATGGATTTAATATCCCATTTACCACTTTCCATAATAGTCATAACATCCTTCACATCTTCTGGCTTATATCCACCACTGCCAATTAATGCATGTTGAGCGAAAGTTAAAGCCAGAATATCTACTGGTCTTTTGCCTGCCAGAACTGCAACAACTACTATTCTACATTCAAACTTGCCAATCTCTTGATATAGATCTAGGATAGAGGCAGCACCAGCTGCGTCAATATAGATATCTACATCTGCTGTAGCTCCATTCAAGGAAGAGGCCTCACCAAAGTATTTCATCGCTTTAGATTTCAAATCTTCTCTACCATTATTACAAATCTCCATACCAAGCCCCTTTGCTTTTTCTAATCTCAAATCAGAAAAGTCACATACCATCACCTTGTTACACCCAAAATATTTTAATGCAATTGCTGTTGCTATACCTATAGTTCCAGCTCCAAATATAATCGCATTTTCTCCCTGCTTTGGATTTGCTCTGCGTGCTGCACGGCATCCTATTGTAAACGGCTCAATTAAACTGGCTTCTTTTGAAGATATTTTATTACTTATCACATATACTTGTTTATTTAACTCTGCATTTGGAATTAACATGTATTCTGAAAATCCGCCTATAGTACCAGCACGCTTAGGATCACCCTTAGCAAGAAGAGGATATGGATATACTCTATCACCTACTTTGATATCTTTCACATTTTTACCCACTTGCAATACTTCCGAAACCATTTCGTGACCAAACTCGCCGCCAACAGTAATTTTATGCCCAGTACCTGGACCATGGAAATAAACTGCTACATCTGTACCACAAATACTTGAATATATATTCTTAACAACAATATCATTGTCTCCAGCTGATGGCATTTCCATCTCTATTAATCCAATATTTTTCTGACCATTATAAATAGCTGCTCTCATTATTAACATCTCCTTTATTTCAACACTTGTTTCATTAATGTAAATATAGTATATTATGATCAACAACGAGACACAACCATCATTATCACTACATGTGTTGGAATAATAAATAGGAGAACAAAAATGAACAAAAGAAATAATGAGAGATTTCAAAATACAGAACTAAAAATACAGCAAACTTTATTGGATTTATTAGAAAATAAAGATTTCAGTAAAATTACTGTTCGAGAAATATGCACCTCAGCTCACATCAACCGCTCAACATTTTATTCACATTATTTAGATGCCTATGATTTAATAGACAAAACAGAACTCAATATGCATAAAAAACTTGTGTCTCTATATGTAGGTACAGGGATTTCAAAAACAAATTTTCTCAGCACTAAATATATTACTATATTTTTAAATTTTATATATGAGTACAGAAACTTTTACCGTGTACGCCTGCAAACTCGTAAAAGTTTTCCTATCGAACAAGGCTTTGAACCATTGTTAAGCGAAATTGTTAAACCCTATTGTCAAAAGAAAGGCTTTAAATCCGAAGATGAAATGATGTACTTCTTTGTCTATCTTCAAGCTGGCTTCACAATGATGATAAAGCGCTGGGTAGATAATGATTTCAATGAATCACCAGAAGAACTTTCAGAAATCATTTTAAAGTGTATTTCTAATGGATTTAACCTTTAATAATTTAGCTAATTCAAGATGAATAAATTAAATTTAGAATTATTCATCTTAATTAATTTATATTAAAAATTTACTATTTATATAAAATGATATAAATTTCGTTCTTGATTATGCATTGTTATAAATATCAAATTATTCAATTTTCAAAGAACATTTCTTAATTAATTGCTACGTACCTTCTACATGTTATGCACATTATTAGCCTAATGGATATTTGGATAATTATGATATTAAATTTATGATAATATTTCTTCAGTATCTTAGAAATACAATATTACCTGGTTTCATCGACCAAAGATTTTTTTGATCCAAGACTTCTTTTCTTTAACTCTTAATTTATAAATCTGCCCTCTTCAAAATTTTTTGTACCTTCAATATCATTTTTTATAATTTGATAAAAATGCCAAACATTATCCTCAGGACCACTTGTAATTCTTCTATAAACTTTTGAAAGTAGGAATAAATCTTGATCTTTTACTTTTAATGCTGGTCCATTTTTAATTGCAAAATTACTTTCATCTTTCCATTCTCCACCCCAATTAATCTTAATAACCTGACCAATATATCCTGAAAATACCTTAGCAAATTTTAATACTAAATCTTCAGATGGATTATCAATCTCTATAGTTTTATTTAATCTATCTAGAATTTTTTCAACATCTTTAATACTATCTTCAGAAAAATCAAGTTTAATTTTAAAATTCCGTTCTGCAGTATCAGCAGCATCTAAAGCATATCCGATAAACATCAACTCAAGTGTATCTACTTCTTCACCTTTGTCAAACTTTTCTTTATTTAAATTATATTCACTTACTAATTGTTTATAAATATAGTTAATCTTATACAGTTATGTCTCCTATGACACTCTTGTGTAAGTTATTTACTACTTCTACTTCCCATTATGGACATTATAAGAATCTTAATTTTAATCCCTATTTACTTTCTACAAAACAATAATAATACGCTATATTTTTCATAAATAGCATATCCTTATTATACTATAAAATTTTATTTCTTTACCTATATTTCCCTTAATAATCTTTCTTTAAATTACAAAATGTACATGCTTAAAAACCAAGGTCACATAAACCTTGGTTTTTCTTTACAATGTGTCTTATTAATGTTGTTTTATTCAAAAGAAAAGCTATTTACAACCTCTGTTGTCTTATTAATATAATCTTCAGTCACATTATCAATTCCATCACAAATATATTTTAGAGAACAACCCTCACATTTATTTAGTATCCCATCCTCTAACAAAGAACAAGATAGCTCATCATCAAATGTTGAATTTCTAATAGCCAAAGCTATCTGCTTTTTATCAAACACTTCCTTATCTTCTGCGCTAATCTTAATTTCATTTCTAATCATTTTTAAGTACCTCCACAATTTTTTTACAGCTACAAATTTTATAAGCTGCTACTATGGATATATGTCTTAACTTTAAAAATCACATTAAAATTACAATTAAATTTATATAATTATTCCCTAATCCCGCATTTTATAAGTAAATTCGTATATTCTTAAGTTCTTAAATTCTAAAGAATATATATTCTTATGTCCTAAAATTCTAAGAACTTTAGAATTTACATAAAATCATCATATATCCTTTATAGAGAATACATAAACGTACTGGAGGATATAATTTATGGCTAGGAAAAAAACATCTAATATAATAAAAAATGATTTTGAATATGA
>NZ_AUUU01000159.1 GCF_002760435.1 Clostridium sp. LS
GTGCTACTCTCTTCCCCCTATAATTTGGTGATTACTGGTTAAGCTTTACGCGCATGTTGGTTTATCTATATAATGAAAAGGGAAATAGTTTTATTTTTTGTCCAAGCCAGAGTAGAACACCTTTATTCTATATATACCAGAAACATGTTGACAAGAAAAATAATGGTAATATATTATTTATATAGGTAATGTGTTACCTATATGTTAAGGAGGCTGCTATGGATAAACTTAACTTAAAAACTGAAAGGAATAACATGGAACTACGTTTAACAATTGTAATAGCTATACTTATAATAGTCTGCAGTACTACAGGAATTAGCTATCAAAAATTGTACTCTAAAGAAACTGTAGATTGGCTTGCACAAACTATTGGCCAGGATATCTCAAATTTAATTTTTATATGTCCAATTCTTTTAATTTCTGCCTTTTATGCTTCAAAGAGAAACAAGGCGGCTCAAATTATCTGGATTGGTACGATGCTTACTAACGTTTATTCTTATGTTATCTATTGTTTTGCAGTACATTTTAACTTTTTATTTCATGTTTATTGTGTAATATTAGGCTTATCAATTTATTCAGTAATTAATTTTTTTATTAAAAATATTAATGTAAATTTTAAAAGTTGGTTTTCAAAAAGCGCACCAGTTAAAACAATTGGAGTTTTTTTATTTGCCATAGCGTTAATATTTACTTTTTTATGGCTTTCAAATTCAGTGCCTGCCGTCATTAAAAATACCGTACCAGAGGATATAACAAAAGATGCTTTGCTTACAAATCCAGTACAAGCATTGGATTTTTCGTTTTATCTACCATTAATGTTTATTTCTTCTTTTAAAGTACTAAAAAGAAAAAATGAGGGTTATTTTCTTGCACCTATGATGATGGTTTTTGCAGTATTAACTAATGTGAATATTATTTGTTTAATGATAGTTTCAATGCAAAAGGAAGGTATCAACACTATCACTCAAATTATTATCTTTTCTATTTTTTCGATTATTTGCTTAGTTATCTTATGTAAATTTTTGAAAAATATTTTGAAAGATTAATATGAGTAATAAGTAAGCTATTACTAAAAATAAATTTAAGTTCATGGTAAAAAGAATCTTATAAGGATAAAGCTGTTTTATAGTTTACCTTGTAAGATTTTTTTGTTTATAATTTTTTTTAATGTTTAGATTATAAGCATAAAGGAGATATGAATTAACCTAATTTTGACAAAGAAATTTATTGATGATGAGTGGAAGAAAAAGTACTTGTTATGTTATAATGGTGATGAAGGAAAAATTTTGATTATTATTCAAGAATTTTGTAAGAATTTAAAAATAAAAATAAAAATAAATATAAATCCTTAACATGCTTATATTGTATATCTTTAAGGATATTCTATTGTAGAATATACGATAAGTGACAGAAAAATTGGGATTGAGGCGATTAGATTGGTAGAGCAAAGGGTATTAGTGACAAACTGTAAAACAGGTATGATTTTGGCTGAAGACATAATATATAATGGGTTAAAGCTAGCTTCAAAAAATACTGTGCTTAATACATATATTATTGATAAATTAATGAGTTTAGGAGAATATTCAATATGTGTATATATTCCTAAGAATTATGATAAAGTAGATGAAAGTAATTCCATATTAGAAAGTTTTAAAAGGGACTATGAGGAAGATATTAAGCAGGTCCAGAAAATAATAAGCGAATTAATGATGACAAGCAACATAAATGTTAATGATGTTTTAAAAGTATCTAAATCTGTAATTAGATATTTAGAGGAACCAGGTGTAATTATTGAATGCTTAAATTCATTAAAAAATGCAGATGAGTATACATATACTCATTGCATAAATGTTGCTATATACTCAATGCTTATTGCAAAGTGGATGAATTTATCTTTAGAATCAATTCAAGAAGTTATTCAATCTGCACTTCTTCATGATATTGGAAAAACAAGAATACCTAATGAAATTTTAAATAAACCGGGTAAATTAACCTCAGAAGAATTTAATGAAATTAAGAAACATACTACTTGGGGTTATTATTTGATTAACCAGTATAGCAACTTAAATAATAATATAAAGAATGCAATACTTATGCATCATGAAAAAATCGATGGATCTGGATATCCCCTTGGTATAACTGATAAAGAAATTGTGTTAGGTGCAAAGATTATTTCAGTAGCTGATACATTTGATGCAATGACCTCTAATAGGGTATATAAAAAGGGGACAACTCCTTTTAAAGCATTTTTAATGTTTATGACTGAAGGTGTAAAATATTATGATACTTCTGCTATTTTTGCACTTTTAGATAATATAAGTTCATATTACATAGGCATGAAAGTGACACTTGAGGATGGTAGAACTGGTGAAATAATGTACATACCACCTAATGATGTCTTAAGCCCTATTGTACAAGTAGAAGATGAACTTATTGATTTTTCAAGGAAAGTAGATTTAAGCATAACCAGCGTTTATGTTTAAATTTATTATATAAAAAATTTAGATTATTTTAAAAGGGTATTTAAAAACAAAGAATTGTTTAAATTGGGAGGAGAGAGGATATGAAAAAAGTTCTAATTGTAGATGATGCTGCTTTTATGAGGCTTTCTCTTAAGACAATGTTAGAAAAAAATGACTTCGAAGTTGTTGGGGAAGCTTGCAATGGTTTAGAAGCAGTCCAGAATTACATGAATTTAAAACCAGATATTGTAACTATGGATATAACGATGCCTGAAATGGATGGTACAGAAGCAGTGAAGCAAATCACAAGCCTAGATAAAAATGCAAAAGTAATAATGATTTCTGCAATGGGCCAGGAAACATGTGTAAGAGAAGCTATAATAAATGGCGCAAAAGGATTTATAGTAAAGCCATTTAAAGAAGATTATGTAATAAAGACCCTGAAAAGTGTGTAGATAATTTATTATTATAATTTAAACTAAAAGAATGGGTAAATTGTCCTTTATGTTACATATAAAATTATAAAACAAAATAGAAGATTGTGTTTAAAGTACCTTTATAGGTACTTTTTTCATGTTTCTAAAAAGCTAAGCCTTAGTTAGTGAAGAATTGACACTTGAGATTAAATTTAGTAATGAGAGTAAAGGTATTTAAAGAACACTAGAAAATTAAAATATTTAGGACATAATTTTAGAGTATAAGTGAGATATTAAGTAAGGAGAAAAAATACTTACAAGTGAATAGGGGGAGGTTCCTAGATCATTTACGTTATAGAAGTAAAATGAGTTCGTAGTATATGGAAATATGTTATTTTGCAACATGTTATATTTTCTTAATACAATTGGAGGAGTGCTTATGATTAATGCAAAAAGAATAATAAAATATATATTTATTTTTATTTTATTTATTATGTTGTTTGGATGTGGAGACATAGATTTAAAAAGTTCTACTATGATTAATACGGATGAATCTGGTACGGTAAAATTACAAATAATATATGACGATTTTATAGCTTCAAAGTTACAGGGAGATATAATTAATCACAAATGGGCTCATGACAATGGATATCTTTTTAATAAATATTCAAAAGCAAATATGACTATAGAAGAAATTACATATGAATTCAAAAATATAAAAGAACTTGAGCAGATAATAAATTCAAGCGGATTGGCAAAGATGACATATTCAAAGAGAGCTCAAGTTATGGAGAATATTTATGATATTGAATTGAAATTTAATAAGTCAGCTATAGATAGATTAATTAAAAGTAATATTAATAATGATGAGAAGATTTATAATTATATAAGCAATATTAAACTTAGAAATGAAGTCACTGTGCCAAAAAGCATTGTAAATTCTAAAACTTTAGGGGATATTAATAAAAATACAGAGGAATGGACATATAAGTTAAGTCAAATAGATAATAGCACAACTATATCACTTTCTTATAAATAAAAAATTTTAATGAGATGCATAAAATTAAGGCCTAAAAGATTAAAAAAGCATCTTTTAGGCCTATTTCATATCAATGAAAAGTACTTAAGCTAAATTTATCTAATACAAGCTATCTATAGTATTTTTGTAAACAATTTAATAGATTATTATTTTTATTAATGGTTAATATATTACTGCCAAGCAAAATTAAATTAATTAAGGGAGGTAGATAT
>NZ_AUUU01000017.1 GCF_002760435.1 Clostridium sp. LS
TGCCAGCCTATTTTCCATGGCAACTTTGGACTTGTTATTTATTTTCATGTGCCTTATTTGTAATTAAAATTTATTCATTAGATTCATAGTTAGTAATTTCTTTTATTGTATTATCATCGTTCATAAATACAACTGTTGGTTTATATTTTTTTGCTTCTTCTTCATCCATTTGAGCATAAGCAATTATTATAACTTTATCTCCTGTTTGCACTAGTCTTGCAGCTGCTCCATTTAAACAAATAACACCCGAATCTCTTTTTCCAGGAATTACGTATGTTTCAAATCTCTCTCCATTGTTTATATCAACAATTTGAACTTTTTCATTTTCTAATATATTCGAGGCTTCCATTAAAGTCTTGTCTATTGTTATGCTTCCTACATAATTTAACTCCGCTTGAGTAACCGTCGCTCTGTGTATCTTTCCTTTTAACATTGTTAGTATCATTTTTTCTCCCCCTAAATGTGTTTAATTAGTATAACTAAAATTATCTATTAGTCTTGTCTTACCAATATATACTGCAATCGGTATTAATACATTCTTTTCTATCATATGAACATCCTCTAAAGAATCACTATCTACAATTTCTACATAATCTATTTTAGCTAATAGTTCTTTATTTAGTTCATCTGTAATAATTTCCTTAACTTTAAGTGCATCTCTTTCACCACCAATTAATGCATCTTTAGCTTTTTCTAAACTTCTACTTAACACTAATGCTGCTTTTCTTTCCTCACTAGAAAGATAAGTGTTTCTTGAGCTTTTCGCTAATCCGTCCTCTTCACGGATTATTGGACAGGCAACTACTTCTACATCAATATTTAAGTCCCTAACCATCCTTCTTATAACAGCAACTTGTTGAGCATCTTTTTCTCCAAAATAAGCTTTATCTGGAGTAACTATATTGAAAAATTTTGAAACAACTAAACATACTCCATCAAAATGTCCTGGTCTTTTTGCACCACAAAGTGCATTGGTTAGATTTGAAACACTAACTGTTGTAGATTTATTATCAAAATACATCTCACTTGGTTCTGGATTAAAAACTACATTAGCTCCTGCATTCAAACAAATCTCTAAATCTCTATTTATATCTCTTGGATAACTTTCAAAATCCTCATTTGGTCCAAATTGTGTTGGATTTACAAACACACTTACAACTACTCTGTCATTTTCACTAACTGCCCTCTTTATTAAACTTTCGTGCCCTTCATGTAATGCTCCCATTGTTGGTACATATCCCACTGAAAGACCTTCTTTTCTCCATGCTTTAACTAGGCTTCTTAGTTCTTTAATTTCTTTTACTAACATCTTTCTCTCCTCAAAACTAATATAATTTTTTCAATTCGGTTTCATCAATTTTAAAAGTGTGCTTTTCTTCTGGAAATGTTCCTTCTTCTACTTCCCTAACATAAGAAGAAATAGCCTCTCTCATAACTGAACCTATATTCGCATATTGCTTTACAAACTTTGGAACAAAATCATTAAACATTCCTAGCATATCTTGATAAACCAATACTTGGCCATCACAATATTTTCCTGCACCAATTCCTATGGTTGGAACTGATACTGAATTTGTAATAAGCTCAGCTACCTTCTCTGGAATTCCTTCGAGTACAATTGAAAAAGCACCTGCTTTTTCTAAAAGAACAGCATCTTCTATTAATTGTTTAGCAGCTGACTGATCCTTACCTTGTACCTTAAAGCCTCCAAAAGCATTAACAGATTGCGGAGTTAAACCTAAGTGACCCATTACAGGAATTTGCGCATCTACAATTGCTTTGACCTGAGCTGCTACTTTTGCACCACCTTCAAGTTTAACAGCATTTGCTCCACCTTCTTTAATTAATCTTCCAGCATTTAATACTGCTTGTTCTATTGAAACATGATAAGATAAAAATGGCATATCACTAACGATAAGAGCATTCTTAGTACCTCTTTTAACAGCTTTTGTATGATAAATTATTTCATCCATTGTAACAGCTAAAGTATCTTCTTCTCCTTTAATAACCATTCCAAGGGAATCCCCTATCAAGATTGCATTTACTCCGCTTTCATCAATAATTTTTGCCATTGAATAATCATATGCTGTAAGCATACTTAATTTCTTTCCTTGCTCTTTAGCTTGTTTAAAAGTTAATACTGTATTTTTCACTACTTTACTCCTCCTAAAAGCTCATATATTTCTTTATGCTTTTTTGAATTATTTAGTAAGTTTTCAATTGCATTTTCCATTTTTATACCTTCAAATTCTTTTGTTTCTCTTAGAGAAACAAGCTTTATTAAATTTAAAGATAGTATTTTATAAAGATCTTTATCCTTTTCTTCTAAAGCACATAAATGTTTTTCTACAGTAGAAATATCACCTCTTGAAATTGGTCCTGTTAAAGAATTCACAAAACCCTTTGTATAAATACTATCAATATTACCAATTATAAGAGGTTTAAGAGCATTTAAAGCTTCTTCTTCATTTAAACCAAGTTTTTTAAAGTAAGTTACTCCCATATCTAATAAGGATAAAGTAAGGTTAGAAACAAAAACATTAGCTAAATGATAAATTGAAGAATCTTCTGCTCTTCTAGTAAAATACTTGTTCTCTAATCTCTTCATTAATTCTAAAAGAACACAATTCTCAAAGATATCACCTTCAATAGAAAAGTATATACTTTCTAATTCTTTTAAATTTGTATCTTTACTTGAAAACGCAAATATTGGATGTATAGAATAGATCAGTGCACCAGAATGTTTGGCATTACATAATACATTTGATTTAAGTGAGCCACTAGTGTGACAAATAGATTTGTTATTTAGATCAAATTTTGATAATTCATTATCTATAATTGAAATTATATCATCAGGCGTTGTAATAAATAATATATTACTTTCATTAATAATATTTTGAATGTTATCATAAAATTTAGATTTAGTAATCTCAGCTGCTTGTTTGGTGTTTTCTTCATTTTTTCCATAAAAGCCACTTAATTTTATCCCTTTATGAGTAAAGTAGCGACCTAAACTTACGCCTACCTTCCCAGGACCAATAAATCCAACTTTAATAGTATCACCTCCATATACGTGATACAACATCCTAACTTCAATCTCATTCATATAGATATGAGTTGTATTATAATTCTTAATGCTAAAAATATCGGTGTAATTCTCTTTCGATACTACCCATAGATATTCTATCATTTTGTTTTTAATTTAACAATAAAAACATAAAAATTTTAATATGTATTTTAAATTAAATTTGTAAACATAAAGCAGTAATACTTTATGAAGGAAGAATTGATTGTAACTTGCTTATCTAATAAAATAAAAGAAGCTTTGAAATATATAACTCCTATCATTATTACTTCATGCTCCTTATTATACTTATATTTCTTCAGTTAAACTAACAATTCCTTTCGTAAGATAAGGCAGATTCTTTTGAACTTTTTCGTCATCCCAATTCCACCATTTCAGGTCTACTAATTTGGCTATTACCTCTTCAGAAAAGCGCTTTCTGATTTCTTTTGCAGGTGTTCCTCCTACAATTGTATAAGGAGCAACATCTTTAGTTACAACTGCTCTTGTTCCTATTATTGCACCATCTCCTATTTGAACCCCTTGCATGATTACTGCTTCATAACCAATCCAAACATCATTTCCTATTATGATATCACCATTATTGTCCCAGGCATCGGTAATATCTGCACTATTTAACTCCCATTCTTTATAAAATATTGGAAATGGGTAAGTTGAAAGTGACGCCATCTTATGGTTGCCAGATGTAAACATAAATTTTGCTCCACAAGCAATAGAACAATACTTACCAATGATTAACTTCTCGCTATTTACAGGAAAGTGATATAATACATTATTATTTTGAAATTTTGTTGGATCATTAACAAAATCATTATACATGGTATAATCTCCAACTATGATATTAGGATCTGTAATTACTGGTTTTAAATATATTGTTTCTTTATCACCTGTTCTTGGATAAACTTTTTTACTATTCATATTTCCTCCTTTATATCTTTTTTCTTAATTTTCCTTGATAATAATCATAATTTTCTCAACTAATTTACTTCTTTAGCCTCTCATAATTAAATTATAATCCTATCATTTTTAATTTATCTAGTTTACAAACAATTCTGTAATAAAGTTGTCCTCTAATTACAACATCACTCAAATATAAAAAAATAATAATTTTATAACATAAACAACTTCTAAGCTATATTAATACTCTCAACATAAACATCTATTAAAAGGAATAAAATCGCCAAAATAGTAAACGATAAGTTTAAGGCAATTTTTTAATAAAAATAATCAATTAAAATTATAGGAGGACTAATGGTGCCAAAAAAAGTAATTCGTTTAATAGTATTTATAATACTTTTTACAGTATCTATGAGTAATATAACGTATGCACAAATCCCAACTAAACCTACACCGTATGGTCCAAGGATATCAGATCTTCAAAATAAAGAAGACATTTTAAGTAGCTTGGAACAAATTAAAACGATACGAGCTAATTTAGTTGTGATTAATGTGAAATCAGATACACCAATTGAACAATTAAAAACTATAGATACCAATTTGCAACGTGACATTGATCAACTTCGAGTTATTAGAGGAAATTTAGTAAATCATGCTGATAAATATGCAAATTCAATTTCTGATGTATTTTTTGCAGAACAAATTGTTATTATAGCCAATTGCTACATTGTAAGCCTAAAACATCAACAATTATTAATAAGATCATTAGAAAACAATGTTGGAGATGCCTCAACACTATTTTATTCAACTTATATGATACCAATATATTATTACCTTACTTTAGGCGATGAACAGATAGCCTACACCCAAACATACACTGTAGTTTCTTGATAAATCTAAATTTAAAATTATAAACAAAAATGATTTGCTTAAGCTATTGAAGCTTTTGCTACCAAATGTAAAAATAATGATACATTAGAAAAGAAAAATCTCCTAAAGAAAATCCTTAATAATATTTGTCTTTATTATAAAAACCCAAACGCTTAACAGCTCCAAGGTAAATGTGTCCTTGGAGCTGTTATTATTAAAATCTTAATCAATTCCATAAAAAGTGAAAAACATATCGATTTCTTTAGTTAACACTTTATAATAGAATTATTACAAAACTTAGTAGAAGGCACTTTACCAAGCTACATTACTCTACTGTTGATAGAAACCTAACCTGTTAAATCTATACCATTCGTTAATCTTTTCTACAGGCTTAACATCCAAATGCAACATAATTTCCTTAGCAAACTCTAAAGAAGCTGTACCATTTGCAGTTATGATATCAGAATCACAAACTGCCTGTTTCTCAATAAAATTGCTGTCACCTTTGTAATGTGGCGCTTGTGACCTCATAAACTCTATTGTGTTGCCAGTATGTCTGATATTATCCAAATATCCGTTCTCTGCCATAAAATTAGCGGCATTACAGATTGCTGCTACTGGAATATGATGCTTAACTGCATACTCTACCACAGGTTTAATTTCATTGTTTTTATGTTCCATCCAAGCATAACCACCAATTAAAAGCAACATCTCGAATTTTTTTGGGTAATCACTTACAGAATAATCAGGAATGATCCGAAAACCTCCCATAGAAATTTTAGTTTCTTTGTCCAGACTTAAAGTTTTTACAATATAATTCGTTTCTGCTACATTGAGTTCTGAACAAATATAAGCGCTTTCCCAATCTGCATATCCATCAAAAATAAACACAAGTATTTCTTTTTTCATTGTAACACTTCCTTTCGTAAGTATTGTACAATGAAAAAGATGACACCTATATGTCATCTTTATAGAGTTCATTTATTCTTTTTATTCTGGTTTTTATTGCTTCTTTTAGTTCAATAGGTGCTATAACTTTAACTTTGTCTTGCAAACTAAAAACCAACTCAGCAGCCCACTCTATGTCTGAAACTAGAAATATAATCTGCCCCTTTTCTTCTGATCTACTTTTCCTATGAAAAAATTTAGCATCTATCTTGTTTGTTAATAAAAATTCATTATTACTATCATATTCTAGTATAACTTCAAACAATGATGTTTGATCTTGTGAAGAAAATAAACCAATAGCAAAATCTTTTCTAAAATCTATTTTTTCAACTACCTTACAACTAAAACCTTTATCCATAATTTTAAGATTAACAATTCTGTTGATTCTAAAAAAACGGAATTCCTGCTTATCTTCACAAAAAGCGTATAAGTACCAATATGATTGCTTAAAAACAAGCTTATAAGGTTGAATCATTCTTGATGAACGTGAACTTTTAGAAATATATTCTAAATAAATACACTTTCTATTTTTAATTGCCTTATATAAAATAGATACCTTTTCCTGTGTAATACTATCTTGAAACCATGAGGACAAATCAATTACATAATCGCTTTCAGAAAATACCATACTTGTTTCTTCTGGAATTAGCTTTGCTATTAGATTTGTTAAGTCAGTGTTTTCATCAATACTCATGAGTCCGTTAAGCGCTGTAAAAACATTTTTTATATCGTTCTTTGAAAGAATATTACTTTTAAGTTTATATCCCTCAATGACTGACACTCCGCCGCCAATTCCTGGATATGTTGCAATAGGAACCCCAGACTTGTTCAATGTATCTAAATCTCGAAAAATTGTACGTTTTGAAACTTCAAATCTTTCTGCTAATTCCTGTATGGTAGTTTTATCTGTATTGGCAAGGACATTTAAAATTCCTAGTAATCTATCAATTTTCATGATAACACAATTTCTCCATTTCTAAGTTACAACATTTTATTTGCATGTATTTTTAGCTTTAATTAAATTAGAGTAACTAATTGCCCATTCACATAAATCGGTTAGGACTGGCAACAGACTTCTTCCATAATCAGTAAGGGAATATTCCACTTTTGGTGGAACTTGATTATAAATAACCCTATTAATTAACTCATCTTCTTCTAATGATCTAAGTTGTTGCGTTAACATTTTTTGTGTAATATTAGGCAAACTTCTTTTTAACTCATTAAAACGCATAGTTTTTTTACCTAACTGCCATATAATTATAGGCTTCCATTTACCTCCTAAAATATCTAATGTTAATTCCATAGAGCAGTTATATTCAATTCCTTTAAACTTCACCATTTACAACTCCTTCTTATACTCAAACAATTCTATATGGTATACAACTGGTAACCACGTTCCTAGAAAGTGCGTACTTGATAATATTAGCATACTAATATAAATTATATTACATCATAGAAACTTGAATATAAAGTATATATTAACAAAACTAGGAGTGATATTTAATGAATTTAATTAATGTAAACCAGTCAAAATGTATTAAATGTGGAATTTGTTCAAAAGTATGCCCAACTGGAGTTTTATCAATAGACGAAGCCGGTCCTAATGCTAGTAATGCAAAGAACTGTATTGCCTGTGGCCAATGTGTTGCTGTATGTCCCCATGGAGCATTGGATAATATAAAAACTCCTTTAGCTGATCAAATTGATATAGAAAACTTTCCCGTTATAGATTCAAAAACTGCAGAAAATTTTCTTAGATCCCGCCGTTCAATACGTTGTTTTAAGGATGCACCTGTGCCTAGAGAAAAATTATTAGAAATAATCAATGTTGCACATTATGCGCCTACTGCTAGTAACAGCCAAGGTGTTTCTTATATAATAGTTGAAAACAAAAAAATATTAGAAAAAGCTATAGAAATTATTTATGAATGGATGGAAAGTAAGCTTTCATTACATTGGAGTTTTACAAGGCATGTCCAAACTCGCAAGACAACAGGAATGGATACAATATTACGTAATGCTCCACACCTTATTATTGCAACGGCTCCAAAAGACTTTAAAAATGGAAGAGAAAACACTATATCTCAGCTTACATATGCTGAACTATATGCAACTACTATTGGACTTGGTTCTTGTTGGGCTGGATTATTTGAATTTTGCGCATTTTCTAACTACGCTCCACTACTCTCTCTATTTAATATACCTGAAGACAAAATTGTAACAGGTGCCATTATGGTTGGGTATCCAAAGTATAAATATAAGAAACTAGTAGACAGAAATCCATTAGATGTGATATTTATTAACTAAAAATTCTAAAACATTTCATTTTCAGCCACATATTATTCCAAATATATATGATCACATTTACCACACTTAATACACAATCACAGGCACTCTTATTTCCATGGAAAGTAACATATAAGTTTTCCTGCATCCTTGCTGCTTCTTCATCTTTGTAAACCTCCTTGCATTCCCAAACAAATGGTTTGACTCACTAGGTGTTTCAACATATCAAAAGTAGAAGCCGGGATTAATTATCCCGACTTCTAGCTAACCAATTTGATTAATCAACAATATTTTATTATATGATAAAATAAGCTCTTTCCATTTCATTAAGGGGTAGCGCTGATATAACTTTTAGCAGAATTTACATCTCCGCTTCCTTTGTACTCTGGATAAGCAGGATATTCTAAAAGCGGACGTGTACGGCCTGCAGTCTTTTCAGACTGATCTGTTACAATCAAATTCTCAGGAGACTTATTATTTACTACCCATTGATCCAATGCACCTAACATGTCTGCTCCCATATTCCAGGTTTCTGAGTTATAATGGCCATTTCCTGGAACCATATAAAATTTTACAAACTCACCAAGGGAGTCCTTACCAAATTTGTTGGTTAATTGATCATAGTAGTCAATTGTTCCTTGGAAGGTAACAATTTGATCTCCTGCTCCATGAATAAGAATTAATTTTCCTCCGTTATTTCTAAAAGCTGAGATATCTGGATTTGTAGCATCAAGTAATTCTGAAGCTTGTACAACTTTGTCATGCCATTTATCTGGATCAAAATTTTCAGGATTAAAATTATAATCTCGAACTATCATATTTTTAATAACAGCATCCCCACTTTCTGCCATTAGGCCATCCCTGGCAGTTGGTGCCGTACCATATTGGTTTAGAAACCTATCGACCAAAGGCGCTCCCTTAAAAACAGGATATCCTGGCATAGTGCTTAATCCATTGGCAAGGGGATAATTAAATTTCATAGGTGAAGCAAATGTTTCTAATGTTTTTATCTGCGCATCTGATAATATATTTTTTAAAGCTTTTAAAACTTCATCCTTCTTTTTTTCAGCCCCATAAATGTTGCTTATTATGCCATCCTTAACGCCGTCTAGTCCATCATCTATTCCAAGGATGGTTTGATTAACAAGCTTATATTGTTCAGGGCTGATCCAACCTGCTCCATTATTAGCTTTTACGGCATCTGCATTCCTACTATCTGTAATTGCCTTAGGCACCCAGTTTAATACAGGAAAATAGCAAATAACACCATTATATTCTGTTGGGAAACGTTGCACAACCTTCAACGCTTCTCGTCCGCCATTAGACCCACCAACAAAATATACCTGAGATGGCTTGGATTTATAAAAAGCCTGTACTATTTCTAGTACGGTATCTTTTGTTTTCTTTAACTGGTCAGAGGCAAAATTATTCAAGGCTTCATCATTAAGCGCCCATTTACTATCCCAATATGAAGAATTGACATGACCACTATCACTACCAAATGTTACATATCCTTGAGCCAAAGGTGTTGGATCTGAAACCATTTGCCCGTAATATCCACTATCAGCAGTAACCAGAACACCATCAAATCCACCGCCACCATATTGTAATATTTTACTGTTCCATTTTATAGGAAGGTTAACCTGAAAATTAATGTCTGGCGCAGTTTTATCTACTGGATGGATTGCACCTAATACCTTGCAGTATTCTCCATTCAGATTATCCTTTTCATCAGATTTCACTATAGTTGCTGAACTGATCGTAGCACCAGATGTAGGCAACCCTATTTTCGATGCAGGAATTTCTGCTGGTATCGTAAAATTGCTTGATGCAGCAGAAACTTTAAAATCTTTTAGATTAGTGGATGATGATGTAGCAATAACTATAAAATCTTTTGGATTAGCGTAGGCTACTGCACTACTTCCGTTAAACATGAATACACAACTAGTAGCAAAAGCACTTATCGTAGTCCAACTTTTCTTTGAAATTTTCATTTTTTCGTCACTCCTTATTTTTGACTGATACTGTCAGAGTTTCATATGATTACCAGCCACTGTAACACTCCCTCCTATATTAATATAAGATTGATAAAATCATAAATTAGCAAAATTTAATTTATATACAACGTAATTCTTAACATATATTTCTACATGTTAACATATTATACCAATTTACACTAATATTCAATAAGTTATAATAATAATTTTTCCATAAAAAACCTCATTATGTTTTTAATTTTAGATAAATCAATTTTAATTTCTTTTAATGAGGCTGCATCATCAAACTCAGAAAGAGATTGTTTTAATTTAATATACGACAGCATGATTTAGACATACTTCTGCCACCCTACTTTTAAAAAATGGTGTTGCAATGAAAACTACACAGAAATTATGAGCTTATTATTTTTTTGCTCCTAAATAAGAAAAAATACAAGGGAAAATTCAAAAACAACAGAATTTCCTCTTGTACTTTTTTCCATAAAACACTACATTATTTCTTCAATAGAGCATACATTTTCAATCGTATGAAGCTTTAAAATATACTCTGCATGATCAATTTTTCTAGCCAAAGTTAAAGTCATTGTGAGTCCAATAATATGCCTGTCAAGTTCATTTGCTTTCTTAACTTCTATATTAGAAATCTTTGTTCCATCTGATTTTACAGTATTCATAAAGTTCGTAACACCAGTTATATCCTTAAGTTCAGCGTATACCTCTAATACTTTTGAATGATGTCTTGAGTATAGATCTAGTCTATGAAGTCCTGTTACTACTCCAAATAAAAAGACACATGATATAATTGCACCTTCATAAAATCCAATTCCTATAGCTAGACCCATACATGCACAA
Organism: Clostridium sp. LS; assembly: GCF_002760435.1. Lineage (GTDB taxonomy): Bacteria > Bacillota > Clostridia > Clostridiales > Clostridiaceae > Clostridium. The sequence goes on from NZ_AUUU01000017.1 coordinate 10,936, forward strand.
GCCCAAAGACCTGCTGCCGTTGTAAGGCCTTTAACCTGATTCTTCCCGACAACAATTATTGTACCTACACCCAAAAATCCAATACCACTTATAACTTGAGCTCCCATTCTACTTACATCACCTTTAAAATTTAGAACATCATTCATGTACTGACTTGTTATCATTATCAATGTTGCGCCAATACAAACTAAAATATGAGTTCTAAAACCTGCCGGCCTATTTTTTCTACCTCGTTCCGCCCCAATAATTCCAGCACAGACTGTTGCAAGTGTAAGTCTTAATATTATAGATATAGTGTTGATCTCTCTCAAATAGACAGCTATTTCATTTATTTCTTCTACCATATAATCACCACTATAATTTATGACATATTTTCATTAAATATTACTATAATTAAATAAATCTAAAATTTCATTCTCATTTAAAGTATTTATAAACGTTCCTACTGACAAATCATCACTTAATATTTTATTTATCAATTCCCTTTTAGAATCCTGAAGCTCAACTATTTTTTCTTCAATAGTGCCACTTGATATTAACTTAATTACTTCCACAACATTTTTTTGTCCAATTCTATGAGCTCTATCTGTAGCTTGATCTTCAACGGCTGGATTCCACCATGGGTCGAAATGTATTACAATGTCTGCACTAGTTAAATTTAATCCTGTACCCCCAGCTTTTAAGGATACTAAAAAAACATTCTTTTCTCCATTGTTAAATTCATCAACCATTTTAATTCTATTTATTGATGAAACTGACCCATCTAAGTAAGAAAATTCAAATTGTTTTTCTTTAAGTATCTTTCCGATATTTTTTAAAACTGAAGTAAATTGTGAAAATACTAATATCTTATGTCCTTCTTCAATGCTTTGTTCTAATAGTTCAATTAGCGCATCTATTTTCCCACTGGTTCCTAAGTAATTATCCATAGTTACAGATGGATCTAAGCATATTTGGCGCAGCTTAGTTATATAAGATAATATTTCAATTTTATTTTTAGTAAATTCAAAATCTTCTACTTTCTTTTGAATTAAATCTTTAACATAATTGGCATAAGTTTCATAAACCACTTTTTGTTCATCGCTTAAAGGTACTAATAACCGTTTTTCAATTTTATCAGGTAATTCTTTAATTACATTCTTCTTATATCTTCTAAGAATAAATGGCTTAACCAGCCTATTTAATTCTTCCAAAATTTCTGGACCTTCTTCAAGCCTTCTATAGTATCTACTAACAAATTTCTTTTCAGAATATAAATACCCTGGCATTATAAAATCAAAAATTGACCATAATTCCATTAATGAATTTTCTATTGGTGTACCAGTTAATGCAAATCTATTCCTTGATTTTATTTCCTTAACAGACTTTGCACTTAAGGATAATTGATTTTTAATGTTTTGAGCTTCATCTAAAATGCAATAGTCAAATTCCATATCATATAATTCTAAGTCTCTTCTTAATAGATTATAGGTTGTAATGATAACATCATATTCTTTATAATTTTTTATCAGCTTTTCTCTTTCATCTCTAGCTCCATTTGAAATTGCTATTTTCATAGAAGGTGCAAACTTTCTAAATTCATTTTTCCAGTTATATATTAAAGAAGTAGGTGCTATAATAATTGTTTTAGAATTAGGCTTAGATAATAATAACGTTATTGTTTGAAGAGTTTTTCCAAGACCCATCTCATCACCTAAAATACCACCAAATCCTAAATAATCTAAAGTTCTGAACCAATTATACCCATCCTTTTGATACTCCCTTAGTTTTGCTTGAAGGCCATACGGAGGCTGAAAAGACTTATCTTTAATATTTTTTAATCTGTCTTTTATTACTTTAATTTCTTCACAACCTTTTATAAATCTCATATTTTTATCTTCTAAATAATCTTCAAGATAAGCTGCCTTATTCATTGGCACTTCAATTAAGTTATTATTTAATTCCTCTTCCAATAGCAAATTATCCATCAAAATTAAAGCCTCTTTTAATGAAGCTTCCTCCAGATCTAAAAATTCTCCATTTCCAAGTTTATAATATTTTAAATTATCTCTGAAACTTCTAAGTATCTTAGCGGTTTCTTCATAGGATAAATCAGCTATTTTAAATTCAAATTCAAAATAATTATATTTTCCTTTTCGCACTTCTCCTTTAAAGTCAGATTTCTTAATATCCTTTATTCCCTTAAATCTTTCTGAATAAAATACTTCTCCATACTTCTGAATCTTTTCTATTTCATATTTAAAAAATCTAAATGCATCCTCATCATCTCTAAAGAAATACAATCTTCCATTGACTTCCTCAAAGCCAAGACTTTTAAGTACTCCTAAAGCTTCATGTTCTTTGTTCACATCTCTATAAATGATTTTATCTTTGTATTCATCGAAGTAATTAAATTCATGACCTTCATAAGAGACCTTAAATAGCAAAGATATATCCTTATCTTTATCAAAATAAAAACTAAAGTTAACGGGTCCAATAACTACCTTATCTCTTATTTCTTTCGATAAAGTTAAGTCATTTGTTACTTTTTGAACAGATGGTATTAATTCCGTTAATATTTTATTTTCATTACTTTTGTTAAAACTAACTTGATTGGTTGCATTAAATATTTTTATATATGGAGACAGCCTTTCACATTGTTCTACTGTTGGAATATAAATTGAAGTTCCATATAAGAATACATCTTCATTTTGTGTTAGAGGTTCAGGTATGCCGTTTGGAGCTTTTAATTCTATGATATCTTTTTTGCTGCTTAAAGCAAAAGGAATAGGCATATCTCCTTCTATTATTTCAGATTCTAAGATTCTATAGAAAAAACCATCCCCTAAGAAAATTCGATTTTTTTTAACTATATTAAGAAATTCTTTAAACATTATATCTGGAATAGTTAGCGTTTTTCCCTCAATTAATTTATCTTGATGCCTTCTAAAGTTCCTATCGTATTCAGCTAAAGTTTTAATATTATTTATGAATTTAATTAATCTTTTGTCTTCAAACGAAAAAGATTGTTTTTTTAAATCAAGGATAAAATCTTTACCATATTTTATTGGAACATTATTATAAATAGAAATTAAAAAAGAGTTAATATCTTTGACTATATACATTTTATTACTTCTACTTTTCAAACCTATTTTAAATTCCACTTGAAGCTTAGAAGACCAGTTATTCTTATTTATAATAATATCAAATTTAAGTTTATCCTTATCCGTATCACCAATAAGTAATGATAATAAATCATCATTATTATTTTCTTTTAATTTTGATCTTGTATCTTTAAAATTTATGACATTTGTAATTTTACTTCTTAAATTTTCATCCTCATCAATCTCTCTTAAAAAGCTATAAAAGGTTGCAACCAAATGCTTGCAACAATAATTGTCCTTTGAAAATTCATTTTTTTCAAAATCTAAACAGCTGCAATGAGTTCCAATAATATCCTTTGTTATATTATCAATTTCAATTTTACATGAATATTCATTAAATAGACTTTCTGAAACTACAAATGAATTTATTTTAATATAATCATTATCTACATTAATATTTAAATCTCTAAGCAAATCATTTTTTAACACGCGCTGTCCTTTAGCTAAGATTGAATTAGTTATATTTTTACTAAAACCCTCTAGTAAAATTTGTTTTATCAAAATTATCACCTACATTTATATTTATTAACTTATCTTCGAATTATAAAGAAAATGCTACATCTTAATCTCAAATTAAGGCATATGACTTACTATAACTCTCTTTTACTTATCCTTAATTTCCTTTATTCTCTTTATTAAATCTACACTAATGTATTGTGATTTTGAAACGCCTTTTCTAAAATATCTTATTTGCTTATATTTTTTTCCTTGAAGCTCTATATCTAAAGTATCAATCCTTTCACCTTTAAATATAGTTGGATCATCTTTCCCTTTTAAAAAAATATGTAATTCCATAATATTTGAAAGAGCATATTTAAAATTTTATAGGGTAAATTAAAATATACTCATTATCCTCCTTGCTAAGTGTTTAATATAACTAAAATTTAATTATTATTTTTATATTCTTCTATTGCTTCAGCAATTTCATTTAGGTATTCCCATCTTTCATACTTATTATCTAATTCTTCTTGAACTTCTTCTTTTTCCTTCATAAGTTCATTTAGCTTTCCATAGTTTGAAGAATTTTTAGCCATATCTGTTTCCAAAGACTTTATCTTTTCTTCCAAATTTGATATATCTTCATCTATAGTTTCATACTCTTTTTGCTCTTTAAATGTAAACTTTGGTTTATTTTCTTTAGTCTTTTCTTTTGTAATCTTATTCTTTTCATTCTTAATTTCATTTATATTCTTACTGACAGACTCCACAAAATTAGCTTTTTCTATTTCTTTTGAAATTAAGAAATCACTATAATTACCGTTGTATACTTTTATACATCCGTTTCCTTCATAGGAGAATATCTTTGTACAAATTCTATCTAAGAAATATCTATCATGGGATACTACAACTACTATTCCCATAAACTTATCTAAAAAATCCTCTAATATTTTTAATGTTTCTATATCTAAATCATTTGTAGGTTCGTCTAAAATTAAGAAATTTGGTGATTCCATAAGTACTCTTAGTAAATGCAGCCTTCTCCTTTCTCCTCCAGATAATTTTTCAATTGGAGTATACTGCATAGAGCTATCAAATAAAAACCTTTCACACATTGTTGAAGCTGTTATCTTGCTGCCATCTTCAACTGGTATGTATTCTCCGCCTTCTTTAACATAATCAATAACTCTAAGTTTTTCATCCATATTACTATTATCCTGAGCAAAACAACTTATTTTAACAGTATCACCAATTTCAATCCTCCCGCTATCTAGCGGTAAAATTCCTCTAAGCAAATTAACCAAAGTAGTTTTACCTGCACCATTTTCACCAACAATGCCGATTCTATCATTTCTTAAAAATATATAATTGAAATCTTTAATTATAGCTTTACTATCAAATGATTTACTAACATCATATAATTCAACCACCTTTTTTCCAAGTCTTGAACCTACAAATGAAATATCAACATCTTCTTGTCTTCTTATACTTTCAGTATTTACAAGGTCATCGAATCTTTGAAGTCTAGCCTTTTGCTTTGTACTTCTAGCTTTTGCTCCGCGCCTTACCCACTTTAATTCATTTCTAATTAATGCATTTCTTTTATCTTCTTGAACTTGTTCTGTTTCTAGTCTTTCGATTTTCTTTTCAAGAAATGCTGTATAATTACCTGGATATGAATATAAATTTCCTCTATCTAACTCAATAATTCTATTTGTAACTCTGTCTAAAAAGTATCTATCATGGGTAATCATTAATAGTGCACCTTTTCTTGAATTTAAAAACTCTTCAAGCCATTCTATTGAATCAGAGTCTAAGTGGTTAGTCGGCTCATCTAGAATTAAAAGATCACAAGGTGTTATAAGCGAACAAGCCAATGCAATTCGCTTCTTCTGCCCTCCAGATAAATTCCCAACTTTTTCCGAATAATTTTTTATTCCTAATTTAGTTAAAATAGTTTTTGCTTCACTTTCAATATCCCATAAATTTAATGAATCAATTTGTCCTTGTAATTTAATTAATTCGTTATTCAACAAATCATACTCTTCACTTTTACAATAATTAATTTTATCTAACAGCTCTTCATATTTTTTTAAGAGCGTCATTTCTTTAGTATCTCCTTTAAAAACCTGCTCTAGTACATTTGCATCTTTATCAAAAATAGGATTTTGATCTAAATATTCAATTCTAACATTTCTACCTTTTGTAATATTTCCTTCAAAAAATTCTTCTCGTCCAGAAATTACTTTTAAAAATGTAGACTTACCAGCACCATTTATTCCAATTAAACCAATCTTATCACCATCATTAATTCCAAGTGATACATCGTTTAATAATACCTTTTCACTATAGCTTTTATTTATATTCTCTAAAGTAATTATATTCATTAATTCTTAACTCCTTTGTGCATTATATACATTTTATTTTAACACAGTTAGTTAATAATCCAAAATCAAAGACAAAATATTAGTACGATCTTATTTGTTTCTAAAATACAAATATACTGCAATACATTGATTTTTAATTCACTAATCTCTGTATTACAGTATACTTATTAATTTACAGTATTTTTCTATTCAATTAATGTAAAATCTACAATATATCTAGTATGAGGCTAATACTCTACATGATATCTCTTTCCATTAATTATTCTTGGTTTGAAAGCAAAACCTTATTAAAAGTAATCAGACAAATTGAGTTACATATTTCAAATTATATGCCTTACATACATACTTTACTTTACATAATATTTATTATATCTCTTAATTAATTCTATTTTTGCAATTTTATCATTATATGTGCTCCAATTATATAGTTAAATTCAAAGTAATTTCTATAATTCGTAAACAAAAAAGGAACAGTTCGACTGCTCCTATAAATTATTTTAATTCACTAATTAGTGTTTCTATATTCCTGTACTCCCTATCCTGATTATATACTTTCATAAATTCAGCTTTAGCTTTTTCTTCTTCTCCTAATTTTAAATATGTTAAACCTAAAAAGTAATTAACTTCAATTAAATCCCCACTAAGTTCATCATTAGCATCTAATAATCTTTTAAATACTTTTAACGCTTGTTTATATTGTTCATTTAAGAAATATGCTTTACCAAGAAGTGAATCTTTAATATGTTTCATTATATTGTTATCTTCGAATTTAACAGCATTTAAATATTTAATTGAATTGTCATACTCTTCGATATTAAAATAACATGCTCCAACTAAATAATTATATTTACTATTTGGCACCTTAAGAACATTACTTTTCAGTAAACATTCTATTGTGTCTTTATAATTCTCTTCCTTGTAATATATTGATGAAAGTAGCACATAAGCATAGTTATTTTCTGAATTTATATTTACAGATTTTATTAAAGAATCCTTGGCATTCTCCATATTACCTTTACCAATCGAATCTAATGCAAGATTAAAATAAGTTGCTGAAATATTTTTAGGACTTCTCTTGTATAAGATAAATATTACAACTGATATTAATATTAATGCAATTCCACTATATAAATTCTTGAAGCATAATATTATTCCTGAAATTAACATCCATATTACCCAGCTGCCATTAAGTTCTTGATATTTTCCACATTCGGATAGATCCATTTCATGAACTCTAATATTATTTTTGTTTAGTTTTAAACTTTTATCTATCAAATTTTCTTTCTTCTTTTCTTCCATATGTTTTCTCCTATCTCATAAAAAATAATATAAAATTTTTAAGAACTTATTGCGTAGTACTTTTATCTTATGATTTTTTCGAATCATTTTATTGCTAAAATATACATATTTAGCACTGTTATTATATCATATCCAACTATAAATTTATAAATATTTTAATTAAAAATGTTTATGTTTAATTAAAATATTTAAAAGATTGATCATACCTAAAGATATTTATTACTACAAAATTAAATTTTCAGAATATAATAGAATATTCTGAATTTATTTTTATAAATTTTGAAAACTTTATTGACAAGTTTTATGATTTTTGAATATAATTAATACAAACATAATAATGTAAAAACATTGAAGAGGAAGAGTACTTATATAATCAAAACGCAGAGAGAGAATGTTTGCTGTAAATTCTCATGAGATATATTTGGAAAGTAGCCTTGGAGTTTTTAACCGAAATCTTTTCTGAGAGTAGGATTAAACGGATCGCCTACCGTTAAAAAGGCAATAATATCGGATTTTCCTGTATTATAAATAAGAGTGTGTATTTAATTATACAAATTTAGGTGGTACCGCGGTGATTACATCTTCGTCCTATACGACATAGGGTGAGGATTTTTTTTTATCTATTAATTTTTATTTACATTGAATATTAATATAAAAAATATAATTTACTTCTAAGGAGTGATTTTCTTGAAATATAGTGGTTCTGAAATAGTAATCAAATTATTAGAAAACGAGGGTGTAGAATATATATCAGGTATTCCTGGTGGATTTAATCTCCCATTATATGATGCTTTATTTAAAAGCAAAATTAAACATATACTTGCACGTCACGAGCAAGGTGCTGGTTTTATAGCTCAAGGTATATCTAGAAGCACGTGTAAAGTTGGTGTATGCTTTGCAACATCTGGTCCTGGAGTAACTAATTTACTAACTGCTATTGCTGATGCTAAACTTGATTCTATTCCACTTGTAGCAATAACAGGCCAAGTGCCTTTATCTGCAATTGGTACTGATGCTTTTCAAGAAGTGGATGCATATGGACTAACTATTCCTATAACAAAGCATAATTTTTTAATTAGAAATATAAACGAACTTTTTACTGTTATTCCTGAAGCATTTAAAATAGCGTTGGACGGAAGACCAGGTCCGGTTCTTGTAGACATTCCAAAGAATATCCAAAATGAAATTATTGAATTAAAAGAATTTCCTGCTTCAGTTTCTCAAAAAGAGATTTCAGAGCGCGAAACATTGCAAGGCTCTACCCTACTCTGTATGGCAGAATTAATAAATAATTCAAAAAAGCCTATTATTTATGCAGGTGGTGGTATAATAAATTCTAACGCTGCATCAAATTTATATACTTTTGCAAAGAAAAACAGTATTCCAGTAGCCTTAAGTCTTATGGGACTTGGTGCCTTTCCGTGTGATGATGAATTAAGTCTTGGAATGCTTGGTATGCATGGAGCTCCATTTACTAATTATTTGCTTAATGAAGCTGATTTAATTTTAGCTCTTGGAGTAAGATTTGATGATAGAGCGACAGGTAACGTTGAAAAATTTTGTCCTAATGCTTCAATTATTCATATTGACATTGATCCTTCTGAAATAAATAAAGTTAAAACTAGTAGTCTTTCAATGGTTGCAAATGTTAAAGACTTTTTAGAGGATATTATTCCTCATATTGAAGTTAAAAGTAGAAAATCTTGGATTGAAAGAGTGAAATGTTTTAAAGAAAAATATCCGCTTCCTTCTTATAAAAATATATTACATCCAGCAAATATAATACCATTTGTAGGAAGCAAGGTGGCTGATGATTCAATTATAACTACTGATGTTGGCCAACATCAAATGTGGGTAGCGCAAAGATATCCATTTAAAAAGCCAAAGTCTTATTTAACTTCAAGTGGTCTTGGCACAATGGGATTTGGTCTTCCAGTAGCTATAGGTGCTGCTTTATCCAACAAAGATAAGACTATTCTTTGCTTTAGCGGTGATGGTTCTATACTGATGAATATACAGGAACTTGCAACACTTTCTGACTTTAATCTTAATGTAAAAATTATTATATTAAATAACCATCATTTAGGATTAGTACGTCAGCAGCAACAACTTTTTTATAACGAGCATTACATTGCATCACATTTCATATCTAATCCTAATTTTAAAATCATTGCAGAAGGTTTTGGTATTCAGTCATGTGATTTAGGTGACGAAGAATTTCCTTTAGAAAAATTAGAAAAGCTGCTTGTAACAGAAGGTCCCTGTGTAATAAATATACCAATTGAAGAAACAGAAAATGTTCTCCCTATGGTTCCTCCTGGCAAAGCGAATATCGAAATGATAGGTGGTGAAAATCTATATGATTAATACAAATTTTTATCTTATTGAATTATTAGTTAGAAATCATTCGGGCGTTATGAGTCATATAACTGGGCTTTTTGCTCGCCGAGCATTTAACCTTGAGGGTATTCTTTGTGGAGAAATTGGCGATGGTTCTACAAGCAAAATGTTTTTACTTGTAAAAAATGATTCTGTTCTTGATCAAATTATTAAACAATTGGAAAAATTATATGATGTATTAGAAGTATCTTTGCATCAAGATTATGATAAATCTGTATTTAAAAATCTTGATAAGGTATTAAAATTAAAATCTGAAGAAATTTAGATATAAAAATTAATAAGTAGAAAGCTTATATCTATTATTGGAGTACATTATTTTGTGATATATAACGTGATAAATTCTTTATAAAATACACTATCTGTTATATATCACAATTACAATAAAAAATGTTTTTACAACTTAATTATAGAAATCATTAAAAGCATAGCATTCATAAATTAGGTTACCTTCTTTATCGTCCTCTGAACAACATTTATATACTGTAGTCTGTATGGTCTCAATTAATAGTTTAATTTCTTCTATTTTTTTATCCACCTCTTTAAAACCTTTACATAATGAACATTTTGAATTATTCTTAAAAACTAGCAAATTATCAAGGGTAATAACTGTTTCATCTATCTGCTGACTTAATCTCTGCATATCTTCTGATGCAACTACTTTATGAGTCTCTTTAATATTTTTATTGTTCATATTATCATCCCTCCAAAAAAAATTAAATACAAAAAGCTTTCCTTAAGTAATAAGGTTGACCTTTGTCCATGCATTATTCAAAAGTTAAACTATAATTCCTAAAAATGATAACTTTTTAGTATTATTGCTATGTAAACTTAGTTATCGTATTTTAAAATTTTATATTAATATTTTACCATTTCTTACAACAACCTTAAATAATTTCGGCAATGAATAATAACAAAAGTTTTGTCAATTATCTTCTATTTATTATAATTGTGTTTTAAAATTCACATAATATCGACATAAGTCAACCTAAGAAACAATCATAAATAACTTTTAAACTATAAACAATGTGAAGGATAACCATTTAACTTATTTGGTTATCCTTCGCATTGTTTATATTATTTCAAAAATGTTTGCAATCCTATTTTGGAAGATGCACTTCATACCTTATTATATTATCACTCATCTTATTAAACATTTCTTTGAAAGCAATATAAAAATCATCAATAGTTACATTTTTTTCAATTTCTAAGGCTTTATTTAAGCTGCTAGCATTAAATTTGTTTTTTGTTGCATTCATTAAAAATGCATTTTCAAAATAACTGACTGCACTTTCTTCCAATCTTCCTTTGACTGATTTTATTAGGTTTTCTTTATCTTCCTTTGATATTTCACCATTGACGTTTATAATAATTTTATTTTCATTAGGATCAAAACCAATTGTATTATATCCATAATTTAGTAGCATCCTTAATATTTTTTTACTATCATTATAGTCACCAGTTCTTAAGCTAAAGTCTATAATTTCATTTTCATCACTACAAGCTACTGATATAATATGTTTATAATCCTTATAATTATCTTTACGATTCCTAATTATAGTATTGATTCTGCTATAATTGAATCTCTTATGATTTTCATCATTGGTTTCAATTTTAATAATTTTGTTCCATAAATCTACTAAATATCCATGATATCTATCATAAAGCATTCCCATCAAGGCTTGCACACTCATTCTTTCTTGATTTAAAGATATATTAATTATTCTATCTTGTTTTGATGATTTTATTTTTATAATCTTCCCTATCGATTCACTTTCTCTTTTCATTAATCTAAGAAGTTCAAGAAAATCTTCGTTTGTATTTATAACATTCATAGTATTCTTATCGACATCATTAAATTCTTCAGTTACAATAATTCTATCTTTCGAAATGCCTATTTGTTTTGATATGCTGATTTTTAATTTCTCAATTAAATTTTCTTCATTTCCGGTACATATACTATCTCCTTTACAAAAATCCCTTTTGTAAAAATTAAATTTGTCTAAAATGCAAAATATTCTCTTATCTAATGTTAAGCTATTTACGTTTTCTTTAATCTTTTCAAAATATGATATATGTTCATTGCAATTTGTAATTATTAAAAATAGTTCTTTATAGTCTTCACTAATCCTTTTTTCTATGAATTTTGCTAAGTTGTTATTAAAATTATAGTTAGTATATTCGATAAATACTACGTTAGAAAATTGATTATTGCATGAAGGTATTTCCATATATGCTTTATTAATCATTAGCGCGCAAGAGCTGCTATTACTATATATTATTTCGCATAATTTTCGGAAATCCTTATTAAAATAGTAACTTGAAACCTCTTGTTCTTCATTAGTATATTCATATCCTTCTTCACTATCCGCATAATATCTAGATATTACATTCATCCATTTATTATACTGACTATTAAAATTCTTCTCGAACTTATTAAAATACTGATTCCATAGCAATTCATCGTTATCTTCAATTTTTTTGTATATATATGTTATACTATTTATTTCATTTAATATTTCACTAAAACTAATATCATTAAATATATACTTAGTATCCTCCACTTCGTAAAACCTATTTAAGCTCATTTCTGAATAATGATTTAATAATTTAATAAATAATTCCTTAAATTTTATTTCTTCTACATTACTGCCAATTGAATTTAATCCTTCGTTTTCAAAAATCTCACATGACTCATATAAAGATTTTAAAATATTCTCCTTTAATTCTCTTAGTATTTCAACAGGTCTTTTTATATCTAAGTATACATTAATTACATTATTTCTAGGAGATGAGCATAATATTTCTGTCGGAAATGTACTGCAGTAATTATTACTCATAAAATCGGTTTTATTAAATACTCCAGGTTTAACTAGAATTTCTTGAAGTCTTTTTCCCTTTAATTTTTCTGAGTTTATTATGTTTATCCTAGTTTTCGTTTCATTTTCAAATTTCTTTTTTAAATTTTTCATAACATCATTCTCCTCGTAATATAATTTATTCGTGGATACTAAGCAAATAAGATTCACTCTAAATCTACTATAATAATATTATTAAATTTACTTTTTCTTTATTCCACAAATTCCAAATTAATCCACTTTGAGAATGTTAGTTTCATGCCTGGAAATATATTCGTATGCTAGGCTACATTACTAAATATATAGCCTATAAAAAAACACAATATAGTCATTAAATTTTTAATCACTATATTGTGCAAAAATCTTTTTTGAGCAAGCTTATTTACTAAACTGCCACTATTTTATAGTTCACTAAGTTTCTTATCAACAAGCTCTTTAGCTACTTTAGGATTTGCTTTTCCTTTAGATAATTTCATTACTTGACCCATTAAGAAACCAGCACTTTGTGTTTTTCCTGCCTTAAAGTCTTCTACCGATTGAGGATTATTTGCAATTACTTCATCAACAATTTTTTCTAATTCATCAGTCGAGCTTATTTGCATAAGTCCTTTTTCTTCGATAAGTTTCATTGGATCTTTATTATTATCAAAGATTTCATCAAGAACTTCTCTTCCAACATTGTTGCTGATTTTTCCTTCATCAACTACTTTTAGAAGCTTTGCAAAGTTTTCTGCTTCTATTGTTATATATTCTGATTCAATTTTTCGATCATTTAATATTCTTAAGATATCACCTAAAATCCAATTTGAAGCCATTTTAGGTGTAACCCCTAAAGCCACAACTTTTTCAAAGAATGTTGCAAGTCCTTTATCGCCAATTAAGATATCAACTTCCTTTTCAGAAAGTTCATATGATGTTAAAAATCTTTCTCTCTTTTCAACAGGCATTTCCGGTAAAGCATTTTTCATTGCTTCAATTTGCTCGTCATATATTATAATTGGTGGTAAATCTGGCTCTACCACATATCTATAATCATCTGCTTCTTCCTTAGACCTCATAGGAATTGTTTTTCCTTTTGAAGCATCCCATCTTCTTGTTTCTTGAACTACTTTATGACCTTCACCGTAAGTGTAAAGTTCCCTTTGTCTTCTTTCTTCTTTTTCTAAAGCTTTTTGAAGCTCTCTAAATGAGTTTATATTTTTAAGCTCCACCTTAGTTCCATATTCTTTTTGTCCAACTGGTCTTAAAGAAATGTTAGCATCACATCTAAGTGAACCTTGCTCCATACGACAATCTGAAATTTCACCATATTCTAAAATCGATTTTAACTTTTTCATAAAGGCTACAGTTTCACCAACACTTCTCAAATCAGGTTCTGTAACTATTTCTGCAAGTGGAACACCAACTCTGTTATAATCTATTAATGAAACTGGTTCTCCTTCAACGTGAACAAGCTTTCCAGCATCTTCTTCTATATGAATTCTATTTAATCTAACTTTTACTTGCTTTCCTTCATATTCAAATTCAACAAGCCCGCCTGAACATATTGGTAAATCAAATTGTGAAGTTTGATAATTCTTTGGAAGATCAGGATAAAAATAATTTTTTCTATCCATTTTATTATATTTATTTATTGTACAACCTAGTGCAGTACCAGCTTTTATTGCTAAATTTACAACTTCTTCATTTAAAACTGGAAGAGTCCCTGGTACTCCTGTACATATTGGGCATGTGTTAGCATTAGGTTCTGCTCCAAATTTTGTTGAACATGAGCAAAATATTTTAGTTTTTGATTTTAACTCTGCATGTATTTCTAAGCCTATTACTGTTTCAAAATTCATTGTTGTCCCTCCTATAATTCAAGCGCTAAAGCTTGTTCTAAGCTATATGCAGCCTTGAATATTTTTTCTTCACATAACATATCACCCATTAACTGAATTCCAATTGGTAAGCCCTCTTTGCTAACTCCAGATGGAATTGATATTGCTGGATTTCCAGCTAAATTAACATTAATAGTGTAAATATCCGCCAAATACATCGCTAAAGGATCAGTATTTTTCTCGCCGATTTTGAAAGGTAGTATTGGAGAAACAGGCCCTACTATTAAATCGTATTTTTCAAATGTCTTTTTAAGATCATGTCTTAATTTTTGTCTAAATGCATCTGCTTTTTTATAATAAGCATCATAATACCCAGAAGCCAATGCATATGTTCCCATCATTATTCTTCTTTTAACTTCTGTTCCAAAACCTTCAGTTCTGCTATTTTCCATTAATTCATCTACATTTGTATAATTTGAAGTTCTATAACCATATCTTATTCCGTCATATCTATCTAAATTAGTACTTGCTTCAGCTGATGACATAATATAGTAAGCTGCTAACCCATCCTTAATTATAGGGAAAGAAAATGTTTCTACTTCTGCTCCAAGTTCTTTTAATTTTTCTAAGCTATTATTAACTGAAGCTTTAATTTCTTCATCTAAACCTTCACCAAAGAATTCTTCAGGAACACCAATTTTCATTCCCTTGATCCCATCATTAAGATTTGCAGTATAATCTATTTCTTTTAAGTCTCTTATACTTGTTGAATCAAATTCATCTGTTCCAGATATTATATTTAAGATATAAGCACTATCTTCTACTGAATTAGAAAATGGTCCTATTTGATCTAAAGACGAACCAAAAGCAATAAGTCCAAATCTAGATACTAAACCATAAGTTGGCTTAAGGCCTACAACACCACAAAATGCTGCTGGCTGTCTAATGGATCCACCTGTATCAGAACCAAGGGATACTGGTGCAAATTTTGCAGCAACTGCTGCAGCTGATCCACCTGAAGATCCTCCTGGAACCCTAGTTAAATCTCTTGGATTTAAAGTCTTTTTAAATGCTGAATTTTCATTAGATGATCCCATTGCAAATTCATCCATGTTAGTTTTTCCTATTATTATTGCATCTTCAGCTAATAATTTCTTTATTACAGTTGCATTATAAGGCGGAATAAAATCTTCAAGCATTTTTGATGCACAAGTTGTATTTACACCTTCTGTACAGATGTTATCTTTAATTGCAATTGGAATACCTGCAAGTCTTCCTAAATTTTCGCCCGCCTTAATTTTTGCATCAATTTCCTTTGCTTTTGCTAATGCTTCATCACATTGTAGGCTTAAGAATGCATTTACTGTTGGTTCTGTTTTAATAATTTCATCTATATAAGACTTTACTAACGCTTCACTAGTTAATTCACCTGTTTTAATTTTACTTGCCATTTCTTTTAAATTCATTTTCATTACACTCTCACCACCCTATTCAATAATCTTTGGTACTCTAATATAAGTTTCGTGCATATCTTTAACATTTCTAAATAAATCATTACATTCAAAGGATTTAACTTCATCTTTTCTAACAATTGGTTTTAAATTTGACTTATCTGAATCATCATTTATTTCTAAGTCTAATTCATTTAAATATTGAAAACTATTTAAAATATTTTCAAATTCATGTGCAAATTTCTCTGCTTCTTCATCAGAAAATTTTAATTTAGATAGCTTAGCAATATATTTTACTTCATCAATACTAACTTTCATTACTTTCACCTCATTAAATTTTTTGTCATTTAATACTATCTTATAAACTACTACTTAAAATTCATAAATTTCTTTTAGCATAGTTTACTTTAACTATTAATAGAAACTTTTATTGAGTTTCTATTAATAATTCTCTTAGAACTCCATAAGGAATTTTTTCTACAGCTGTTAACTGTCTTACGGTGTCAATCTCTTCATATCTCTTGGGAATAGAGAGGCTTCTCTTATATTTCCTAAATTTAAGATTTGCATTGTAATTCTTTCAAGCCCTATAGCAAATCCTCCATGAGGCGGCATTCCATACTTAAATGTATCTAAATAGAATGCAAAATCTTCTATTTTTAATCCCCATTTCTCCATTTTTGCTTTTAACATTTCATAGTCATGAATTCTTTGTCCACCAGTTGTAATTTCAACACCTTTAAAGATTAAGTCAAAGCTCTTTGTCATTTCAGGATTTTCTTCGCGTTCCATAGCATACATTGGTCTCTTTGCTGTTGGATATTCAGTTAAAAATACATAATCACTATTATATTTTTCTTTAATATATTTATGGAATAATGCTTCCCCTTCATTATCAATATTTCCTACTGGTGACTTTTTATTAAATTCTTTTAATAAAATTTCTTGAGCCTCAGCAAGTGGAATTCTTGGAATATTAATTTCTTCAGGAAGAACTACATCAAATAATTTTAATTCTTCAGCACATTTTTCATTTAAATGTTTATATAAAAATCTTATAAAGTTTTCTTCAGTATCCATAAGATCTGTTTCATCTTTTATAAATCCCATTTCAACATCTAAACTCACATATTCATTTAAATGTCTCCATGTATTATGAAGCTCTGCTCTATATGCATAACCAACTTCATATACTCTTTCAAATCCAGCTCCTACCATCATTTGCTTCCAAAATTGTGGACTTTGTGAAAGGAAGGCTCTTCTATTAAAATAATTAACAGTAAACATTTCAGAACCACCTTCAGTTCCAGAATGAGTTATCTTTGGTGTGTGTATTTCTTCAAAATCATTGTTTTTAAAGAACGTTCTAAAAGCTTCTTCAATTTCATTTTGTACTTTAAAAATTGCTTTCTTCTTAGGAATTCTAAGACTTACTGTTCTAAAATCTAATTGTGTTTCAAGTGATGCTTTTTCTTTATAGCTTTGAATTTCAAATGGTAATTTATCATAAAAAACTTTACCAGCAATCTCTATAGATGATACTTCTACTTCCATTCCTCTTGGTGCTTTTTCGTTTTCACGCACAACTCCTACTACTTCTATTGCATTTTCAAGCCTTAACCCCTTAATTTGATCCTTTGTACAAACAAGTTGAATTATTCCTGACTTATCTCTAAGCATAATGAAGGAAACGTGAGAAAGGTCACGAATTTTATGAACCCATCCCTTAAGTAATACTGTTTCTTCACCATTAACTACTAAATCTTTAATAAATATTCTTTTCATTATTATTACTCCTTTTTAAATTATTGTTTATTTTTACAATTATTTTTTGTAATTATACTATTAAAAATATTAAAATTTTTTTAACCAACAAAAAAACTCGTCTCTATGCATATGCATAGGGACGAGAATATCTTCGCGGTACCACCCTAGTTAGTTTATAAAAACTCACCTCAACCAAGTACAAAACTAAAATTGCTTTATACCCTCCACTTGTAACGGCATGGACCCGATTAAGCCTACTCTTTTCATTAAAATTTCAGTTAATTGCTCCGAAGTGTTCTTTCAATTCAAGACTCATGCAGATATCCCACCGCCATCTGCTCTCTTTAAATCATCTATTTGAATTTACTTTTCTTCATCATAGCATATATTAATTTTCATTTATAAAATCTATTTTATTAATTAATCATAAATTCAATGCTTACGAATTTCATTATATTGCAAAATAATTCATAAATCAATACTTTTTTCTAAAAGCATGCTTATAAAATTTTAAACCAATAAGTTTTGCTAACAGAAATATTAATTGTTAAAATTTTTCATTAAAACATATCTATTTAATCCATTGTACTTTAACTTTTCTATTATTATATTATAACCAAGATTTTTAAAGGTATTTAAGCTGTATATATTGTCAGGTGCAACTGTTGAACAAATATAACTCATCCCTGAGCTATATGCAACTTCTTCTAAAATCTTACATATTACCCTTTGAAGTTTATTCCCTCTATATTCTTCTTTAACTATAGTCGATTCAACTTGTCCTACTTTTAATAGGTCTTTTCCCTGAATATTTATGTCATATCCATAATTATGTTTTTCATATCCATACTCTACATATACTCCTATAGCTATTAATTCATCATCAATTGCTGAAACACATCCAATAATCTTGCCTTTTCCACTAAAAATTATATTAAATTCATCTCTATCTGAAGTACAGTAAAAAGCTTTATTACTAAGTTTATTATAAACATTATCTTGAAGTTCCATTATTTTATTTAAATAGCTTAAATCTAATTCCTTAATTTGGGCTTTAATATAACTTCCATCTTTTTTCTTTAAAATAATCTCTTTCATTTTATTAAATAAGAATATAAATACTAAATTTATGATTCTTAACTTATCCCCCTTAATTATTAATAATATCTGAATTATATTATATTCTATTTTTATACGCTAGTCTTGTATAATTTTTATTATTGCTTTTTCAAAAATAAACTGAGCCTTAAAATATAAATAGTTTTCAAGGCTCGTTTTTAATCAACAATGTACTCTTATTAACCAAAATTTTATTTTTTTATCGCTCCATCCTAAATCCCATGGCACATCATTTCTATCCGTATTATGGCATGTCACTAAAGTATAGCCTTTTGAATCAGCACCAGTTACTACAGATACGTGGGTAATATCGCCTTTCTTTTCATAAGCTACAAAGTCTCCAGGAAGTAATTTATAGGAAGCTTTGTATACTTTTTCATAACTTCCTTTAGCAATAACAGAAGCTCTACCGCTATTTAGCATATAATAAGTAAATTTACCTGCATTTACCCATGGTCCTGTTGCGCTTCCTTTATCATATCTCCACCCTGAAGTTTCCTTAAATTTTGCTCCTTCGTGTAATATTTGTGAAGCAAAATTTGCGCAATCTCCTCCTTCTGGATTAAAGTCTCTATATTGTTTATTGTATTTAAATCCATACTCCTCTAAAGTTGCAGCTCCACAATACTTATCCGCATATTCTTTTGCACCTTTTCTTTTTTCACTAATGTTAGTCAAATCTCTAAATGGTTGAGTCGAAATAAATTCTTTAATAGCATCAACTTTAATAGATTCTAGACTTAATGAATCAGCAAATGGGTCTGTATACCATTCCTTTGTAATTATCCATCCATCTCCTCTCTTACTTAATTGAAAAGAGTGGTAAGTCCCAATTCTTGAACGGTTAATTTGTTCAGGTTGATCTGGATAGACATATTGATATTCTGTATTGCAAATAATATTAAATGAACATTTTTGCTCTCCAATTTTAGATCTTTTAATTACTATTTTAGGTACTATATCCACAAATTGTACTCCCTGTTTTTCTGCCCAATTGTTTATGTATTTAACTTTTTTTTGTTCATACTCATATGCCCATTGACCATATT
This sequence comes from Clostridium sp. LS, assembly GCF_002760435.1. Lineage (GTDB taxonomy): Bacteria > Bacillota > Clostridia > Clostridiales > Clostridiaceae > Clostridium. The sequence goes on from NZ_AUUU01000017.1 coordinate 30,664, forward strand.
TTGTATCTGTGGCATAAAGGGATTTTATTGAATCTAAATCCTTATTTAATATTGCTTTATTCTTTATTTCAAATATATTTTTTACAATACATCCTATTTCGTCGCAATTGATTTCACCCATTACTTTTTGTTCCATAACATTAATAAATGAAAATATTATAGTAATTATAATAATACTCATTAAAATTGATGAGCTTTTCTTGTTTTTAGAGAGCCGCATATTTTAATACCCCTTTCTAAATGAATATCCTTCTACAGTAGTGCATTATCTACCATTTCAATGTACTTTTTAGTATTTTCTTCTAAAGGAACACCGTCATACCACTGGCAATTATTATTCCAATTACTAAAATATCTAGCTTTTAATATTATTTCTGGTCTATATTCAAAATGTAAGATATCAAAATGATTCCATTTTCCGCCCCATACAAAATTATTTTTCTCAAAAGCTTCTACTAATTCCTTTGGGTAGTCTCCCAATCTTTGCTTTCCTTGCTTTTCTGAACTCCATTTCCAGTAGTCTCTTTTATCACTTTTCAGGTCAATAGCTATTCCATAGGAATGAGGACTTAATCTTCCAGTTCCTGATATAACTCTATAATTATATGTTCCACTGGCTGGATAAAGTATGCTTCCTATATCACCTCTAGTTTTAGCTAAGGGAATAAGTTCTTTTAGTACTCCTTCAAGAGAAGAATTTGCATTATTTTTGCTATTGAATTGATAATTAGTATATCCAAATTTTAAGCTCTTTAAATTTTTCTCTATGGCTCCTTTTGAGCTACCATATACTTCATTTAAAAGTTCATAATGCCTTGCTCTACCGGGATCAAAATTCTTTTCCATAATTTCTGTTGTCATTTGCAGTGGGTACTCTTGCTCCAACATATCTTGTAAATCTGGATTTGATAACTTTTCTGCTTGACTTTTTTGTTTTTTATCATCATAGATAATTTTTTTGCCTGATTTCATGATTAAATAAACTTCATCATCACTTTTCTTCTCAACACCTTGTATAAATTCAGGATAAGCCAGCATAAGGCTTAATATATCTTGCTTCATTTGCGTTTTATAATCTTTGTTACAAGATGCATAAGATATAATAGGAATATTGAAAAAAACTAATATACATAATATATAATTAATTATTTTTTTCATTAATTTATTCACCGCCTTTTTAAACCCTATAAAGATATATTGTCCCAAGACTAGTCATACTATGTACATTAAATTTTCGAATAAAAATAAAAGCTCAAAATAACTTTTATTTAAATCATAAAAAAAGTGAATGTCTATTCATTTAAATAGTTACACTCACTTAATACTGAAATAGAATTTTACTTATATTCCAGGTAATTTATATTTTTAATTTATACTTTTTTCATAAAAATCTAGTACTGATACTAAATAAGGTTTTTGAATTTCATCTCTCTCCAGATATATTTCATGCCTTGAATCATCCATCTTTTCTATTTTGCAGTTCTTGGCCCCTTTAGCAAACTTATTCTGACCTTCTGATTTTACATAAGTATCCTGCCCAGCCTGAAATAATAACACTGGAATTTCAACTTTTGACGCATTTTCTTCTTTTACAACATCTTCAGTGGTTCTAAACGCCTCTTTAGTCCAGTTATAACTTGCTCCACCTCTTTGTAATTCTTCATTATTAGCTACAATATTGTGAATATACTCATAACGATTAATAGAGGTTGTCCCAATTTCATCTTTATTATATTCTGTTGTGTAAGGCTTTTTACCCAACACGTATTTTCCACCATTGCCTAACGCAACTTCAATATTAACTATTAACTTTGCTATAAATTCTGGAATATTTCCTGTATTAACCTCTAGCATTGGGGCATTTAAAATAGCAGCATTGAAGTAATTTGGATAATCCTCTAAAAATTTTACTCCAATTGCACCACCCATAGAATGAGCATATAAAAATACTTTTTTGCCTTCATTATTTGGCATAACAATTTCATCCATAAAAGTTTTAAAATCAGTAACATATTGATTAAAATCTTTTACATTTATTTGAGATTTATCAGCTATTCCAAGTGTACCTGATCTCCCGTGACCTCTATGCTCTATTCCGAAAACATTATATCCATCTTTCAAAAAATAATATATCATTTCATGATATTTCTCTAAACTCTCAGTATACCCATGAGATATTACAATATTAGCTTTTGCATTTTCAACCTTATATTGTTCGTAATACAATTTAACATCTTCGTCACCATCTACATATCCAGACTCCATTTTACTCTTTATGTATGGTTCAACAATATTGCTCATATCATCTTTATAATTATTTTCCGATATATATATTTCATCTATAATTCCCTTTGATTCTGATGCATTAGCAACAATAACGCAGTTACTTAAAATCATATGCAATAGAAATAATATAACAAAAGTCCATATTACTTTAAAATTATTTTGGTTATTTTTAATATTTATTTTCAACAATACTACATCCTTTCTATTGCTAAAAATCTTAGCATAAAAGAAAAAGCTGTATTTTAAACAGCTAAATGTGTATACTATTCAAGCAAGGAAATAACCCACTTATTACACGAAGTGCATTTATGAACCGTTATAACAAATAAATCAAACTTCTTATTATGAGCCATTATCCCCATAGAATCTCTTTCTTCTTTAGTAATAAATTCATCATTTTCATCTATATAACCAATTATTTCTACCAAATAATTTTTTTTAGTTTTATCGCAGCATCCATTAGAACCAGCAACTTCAATTATCTCATAATTCAAATCTGGACTTAATTCTTGTATAATATCAATTATATCTTCATAATCTTTAATATCATCGACAAAATCTTCTGCAAAAAATTCTAAATCTTTAACTTGAAATAATTTATTCATATTTTTCTCCATTCCTTAGTAATATTTTGTAGCAATAAAGTTTGCTTATATATGTTACCTATTATAATTTATATACAATCTTTTAGCAAATACACTTGTAATATATAAATTCAAGGTTAACATGATATCTAGCTTTTTTTATCATTAATATTTGAAATAATCTAATATTTTCAGGTACTCATTGTTTAAACTTAAATAAGTATTCATTAAATCACTTGATTCATTTGTTGCCTTTTCAATTATATAATCATAGTTTTCAATAAATAATTTTGTTATATTAGAATCTATTTTGTTATATTTGGCCATATTACTCAAGATTTTTATTACTCTATCTTTACTAAACTCTTCTTTATAACTTCTTACGCCTAGCAAAGCACTAATTATATCCCCTATTGAAATTATTCTCATTTCTAAAGTTAAATCATTGCCTTTCAATCCAAAAGGATATCCTGTACCATCAATTTTTTCATGGTGAAGTGCTGCCATATCTCTAATATCATCGATATTTAAATCGCTCAATATTTTATATCCAATTATTGCATGGCTCTTCATAATTTCAAATTCATCATTTGAAAGTTTTCCTGGCTTTTCTAATATCTCCACAGGAATTCCTATTTTTCCTATGTCATGAAGAGCAGCTGCAATTTTAATTTGAGTTAAGGTCTTATCATCTAACTTTAATAATTTTGCAATTTGATAACTTACAGCTTCAACAAATATTGTATGTTTAACAGTAGCCTCACTTCTAAAATCAATGGAGTATGCTAACATTTTACTATATGAGAGCACTTCCTCTCTAGAGATAACTTTTGTTGCAAAAAAATCGTATAATTCTTTTAAATATGATCCATCTAATAATTTATTTATGAAATTATACTTTTTATCTGCACTTATTAATAATTCCATATATTCCAGTGAATATTCTTTATTATTATTTATAATATAATTTACTGTTAATTCCTTTTTAATCAAATATATTCTATCAATGTAATCTGCAAAACTTAACAATAGCCCCTCTTCGCAGAAAACCTCCATTTTATTATCTTTATAATATTTCATAGTAAAATGATGAGATAAAACTATATTATATAATTTAGAAAGGGGCGAAAAGTATTTAATGAATAAGCAGCCATAAATGGCATGATCAATAGGAGACTTAGTATCAATTTCCACAAGCTTGTCCCTTTCAGAAACTTTATATGCTCCTATATCATGAAATATAGAAAGGGTACAAATCTCCAGAATTTCGTCTTTACTATAATTTTCTTCTGCTCTTAATAAATTTAACATAACATATGCAACTCTTTCACCATGATTTAATAATCTTTGATCTACTGAATTAATTGCTCTATGAATTACTTGAATTATTTGTTTTAAAGTAATGTCTGTATTTTCCTTCATTAGTTCCTCCTTGTTTATGCTAAAAATAATACTTATATGGTTAGATAATTAAAATAATAGATGACAACTATTCTATAAAATAATAATTATATATTATCATTGCAAGTTGCAATTACCACAATAAAGTTACAAATAACTAAAATACCTAAAATAGAAATACTTTCTCACTTTCTATATGAATTATAACATAAAAAAGTCACCTTAATTGATGTATATATCATATTAAGATAACTTTCTTTTTATTTCGGTAATTTTTTAATTATTTTGATGCATAACTTGCTGAATCTACTAATACATATGCACTATTTGCTGGTACAATAACTGTTGCGCCTTTATACTCTTCTAATTTTTCAATTCCGGCCTTATTTTCATTTACTACAACTGTCCAACCTTTTGATGGTAGTGTTACTTCAATTGTTTTGTTATTTGAGTTAAAAATTACTGCAATTTTATTCCAAGAGTCACCAACAGCGTTTCCATTTAATGTATATGCAACTATATTATCTCCTTTAAAGTCTTTTCCTTCTTGTAAAAATTTAAGATTTTCTTGGATATCTTTAGTATTACTCATTCTAAATGCTTTATGAGAAGACCTTAAATTAATTAAACCTCTATAATAGTTATATAAATCTTGATATTCTTTTACCCTTTCCCAATCAAGTTTATTAACGCTATCTGGTGCATTATAGCTATTTCCATTGAAAGTCCCATCTTTATTAACTTTGGTTCTCGCAAATTCTTCACCGGCTTGAATAAATGGCATTCCTTGAGATGTAAATACTAGGGCTGCTGAAACCTTATTCATAGCTTCTATTTCGCGTTCTGACTTATTAGGACTAACTGTTTGTAATTTATCCCATAAAGTCATATTATCATGACATGAAGCATAAGTAATTGTTTGATAAGGTTCATTTGCCCAAGGTTCTTTTGAATAATTTACTTTACTATAATCTATTCCATCATGCTTAGTTGATGCAACTATACCAAATTTTATGGAATCTTCAAATCCTATTCCTCCATTTATAAATCCTCCAGACTTATCATCGAATACATTACCTTTGATTCCATCTCTAAAATCATCACTAAACATACCAATTTGCAATTCTCCAAATTTAGTGGCATTAGCTTTTAATGATTGTTGTTCTTTTGGTAGAGCTACATCTCCACCTGCCCAGCCTTCACCGTAAACTATTATCTTTTTATCAATTTTATCTAATTCGCTTCTTATCTCTTTCATTGTATCAATATCATGAATAGCCATTAAATCAAATCTAAATCCGTCTATATGATACTCTTGTACCCAGTATTTAACTGAATCAACAATTAATCTTCTGACCATAGAACGCTCTGAAGCGGTTTCATTACCAGTACCTGAACCATTTGAAAAACCGCCTGCAGCGTTTTGACGATAATAATAGTCTGGAACAGCTAGGTTAAACAATGAATCTGTTGTTGTTCCAGTATGATTATAAACAACATCCATTATTACTTTAATTCCTTGTTTATGAAGTTCTTGAACTAATTCCTTAAATTCTTTTATTCTTATTTTTCCATCATAAGGATCTGAAGAATAAGAACCTTCTGGTACATTATAGTTTTGCGGATCATATCCCCAATTAAATTGAGGAGTATTTAACCTTGTTTCATCAATTGACCTATGATCAAAAGCTGGCATTAATTGTACAGTATTTATTCCAAGTTCTTTTAAATGAGCTACTCCAGTTTTAACATCTGTACCTGGAATAGTTGTTTTATCTTGCCATACACCTTTATATTTACCTCTATATTCCAAAGTAACACCTGAGTTTGGATCTATAGAAAAATCTCTAATATGCATTTCATATATCATAGCATCTGTTGGATTTTCAAGTTCAGGCCTCTTATCTTCACTCCATCCAACTGGATTAGTTGAGTTTAAGTTTACAACCATTCCTCTCTTTCCATTAACACCTACAGCTTTTGCATAAGGATCAGTAACTTCATTTTCTTTTCCGTCAATTGTTACTAAATAATTATAGTAAACACCATCTAAGTCACCATTTTCTTCAATAGCCCAAGTTCCTTTTTCACCCTTTTCCATGTCTACTACCTTTTCAGCCGGGTTAAACTTTCTTCCATCATTTCCATATAAAGCAACCCTCACTTTAGTTGCAGTTGGAGCCCATAAAATAAATCTTGTTTCGTTAGGATTATATATGGCTCCAAGTTCACCTTTATATCCAAATAAATCATCAAATTCTTTAGATCCATATATCTTACCAAAACTAGAATTTGCACTACTAAACTTTGGTATTTCTAAAGTATAAGTACTTAATAAATTAATCGGATTTTTAAACTTAATTAAACCATCTATAGCACTTTGTCCAACATTTACTGAGTATAAAGAGCTATCGGTAACGATACCATTTTCTTTTACAACAATTCCATCAGTAGTTAAAAGCTTAGCATTTAACTTAAAACTCATTTCAGTAATAGAATCAATTTTTAAAGAAGTTATTTGGGGATTTTTAATTGGTTCACTAGGATTAGTATAAACTTTTTCATCTCCTTGAAGAATATAAGCATTAATCTCACCATTATTATTCGCATATGCTAAATCTACACTTCTATCTTTATCTCCATCTTTTGATGTCCAGCTATTTCCACCTTGTCTAATTATAAATGATACTGCTTTTGATTTCTGAACATTTGTTTTGGTTATTTCTGCTAATTTGCCAAAGTCATCTTGCTTATTAAAAGCATAACCGGCTGAGTCGCTATTATTAATCCATGACCAAACATCCCAAGAGTCATAATTTTGATCTAACCTATAATAATGAAGATTTAATTTAACTGTACTAAAATTTCTATTTAGAGGGTTATCTACGCGAGTAGCTTCTCCACTACCTTGGGTAATTTTAGTTTCTACATCGCCATTAGCTAAATCTACATTTTCATCACCTGTTGCTTTTTCTACCCAATCACCTTTTCTAATTATAAAAGATAATTGCTGTGCTTCCTTAGTAGTCTCCACAACTGCAAATTTTCCTTGCTCATCCTCTCCGATAAAATTCACTTGCCTCCCATCCTTTCCTTTTTCCCAAGCCCAAACATTCCAGCCATCATAATTTTTATCTGCTCTATCATATCGTATTTTTACATAAACAATATTAGAGTTTTCAGCGGCTTGTACTGATTTTATTGGTATTTGCAACATCGTAACGATAAATGCCAATACCAATAATAGTGCTGATACATTTCTAAATTTTTTCACTTTATTCCCTCCTATTAAACGTTTTCCAAATTAATTATATCACAGTATTTACCATAAAAATGATAAGCTATAATGTTTGTAATAATTTACAAACATTATAGCTTAAAATTAATGTATTAATATTTTATTTTCCCTAAATAATGTCAATGATAATTATAACATTTTATTATAAAAAACTATTGTTGAGAATTATAAGTATTTTCCTTTAATACAACATCATGTGAACTTCCTTCTACAATACTTGTAGCAGATACTAATGTTATTTTCGCATTCTTTTGTAATTCTGGGATTGTAAGAGCTCCGCAATTGCACATGGTTGATTTAACTTTATTTAATGTTATTGTAACATTATCTTTCAAGCTTCCTGCATATGGTACATAAGAATCAACACCTTCTTCGAAAGATAATTTCTTATCTCCACCAAGGTCATATCTCTGCCAGTTTCTTGCTCTATTGGAACCTTCACCCCAATATTCCTTCATGTAGCTTCCATTTATATTAACTTTATTAGTTGGACTTTCATCAAACCTTGAGAAATACCTTCCTAACATAATAAAGTCTGCCCCCATAGCTAATGCTAAAGTAATATGATAATCATGAACTATACCTCCATCAGAACATACTGGGATATAAATTCCTGTTTTTTCATAATATTCATCTCTGGCTTTTACTACATCAATAAGTGATGTTGCTTGTCCTCGGCCTATACCTTTCTGCTCTCTGGTAATGCAAATAGATCCTCCACCAATTCCAACTTTAACAAAATCAGCTCCTGCCTCAGCTAAGAATAAAAATCCATCCCTATCAACAACATTTCCAGCTCCAACTTTGATATTTTCTCCAAAGTTTTTATGTATATAATCAATTGTTATCTTTTGCCACTCTGAAAAACCTTCAGATGAATCTATGCATAATACATCTGCACCTGCATTAATTAAAGCTGGTACTCTTTCTGCATAATCCCTGGTGTTTATACCTGCACCAACTACATATCTTTTTTGAGAATCAATAAGCTCATTTGAATTTTCCTTATTAGCTGAATAATCTTTACGGAAAACCATATATTTTAACTTTTGTTCTTTATCAACTAATGGTAAACTATTTAATTTATTATCCCAAATAATATTATTTGCCTCTTTTAATGTTATATTGGCATCAGCATATATTAATTCGTTAAATGGCGTCATAAATTCTGAAACCTTAGTACTCATATCCATTCTAGTTACTCTATAATCTCTACTTGTTACAATCCCAAGAAGTTTCCCATTAGGAGTACCATCTTCTGTAACTGCCATTGTAGAATGACCTGTTTTCTCTTTTAATTCTACTACTTCAGCTAATGTTGAATCTGGCTTTAGATTTGAATCACTAGTTACAAAACCAGATTTATAATTTTTAACTCTTGCAACCATAGCTGCTTCATTTTCAATTGATTGAGATCCATATATAAATGAAACTCCACCTTCCTTTGCTAAAGCAACTGCCATTTTGTCGTCTGATACTGATTGCATGATTGCTGATACTAAGGGAATATTAATTGTAATCGGTGATTGTTCACCTTTTTTGAATTTAACAAGTGGTGTTTTCAAACTTACATTTTGAGGGATGCAATCTGTTGAAGAATACCCTGGAACTAATAAATATTCTCCAAAAGTATGAGATGGTTCATTGAAATAATATGCCATTATATCTTACTCCTTTATTTTATAAATATTTTATTGTATATAATAATATATTTTTCTTTATATTGTCAACTTAAAGTGAAATTAGGTTAATTAGCTATTTGTATACTTTTATGGAATAATTCAATATGCCAGCATTGCCACCCAAATCCATAACAATATACCAGTGCCCTGTTCTAGGGACTGTAATATTATATGTAGAACAAGTTGCAACACCTCCATAATACTCACAATTCATATTATTCTTATATCGTTGAAAGTTTATGTTATCCATTAAATATATATTCACTTTTCTATCAATTGCAATGCTTAAAATATCACCTTTTTTAAAATTTCCCTCTTCATAAGAATATTTCATTAATTCTCCCTCTTTTTTAACCATACATAATTAAAATATTATTTACTCCAAATAGGAATGGCATTTTTTAATTGACCTCCACAGCGGGACAATTCTCCCATTACATTGTTTATACCTTGTTCTGTCTTAAACCAATTATCTTTAGTAATTCCCTCTATATTAACAGGACACACAATAAATTCTGTATTAGGATATGCATAACTATAGAACATTAAACAACGCTTTGCATGAAAGGATTTACAGCAAATAATTGCTCTTTTTATTTCTAAATTTAATTTATTCGTAACCTCAAGAGATTTAAATGCATTTTCCTTTGTCCAAGTTGCATTATCTTCTTTTAATATAGCAGTTTCATTAACACCATAAGATAACATTACCTCTTTCATAAATTCCCATTCAGTGTTGTATTGTTCTTTATATATTTCACTATTTGTCACTGGTCCTGGAAAATAACCTTTACTCATACTATATTTTCCCGATGGTAAAATATAGGGTGCATAATTATTTAACCAAAGTTTAGCAGCTTTTTCTGATGGTTCTGGCCAAGAGCCTCCTGGGACAAAAATAATATCAGCTTCTTTAGGCCTACCTTCCACAAAAATATACGAAGTAATTTCCCTAATAAAATTCACACCTTTTGATTCCATAGTTATCTCCTAAATTTAAAATAAAAAATTAAATATCCTATAACCTATTCTTTATCAAAATCTCTGCCAATATCACTAGCTGTATGAGAATCTGATCCATAAACCTTCTTAACACCATACTTATTTACAAGTTCTTTAAATGTATCACTCACATATATTTCTCCACAATATGGTTTTCTAAGACCAGCTGTATTTACATCGACCTCATAATCTCTATTTTTAATTTCTTTAACTATTTCTTCTAAAAGTTCATTATTTTTATATTCTAGAGGATACAAGTTATTAAAAATTCTAATTAGATTTGGATGTCCAATACGTCGTGGCTTATATTCACCCAAATCTGCTTTTATTGCCATAAGCAATGTTTCATAATATTTATCATAAATTTTTTCAGTAGTACCTAACTCCTTTAAAGCTATTTCAAATCCTTCTTTTCCATCTATAGCTGTATAGGTATCTCCAATCTTTATAAAATGTACAGAAAGCAATCCATCTTCGAGCTTCGGGCCATACGTATTTAAAAGTTTTTTTGTTTCTTCTTCATATCCTTCTAGAAAATCAACTTCAAGACCTATGTTAATTTTGATTTTGTTTTCAAATTTTAACTTGATTTGCTGAGCTTCTTTTAAATATTTCTCTATTGCATCTTTATCTGGAGCACATTCATCTAAAAACTCTTTATCCTCCATAAAATAGCATGGGAAAGGCATATGCTCAGTAAATGTCATTTCTTCTAAACCTTCTTCTAGTGCCTTTTCTACATACATTTCAAAAGTATCTTTTGTTCCATGAGGGCAATATGGCGAATGAATATGGCCATCTTTTACTATCTTTTTATTCTCCATAATACTTTTTCAAAGAAAGATAATTTTTGTTTAATCCTTCTTTAAAGATTCACTTCCCTTCTATCTAAAGACTCTCATTTTATTTTATTCCACTTTAATTATTATTTGTCTTCACGAAGCAAATACTGGTTATTGTCTAAATCTTTAAAGGAAAACATTTTACCATACGGCATAGTCATTAATTCTCCTACGTCTACAGAATTATTTTTCATTTCTGCGTATGCCTTCTCTATGTCATCTGTACTTAGAATTACAGATGGATGCTCAACATTTGCTTTAGGATTTTGAGTTCTCATCATATTTTTATCGTATAATACAAATGTAGTTTGTGAATTTTCACTTGGTGCAACCTCTACCCATTTCATATTTGGCCCCATTTGTTGTTCAAATTTAACAACGAAATTTAGCTTATTAACCCAAAATTTTTTTGCTTCCTCTTGATTTTCAACATAAATTGTTATTTTACTTATATTATTTATCATATTTATCCTCCTGTATATTAATTATTTATTTCTTTTTAATTTTATACTTACATTATTACGAATTTAAAAATCAACTCATAGTTTATTATTTTTATATTTATGTGATAAGTAATATTCTAAATATGAATTTTACCTTATTTTTCGTATTCATATATATGGTAGTTGCACTCATGCATACCTAAAGAACTATATGTAGCTTGAGCGTTTAAATTTTCTTTCTCAACATACAATCTTATTCCAGCTATTCCTTCATCATTATCACAAACATTTTTTACATGATTATATAATTTCTTATAAATGCCTTTTCTTCTAAAATTAGCATCAACATAAACACTTTCAACCCAAAGGAACATTCCATTCCTCCAATCGCTCCACTCATAAGTGTACATTATTTGTCCAACCACTTTATTATCAATTACATAAACATAATACTGCCCCTTAGCTTGATCGTTTATTACTGCGCTAACCCCTTTAGAAAGAATCTCTAGGTCTAACTCTTTATCTTCTGTTTCTTTTGCCAAGTTATAATTAAACTTTACTATAGTCTCTAAATCATTAATTTCTGCTTTTCTTATTTCCACTAAATTTTCACTTATATTATTCATTTTTTCCTCCATATTATGCATTAACTATATTTTAGCACTCAACATTAATCTTAAATAGTACTTTTATGAAAAAATGCTATATTTTTATTTCCATCTATTATTTATAATATAATTTTAAAAGGTCCCTCTTGCATATAAACACATATGTAAGAAGGACCTTTAAATTAAACTATAACAATAGACTAAGCAAACTTTACTCAATTAATTTTTCAAATGTTCTTATACATTCTTGAGTTTTTGAATTATCAAATACTGCAAAAATAATATTATCAAAGTAACTTATAAAATTTTCATCATATAATAATTTATGCCAGTAATGAGCGATAGTATTTGGATTATTTCTAAATACTCCACATCCATAAGCACCTAAAACCAAATTTTTATTTTTATTTTCAGCAAATAATGCTAACACTTTCCTCATTCTTATTTTCATTACTTTCTCAGCTAAATTCTTATCTTCATTTTTCAATAAGACTTGTCCGTAATTTACTGCTGGAGCTGTTATTATACTAGCCGTAATTGGCCTTTCTAGTAAATTCAAATTTTCATCTCTTATAAACACAACTTCTGGAGAATAAATCATATAATCAGTATACATCATAGATTTATAAGCCCTATTTTCCAAATAATATTTTTCATTTTTAAGTTGTGTATCATATAATCCACTTCCTACAGCAATGCTTTCTTCTTGAGCTAAAGCTCCATTTAAAAAGCCTCCACCAGGATTTTTCGCGCTGGCAAAATTCAATACTCCAATATCTTTGTAATTCTCATTTGCTAAATCCAAAACAGCTTTAACTGTTGGAACATTAATTACTTTAATATTTGAAGCTTTATTACTTGAGGCATTTTTAAATTTTTCTGATAAAACATCTCCTTCTTCAGGAGAAATAAGAATGCTTTCATTAATTGATTTTTTATGAAGATTTGAAATATCTATTTTTTTATCATCTAAAATATAATACCCATCCTTTAAATACTTTAACGTATTTTGAGCAGCCTCGATTCTTGAGGTTTTTTTCATTTTATCTCACCCCTTAACTTTTACAATTAGCTTTTAGTAAAACTATATTATAAAGAATGTAATCTTTCTCTAATTTCTCTTAATGAATAATCTCTAATTAATTTACTATCCTTAAAAACAATCTCTAATAAATTATCTTTACATTCTTCCTGTTCTTTTATAGTAAGCTCGTCCTTATAAAGAATATCTTCTCCCTGCTTATAAACACAGCACATACCTTTTTGAGACTTTTTAAAGTTTCCAGTATCAGTTTTTGGATCTTTAAATATAAACTTTTCTTCCCCATTTATTACAGCATGTGTTGCTTTTAGTGCAAATCCAAAAGTATCACGAGTATTATATTGATAAGTGTATGAGCCAATTCCAAAAGTACAATTGCTTACTGCAAACCCTTTTTCTGTAAGGTGCCTGCAAATTTCTTCGCACCTTTCAACAGTAATACTGTCTCCATAAATTGTACCTATATGCGAATTTAAAACTTTATATCCTTTTAAATTAACTTCTCCCCCAAAAATTTCCCATAAAAGTTCAACTGTTCCCTTATATGCTGGACTATCCTCAGGTGCTTCAGGATCTCCACAGATTATTTTAACTGGATCACCACTATCCCCTCTTATTACTATTTTTCCATCTCTACTTAATATATCATCTTTTAATTTAGGCAGTATATTAGTTATAAGATTCCAATAATCATAAGTATCTGATACTATACTTAATATTCCACTTGGAAATACCTCATTAATCAGCCTTTTATATGCTTTAAGCTCATCTGTTCCGTAGCTGCACATTACACTATGCTCTGTTGAAGGAGTTCCTAGACCTACAATTTCATTTTTAATGTTACAATTATAATATTTTTCTAAATATAGTATTGATGAAATTGTTGCAGTTCCAGTAAATGAAAGCAAATGCCCTGCACTGCTGACCTTTGCACTTTCAATAGAACTAAAACCTCTCATACTAAAATCTCCGCAAGCTTTTGTCACATCTCCATTTTCTACAGTTAAATTATAGTATTTTTCTACTATTTCTCTATATCGATAGGCAATTGTCGCACTTGTCATAGGTTGCCATATATTGCAGCTCATAAAAGTTTCCAAATAATTTACAAGCCATGCAAAGTCATCGTGAGTATTAGTGATTTCAATCATTGGTGTTTTGATATTTACTCTAGTTCCTTCTGGAACTGCTTTTATTTGAATAGGTAAATATCCTAAATCATGAAGCCTTTCTATATGAGTTGTATCTGCTGCAATGCTACCCATTGTTCTAGAAATTACTCTTTTGTACTCTTTAACTATTTCTTCTTTGGATACACTAAAGAAATTATCATTAAAATATTCTATAAGATATTTCTTTAAAAATGATTGGAGACCAAACATAACAACCTTATTCATATTTTCTTTTCTAGACATTCTTGGTGTCCAGTAGCTTACTAGTTTTGTCATGCCTTCTGCATAACACATATGATGAATTGTTTTATAAAAATCTGTTAATAATAATGGATTTATCATTTTTATTCGCCCCTATCTAATAACCTCAACGCTTAATGCCTCTATAACATCTAATGCTTTATCATGCAGGCTATCATCAAAACTTGCACAAAGTGTTCCATCTACAATTAAATTGGCATTTATATATTGAGATTGGAACGTTACAACATTACTTATTACACACATATTTGTGACAACACCGACCAATTCAATTTCATTTATATCATCCCCTATATCTTCCGTGATCTTAAGCATGTCCTTTGGAGCAATACCGAAGGCGCTTTTATTATAATGAAGAATATTTTTAACTCCAACAAATTCTTTTAACTTTCCATAAAGTTCATGTCCTTCTGTATTTATATAACAATGAGGAACAGGTAAACTCTTTCCCTCTCTAGTATCTAAATAATTTTCAAAATGAGTATCATAAGTGAATAATACCTTGTCTCCATTGTCTAAATATTTTTTTACTTTATTATAAATACCATCTTCTAATGTCTCTGCCTTCTTAAATCCCAATGCTCCATCAACAAAATCTTTTTGATAATCAATAACTACTAATAACTTTTTCATAATCTTTTCCTCCTAATAAATTAATTATAAATAAAGATATGATTTTAAAAATATTTATTTAAATAATTGATGTAATTTCCAACTTATTATGACCCTTGGATAAAATGCTATTTGTAGTAAATACTTTAGTTATCAAGTCAGTCGTTAAAATTTCCCCATCAAATATTGTATCCTCACAATGAGTTACTGCTAAGTAAATTTCTGTAGCCCCCATTTCTTTAAGTTTTTTAGCAGTTAATATAAAAGTTCCACCTTTTGAACATAAATCATCTACAATTACAGCTTTGAACTTCTCACTCTCAATGTTGCCATTTACATCAAGTTTCTTTATACATCCCGTTTTAAAATCTCTTTCCTTATTTGCAGTCAATACTTTCTCATACTTGATTTGCTTACTATATCGTTTGGCTGCACCAGCATCAGGATATATCAAATATAAATCTTCATTGTTATTATCAATATATTCAATTGCTTTTTCAGCTAAACTTTTTGACATGTTTATTACTTTTACTCTATCAAGCAATGCAACACAAACGTCTGAATGTGGCTCATATATTGATACCTCATCGAATTTCAAAGCATTTATTAGTCTACACAAATGCTTTAATGTAAAAACAGTCAAGCCCTCTGTTCTATCCATTCTGCTATACGGCATATATGCTACAACTAATTTACATTTTAAATTCAGTTCATCTAAATGTCCTTTTAAAAATATCAAATGTGTTATATCATCATCACTTTCAAACTTTAGCTTTATAGTATTAACTACATTTGCAATATTTAGATTATCACTGTTTATTAAGCTCTCTCCATTTGGAAATTTTGTGATATTAACTTTTTCATTATTTAGATAAATCATGTTTACAACCCCTCATTTTAAAATTTATGCTCAAAATTCTCATTGAACTTAAATACCTTAGCTGGCCTAAAAGGCTTTCCTTCTATTTTTTCATCAGTTTCTATGATCATGCCATCCATTTTCCTTCTAAAATTCAAAATTTCTTCTCCAAGTATTGCTTCATAGACATTCTGAAGTTCTTTTACTGTAAATAATCTTGGTAAAAGATTCAATGCAATTGGAGTATATTCAATTTTATTTCTAACCCGATCAATTGCGAAATCTATAATCTTATAATGATCAAAAGCTAATTTTTCATTACTGCAATCTAAAATTTTATAATCCTTATTTTTTTTTCTAAGAATATTCCTTTCTGTTTTTTCAATTATTTCATAATCAATTCTCTCCTCTCCATCTTCGCTTTCAAGTTTCAATAAATATTTATTAATTAAATATTTTTCATCCTTAGTAGCTTCAATTAAATTTTTTTCTATCCAAAACCATTTTGATTCTTTTCTATTTTTTCCTTTGTTGTAACTTATCTTATCCTTTGAAATTAAAGCTATATTTCCTATACTAATTACACGAGTTCTTGGGTCTCTGTTTACTTCTCCAAAGGTATAAAGCTGCTCAGTATAAACATTATCTATTCCTGTTTCTTCTTTTAATTTTCGAGTAGCACTTTCTTCTAAGCTCTCATTATTTCTAATAAAGCCTCCTGGAATCGCAAAGTTTCCCTTGTATGGATAATCATCTCTTTTAATTAAAAGGACTTGCATTCCCTTTTTAGGTATTTTGCGAGAATTATCCTCTAATCTATCACTAGTTGTAAATATTATTACATCGTTAGTAACACTAGGCCTTTCGTAAACATTCACATCATATTTATTTAAAAACTCTTCTTCACTATTATAAAAATTTTCGTTCTTCACACGAAACACCTCTTTTTGCATTTGATTAATTTAGTAAGTCACTATAGGAAATTCATTCTATTTTTTAAATTCCATAAAATAGTTATTTGTTTAATTCATTTAGATATTATCAATTCGATACTATGTATTTATAATACTTCCAAAATAAGTATTTGTAAATACTTATTTGCAATTTTATCAAAAAATTTAATCAGAACCACCAAGCGGGTGATATTCAAAATATAATAAAAAATACCGCTGTTAAACGGTATTTTGCAAATTTTCGAACTAACTATTATGTTATATGCTTTCTCCTCCCGCCCACTTTCTACATTGTTCTAAACGTGGAGCTGGATCATACCCTTGCTCTTTTCCAAAATTACTAATTAAATCACATGGAAATTTAACACATACTCCACAGTGAGCTAATCCTTTTGATTCACAACAACATTTTACTCCACATTCTCCTTCCCAAAATGTTTTTTCCATATTAGTACACCCCTTGCAATTCACTTTGTCCTTTCTTTCACAACTACTACAACATACACCACACCGTGATTCACACATTATAATCATCCTCTCTCAAATTGATTTATAGATTTTCTACCTTTCATATATACAGATGCATAAAAAAATAAAAAGATACGGAAAATGCATAATTTTTTCTGTATCTTTTATAAATTAGATTTCATATTTATTTTGCAAGGCTGCAATTATATTACTGTACCAATTTTCTGAAGGCTTTCTATCAGGCATTCTTTCGTATAAAAATTTTATCTTATTCCTTACTTCTTGATTATATTTATATTTCTTCTCTTTATAATCTATATATTCTATTAACTTCATTTTCTTAGCTTCCTTTTGCAAATTGTCTCTTCGCATAGAAAATTCAATCCAGGCGCTGCAGCTGCAAGGATTATTAACATGAAGAAGATTGCAGTGATCTGAAAAGAATGAGTCAAGATTCATTCTTGCCCTATAGAGAAGTCCTTTTGTTGCCGACTTTGAGAGCTCTAAAATTTCAGCCGCCTCATCTATAGGTAGCCCAAACATATCAACCAGTGAAAATGCTATTCTTTGATTTAATGTTAATCTTCTTACCATTGCTAAAAAACATCCATTTTGTAAATCTTTAATAGCTTCATCTACAATTATATAATCTTCTGGCAATGGCTCGTTAGATTTTAATAATTTTCCTTCACCTTCTAATTCTAAAATTTCTTCATATGATAATTCTGTTATTCCTTGTTCCTTTCTCATTTTCATGCGAAATATATTAAGACATATGGTTGTAAGCCATTTTTTTATTGCATTAACATCTTTAAGTTGAGAAATATTTTTCCAAGCTTGAATTAACGTTTCCTGCGCAATATCCTCAGCAACACTGGGGTTGCATGAAAGCTTGAGTGCATAATTATAAATATATCTGCCATAATTATCAATAATAATCTCAAAATCCATAATAATTCCTCCAAAACATATCTTGAATATTACCTTAACTTATATTTAATATAGAAAAATTACTTATTTACTTTAAAATATACTTGCTATACTTATGGTTGTAAATAGTTTTACGCTAATCATTTACAATTTAATACAAAATACATAAAAAATAATCAGAATATATTTTATTTTTTATCACATATCCTAAGAACTAGCATAAATTATTTATTAAGTAAGCCACAAATGAAGGAGAGAAACCCTTATGTACAGACATGATGACTGTATGTGTAAACAAAAAAAAGAATATGCACGCGCATATATATTACCTCAAAAATATGAAAATTTGTATTCATGTAAAGAAGGTTTTTCTAAAGGTACAATTTTTAGAGACCTTTATAAACCGGATCCTTATTATAGCTATTATGATTATGGCTATAGTTATGCATATGACTACACTAATATGAATTCTGAGGGGTGATATACAAATGCATGCAAAAGAGGCCTTAAATAATATAAGAATATATCAATTTTGTGCTGTAGAGCTTAACCTATACCTTGACAATTTCCCTAATGACAAAAATGCCAGAGATGATTATAATAAAGTTTCTTGCAAATTATCTACTTTAATCCATGAATATGAAAAAAATTATGGTCCATTAACCAATTTTGGTTCTGCCTATGTGGAAAATCCAAGAGCATGGGTAGATACACCATGGCCATGGGAAAATTGTAAATAGGAGGAATAGGAGTTTATGTGGTATTATGTAAAAACATTGGAATATCCAGTAAATCTTAAATGCAAAGATCTTAATATGGCCAAATATTTAATAACTCAATATGGTGGTCCAGATGGAGAATTAAGTGCTGCACTAAGATATTTAGATCAACGCTATACAATGCCAACAGGTAAATCTAAAGGGCTTTTGACAGATATTGGTACAGATGTAACAGTGACGTAAAAGTAAAAACTATATCCGTAAATATTACTAAAAGAAAAAACGAACATAATTAATTTTATCATTATTACATTTTATATTTCAATAAGTACAATTAATACTCACTAACAATTGGTGAATAAAAAGCAGGTATCACCTGCTTTTTATTACATCCTATTTTAGTATGACGCATTAAAAAAATAGCAGATTCACTCTCTGAATAATGCGATTTTACAATCAGTTATTTATTTTTATTGATTCATAAAGATTTTAATAATTTCTAAAAAATCAAACTCTATATTCTCAGACATATCTTCTGATTGAAGTAATTAAAGTTTTCCCTGAACTATTTGTCTTCATATAAATCTCCGCTGTTTTCCTTATTTAGTGTTCCCTCTAATTCAATCATCAAAAATTTTGTGAGTTCAGTAACCACTGGTCTATGAATAGTTTCTCTTGGAACAATAATAAATTCTCCTTCACCAACTTCAGTAAAGCCTTGTGTAGTTTCCAATTTAAATTTACCCTCGATGACATAAAAAAGTTCATCTGACTCATCATGAACATGAAAGTCTAATGTTCTATTTGCTACCTGTACAACACTCATGATATGTTTGTTTAACATTCCTATTTTCTTATAGACATATAATTGTTCAATATTATTTACTTCATCAATTAGATTAACTTTTGACAACATAATGAAACCTCCTTGTATAAATATGATTTTTTTGATATTTGTTAATACATATGTTAGCATTAAGTTAATCATCTGTAAAATTGATTGTTTTGATTATATTAATCGTTTTTTTAGATAATAACAAAGTGTAGTTTATTTTGTCTGCATCCTAATTTACTACTATGAATCAAATCTACAATTACCATATTATTCTTTGTATATTTCTTTCAAATCTCCATATAATTATTTTGAATTAATAATTATGTTTAGCTTCAAAATTTTTAATTCAGCCCCTTTATTGAGGCTTTTTATTGTGCGACAATTGTAGTATTGTGTCTTAGTGAACATTAATATAGTTTTGTTTTTTTATCAAGTATGAAGGATGATATAGTTGTGTTGGCTGATAATATTCATCATGTGTGCAAGTAAATCCAAGTTTTTTTAGTAATTTAGCCGATCCTATATTTTTAGGATTGTGTCCTGCAAAAAGTGCATTAACATTGAGTGTTTTAAAGGCATATTCTATAACTGCAGAACATGCTTCTTGAGCGATGCCTTTTCCCCAATACTTCTCTTTTAAATGAATCCCCATTTCTAATATATTATTTTCAGAATCATATGGCCGCAAACCACAACATCCTACATTTTTGTTAGTTTCCATTAAATAAATTGGCCAATATTGAATATTGTAAATGCTATAACTTTCAATTTCCTTTCTTAGCCTTTGTTGTATTTCTTCTTTTGACATTTTACCTTCTGCCACAATAAATTTTGTTACTTCTGAATTGCCCCATAATTCTACAGCATCAGATATATCATTTTCACTCCATATTGAAAATCCAATTCTTACTGACTTCAAAAAGAATTCTTTCATTTGATACCCTCCTATAAACTTATATTCTTCTGCTATGAAGCAATTATAACATAAATTATAAATACAGTATTATTCAGTTTTCAAAGAACATTTTTATAATTTACTACGTCAAATTTACATATTAAGCAGATTATCTGAATAATGTAATTCTTATTAAATTTTTAAATACTACTTTCTATAATTACTCCACCAAGCAGTTAACTCATAAAATATTGGCAACATGCTTTTTCCTATATCAGTTAAAGCATATTCTACTCTTACTGGCATTTCATTATATTGATTTCTAGTAATTAATCCATCCTGCTCTAATTCATGTAATGAATTTGATAACATTGTATTTGTTATTCCTGATATTTCCCTTTTCAATTCATTAAACCGAACCACTTCTTTTTTTAATAATTGTGCTAATATACGTAGTTTCCACTTACCTCCAATTATTTCTAATGCACTTTTTACAATACATTCGTGGTTGTTATTTGATTCTTTAATTGAAATTAAATATTGATCTAATTCTTGTTTACTAACCATATCTATTCCTCCAAAGTATGAAAAATAATACCTAATCACAAAATTCTGCGTACTTGCCAGTATGAATTGAGTTAATTATACTAATTATACCAAGTACATTTTTTAGAATAAATACTATATTTAAAAGGAGATATTAATCATGGAACTGATGAAAGCAATATTAATGCGTAAATCTACTAGAAGTTATAAATCTAAACAAATTAGTGATGAATCCTTAAATAATATAATTAATGCCGGATGTGCTGCACCAGTAGGAATGGGTGCTTATGATATGGTACACTTAACAGTTGTTCAAAATTCTGACCTGCTAGATAGAATTACAAAAACATATGCAAATATAAATGGAAATCCAAAAGCTAATCCACTATATGGTGCACCAACATTAGTAGTTATTTCTGGTAAACCGCATGAAAAATTCCCTTATGCTGAGCTTGCTAATGCATCTTGTATTATTGAGAATATGACCCTTGCAGCTACTGATCTTGGTATAGGCAGTGTATATTTATGGGGTACCACACATACAATTAATGCAGATAAGGATTTACTAAAAGCATTAAATTTACCTGAAGGTTTTATTCCTGCTGCTAGTATTGCATTGGGTTATCCAACTGAGCCATTGACTACAGAGAAAGAATTGAAACAAACTATAAAAATCACCACAATTAAATAGACAATTAAAATTAAACCTCAATATGTTTTGTATTAAATTAAAGTTGTATTTTAGAAATTCACTGTCTATAAGCAAACAAAAGAGTTTGTTCTATGTTGGAGTAAACTCTTTTATATGCCATATTAATGTGGACGATTCTAACTTCTCATAATTTAACTACTGCAAATAAATCATGTCGCATTTTCTACAAATTGTGTTGTTAATTATAACACAAACCGTAAATATCACATTATTTAATTGCTGCACATTTTCTACACTATATTCTTTACACATTATGCAAACCTTAGCAGTGAACAAAAAATTCCCTTGTACTATAAAAATACAAGAGAATTTATAATGTTATTATTCCAATAACAAATACTGATAGAAAACATCGTATTTTGTTATTGGGTGATTTCTAAGAAAACTCTAAATTTTCAGTTTAATTTTAACATTACAGTATAGTTTCTATAATCTTTTGTTATATTATATCAATTTGGGTTATATAAAAATAGACTTACTAATAGTATATCTAACCTACTTCTTTTACCCTTATGCTCCTGCAGCAACCTTTTTCTTTTAAAATATAACCTTTATTTTCTAAAATATTTATATATCTTTGCACAGTAGATGTAGAGCTTAATTCAGCAATTTCACAAATTTCCCTAACCGTTGGTGGTATATTATTTTCTTTAATATAGTTTATAATAATATTCAAAATATTTTTCTCTTTGTCTGTCAGCATTAAATCCTCTCCTTATCTTATGTCCATATTTTTTTGTTTTTAAATACAAATATAATTCACGAATTCCGAACTGGTGTTCGGTTGTATTTTATTACTATTAGCTTATTTTGTAAATATGCGTATAAAAAAACTAGAAGATCTTTAACATCTTCTAGTCTTATATAATTATTATTTTTTCTTTGCACTCCCTGGCGTATCTGCTGCTTTATCAACTGGTTTTACATTAAAAGTTATATCTTTTCCATTTGAGGTCGCTATTATTGTTCCTTCTAAATCTGTTCTAAATACATTGATATTTTTGGCAAGAAGTTTATCTAAAATTTCCTTATGTGGATGCTCATAATCATTGTCTTTCCCACAACTTATAATCGCATATTTAGGATTAACTTTATCTAAAAATGCTTGAGTTGTTGAAGAATGACTTCCATGATGTCCAACTTT
Organism: Clostridium sp. LS; assembly: GCF_002760435.1. Taxonomy (GTDB): domain Bacteria; phylum Bacillota; class Clostridia; order Clostridiales; family Clostridiaceae; genus Clostridium. Next base: position 53,958 of record NZ_AUUU01000017.1, read on the forward strand.
CAAAACGACAGCTTGTATATCAAGTTGTTTTTGCAGTATCTCACCTTCACCTACATCTTGAGCATCACCCAATATTATCTCTTTTTAATTATTAAATTTTCCAAAGAATCCACCTGTAGTGCTCTGTCAAGCTTTCCTTGTTTTAGTCTTTTAATTACTAAATCAGAGGTCCATTATTATAACAAAAATCATAATATCCTCTATTCTTCAGACATGGCCATATACCAATTTCTAAATTCAATAGAGAAGTGATTCAAATGCCCATGTATAAGAGTATCTGGTGAAGCTTTTGGTAAAATTATAGTTAATTTTGCCTGCATTCCGTCTTTGTAGTCACGTAATTCATGTAATGCATAGCTAACTAATTTTCCGTTTTTACTTTTTATAATTGCAACAAAACCAAATGGGTAGTCTTTATCAGCTGGAATTGGTATTGTTGAATCAATTTCAGTTAAATTTAGAAAAATGTGCCATGGATATTCGAATTCTCCGAGGTTCTCAATTACCTCTGCTCGTCCATCCTGCAAAACTCGATTACGATAGTGATCAGGATGAGCGGTACCTAATAATTTACTCTCGTTTTTCACCAAACACATGAACCATTTATGGAATTGTTCTGCCCTCACTTTAGGCATTTCTAGTAGGACAAATCCAGATTTCCATTCTCCATTTGATTCATCAGCCCATTTTTCCATTTGAATAGTAGCTTTATCGATTTCTTCCTCTATTAAGTTTATAATCTTTTCACTGCCAATTTTGTTCTTCAAAAAGGTAAGTGCTCTTCGAGATCTTACTAGTTCCATTTTCTGAATATCTTGATCACTCAGGCATTCCTCCCCGATATAAGCTGTAACTGAATAGGATAAATTTTTTGTTGTATCCATAACTTTTTACCTCCATTTATTATAAATTAAATTGATAACAACACCATGTTGTTTTATGCTTATATTGTATTACGAAAGTTTTCATAATCAATGAACACAAATTTTGAATATGTTGAATTTGTGAAAAAAATATTAATGGAGGTAAAAATGAATACTAATATCGATTCTACAAAAATACGTCGAACTCGTCAAAAAATTATAAAGGCCTTTCTAGATTTATATGCTATAAAACCGCTTGGACAGATTTATATAAAAACTTTGACTGAGTCTGCTGGAATAAATCGTGGCACCTTTTATCTTCACTATATTGATTTAAATGATCTTCTTATATCAATTGAAAATGAGCAATTAGACGCAATTGCTAAACTTAGTAAAGAATTTCATCATTTTTATTATTCAGAAAAAACCAACGAATTTGCTCAATTTTTCAAACCTATACTTAATTATATAGTTGAAAACAAAAAATTGTTTAAAATTCTAACTAGTCCTCATAGTCATCTCTATTTTAAAGAATCATTCAAAAAAATGATGAGAAATAATTTTGCTCAGAGATTCCATTCTGTACTTATGACAGTAAAAAATACGGAATTGTTAAAAAAGGAATATGTTATTGAGAGTCTTATTAATGGCAATCTTGCCATGATAATTCACTGGATTCAATCAGATATTAATCTATCTCCAGATGAACTGGCCGACTTAATAAGTTGTACTGTACTTAAAAGTCCACTCTCTATAATTGAAAGTAATGTTAAAGGGTAGAGGGAAAATCGTATCATGAAGTGCAAAGTGACCTGTATTAAATGTAAAAAAATAATTATTTTGCATTGTGTAATTTCCCTAAATATCTATTATTATGTATATTATTAAAATTCTTTAATAATTTATATTAAAAAAGAGATTGCATGATTATATCATATTTAACATATTAATGCTCTCCATAGCAATTTTAAAAAATGGATGAACAGGTTCAATGGTGTTGCAACAAAATACCTTAGTAACTATGTTAAGTGGTTCAAATGGCTTAGAATATTTGATACAGATAAAGAGAGAATAAAGGCTAAAAACTTTATAGTTCAAAGTAATGTAGTACATTCATATTGCAAAGTAAGAGATTTAAAAAATAGAAAGCCAATGTATGTATAGCATATGTGGTATTTTGTAAATTATGTTATAATAAGTATTATAAAAAAAACTACAATCAAGTAAGCAATAGCAATTAATTAAGAGCATTATTTAAAAAGGAGGTTCGTTTATGAAGATTATTAGTAAAACTAATGGTATTAATTTTGGAGTTTCAAGTGAATTTAAAAGCGAATATCTTGCACCAATAATACAAAATTTACTGTTTAAAGCGGAAAATGAGTGGGATGATTATAATGAAGTTTATCATTGTTGTAAATTAATTGAGAATGTAAAAAGCAATGAAAATATAAATATGGACTTTCATATTATGAAGAAAGACGAAAAATGTTTAGGTGTTGCTCTTGTTAGTAGTGGCATTCTTGATTATAAGACGTTTTTTAAAGAACCTATACAGATAAACGAAGAGGATAAAGACATTTTGATATTCAACTATTTTCATATAGCCCAAGAAGGCAGAGGAAATGGAGAAATGTGGTTGAAGAACATAATACAATATTATAAATCTAAACATTTTAAAGCAATTTATTTAAAATCAAGTCATCCCAAGGTATTTTCTATGTATAATCGTTTGGGTATAGAAGTAGGAGAATATTCAAGTTATAGTGATAATAATTCATTTCATAGAAAAGGAAAAATATTTAAAATTACACTTTAAAGACATATATTTCATAATTTTCATATATATTAAGTATTGTAGGTAGGAAATCCCACTTATAATTTTTATTGGCTATATTTCAACATTATATTAAACATAGCCTTTAATTTAAATTTATCCCCCTTGATTCATAGATCTACATAAGTTAGAATTAAATTGCAAAATGGACTTGGTGGTAACTTCGGTTACTGCCTTTTTTATGCAAAAAATAAAGGTGGACCAAGTATTTCTACCTAATCTACCTCCATTGGCTACTTATTTGTGCAATTTAGCCAATATGTATTATATCATATTAATTATAGTTATGATAAAGAAACTTCGTAATTTATGCAACCATTTATAACTCCTAAAGTATAATAATAGTATGTAACAAATCTATTTTTTAATATAATAAATAAGTAGTGGCTATGGTGGCCTAACTACTGATTATTTATTTGTAGCTTTTGTTGTATATTTTATTTTAATAATGTCAATTATTATAGCTGATGGACCTCAAATCATTTATAAATAGTATTTAGTCTATAC
>NZ_AUUU01000160.1 GCF_002760435.1 Clostridium sp. LS
CTTTGGATTATTTATACTTATGTTATAAAAAATAAGGGGTGGTATACAAATGAAGTACTTATTAAATGAAAATGGAATTCTAAAAGAATGGGATAACTTTATATCAATTATTAATGAAAATGCTATAGCAAGAAGCATTACGTTGGAATCATGGAAGAGGTGTAATGATTTAGGATTAGAGCGTGATAAAATTAAATTTAAGTTCTTGAGTGATAAAGATCTTAAACAAAAGGTACAAGAAAATTCGTATTTAATTGAAGCTTCGAAGTTGTATATGGATTCTTTGTCTACCAGCTTAATTAACATACCACATATAGTTGCTTTAGCAGATAATGAAGGATGGATAATTGATTTGAGAGGAACACCAGAAGAATTTGGAGGAAAGCAGGCAGTCATTTGTCTTGGAGCAAGTTGGTCAGAAGAAAATATAGGAAATAATGGAGTGGGAACAGCTATCTCCATAGGAGAACCAATCCTTGTTTATGGAAGAGAACATTATGCAACTGCTTATGGTGGTTGCGCATGTATAGGTGCACCTATTATATGTAACGGTAACATTATAGGAGCGATGGATATAAGTGTACCGGTTAAGTATGCCAATTTAGCCAGATTGCACATACTTATTGCATGCGTAAATTCAATTGAATCTACAATTATGCATATTAATAGTAATAACTCTGAACTAGTTTCAATTAACATGAATCCATTGATAACAAGTGAGTTAATTGCAACAACTATCCATGATCTAAAAAATCCATTGGCTGTAATTAGAGGATTAGGACAGTTGGGAAAGTTGAATTCAGATAAATCTAAAGTTGATAATTACCTTAATAGGATAATTAAACAAGTTGATGAAATGAATGATATGGTTATTGAACTCTTAAGCATATTTAAACCGGAGAAACTTATAGCACAAAAAGTAGCCTCTACATTAGAAGAAATCTTATTCTCGTTTGAGCCCATTTGCGAGTCAAAAAAAATCAAGTTATGTTTACATAAAAATGAAGATAATTATGTAAATATATCTGAAAAACTTTTAAAGAGAGCAATCGAAAATATTATCAATAATGCGGTTCAAATAATGGATGAAGGTGGAACAATTGAAATTTTAACAGAACAAGATGGGGATTTTATAATAATATCAATTAGAGATACTGCAGGAGGTATACCAGAAGAATTAAGTGAAACTTTATTTGAACCATTTACTTTTAGAAGAAGTGGTGGGACAGGATTGGGCTTGTTTATGGCATATCATACAATTGTAAATGTTCATAAAGGTCAGATATGGTTTGAAACAGAATTAAAGAGGGGGACCACATTTTTTATAAAATTACCGATAGCAAAAGACTTTGAAAGTTCACGAATAGAAGAATATAGATTGGTTTGATTTGTTTTAATTAAATAATACCATCTTATAAAAATTTATAAAATTAGAGATAAAAGAATAAAATACTAATTTTATGACAACAAATGATAAAAAAACGAGCAATATTAATTTTAATACTACTTTAATGGCTAAAACTAGATCAAACTTGGATTAATAATTTTAATAATAATGGGAATACATAGAGGAATAGGAGCATTCAAAAGTTTTACAAAAAGGAATGAACAAATGAATGAAAAATTTGATACCATTTTAGAAGAACTAGAAAGAACAAGAAGTGAATTTGAGGTGGCTTCTAAAAAATGTTTCTTGAGATTATACTATTAGGAAGTGAATACATATGAAGTTAAAAAGGCCAGTATTAGTAACATTCATTGCATATTTAAATTTGCTAGGTGCATTTTTTATAATAATATCATTTTTTCCAATACAAAAACTTATTGAACAATTCGGTATTCTCATTATTCCGATATCGGATTTATTAGATGGTGCAATTAGAATATCAAGTGCTTTAGTAATGTTAATAATATCATACGGATATTTTAGACTTAAAAAATGGGGTTATGGTTTAATGATAACTTATAATTTATTCTTTTTAGTGTTATCTATGATTTTTATAGCATTAAAAATTAAGAATTCGTATAATACACAAGGAATCATACAATCACTTGTTGGACTAATAATTACATTTCCATCTAAACGATACTTTATTAAAGAAAATGAAGATTTGTAATATTAATAAGTCGTGTATCATTTTATAGTCTAAATTAAAATTAAACTACTAAGTTTTGTTTTAATAGTATAAGCAAAGTTTAAAGGCAATAAACACTTCAAAATGTCTATCGCCTTTTAGTCATGCCACTTTATGAGAATCATGAGTAGAACCCTCTGTATCAATGGCTACTCCAAGTTTAGCTGATATTATGGTATTTAACTTATTAATTGAATTAGATAAGCTAACAATTTGTTTCTCTAAGCGAATTAGCAAATAGGCAGACACCGCCACTGGAAAACCATTGTTTACTATAAGATTAATTAAATCTGTTACTTCCATAATCACATCACCTCCTACAAAGGATATATGAAATAAAATATATTAGTTCATGTTAGAGAACAAATAATTATCTGAAATTAAAATAAATTACTGAGTGCCATCTTCATTTACAATATGGTTATGATAATAATTTATAGCAATATCAACTATGGTACTGACACATACATTGATATCTGGATGTATGCTCTTTAATTCATTTATTTTTCTTATAGTAGAACTTCTAAGTGTGTAGCTTCTTTTAATATTTGGAATCTCACCATCAATGGCAGGAGTGGCACCATTAGGAAGAGGAGTTCTTCTATTATCAAACAGTTCTTTAGTAGAGCTTAAAGTATTTGTTATTTCTATGGAGTTAGTTATATTATTTTTAAAATTGCTGTTAATAGTTGAAGCTGTATTAGTTTGAGTATTGTTTTTAGGATCTTCTTGAATAGAATTATTATTAGATTTACTATCAGAACTAGTTTGAATAATATTAATATTAGAATCATCATCAAAAGAGAAGGAAGATATGCAGTCACCAACTATAGGAGCGTCGCTAGTAAAACCATATACTTCACCTTCATCATATTCAAAATCATTTTTAGGAACGTTTGATGTTTTTCTTCTAGCCATAAATTAAATACCCTCCTTAGCAGTATTTTTATGTATCCTCATAAAAGATATATGGTTATTTATTAGAGATTCTAAAATTCTAAATAATTTTAGAATATAGATTTTTTAGAATTTTAGAATGTAAGATTTTAAGAATATATATTCTTCAGAATTTAAGAATATAAAAGGAAATCCGACTCACATGCGTTCGCTGGATAAGTGATTCACACCAAATCATAGATTTGGGTTCTCTACTTAAGAATTTGCTTAT
>NZ_AUUU01000161.1 GCF_002760435.1 Clostridium sp. LS
AAAAATTCCAATAATCAAATAATCTTGTATCATTTTTATCTCCTTTCAATTTAACTTTCAAATAATATATTTTATTTATCCTCTCCAACTACTAAGTTCTTAATAGTTTTCTATTTAATCATATATTAGCAAGTTATTATGAAGTTATTATGTAGAAATTCTATATGTTAACTTATTAAATTTTAAATTATTATAGATAACCTAATGATAATTGAGGGATTTTATGAAATTAACTTTAAAGAATTAATATTAAAACTATTCGTATAAATATCAAAAAAACAGAGGTTTATAAAATACAAACTTCTGTTTTACTATATAATTCCTATTAATAATCAACTAGCTTCACATATTTAATCATTTAACTTTTATTTTTTATCATACAAAATATTTATAAAGATTTTATGTAGAAAATCACCATAAAAATATAAATTCTAATAAAAAGCCATAACATGAGATTATTCTAATATTTTTACTTAAAATTCAAAAAAAGAAAGTCACCACAGAATGATTAGAAAAATCATTCTACAACAACTTCTTTTCATTATACTACTTCATTTAATTCATATTCATGCCGTCCATATTGTTGTCATCCATATTCATGCTACCTTTCATGCTCCCATTACTGTTTAAGTAATAACCATCAATTGTTGTATCATGAGCCATACTACCATCTCCATTGAGGTAATACCAAGTCCCACCATCATTAACCCATCCTGTCATCATATATCCATTAGAGTTAAAGTAATACCATTGTCCATCAATTTTTGCCCAACTAGTAGCATAAGAATTCCCTTGTGAATACCACCAACCATTATCACTTTGTTTCCATTCCGCATGTGCAGCTACTGGAACTACTGCTAGTAATGTCACTGATGTAATAAAACTCCCAATTAGCATTTTAAATTTTTTCATTAGCAAATCCTCCCTATATTATCATTTTCATTACTATGTTACAATTTTTTTATGTAGATTTTATGAAGATTAAATAATTCTATTATGAAATTAAACGTACTCACTTTCATCATGTCTTATAAATATAAAGTTTATTCTTAGCTTCAACAACTTTATTATAGTAAAAAGTCATGTAAAAGAAGAATTACCTATACTCCTTTTACATGACTAACAAT
>NZ_AUUU01000162.1 GCF_002760435.1 Clostridium sp. LS
ATATCTACCTCCCTTAATTAATTTAATTTTGCTTGGCAGTAATATATTAACCATTATCACTAATTATAATCTATTAAAATATTAGTAAAAGTAACAACAACAACTTATATTAGATAAATTTAATAATTCCCCTTAACAATAATAAAGATAAGTTCATATCTATTTTTTAAATTATAAATCTCTTATTCTTTCCTCTTCATTATTATCATAATATGATTTATTCGACAATTTTATTGATGAATTATAAAATTCATAGTATAATATTAAAATATTACAGAAACGTTACATTTTATTTATTATTTTTATCTCTGCACAAAATAAAAAAAGAAGAGGAGACAAATGTTATTATGAAAGACATTTTTAGAAAAAAGTCGGTTAAAAGTTTACTTCAAGAAACTGAAGGCGAAAAATCTTTAAAGAAAGCTTTAGGCTCTTTTGAACTTACAATGTTGGGAATTGGCGCTATTGTAGGAAGTGGTATTTTCGTACTTACTGGAGTTGCTGCCGCAAAGTTTTCCGGACCAGCATTAGTATTATCATTTATTGTTGCAGGACTAGCTTGTGCATTTGCAGCTCTTTGTTACGCTGAATTTGCTGCAATGATTCCCGTAGCTGGAAGTGCATATACTTATGGCTATGCAGCCTTAGGAGAAATATGGGCTTGGATAATAGGATGGGATTTAATATTAGAATATGCTGTAGCAATAGCAGCAGTAGCAATAGGATGGTCTGGATATATAGTAAACCTTCTCAAAAATATGGGTATTGAACTACCTGCCAGCTTAGTAAATTCTCCATATGATGGTGGAATAGTAAACCTGCCAGCAATGCTTATAATTGGAGTTATATCAATTCTATTAATCATAGGTGTTAAAGAAAGTGCACGATTTAATAATTTTATTGTTGCTATTAAAATCGGAATAATTTTCTTGTTTATATTTTTAGCGGTTGGGCACGTTAAACCTGTAAACTGGCATCCATTTATGCCTTATGGATTTAATGGCGTATTACAAGGTGCTGCATATGTGTTCTTTGCATATATAGGTTTTGATGCAGTATCTACAGCTGCAGAGGAAGTGAAGAATCCTCAAAAAGATTTACCAAAGGGAATAATCGCTTCGCTTTTAATATGCACATTATTATACATAGTTGTATCAGCTATTCTAACAGGTGTAGTTCCGTATTTAAACTATATGAATACCGCAGCGCCAGTTGCCTTTGCTCTTGAACAAATAGGAATAAACTGGGGATCGGCTTTAGTATCAGTTGGAGCAGTATTTGGTTTAACTTCTGTTCTTTTAGTCATGATGTTTGGGCAAACTAGAGTATTTTTTGCAATGTCAAGAGATGGACTTTTGCCAGAAGTTATTGGCGGTATCAACAAAAAAACAAAAACACCTGTAAATAGTACTATAATAGTTGGCGTCGTAACAGCAATTATTGCAGGATTCTTACCAATAGGAATAGTGTCGGAATTAACTAACATAGGTACTCTAGCAGCATTTATTATTGTTTCTCTTGGAGTAATTGTATTAAGAAAGAAGAGACCAGATTTGCAAAGACCGTTTAAATGTCCACTTGTTCCAATTACACCAATAATTTCATCATTAGCGTGCTTAGGACTAATTTGGCAGCTTGAAACTGCAACCAAAATAAGATTTATAGTTTGGTTTGTCTTAGGAGTCATAGTTTACTTCGCATACGGAAGACGTCATAGTACTATGAATGGCGACCCTGCCAGCAGTGAAGAATAAAAACTCAAGCCAAATTTCTTTATAATTTATAACTCGATAACATTAACTTATATGTCAATATACACATGAAATAGCACAGGGATAGACCCTGTGCTATTTTGCATGCATTAAATGTATTACTTACACTATTTTTACATACATTTAATAATTCCTTAATTATACTTTAATGCTTTTTACCTTATCATATATATAATGAAGCTATTATTAGTTAAATTTTTAAGAATTTATTTAGAAATTACAAAAATGCTTTTTTAAAAATATATTAGAAACTTATAGAGATTTAAATTATATTTTACTTTGACTATATGCTTATGATTCCTATAGTATTTTGGAGGTTATATAATGGATAATATAATTATTTTTCTAATTGGATTAAAAACTCATCCTATTCTAACTTTTTTAGCGATAATCATACTAGGACTTTTTATTCCAGTCATTCTTCCCAAAAAACTCAAACTTCCAACATTCATTTGTTCCTTTATCATATTTTCACTTTGTTTTTTGAACTTTTTTGCCGGACATTTATTAACAAATTTTCTTATTGACAAGTTTGGAGTTAATGGACAAGGCGTAGTCGAAGATATTTCTCAAACATCAAATCTTTACAACGATGAACCTGTCTTACGTTATAATGTTAATATCAAACAAAATAATAATGATACTATTTCAACTTATTGTTTAACCTCGGATTTTAATATTGCTCACACAGATTCACTTAATGAATACTCTTTTCCTCAGCCCGGGATTAAATTTAATGTACGATTTATAAAGGAATATCCTAGAGCTTTTGTTATTATAGCAAATGATGACAGCGAATATAGTAAAACACTAAAAATAAAGAACTAACCTCCAGGGCTGCTATATTTATTTATCAAATATAGCACTCTTAACGACTGCAAATGCTTCTCTAATATATGTTGAAGGGACAAAATACCAAATAGTGGAACTAGAATAATTATCAAAATTAACATAACCATTTTTCTTAGCTAATATACTGCTTCTAAAGGCGTGGAAATCTGTAGTTACTATTTTTACATTAACATCAGCTATTAACTTATGACTATGTTCCTCTATTTTTTCCTTAGAAAACTTTAAATTTTCATCTGTATCTCTTGACTTATCTTCTATTATCATTTTTTCTTTATCTATTCCTCTTTCTTGAAGATACTGACTCATAGCTTCAGCCTCTGATATACATTCATCTGCGCCTTGTCCGCCAGATAAAACAATATATTGATTTGGATTTTCTACTTCACACTTTATTGCTGCATCTAATCTTTCACTTAATATTAAATTAGGAGTCTTTCCATTATCAAGGCCAGCACCAAGTACAATGATATAATCATCCTTCTTTTCATTATTTTTTTGATAACTTATTATTGCAGCTTCTAATGCAATAAAAACTATAAATCCAATACATAAAAATATTTTAACTATTTTATATACTTTAATCAAAAACATATTTTTTCTCATCATTTTTTTGAAGAAATGACGAATAAGAATCAAAATTCCCAAAATTATAGCAGGAATGCTAAATGCAATCCACAATGCTTGGATAATATACTTAATTCTCTCCATACTCATTCCTCCTACACATTTTTTGCTTCAGTTAATTTAATATCGTATAAACTTATTATATCTATAACTAGTAAAGATGTAATAAGGTATTAAGAATCGTATGTTTAATTTCATAATATTGTAATAATATCTTCATAGTTGAAGAAAATTTGAAATTCGGCTTCCAATTATTAAGAAGTAACGCTTAAAAATACGAGAAGAAGCTTTACGGCCTTCTTCTTGTATTTTTATATTTTAAATTTAGCTATTTCTTCTTTCAATTTTCCTGAACTCACTTTAGCTAATAATGCTTCTTCCAACACAATATTAGACTTTTCGCTTACTTCAAAAATGCTAGTTGCTATATTTGAAGTCCCCCCAGCACTGTCACCGGTTGCGCTTGCTACTCCATCTATAGTTTTCAATATTTCATGCACTGAAGACAATAGCTCTTTTGAAGTTGTACTTAAATTATTTGAAAACTCTTTATAATACAGCGCATCTTCATCATAATTATTGCTTGTCTCAATTAAGGTTTTATACTCCTTTAATATTGTATCTTCTATAAAATTAAGCATATTATTAGAATTATCTGTCAACTCTTCAACAGAAGACACTATAATTCCTGTTGTACTTTGTATTTTATTTATAGTATCACTAGATTGTTCTGCAAGTTTTCTTATTTCTTCGGCTACAACACTGAATCCTCTACCTGCTTCACCAGCCCTTGAGGCCTCAATAGCTGCGTTTAGTGCAAGTAAATTAGTTTGTTCTGCTATTTTAAGTATTGAATCTGATAAAACATTTATTTGCTCTACAGCCTTTGCTTTTTCAATAGAAGCTTTCAATCTACTCTCAGTTTCTCTAAATATTTTTTCTGCTTCCTTTTGATTATTTTCTGAAGTCACCCTTATACTTTTAGCTTTTTTACTTATCTGTGCTGCTTTTTCTGCAACTCTGGATGATTGTTCAGCTATAAAATTAACAGCCTTCCCTATTTCCTCTGAGGTTGACGACATCTCTTCTGCTGATGCAGCTGTTTCTTCTACATTTGCTGATAGCTCTTGTGTAGTGGCTGAAACCTTTTCTATATCCCCATTTAAATATTTTACTTTATCATTTACTGTATCAACAATATTATCAATATCTTTTGATGTATTCATAACATTGCTTACTAAATCCTTTAGAGAACTTTTAACCTTATTAATTGAAGTGGCTATGTCTTCTATCTCATCCTTTGTTCTTATATTAACATTTCCAGTTAAATCTCCATCACTTATTCTTTCCAAAGCAAATTGTACTTCCATAACATTCTTACTTAATTTCCTAGAGAATCCAAAAACTATAATCATAGACAAAATGCATAATAATACTATTGTAATTATCATTGTTTTAAATAAAGTACTTTTAATCCCTTCAAACATACTTGAGTCTACATCTATACCTGCAATAGCTACAATTTTTCCTTGCGAATCCTTAATTGGTGCATATGCAGAAATATATGTTCCATACTCATCGGTATATGACTGATCAGTTACAGTAACTTCACCATTAAAAGCCGCCTTCATTTCGTTATCCATTTCATATTCTTCTAAAAATTCTGACGCTTCCACTGAAACATCAACTAAAAAAACTGCCTTTTCATCATCCACCTTTAAAAGTGTATAAAAATTTCTAGCAACACTTTTTGATTTAGCTACACTCATTGAATTTAGTAAATCTTTATATTCAGAAGAATCTGTTGATTTTTCATTTATAACCTTTTCAAGTTTATCTCCATCAACAGAATTTACCAATTCTAAAATAGATCCATTAACAGTAGTTTTCATATCAGTTTGAAATTTTTTAAATACAATAATATTGGCTATTATTAAGATTGCTGCCATCAGCCCCAATATCAACAATACCAGTCTTAACATTTTTACCCCTAGCTTACCCATATTTCACCCCTAATAAATGATATTATTACACAAACTATGTATAATAATTCATTTTAATTTTACTTTAATACGTGATAACATTCAATAAATATATTAAAAACTAAACAAAATTCTGCATTTTTTAATCTAATACGCAAATATTATGTTTTAAATTTTATTAAATTAAAATGATTATGATAATTTTTTTCCTGCATAAATGCTTTTAACGGCGATAAAATTATCGCCGTTGATTTAATTAATTATGCAAAATTTAACTTCTATTTTTCTATTATAGATTTATCTTGATTTAAAATATGCTTATCTATCCAATCTACTACAAATTCTAATATTTTTCTTACAGATTCATCCTGATCCACATCTATAGCATTCAAATCAATATTATTAACTTCATTAATAAAGTTTTCATGCTCTACCTTATGAGAAAAGAAATTTTTATATCCTATACTAGACATATAATCTTCTTCTGATTTAAAATGAAAAATTGTATATTCTTTAAGTTCTACAAGTATTTCAATTATTTTATCATACTTGTCTACAATAAATTCATTTTTCAAAAGATTAAGTGCACGATCCGCTATTTCAAACAGCTTTTCGTGTTGTTCATCAATATGTTTTATTCCTAAGTTGTAATCTTCTTTCCATTTTATCATAAAATCACCTCAAAATAATATTTGTGAATATCACATCTAAAACTATAACTTTTATAACTTTAATTAATGCTTCTTTTGTTATTTTTCTTATTATGAACTGACTATAATACTTTACTGATATTTTAAGATAACATTATTTAATGTACTAAGGTCAAATGGCTTAGAAATATAATCATCCATCCCCATTTCAATGCATCTTTCTTTATCTCCGTTCATAGAATAAGCAGTCATGGCAATAATATAAATATGATTTTGTGTTCCTAATTCACTGTCCCTTATTATCTTAGTAGTGTCGTATCCATTTAATTCTGGCATTTGTATATCCATTAGGATTAAATCAAAATTATTTTCTTTCAATATTTCTAAAGCTTGTTTTCCATCAAATGCACACTCAAATTCATATCCTAAACCTTTTATCATTTCGCAAACAATTTTCATATTAATCTCATTATCTTCAACAATAAGTATCTTTTTTGCTTTATTTATAGCTATTTTCTTATCGCATGTATTAAGCTTTTTACCATGAGTTTTTTTCGCATCATAATTTAACAAAAATTCTGCCTTAAAATAGAAAGTACTTCCTTTGTTTTCTATGCTTTCAAACCATATATCTCCATTCATTAACTTTGCTATATCTCTTGAAATAGCAAGTCCCAATCCTGTACCATCATATTTTTTAGTGTAAGTCATATCTTGTTGAACAAATTTTTTAAAAATATCATTTTTAAACTCTTCTTTGATGCCAATTCCAGTATCTTGTACTGAAAATTCTAAAGTTAGTTTATTTTTTATAATATCTATCTTTTTAACTTTAAATATTATTTGGCCGCTTTCAGTAAATTTTATAGCATTATTAATTAGATTTATTAATATTTGATTTAATCGTATTTCATCCCCTATTAAGTCAAAGCTTATATATGGGTCAATGTAGTAAAAGACTTCTAAATTTTTATTATTCCCAGCAATAGATAATTCTTTAATAATTCTATCTAAAGTTTTCTTAAGATTAAATGGCTTTAGATTAAGTTCAAACTTTCCAGATTCTATTTTAGAAATATCTAATACTGAGTTTAAAATACCTAGTAATAACCTAGATGAATGACTAAGCATATCTAGATATTCTTTTTGACTGTTACTAAGTTCAGTTACTTTAAGCAGATCTATTACGCCTATAATTCCATTCATAGGCGTCCTAATTTCATGACTTATATTTGCTAAAAACTCACTTTTAGCATTATTAGCCTTATCTGCCTCTTCCTTTGCTTTTTCTATCTCCTCATAATTGGTCCTTAATTCTTCTTCTATTGCTATGAGCTCTTCATACAAAGCAGATGTTTCTTCATATTTATCTCTCAATTCTTTTTCTATTTTTTTGCTCTCTGTTATATCCCTTGTAATATTAGAGGCTCCTATTAACTTTCCTTCTAAATCGTAAATTGGGGTAACTGTAATAGAAACATCTATTAACTCACCATCTTTCTTTATTCTCTTAGATTCAAACCCTTTAATTTTTTCTCCATTTTTAATTTGTCTCATTATTTCATAAAAATCATTAACTTTGTCTTCCGGAATTATTATAGATATATTTTTATCAATCACTTCTTCTTTCCTATATCCATAAATCTTTTCTGCCCCTAAATTCCAACTAGTTATAATTCCATCTAAATCTTTTCCTATAATTGCATCATCTGTATTTTCAACTAAAGAGGCAAGTTCGCGAGTTTTCTCATCATTTTTTATTCTATTAGTTATGTCTCGTATTATACTTAGAACAAATGTTTCGTCATTAATTTCTATTCCTATTGATTTAACTTCTACTGGAAAACTGGAACCATCTTTTCTATAATGAATAGTTTCAAATTCAATCTCGCCTAATTTAGCTTTTGCAAATTGATTCGATAATAATTCCAAATTTTGAGCATACCTTAATTCAGATATATTCTTTGAAAGTACTTCTTCATCACTATAACCATATGTATCAATAGCTTTTTTATTAACTTTTAGAATATCACCTTCACTTGAAAATAGAATTATTATATCATTTGCATTATATAATGCAGTTTCGTATATCTTTAAATCGTCATATTTTTTTCTAAAACTATTTTCACTTGTTTTTTGATCCTTCACCTCTTACCCTCCTTAACTTAAATTAGAGTGTTAATAACCTATAAATTATCTTAACAAATGCCTATTCTAAAATTCCCAGATCATTTATTAACATCTTTTCAAGCTCATCTTCACCTACTGGTTTACTAAAATAATACCCTTGAATTATATTGCAGCCTAAATTCATCAATATCTTAAGCTGTTCTTTAACTTCTACACCCTCAGCTATAACCTTATATCTTAGCCTTTTTGATAAACTTAAAATGCATTCTATTACAGCTCTATTTTTTTCATCCTCAATATTATCAACAAAAGACTTATCAATTTTCAAAGTATTTATAGGTAAAACTGTTAAATAACTCAAAGAAGAATATCCTGTTCCAAAGTCATCAATAGAAATGTTTATATCTCTTTTTATAAGATCATACAAATCTGCAATTTTTTCTTCATTTAAATCAATTAGTGTACTTTCTGTAATTTCTATTTCAAGTAAATTTAAAGGAATTTCATTTTTCTCACATACTTTTATAAGCTTATCCTTAAAATCAGTTTCTTTAACTTGAATAGGTGAAACATTAATTGCTACATTATTAAATTTGTACTTTTTTTCTTTAAATTCACGAATTTTTTTGCATACTTCTTCAATCACCCAATCACCTATATCTATAATTATCCCAGTTTTTTCAGCTATGGGAATGAATTCAGCCGGAGATACAAACCCAAGCTTTTTATTATTCCATCTTAATAAAGCCTCAAAGGCAACTATTCTATTTTCAGCAGCATCTATTTGAGGTTGATATACAATTGAAAGTTCATTGTTTTTTATTGATTCTTTTAATTCATTTTCAATTATTATTCTTCTTACATATAATTTGATTAAATCTAGTTCAAAAAAAGTATATGTATTTTTTCCAACAGCTTTCGATTTATACATAGCCAAGTCCGCAAATTTCAATAAATCATTCATATCAGTGCTATCTTGCGGAAAAGTCGATACGCCTATACTTGTTGTCATATATACTTGTTTATCACTAAGTTCAAATGGTTTTTTGCAATAATTTATTATACTATTACATAATTCTTTTAAATTATCTACAGAATCAAATTCATCTAAAAGTATGATAAATTCATCCCCACCAACTCTATACAAACTACCGTGATTCTTAGCGCAAACATTTATCAATTGCGAAAATACCTTTAACATTAAATCGCCATAATCATGACCTAAAGTATCATTAATAGACTTGAAATTATCTAAATCTATAAGTACTATTGCTCCTTTTTGATTTAACTGTTTTGTCTTTTCTAAAGTAGTTTTAAAATCCATTAGAAACAGTTCTCTATTAGGTAGCTTAGTAAGAAAATCATAATATACACTTTCAGTTAATATTTTCTTGCTTTCCTTTTCTTCAGTTATATCTCTTCCTAAGCCAAATAAGCGTACTGATTCTCCATTTTCATTTTTTATCATCTTTCCATTTAATAAAATCCACTTAATTTCATTTGCTTTTGTAACAATTCTAAATTCGCTTTTATATAAAGATGAGCTCCCATTTATAAAAAAGTTCAAATCGTTTATAGCACTATCTTTATCTTCATGTAGCACACTCTTTTCAATACAGTCAAATAAATTACTAAATTCATTTAAATTATATTGTGTAATTTTCTCCCAAGCGGTAGAAAGGAAAAACTTATTTTCTTTAAGATCCCACTCCCAAACTGCAATATTAACTTCATCAACTGCCTGCTTATACTTTTTAAATACCTCTATGTAGTTTAATTTATTCTCTTCTATCATCATAAAAAATTTTTTGTTCTCCTTTTAAATAGGTATAATTAATTTTTGCCAGTATTTTTATGGTTTAATTCCTTCATGTACTTTACTATTAATTCATCCAAATATTGACTAATAACTAACCTATCATTTATAGTTTCATTTGTGTCTACAGTACAACATACTTCATTTAAAACTTCCCGTATCTCATTAATATGTCTATTTAATTCTGATATCTTAATGATCTTCTCTTCAGGACTTTCAAATTCAGCTTCACTTATATTTTCAATATTTTCCTGATTTAATATTGTCCTATTTCTTCCACTAATTTTTGCCCTATATAAATTTTTATCTACTTTTGATAACAGATCCGAAATACTTATATCATTATCAGTAATACTATAAACGCCAAAGCTTGCAGTTATATTGATTTTAAGCTCTCCATATTCAAATGTTGTATTTTCTAATTGCTTTCTTATCTTTTCAGCTATAGCATATGCATTCTTTAATTCGGTGCCATTAAGTACGATAATAAATTCTTCTCCACCAAATCTTCCTGCCCAGTCAGAATTATTTCTCAATGATTTAAGTATTAGATTAGAAAAATCATTTAAAATATTATCTCCAATAACATGTCCATATTTATCATTAACCTTTTTAAAATAATCTATATCTGTCATAATTATAGATAATGGCATCTTGCTGATTTTGCTGTAGTTAATATCTACAGGCAACCTTTCATTGATATACCTTCGATTATATAAACCTGTCAATTCATCAGTAACTGCTTTTTCATTCATAGCACTAATCAATTCTTCTACGGAATTCGTGCCTTCAGTCAATTTATGTAATACACTCCCATTTTGAGTTATATCCTTTAATATTTCAACAATATATATTATTCCATCAATCTCTACTGGTGTTGCGGTTATTAAAACAATTTTCTCTTTATCATATTCTATCTTTACAAAAGTATCATTATTATTATATGCCCTCATTGATATACAATTTTCACAAAAAGTATCCTTTTTCCATAGAGCATAGCAAGTTCCATTTAATTCTTGTACTCCCTTATCTTTAACTATAATAGTTTCTTTCTTTATAGGATTTACAACTCTAATTACATCATATAAATTTTTAAAAATTGATAATCTTTCTTTTACCTTTTCTATTATGTCCATAAATATACCCTCCCTTTAAATAAGTTAGTGTAAAGTATTTACACTACTCTTCTTAATTTTTTCTTTATATATCAA
>NZ_AUUU01000163.1 GCF_002760435.1 Clostridium sp. LS
AATGATTCTGATTTCTGGTTGGGATATATTTAAAAGTATAAGTACAATTTATAGTTAGTTTATCTAAAGTGGGTTATAACATTTACTAATCTTACGCGTTTATCAAAACAAAGAAATAGGTACATGTGTGCTTGCTTCATAGACCTATGAAACACACATGTACCTAATTTCGATTAATACACGCTTAAGTGTAGTAAATATTTATAAATAAATCTTTACATATTTAATCCTGAATAAGCTTCTTCTCCATGAAGTGAAATATCTAATCCTTCTGATTCTTGTTCTGAAGTTGCTCTTAAATTCATAACTAAGCTCATAACCTTTAATATAATAAATGTTGCAAGAGCAGCATATAATGCTGTTGATAAAGTTGATATTAAATGAACTTTTAATAGAGCGAAATTACCGTATATAGCTCCATCAGCACCTGCTGGATTAATAGCCTTTGATGCAAAAATAGCTGTGGCTATAGATCCCCATATACCTGCTACTCCATGACATCCAAATGCATCTAAAGCATCATCATATCCTAATCTTTTCTTCATTATAGCTATTGCAAAGAAACTTAATGTTCCTCCAACTAGTCCGATAAATACAGCTGACATTGGGCTTACATATCCCGCACCTTGAGTTATTGCAACTAATCCAGCTATAGCTCCACTGACTGTTCCTAAAGCTGTAGGTTTTTTGTAAATTAGCCATTCACATGCCACCCATGCAATAGCTCCTGCAGCAGCTGAAGTATTTGTAGTGAAAAATGCATTAACAGCTACATAATTCATAGCAAGTGCGCTTCCTGCATTAAATCCAAACCATCCAAACCATAATAGTCCACCACCTAATATTGCCATAGGTATATGGTGAGGTTCTGGAACTGCCCTTTTTCTTTTACCAACAACTATTGCGGCAACTAGTCCAGAAATACCTGAATTAATCTCAACTGGATGTCCACCTGCAAAATCAAGTACACCTAAATTCTTTAACCATCCATTTGCTCCCCATACCCAATGTGATATAGGATCGTAAACAAATGTGCTCCATAAAATAATTAATATTATAAAAGCAGGGAAATTCATACGTTCAGCAACTGAACCTGAAATAACAGCTGCAGTAATTGCTGAAAACATTAATTGAAATATTACAAATTCTAAATGTGGTATTGTTCCTGCGTAATCTGCGTTAGGAGCCATTCCTATATTTTTTAGAAAACTCCAGTCTAATCCACCAATTATACCATGTGAATCAGGACCAAAAGCTAAAGTGTAACCAATAAAAATCCACTGTATTGATATAACAATAAGTGCTGCATAACTATGTACTGTAATACTTAATACATTTTTACTCTTTACCATTCCCCCATAAAATAATGCTAGCCCTGGTACCATTAACATTACTAACGCTGCAGAGATAATCACAAACCCCATATCTGCTCCGTTTAACAATTCCATTTTCTATTCCCCCTTGAATAATTATTAAGTTTTTAATTATTAGTTGTACTTAAAATTTATATATATATACAAAAAAGACGTCATCACCCCATAAAGGTATACCTGCCATAGATATATCTTTCCCTCTGAAATGAAAACGCCATTGTTCTCTAAATATTTAATTTATTACTACTTTTATTAGTTTACTATCACAAGTTTTACATGTCAATATAAAAATGAAAAATATTTTACATTTTTATAATTATCAATGTTTCTTTGTGAATAAAAGCCAAAAAGCCTTCTATTTCTTTAAGTAAAATAAAAGGCTTTCTAGTCAACTATTAAATTAGCAGCATATTCTGTAAATATTCTATCTTCGACTTCCGCCTGAATATTCGTTTCCTGGATTTATATCTAAAACTACGCGTTCAGGCTTAGCAATTGAGACTTCATGTCTGCACTTCCATATATCATCCTCATTAATTCCTTCTACAGTTTCCAAAGTATCTGCAGCATCCTGATTGTCAAAAATATAATATCCATAAGAATATAAAAGATCTGATATATGGTTAGGATCTAAATTTTTAAAATGACATTGCAAATCGCATAATCCTACTGCTGAAAGCCCTAGCGTGTCCATAATGTATTCATTTTTTACACCTTCAACTTTAAATAATCTTACATTTAATATGCCAAATAACATATCATAATCATCATTTAATGGATTATTCTCTAAATAATCTTCTCTGCTTATTACTTGTTCTGTAAGAGGAAAATGAATCCCTTCACACTGCATTACTTCAACTATGCCATAAAGAGCTTTTTGGAAAAGTTCTACCCTTTTAGTATAATCTAAACCAATAGCCATTATATCAGTTACTAAAACTCTATATTTGCACTGTTCAATTGATTCTCTGTTAGCAAAATTTCCTGATTGCCCCAAAGAATTTTTTAATTTCTCCTGATCTGGTCTGTCATAAATGACACTGATAATTATAGAAACAGGAACGCTAACATTTTTGTACTCTAAAATGTGATCCATAAATGCAAAGGTTGTATTATTGTCTTTATTACCTGCTAATTCAACATTTCCACAATATTTTTTAATGTTTGCTAATAATGCACTTTCTAATATTACTGGTTTTTCTTTCATATAAAGTTCAACACTAAATGTTTCTGCAAAAACATCAGGTCCATTCACTAACTTATCTTTATTAATTTCTTTATATTTCTTCATAATGCATAACCTTCTTTCTATGTAATATATTTTTTATTTCTATTATTAGGAAATAATTTTATTTCACTATTATAATGAAAAAAGCCGCCTCAAAATTTTATAAATTTTGAGACAGCTTTGTCTGTTTAAATATTACCATAATTATAACATAATAAATTAAATTTTAATAGATATTTATTAAATTACACATATAAAAAATAGACTAACTATGCACTCACACTGGTCTATTATTTTTTGAACCTGTCATTCCCCTTTTTGTTAATTCTTCTTCCTATATTTATTTCTTAATCTTCACGTTTTTTCTTACTTTTTAGCAAAGCAGACGTATCTAATGCTTGTGGTTTATTTTTGTTTTTATGACTCTTCAATATAGTTGCCTTTTCTTCACTTTTAGCAGACTTTAGCTTATCAGTAAAATTCCCCTTTTCTTCTTCAGTATAATTCTCTGTATTAGACTGTTTAGTATCTCTATTCCTAATTTCTTTTTTCTTGATTAAAAACTCAATATTTTTTCTAAAAACTTTCCCTGCAAATATATTCATAAATCTAATCAAATATTTTGAAAAATCTAGATTTAACCTCCTATATGCTACCTCTAAAAGAAATAATAAGATAGCTGCAATTAATGTAGGTTCTGTTAAATTCATTGCTTTATATGCACTTTTAAGTTCACCTTTAAATACATCCTTAGGTTTATTGATAAAACTTCCTTTTACTTCCTCTATTAGCGTATCTATTTTCCCGCTATTCTTATTAAACTTATATTCATCAGAGTATTCAAAGGAAAAAGCTCCATTATAATTATTTAATACTTGCCCATTATTCTCTTCCCTTATATTAAAAGTATAAAAACCCAATTCATCTAATTTAACTCTTCCTACAAATTTCCCTGGCTCTTCTTGAGTTAATTCTAATTCTCCACTGTTTCCTTTTTCGTTATTATATACTCCCTTTATTTTAGATCCATCTTTAACAGAATCACTATAAAATTCTACAACTGCTTCATTTCCACTTTGAGTTATAGATAATTTTCCTGCATCATTAAGATCCGGAATTGTCCAATAGATAGCATTTTTAATTAGTTGGGCACCCTTATTCCAGGTTAAGAAATTTTTACTCCATTCTCCATTTATGTCTGATGTCCAACTCACAGTCTTACCTAGCCCATATTGATTTGCTGCAAGAATTGGTTCGTCGTGACTTGAAGATAAAATTTCTATTGCCTTATCCTTCATAGAGGTACCTACATACCCTAGTAAGGTTGGTAATGAGTTATCAACTAACACTCCATTTAGAATCTCATGATTACTTGAAACTTTAGGAGTAAATTCTTCATTTATAATATAGGTTCCACTTGACAATAGTACTTCTTTAGCAAAGATTCTAGGAATATCAGTATATTTATCGCTATGATAAGTTCTTCCTTTTCCCATTTCAGCCAATTTCCCAAGTAATTGGCCATCCGCATCTTCTCCTACTGATACAGTAGATAATGTTATTCCTGCATCATTCATTTTTCCAATCAATTCTTGATAATTACTTACTCCAAAGCTATCTTGTCCATCTGTTAAAAGTATAATATGTTTAATTTTAGCCTTACTTTCAACTTGTGACTTATAGGCTTCTTCTAATGCAGGATAAATTGAAGTTCCTCCACCACCAGAAATTCCAGCAATCATTCCTTTTATCTTTTCTTTATCTTGTACTTTTTGTCTTTCAACTACTTCCTGGTAACTATCATCAAAGGCAATTACATTTATTTCATCAGTATCTCGTAAATTATTTAGTGAATTCATTGCAGCTTCTTTTGCTAAAGTAAGCTTACTAACACTACCTCCATCTGACATACTTCCAGACTTATCTATCACTAAACTTATGCTTATTTGAGGTACTTCATTTTTTCCCTTCTTATCCATATTTACTGGCAGTATTTTCTCTAAGGCGGTATCCTTATATCCACCTAAGGCATAAGAATTATCGCCTCCAAAAGTAACTACTCCACCACCATAATCTTTAACATAAGATTCTATATTATCCATAAAACCTTTATTTAAATCATCTGCATGAACATTGGCGAGGACTATAGTTTTATATGCTAAAAGTTCATTTAAGGTTGAAGGTGCCCCCGTTGCTAATCTTACATTGTATTCACTATTAGCTGCCCTTAGAGTTTCAACAATTCCAGCACTGTCCCCTGTTTTTCCTTCAAGAACTAATATATTAGGTTTCGATACTACATTAGTAAAGCAGCTATATTCATTGTTACTTTTATTACTATCCTTTTCCGGATCAATTACAACTCTATAAGATTTAAAACCACCGCTTGTTTGAACATCTTTAAAAGCAAAAGTATTGCTTCCCTTTTGTAATTCAACTTGCTGCTCACCTTTTTTATCTCTGCCAGAAAATAGAGTTAACTTTGCTTTAGTTTGAACATTTGATTCAATCTTTGTAATTACTGAAAATTCTTCTCCAATAGAAATATTATCTGGAACTTTAACATCCTCTACATATGCCTCATCACCAAGTGCATTATCAACTTTATACACCTTTAAATCAATGTTCTCTTTCTTTATTAGAGGTACGGTCTTTAATATATCACCCTGGTTTTCTTCTCCATCAGTAATAAGTACAATTCTCTTTGCTGCACCTTTTTCAAATAAACCTAATGAACTATTTACTGCCTCTTCTATGTTAGTAGAATTTATTATTGGCGCTGACTTTATTTGTTTATATTCTTTACTAGTATCCATGAACTTATCAACTGAAGCATTATCACCAAAAACAATCACTCCTGCCTTATTGTTTTTAGGCATTTCTTTTAATGCATTATCAATGAATTTAACTCCTTCTGCCTTGAAGCCGCTCATGCTGTCTGAAACATCTAGTAAAAATACCGTTGATATATTTTCGCCTTTTAAATTAATGGTTATATCTGAAATACCTATGACTATGAGCATTAAAATAGTTATTCTGCTAATTAGTATTAATTTATCTTTTCTAACCAATCCTTTTAGCTTTTTCAAAGTTAAATACATGAATAATAAAATTATTGGTATTAGAATTAATGCATATATCCTTGTAACTTCTATTCCCATAAGCTCACACCTAATTTCCTTTTAAGTATAATATCCATTCTGCTAAAAGGCCTGCTATTGCTAACATTAACAATAATGGAACTAAACTTAAACCTTTCTTTAAAATCTTAACTTGAGATTTTAAATTATCCTCTTCACCTATTTTCTCTTCACTTAAATTACTTTCTTCATCTGCCGGAAAATTAATAGAAAACATTTCTTCACTTTTTTTATTTTCATCAGATTCTTCCTCAACCTTATAAAGACCTAATTCAGAGATGCTATTATATCTTGAACCTTGAGTTACCCCCGTATAATTTTTATTTGGTGCTTTAACTCTAAGGCTTTTTCCAAGAGGAGTTCCTTTAATTATTATTTCATCTCCTGCCTTGTAGTTGTTCTTATATAGTATTCCAGATTTAATTAATTTTTCTCCAAGTTCATAAATCATAATAGGAAATTCTTTTTTCAGAGCTAAGTCACTATTATGGATGTCAAAGCCTAGTGCTCCAATACTTCTTCCATCTACTTCACCTAAAAAACCAATTGTGTTTTCTCCAACTTTTAAGAAGGCTTTTCCAAAGTACGGTACCTCTATATTCTTATAATTTGATAGAGTGAACTTGATATCTTTTGTATATTTAGATAGCTCTTCCTCGACTCCTGTAGCCTGTCCACCATCTTCCTTATCTTCTACTTTAAAAAATTCATTTGATGTAGGATTTATAAACAAAATACTGCCACCTTTTGGCATTACTTTTGGCATTACATTATCAAAGACATATAAATCATAATCATCTTCTGCAATATTATCCACACTATTTGTTTTATATAAATCAACATTTTCTATATTACTGAGACTTTTTTCTAAGAAGACATTTTTATCAGTTACAAGTAATACCTTTTTACCTTTATTGCTGCTAACTACATCGTAATAAGTATTATCCCCTGCTATTAAATCTTTTTTCGATAATTCTCCCTTTAAATAATCTCCTTTAAAATCCTCAATTT
Source organism: Clostridium sp. LS (assembly GCF_002760435.1). Lineage (GTDB taxonomy): Bacteria > Bacillota > Clostridia > Clostridiales > Clostridiaceae > Clostridium. Next base: position 6,753 of record NZ_AUUU01000163.1, read on the forward strand.
CAAAATTTAAGGTTTGGCTTGTTCCTTTAGGTAACTCTAAAGACTCTACCTTTACCAGTTCTTCTCCATTATATAGTGAAAAATCACCACTATAATCACTATTTCCTGTATTTTTCACCGTTGCTATAACCTTCATTTTGTTATCTGAGAACTTATGTGACAAATTAGTTATAGCTGCATTTTCCCCGCTATTAGCTAGTGAAATTGCCTTTCCATTAATATCTCCCAAATCAACATTTTTATCACTTACAATTAAAACTTCATACTCTTCTAATCCTTCTGTCAAAGATCTAACATATGATAAAACGCTATTTATATCGCCTTTTCCATAAGTTTGATTGACTTCATTAATATTATTTTTTGCTTCTATATTAGAGTTTCCATTAAAAGCTATTATATAGTTATTAGTACTTTCTTTTATTGATTTTATATATTCCTCAGCTACTTCTTTGCCTTTATCAAGCCTAGTTTTATCTCCTTCATATAAAGTACTCATACTTGCTGTTGCATCCATTACTATTATTATATTTTTGTAAGTTTTCCCGCCAAATCTTAAAAATGGACCTAGTAATGCAAATATGATTAGCAATATTATTAGAATTTGAAGTATCATCATTATATTTACCTTAAGCTTTTCCCATGGTGTATTAGCTTGCGTATTTCTATATGCTTCCTTCCACAATAATGATGATGATACTTTTCTTTCCCTATACTTTCTTTTTAATATGTAGAGTAAGACTACTAAAGGAATTGTTATTAGCAAAACTAATGGCCAAAGACTTCCTATTCCCATTTCTATTCCTCCTAATAAGGCACAATCAAAAAATTACTCTTTTCTTTCCAAAATCATTTAATATTATTTCTTCTAAACCCTTATTTGAATTTACACTAATTAATGTCCCACCATATTTGACAGCTAAATCTCCTAATTTCTTATTAAAATCTTTTAAGGCCTTCTTGTATGCTTCAATAAGTTTATAATTAAGATTCAATTTTATCTTTTCACCTGTCTCTGAATCAACTAATGTAACCTCTTCCTCAATAGATGGATTTATTTCTTCTTCCGCTAAAATCTGAACTAAAACAATCTGCTGCTTTTTATAAGCTAGATATTTTAATCCTTTCTCTATAGAATCTAACCCTTCATTATTAAAAAAATCTGAAAATATAATGCTTACACCTTTATTGTTTAACTTTCTTTTTACTATGGCCTCCGAAAGTTTTGTAGTACCATTAAACTCTATGCTTTCAAGTTCTTTTAAAATCATTTGAAAGCCCTTTTTCCCAGTTCCTCCTCTTAAAAGCGAAAGGTTTTCTTCATCTGCCACATTAATATAAACTCTATCTAAATTATTCAAAGCAATATAACTTAGGGCACCAATAATTTGCAGTGCTTTATTTCTTTTATTGAATTGTCCGAAATCCATGGATTTGCTTTTATCCAAAAAGAAATTAAAAACTCCTTCTCTTTCTTCCATAAAAACCTTGATAAATAATTTATCTAATCTCCCATAGGCATTCCAATCAACTCTTCTGAAATCATCCCCTGGAACGTATTCCCTAAAATCCGAAAACTCCACAGACGCTCCCTTGGCTTTTGATTTTCTTCCTCCTTGTGCACCATTGGACAATCTCAAATTAATATTTAAGTTTATTTTGTTTAACTTTCTAAAGAAATCCTCATTAAAAATTCTTTCTTCCATTACCCTTACACAACCTTTAAATCTTCAAGAATTTTATCTATTATAAACTCCTCTGTTATGCCTTCAGTCATTCCTTCAAAATTCAAAATAATTCTATGTCTTAACACTGGATAAGCAATGGCTTTAATATCATCAAAGGATACATTAAATCTGCCTTCCATTATGGCTTTAACTTTTGCTCCGCTAAATAATCCTTGAGCTGCCCTTGGACTGGCACCTGCTTCTACATACTTTTTGACAAGAGCGTGTCCTTCCTCAATTTCTGGATGCGTAGCAAGAATTGCTTTTAGTGCATATTCCTTAACTGGGCTTGCCATTGGAACTTCTGAAATTATCTTTCTAATTTTTAAAATTTCTTTATCATTTAAAATGCTTTCTAATTCCATGGCTTCATTAGATAAAGTCAAATCCATTATTTTCATAAGCTCATCTAACTTAGGGAAATCTACCTTTAACTTAAACTGAAATCTATCAAGCTGTGCTTCAGGAAGAGGATACGTTCCCTCTTGTTCTATTGGATTTTGAGTTGCAAGAACCATAAAAGGCTTTGGTAATTCATAAGTTACCTTTCCAACAGTTACTGACTTTTCTCCCATTGCTTCTAATAAAGCAGATTGAGTCTTAGGGGTTGCTCTATTAATTTCATCAGCAAGAAGCAAATTAGTAAATACAGGTCCTTTTTCGAACTGGAACTTAGTTGAATCATTTTCTTTAATTATTAGATTTGTTCCAACTACATCGGCCGGCATTAAATCTGGTGTAAATTGAATTCTAGAAAAGCCAAGATTTAAAACCTTTCCTATAGTTTTAACCAGCTGTGTTTTTCCAAGGCCTGGCATACCTTCTAACAAAACATTTCCTCCTGAAAAAATAGCTATTAAAACGTCTCTAACTATTTCCTCTTGTCCTATAATGCCTTTTGCTATTTCTTTTCTGCATCTTTCTAACTTCTCTAATACATCACTTATTAATTCTTCATTTATATCCATTATTCATTTAGCAAGAATACACATTTTACAGTAAATCCTTACTAAAGGCACCACCCTTCAATATAAAATTCTCAGTATTCTACTTGATATTATTAAAATAATCTTTAACTACCCCTTGTAGATTTTCTGGAAGAGACGAATTATTCATAGAGTCTATCTCTTCTTTACTATAGTCACCTATTACACTATTATAATCTTTCTTTTCTCCATTAAAATTCAATCCATTTTGAGTTTCAATTTCTTGAGAGGTTCCACTATTACTCTTACTTCCCTTTAAATTAGAATCATTTCCAATTGTTCTTCCTGGAATAAATACCTGCTCTCCACTGCTTGGTTTAGAATTATTTTCTTTACCTTCCTTGCTACCAGTATTCCAGCCTCCACCGTTTCCACTTCCCCCAGAACCACTTCCTGATCCTGAGCCATTTCCACTTCCGTTTCCACTGCCAGAACCTGAACCATTACCATTTTCTGAACTTTTTCCATTGCTGCCTTGACCGCTAGACCCGCTATTAGAATCCGATTTTAATGATGCTAATGCATTGGCAAGTTCCGATGGATCTATGTCCCCGTCAAGTACACCATCAGCTGACTGCTCTAGCAATTGCTTTAATTCTTCATCACTTAAATTAGCTGCAGCTTCTTTTAATGAATTTGAAAGTTCACTTTTTTCTTTATCACTTAAGTTTTTTAATGAATCATTTAAGGCCTTTAATTTATTTTCTAAAGCATCCTTATCACCGTTTTTTAATGTTTCCAAAAGCTCTTTCCCAAGCTCGCTTTTATTTAATGCATTATTTATTTCATTTAAATTTTTAAGTGCTTCACGAGTTTCTTGATTTTTTTGGCTATCAACTAAATTTTTCTTCAAATCATCAGTTACTTGTTTTTCTTTCTGAGATTCCGTCTTTTCTTTTATAGCCTCAAATTTTTTATCCAGCCTATCTGTTAATTTACTTATATCCTCTTTCTTAGTAAGTTCTTTCAAATCTTTTTTGGTTTCCTCTAATATTTTTTTTAATCCCTCCTTCTCTTCTTTGGTTAACTCATTTTCTTTTTCAATCTTCTTTTCTTCTTTATCAATATTCTTTGAAATCTCATTTTTAATTGCATCAAAATCTCTCAAATTCTGTGCCTCTTTTTTTGCAGGAGTAGGAATTACAGCTACAATAGCGCATAAAGATAATAATATTATAATTTTATATATTTCTTTCTTCCTTATCTTTATAGGCAAATTTGCTTTAAAGTTATATTCATTTATATTTCTTATGGTATCCTTTTTTTGAATTACAGCTATCTCACTATTATCTCCTCTAAATTCTAATGCAGTAATTACTCTTTCATTTAGACCTTTAGAGTCTGCTATTAAAGCTATTTCTTTTTTCTTAGGCGACTTTATGATTCCAATAGTAATACTAATTACTAAAAAGACTGTTATAATTAGATAACTTAATTCATAAGAGCTTTTAATAGTTATAAAAAGCGCCGCAATTAAAATAATTAAAATTAAAACTAATGAGGCCTGAAGCCCCATTAATATTTTATCTATAAGAAAATTAAATTTTATTCGCACCCCAGATTTCTTTATAAAATCTAATATTTTCCCATCTAAAGCATCCATAGATTCTCCTTTATTTATTTTTTGTATTAATTTAATTTACTTACGTCTTAATATATATTTCATTCCTCTATTCACCGGATTTAACTTATATGCAGCTATAAATACTAGCAATGCACTTATAACTAGCTGTACCCCCATAGAGATAAGATAACCATGTTCAAAGCCTGGAACATTAATAAATCTTACATAATATAATTCACTTTCGCTCCCCAGCTGGCTGCTAAGCAGGCTTATAAAACCAGTTGTAGGACTTAAGTAAGAAAATAATGGAGCTGTTACATCCTGAGGATAAATAGCTTTAGACATATTAATCATGACAATTATATATGATATTATAACTATCCCTACATATATGAATAATGTTACTCCATAGGTTATTGCTGTTGCTGCTCTTGATGTTTTTATAAATGTCGATATAAAAACTCCTATAGAACCTACAAATATAGTAGTTACTATAAAGAACAAACTCAACTGTAATATATTCTCTAAGCTTATTCCACCAATTAAAAATGCAATAGAATATATTGGCATAGTACAAATTATCAAAATAACAACTCTGCTTATGGAAGCCATTAATTTCCCACTTACTATAGAAAATGTAGTCATTTTTGTTGATAAAAGCACTTCCAGGGTTTGCTTTTCTCTCTCTGAACAAATTGCTGTTGCTGTTAATGAGGGTACTATAAACATCAATAACATAGCTTGAATTATTGCTAATCCAAAGTAAAACGAAATAATATATTGCAAATTTATGCCATTAAAATATGCATTACTAACATTAACATTGAATATAAATAGTGCTCCTGCTGACAATAAAACTACGTAAAAAAATATTACTAGCGTAAATTTAAAGCTTCTTACTGCAAGTTTAGTTTCATTTTTTAGAACTGGATTAATCCTCACTATAACGCCTCCTTTAATTCATTTTTATCAGTAATCTTAATAAATAATTCTTCGAGGCTGCTTGTCTCTTTATTGAATGATATTACAGGTATATCATTCATTATTAATGTTTTAAGTAAATTCGCACTATCCTCTTCATTTCCACTGAAAGTTATATTTATTTCATTATTTTCAAATTTTACTTTGCCAACCTTTGGCATTTCTTTTAACAATTTAACAGCTTTTTCTTCATTATTTAGAACATTAATGATTATATTTTCGTTTCCAGATGCCGCGTTCATTATATCTTCCACAGTTCCCTGACATACCATTTGTCCACTTTCTACTATTCCAATATTAGTGCATATTTCCCCTAATTCAGATAAAATATGAGAACTAACCAATATAGTTTTATCCATATCCCTAAGATTCTTTAGGATATTTTTCATTTCAAATCTGGCTCTTGGATCCATGCCAGATGCAGGCTCATCTAAAATAAGCAATTGTGGATTATGAATTAAACATCTTGCAAGGCACAATCTTTGTTTCATTCCTCTTGATAAGCCATCAACATAAGCATCATATTTGTTTTCTAAATTAACTAACTCTAAGAGATCCATTGACAACTTTTTAATTTCTTTACCTGAGATTCCATAAATTGATCCATAAAACTCTAGGTATTCATAAGCCTTTAAATTATCATATACTCCAAAGAAATCAGGCATGTATCCTATCTTTTCCTTTAGCTTTCTATTATTCTTAATTGCATCAATTCCATCAACATATACTTCTCCACTATCTGCAGCTAATAATCCTGATACAATTTTCATAGTAGTACTTTTACCAGCACCATTAGGGCCTATGAACCCAAATATCTCCCCTTTTTTTATATCTAAATTTAATTTATTAAGAGCCTTAAACTTTCCATATGATTTTTCTAACTCTTTAATTACCAGCATTATTTAGCCCTCCCCTTAACAGCAATTTCTGGAATTCCTGCACGCTTTTCCTCATTACCTGTTAATTTTATTGTTACTTTTCCATCTTTAATATATTGATTAGGATTGCTTATGCTCTCTCCATCTGCTGTATAGTTGACTTTGTCATAGGTATCTTTTTCAAAATTGTAAATATATAAAGAGCCTTTTAACCCTTGTGATTTTCTGTTCGGATTATCTACATATCCTATCTTCAAATCTAATAAATCTATTCCTTTATCTACTGAATAATTAAAAATCAAATCACCAGTACCATTAATTAGATTATTATGAGTGTCAATATGAATAGTAGAATCACTTTTTGCTACTTCACCTTTAAAATACCCCAATGGATAGCATAAATTTCCTTCTGTATCAGTATAATCTATATCTATATCTTGGATAATTGCAGTAGTATCATATTTAGATACAGATTTTTTACCAAAATCAAATCCATAATCTATAGGCATATCAGTAATGGCAATTAAATACGCATGTTTATTAGTTATTTGTTCTTCTCCAATTCCTCGAATTAAAGAGCCTATTCTAAGTATATCTTTATATTCTTCCTTATGTTCCACCGAAGCTTTGCCCTTTCTACTATTGTTAAAATAATCTTGCTCCAAGTTTTCCCCATACGCTATTAAACCTGTGCCAAAAAATGTATTCGCATCTATTTTCTTATTATCATTAACGCTTATTCCACCTAAATCCCACACGTTATTAGATGAAACTATTAATAACCTTTTTATATCATATCCCAGAGTATTACTCACATCTCCTGCCAAGGTTTGAGAATTATAATTAAGTTTTACTTCAACTTTAGGAACTATTTCCTTATGACCTAATATTTCAAATTTCTCCATTCTTAATGGTGGTAGTTTATTAAATTCATAATAAGAATTATTTTCTCTATATAAGGCTTTTGTTCTTAATTTCGTAAGCTTATTAATGTCTACGTCCTTATTTTCAATAAAATTATCACGATTATCATATTCTTGAAGGACAGAACCAGTCGGTTCCTGAACTATTAAATCATCCTTATATTTAGAACCAATACCTAAGTACCCAGTAACCTCACTTGAACCATTTTTATCCGTTGAAATGATATTTACTTGATTTACCACTAAATCTTGAATTCTTGTATTACCACCAAGAAAATATAGTACAAGTGAAAAAATAATAGATATTATTGGTATGATCCCCCATAATAATTCTCTCTTGTTTAGCTTTTTCATTACAAAATATAAAATAATTCCTATAAGCAATGCATAAACTAAAAATATAGCTATTAGTGTACCTATTTTAAATTCGTCTTTGATTGGAATATTAGAACTTAAGTTATCAAATTCACCTGATACATAACTATCGCCTCTATACTGAACATTATTTTTGTTTATTAAATCACTGTTTAAACATTCTTTCCATTTATTTGCTACATTTTCCTTTGATGCTATATTTTTATTTGCTAAATCAAAAGTTGAAATATATATCTTACCTTTTCCTTTATTAAGTGAATATATCAATGGATTTTCTCCATCCTGTAATTTTATAGATGCATTTTTTATGTTTAAATTTGCAAGTGTATAGCCATTAATATCTTTTGTGCCATTATAAGTTACATCTAAAAATTCTTTACTTATATTTGCTATTGTTTTTGAGGAATTTTCTCCACTTCCTATAATTAATATTCCACCATTATTAACCCAGGTAGATAAGGTATCATATTGTTCTTTCTGTAAATTCGAAATATTATAATTATTAATTACAATTGTATCTAATTGAGAAATATTCTTAGAGCTTTCTGCTAAGAAATCAAGATTTAAAGGCACACTAGAGATTTTATTAATATAATCCTTATTATTATTTGAATCACTAAAATCTAAATATCTTAAAGTAAGCCCTTCAAAATCATCTGTTAATGTCCCCATGAACATACCATTCTCATTAATTCTTCCAGTACTTATTACAACTGTATTTTCCTTTAGAACCTTATCCTTTTGGGTTAATAAAACTGATATTTTTGAAGAGTTTTGTGGTAAGTTAATAGGAATTGTTACTGTTCTTTTCTCTTTTGATGCTAATTTGACTTCTGTTACAAATGCATCATATGTATTCAATTCATTAGTGGGCACTCTAACTTCTACTTGTCCATCTATTTCTTCACCATTATTTTCAATTTCAACATTTACTGGTATTGCTACTATTCCCTTAAAGTTGCCATCTATTCCATAGCTAACTTTCATAGCTATTGAACTATTATCTTCTGCATTACATTGTGCTGGCGTAAAGCCAATTAGCGCAAAAATCATTACTAGCAGGTATAAAAGCTTTGTCATTATAAATTTCTTCATCTATTTACTCCCCCAAACTAAATGATTAATAAAATTTCAGTATATACTTACCCTTTAATTTCATCTATTTTATTACTCTACATTTGTTTATTTAACCTGTAATTTAAGTGTACTAGTGGCTGTAGTACACTTAAATTATAGGCTAAAGAATCTTATTTATCAATTTATATTTTCTTAATTTTTCCTTAATTGATATTAAAATACTAAAAAACAAAAAAACAGATATTAAGTTTTAGTAACTAATATCTGTTTAACTCTGATTCAAATATCTATGCTTTTTATTATTTTTTGACTAGTCTATAAATTCCATTCTCCAATTAAAATATCCAGTACTATCATTCTTTTCATATTTAAAATAAGCTGAAAATGTATTTCCCTTTTTACTTTTAAGATTTCTAAATCCTACTTTCCCATTCTTAAGCAGAAGTTCAACCATTTCCTTAGATATTTTTTTACCAAAAGAGGCTATATATTTATCATCCTTCCAAATGGTAAATTTGCATCCATTTTTCCAATTGCTGCACCCAAAACCTTTTTCTCCTTCGATTATTGGGTTTCCACATACGGGGCATGGTCCTAAACTTTCACTGCCTTTAGGTATTTCTACTTTAAACCTTGATAAGGCTCCATCATCCTTTTTTATTAAATCAACAGAATTAATTGTGAAATCTACTATCAATCTAATAAAATCATTTTTAGCAAATTTGCCCCTTTCAATATCTGAAAGAGTTTTTTCAAGCCTACCTGTATATTCTAAGTCAAACAGTTCTTTTACAGGAAAAGTTTCAACTAAATTTCGTCCAAGTTCTGTACACATGAGATTTTTTCCTTTGGTCTTTAAATAACCTATATCTTTTAGCTTTTTTATAGTTTCTGCACGGGTTGCCGGAGTACCAATACTAAACCCGCTTAAAATAGCCTGCATCATTTCTTCTGAATCTTCTTCTGTGCCTTCAATACCCTTTCCACAAGTCTCCATTACTCTAAGTAAGGTTTTTTCAGTATGGTATTTAGGTGGCTTTTTAGTAACAGAATTAACTTTTGAATCTATGATATCTACGTTTTCGTTTATTTCAACCTTTGGCAGAATTACATCTTTACTTTCTATTTTCTCTACTACCTTCCATCCTTCCACAAGCTTTACTTTTCCCTTTGATATAAATACTCCATTCATATCTGAAACATTAGCTTTTAAAGTAACTTTAGTCTCTTCAAATTCAGCAATAGGCATAAATTGCATTATAAATCTATTTTTTATTGCTTCATACACTATTTTCTCATCAGCAGATAATCCAGAAGGCTTAATGTAGGTAGGAGTTATAGCACTATGGCTTTCAACCTTTGAACTATCAAAAATTCTTTTAGATGTATTAAATTTAATATCTTTTTCATACGATAATCCAACTTTTAATGTATCTAAAACCTTTTTTGCCCTGTCCTTTAAACTTTCTTCTAAGACAACACTTGCTGTTCTTGGGTAAGTAGTAAGCTTTTTTTCATAAAGAGATTGTGCAACCTTAAGCACTTTGTCTGATGTCCATCCTTTATATTTACTCGTTATGTGTCCTTGTAAATTAGATAAATTAAATAAATATGGTGGATACTCTTTTTTTAATTCTGTCTGCTTATCAATAATTTTAGCAGTAGCTCCCTCAAGAAGCGGAATAAATTTATCCAACTCTTCCTTTTTTTCAAATTTTTCCGAATCATTCTCATAATAAAGACCCTCAAATTCTTCATTGGTAGAAGTTTTGAAGTTTGATACTAATTTATAATAAGTAGTTGCTGTAAAATTTTCTATCTCTTTATCTCTATCATATATAATTTTCAATGTTGGAAGAAGAACCCTTCCAATATTAATAGTCTTATTTTCTTCAAACTTATATTTTAATGTACTTACTGAAGTTAAATTAATGCCTATAATCCAATCGCTCCACTGTCTTCCTATTCCTGCATCCTGAAGTGGCTGCAATTCTTTATTATCTTTTAAGGATTCCATACCGCTTTTAACTTCATCTGGAGTCCATTCATTTAAAAGTAATCTATATACAGGCTTCTCTACCTTAAAATAATCAAATAATTCGTCGGCTATAACCTGCCCTTCGCGATCGTAGTCAGTAGCTGAAATTATGCCATCAACATCTTCCTTATCAATTAAAGTTTTTATTATTCCAAGTTGCTTTTTTGCCCCCTTATCTTCCATAGTCCTGTCTACACTATCGCATTTCACCTTATACAAAAAATGCTCTGGAATAAAAGGAAACTTTTCAAATCTCCAGCCCTTCATATTTTCATCATAGTCTTTAGCATCGTATAGCTGCAAGAGATGCCCAAATGCCCATGTTATGTAATAACCATTTCCTTCAAAGTAACCATCTCTTCTAGTTTTAATGTTATATGCATCTGCTATATTTTTAGCGACAGATGGTTTTTCTGCAATAATAACCTTCGCCATGATATTTTTCTTATCCTCCTTTAGTTATTACTTTTAGCACTTATATATATTAACACTAAACCTAAAATAAAACCAGATTAAATCAGTTAACAGTTAACAAGTAACAGTTAATAAAAAAATCCCTGTGGGGATTTTTTTATTATTTATGAAAAGCCTGTGGCTTTTCTTCCATAACTGTAAACTGTGCACTGTAAACTGTTAACTGCCTAAACGTCTACTCTATTTCTTTTTTCGCCTCTATTGTAGGCACTTATGTTTTCTAATAAATCTGTAAATAATCTATTTCTAGCTTCTTCGCTAGCCCATGCTATGTGCGGAGTTAATACTAATCTATCTTTATTTTTTATTTTTAATAAAGGATTTTCCTCTGGAATCGGTTCTTCTTTAAACACATCTAGCGCGGCTCCTCCTATTATTTCTTCATCTAAAGCTCTAGCTAAATCTTCATCTACTACTATAGGACCTCTGCCCACATTTATAACAATTGCATCCTTTTTCATTTTAGTAAACGCTTCATAGTTTATTAATCCTTCAGTTTTTTCATTTAAAGGTGCATGTATAGAAATAATATCGCATTGCTTTAATAACGAATCAAATTCCACTCTCGCATAATCTGAATCTGCATTTTTACCTGAAGTTGAGTAGTACACTACCCTTGCACCAAAGGCTTGAGCTATTCTTGCCACCCTTTTACCGATATTACCAAGACCAATTATTCCCCATATCTTACCGCACAAGTCTTTATAAGGCATCTCTAAATTTGTAAACATATCATATCTTGAGTACTCCCCACTCTTAACAAAGCTATCAAAATAACTAATATTATCATATAAATGAAGCAACATAGCAAATGTATGCTGCGCTACTGTTGTCGTGGAATATCCTTTAACATTAGTTACTGCAATATTTCTTTCTTTAGCATAAGCAATATCTATATTGTTATATCCAGTAGCAGTTTCACAAATTAATTCTAAATTAACTGCATCTTTTAAATTTTCTCTGTTTAACTTCACTTTATTAGTTAATACAATATTTGCCTCTTTAATTCGTTCAGCTACATCCTCTTCTGAAGTTAAATCATAATAAATTACTTGGCCAAATTCATTTAATTTAATATAATCTACATTTCCTAACGTCTTGCCATCTAATACTACTATTTTCTTCATTAATTAAATCCCCTTTCCTAACATCAAAATATTCTGCCTTATTGCGCGTAATTAAAAAGAAATTCATAAGAACTTCCTATTTATAAAAAAACACCTAGTGCTATAAATTCTTCTAAATAACCCGTATTTTCGTTTACATATCCTGAAACAAAAAATTATTTATATTTAAAGTATCTATTAAATGTATTTTCCTCTTAGTTTTTCTATATTAATAATACCGTAAATACACCTAAATGTAAACTTATAGCTATCCTTTTTCCCAATATAATACATATGATTTTTTATAAAATATGATTACATATGCTCATCTAAAATTCTATCAGTTGAAACAAGACATAATTAAAAAATAAAGATTTATAGACATATATTATTAAAACATTATATCTATAAATCTCTAATTATTTCTTATACTGATCTATTTTTAATATTTATCAATAAGATTTGCTACTATAACTGATAATTATATTCCTTGTAAATCAAAAAAGCAAAAGTAGTTTTAAATTATAAGTGATAAGTTTAGGAAGAAAAGCCTTTGGCGATTTCATCCTCAACTTTTCACTTACTACTTATAACTTATTACCTTGGATATACTATATATCATTAGTGTTCCAAAATCTACAAATCTTATAAAAACTGTGTAAAGCTATTATTTAACTGGAGCTGGTTTTATATCCCATATTTCATTAGCATATTGTTTTATAGTTCTATCACTTGAAAATGCTCCTGAGCAATAAAGATTAGCAAAGCACTTTTGTGCCCATTTCTTTTTATCTTTATAATCTTCAAAAACTCTTTCTTGGGCTTGTTTGAATAACTCAAAATCTGCTAATACATAGTATTGATCTCTTTCTTCTAATAGAGCATTATATAAATCCTCAAAATAACCTGTTCTGCCATCATCTAATGTACCATTTATTAAAGTATCTACTACTCTTCTAATACTTTGATTTTCTCTATAGTGCCACTTAGGATCATAACTATGTCTCATTCTTTCAATATCTTCTACTCTAAGTCCAAAAATGTAGTTATTTTCTTCTCCACTTTCCTGAACAATTTCTATATTTGCTCCATCATATGTTCCAAATGTAGGAGTAGCATTTAACATGAACTTCATGTTTCCAGTACCTGAAGCTTCTTTTCCTGCTGTTGAAATTTGCTTAGACAAGTCTGAACCCGGGAATAGTTTTTGTGCGTACGATACTCTGTAGTTATGTACAAAAACAACCTTAATCTTTTGAGAAACCTGTGAATCATTATCAATAAGTCTAGCTATTTCATTTATAAATTTAACAATTCCCTTTGCTCTTCTGTATCCAGGGAATGCCTTAGCTCCAAATATAAATGTAGTTTTTGGAATGTCTAACTCTGGATTCTCCTTAATTCTATAATATAAATCTAAAATATATAATGCATTTAATAATTGTCTCTTATATTCATGTAATCTTTTGATTTGAATATCGAAGAACGAATTTGGATCAACATCAATTCCTTCTTCTTGCTTGATATATTCTGCAAGTTGAACTTTCTTTTCATGCTTAATTTCCATAAGTTTTTCTAATACTGCATCATCATCTTTATATTTTTCTAAACCTTTAAGCAATTCTAAGTTTTTAACCCAATCTTCACTGCCTAATAAATCTGTAATAAAATTAGATAATTCTATATTACATAGTCTGAGCCATCTTCTTGGAGTAATTCCATTAGTTTTATTTTGGAATTTATTTGGATATAAATTATACCAATTATTTAATTCAGATTTCTTTAAAATTTCTGTATGAAGTGCAGCAACTCCATTTACTGCTCTTCCAACGAATATTGCTAAATTTGCCATTCTCATTAAATCATTTGCAATAATTCTAAAGTTCCAAATTGCTCCTTCATCATATCCTTTTTGTCTTAATTCATTCATTAGTGCATCATCTACTTGATATGCAATTTGTAATAATCTTGGGAATAATCTTTCAATTAATCTAATATTCCACTTTTCTAAAGCCTCTGCAAGTATAGTATGGTTTGTGTATCCAAAAAATTCTTTTGCAATACATAGTGCATTCCAGAAATCAACATTTTCTTCATCAGTTAATATTCTAATAAATTCAAGGATCGAAATTGTTGGATGTGTATCATTTAATTGTGCTACATTATATTTTGCAAATTCAGAAAAATCATTTCCAAATTTAGCTTTATGTTTCTTTATTATATCCTTCATAGAAGCACTTGAGAAGAAATATTGTTGTCTAAGTCTCAATATTTTCCCTGCTTCTGCTGTATCATTTGGATATAATACTCTTGATATATCTTCAGCCTTATTTCTTGCTGATACTGCTTCGATATATTGTTGATTATTAAATAAATTGAAATCAAATTCTCTTAAAGCTTCACATTGCCATAATCTTAATGTGTTAATATTTTTCGTTCCATATCCTATTATTGGAACATCATAAGGAACTGCCTTTACTGTCATATCAGAATAAGTTATTATTTGAGTTTCATCATCTTTTCTAATACTCCATGAGTCTCCATATTTTAACCATGTATCTTCACATTCAGTTTGGAATCCATTTTCAATATTTTGCTTAAATAATCCATTACTATATCTTATACCATATCCAACAAGAGGCATGTCTAAAGTCGCAGCAGATTCTATAAAACACGCTGCAAGTCTTCCAAGTCCCCCATTTCCAAGTCCGGCATCTTCCTCTATTTCTTCGATTTTATTTAAATCTATATTTAAATCCTCCAAGGTATCCTTAACTTCATTATATATACCCAAATTCATTAAGTTATTACCTAAAGCTCTTCCCATTAAATATTCAGCAGATAAATAATATGCCATTCTTCCTTTATTATATGTTTCAGTTGTCTCATTCCAATTGTCAATTATATCTTCCATGACAGTCATAGAAACTGCATTAAAGATTTCATAATCCTTAGCCTCTTCTAATTTAACCCCATGTTTTACTTTTAAGTACCTATTAATACCCTCTATTAGTTTTTGCTTGTCCATATTATACACACCTTCCATAAATTTTAGTTAATCTATATATTTTATTTGCTAGCTCATTAGTAAAAACATTATCCTTTGCTCTCCAACACCAATTATACCCAATTGTTGAAGGCAGATTAATCCTTGATTCATTTCCGAGATTCAAGAAGTCTTGCATAAGTGCAATTGATATATTTGCAACACTTCCCCAAATTCCCCTTATGAATCCCCAATTATACTCTTCTTCTTTTGTTAGTTTCAAATACTCGATAGCATTTTCAATTTCTATCTTATCTCCAGTTTTTTCAAACCAGCCTTTTACTGTATCATTATCATGTGTGCCTGTATAAGCTATACAATTTTTTTCATAATTATGAGGCAAATATAAATTATCACTACCTCCAGAAAATGCAAACATTAATACTTTCATTCCTGGGAAACCGCTCTCTTTTCTAAAGCTTACTGTATCATCAGTTAATATTCCCAAGTCCTCGGCTATAATATTTACATCACCTAGTTCTTTTTTTACAGCATTGAAAAATTTCATTGCTGGCCCTTTTACCCATTCTCCATTTTCTGCTGTTTTTTCTCCATATGGTATTTCCCAATATGCTTCAAAACCTCTAAAATGATCTATCCTTATTACATCATAAAGTTTTAAGCTCTGTTTAATCCTGTTTATCCACCATGAATAATCTGTTTTCTCAAGATACTTCCAGTTATAAATAGGGTTTCCCCAAAGTTGTCCAGTAGCAGAAAATACATCAGGTGGACATCCAGCAATTTTTATAGGTTTTAAGGTTTTCTCATCTACTAAAAATACTTCCGGGTTACTCCATAAATCCGCACTATCTTCAGCTACATATATTGGTATATCACCTATAATTTCAATACCCAACTTATTCACATAGTCTTTTAAATTATTCCACTGTTTAAAAAACTCATATTGTATAAACTTCCAAAAGTCAATTTCTTCTGAAAGATTTTCTCTATAATTCTTCAAACTTTCTTTTTCCCTTAATTTAATATCATTGTCCCAAGTTTGAAAACTTTTCAAATCAAATTTAGTTTTTACTGCCATAAACGTTGAATAATCCTCAAGCCAAAATTCCTCTAATTTTACAAATTCATTATAGTTATAAGGCTTTAAGGCTTTAAAATTCTTATATGCAAGCCGCAATATCCTCATTTTTTCATTAAATACTTTCTCATAATCTATATGTTCAGGATTGTCTCCAAAATCTGTTTCATTATAATCTTCTTTATTTAATAATTTTTCTTCCTCTAAAAGATCAAAATCAATAAAATATGGATTTCCAGCAAATGCTGAAAAAGATTGGTATGGTGAATCGCCATAACTTGTCTGCCCTAAAGGGAGTATCTGCCAATACTTTTGACCAGCTTTTTTTAAAAAATCTGCGAATTCATATGCTTCTTTTCCAAAGGTCCCAATACCATATTTCCCTGGCAAAGATGCAATATGCATAATAACTCCGCTACCTCTTTCCATTCTCATTCCTCCACCCATAAGTCAAATAAAAAATCAAGCTGTAAGTTATTTTTTCTGAATAGATAGGTAAGTATTATCCATCATACTATCTATAGTGAACATACCACCATATTATGCCTCAAAACTTAAAATCACTTCTTACTTTTCTTATCTTTATTTGCTTTCAATTTTTTAGTTGTTAAAGATGTAATATCAAAACATGAATCCCTTTCTATTAATTCAGTATCCAATAATACATGTTCATTTCCCTTTTCACCATTTATTTGTGACATTAATAAATTAATACTCATTTTAGCCATCAATTTCTTTGGCTGTTTTACAGTTGTTATGCTCGGATTATAATATTCACTTTCATCCATACCATCAAAGCCAATTACTGAAATATCCTCTGGTATTTTTAAATCACTATTAAGGATTGCTTTGGCTGCCCCAATAGCCATAATATCCGAAAGAGAAAAAACTGCAGTAATATCTTTTCTTTTTTTCAACAATTTTAGTGTTTCTTTATACGCTGTTCTGCTTGAATATCCGCCCACTATAATAAGTTCATCATCCACTTCTATCCCATTATCCGCTAATGCCTTCTTATAGCCTTCAAGCCGCCATAAGCTTACTCCCATGTCATTAGTTTCACCTAAAATTAGAGAGATTTTCTTATGGCCTTTATTAATTAAATAAGATGTTGCATCATACGCACTTTTAACATTATCAATACCTATTGATGAATAATACGACTTTCCTTCTTTAGAAACAGTATTTACAGAGGTTAATATTATTGGAACATTTATTTCCTTAAAGCTCTCATCAGTAATCTCAATAAAATTTCCTCCCAAACATATAACTCCCTGTAGTCTCTTTTCTTTAATAAAGCCTATTAAAGTGTCAACCTCTTGGTAGTAATTATTATAGTCATTTTGTTGTATTATCATCGTATACCCATTTTCATTAATAATATTTCCAATAACATTAGTCATTTGATAAAAAAACGGGTTAAATACTCCTTGTACTAAAATGCCTATATTCTTTGTATTATTTTGCTTAAGAATTCTAGCGCTATTATTTGGTATGTAATTACTTTCTTTGATTATTTCAAGAATTTTTTGTCTTGTGCTTTCTTTGACATCAGGATGATTATTTAGCACTCTTGAAACCGTGCTAACTCCAACCTCAGCCAATTTTGCTATGTCCTTTATATTCATATTCTTCTCCCGTAATAACAGTTAATCTAATAATACTATTATATTCTATTTTATTTGAATAATGTTTACAAAATGAAAAACTTTTACCTATATTTAATTCTATTTTAACAAACTCTGTAAATTTATACAATTGATCACATAATTATTCTTAATTTCTTTTATTTTAAGTCATATAATTTTAATTAATGACAAATAAATAAAGAATTTTTTCCAAAAATAATTTCTAGAAAAAATTCTTTAATATAAATAAATATTATTTTTGCTTCCAGATAAAGAAAGCTATTTTAAATAACGCTGCATCATTGAACTTTCTAATGTCATAACCTGTGTACTTCTGAATCTTATCCAACCTATAAATCAAGGTATTTCTATGAACATATAATTCTTTAGATGCCTCACTTAAATTTAAATTTAGCTTAAAAAATACTTCTATGGTTTTTATCATATCATCATCTAGTTTTGAAAAACCATCATTGAAGTTATTTAAAATCTTCTCTTTTGTCTCCTCATTCAAATTGTCCATTATTTTTTCAAATAAAAGACCATTTTGTCCAAATATTGTTTGTGATAAATTGTATTTTTTTGCCAAGTTAATTTTGTAAATATTCTCATTATATGAGTTATTTAATAATTCATAATCCTCAATTTGGCAATAACTTATTAAACATTTTTCATAAAGAGATAATACTATTGTTTCACTTATACTAGATACATGCTCATTTATATCTTCGAAGGCTCCAATTAAAATTATGAAATCCTCATAATTTAATACAATTACTTCTGTATCAATATAAATATTTTTCAAAATATCTAATGCTTCCATAAATTTTTCTTTTAAGCTTACAGTTATTAAAAATGTATCTTCTTTGATTTGAGGCATTATTTCTTTTACTTTCTCTTTTGAAATGCTTATTTTTTGCAATAATTGAGTAATGATTTTTTCTTTATTATTATGATCGTCTTTATATTTATCTTTAATAAAAAATTCTAATATCTTAATAGAATCTTTATGTTTTTCTTCAATTTTTATGGTAAACTTCTTCGTTCCAATTAAAAATATAGTTTCAACTAAATTCTCTTTAGACAACTCAGGATTAGCTTCAAACATTATTTCATTGTCTATGTAAACTTCAAATGGTATTTCACAACTTTTATATAATTCTTGTAGATATTTTACTAACCCCTTCATTCTCTCACCTCAATTGTATTTATCGCATGTCTAGTTATAATAACTCCCATCTAAATAGATGGGAGTTAAAACCATATCACTATT
The DNA here is from genome assembly GCF_002760435.1 of Clostridium sp. LS. Classification (GTDB taxonomy): domain Bacteria; phylum Bacillota; class Clostridia; order Clostridiales; family Clostridiaceae; genus Clostridium. The sequence continues at coordinate 25,868 of NZ_AUUU01000163.1, forward strand.
ATATAATAATTATTGATATAAGTTAATATACTAAATTCTAATTTTATACTAACATATTCTTAATTCTGTTTCTTTATCAAATACGTGGATATTTTCATTTTGAACATATAATTTGATTTTATCCTTAGGCTCACATTTAGTGCTTCCATCAACTCTTGCTGTCATATTATTATTTCCTGATTTGAAATAAATATAACTTTCTGCACCCATACGTTCAACAACTTCTACATCCCCAGTAAGTGTTGCAGTTGGATTCTTTGAAATAATTTCTTCATTATCATCTAAGTGTTCTGGTCTTATACCAAATACAACTTCTTTACCTACATATCCATTATCTTTTAATACCTTTGCTTTTTCTTCTGGTAATAAAATGTTGTTTTCTTCAAACTTACAATATACCTTTCCGTCCTTTTCTACAGCGGTACCAGTTACTAAGTTCATTTGAGGGCTTCCTATAAAGCTAGCAACAAATAAATTATTTGGCGTGTTGTATATATTAAGTGGAGTATCAACTTGTTGAACTATACCATCTTTCATTACAACGATTCTTGTACCCATTGTTAAAGCTTCAACTTGGTCATGAGTTACATATATAAATGTTGTTCCTAAACTTTGATAAAGTTTTGATATTTCAGTTCTCATTTGAACTCTTAGTTTTGCATCAAGGTTTGATAAAGGCTCGTCCATTAAGAATACCTTTGGTTCTCTAACTATAGCACGTCCTAATGCAACTCTTTGTCTTTGACCTCCAGATAAAGCTTTTGGCTTTCTTTCTAATAAATGTTCTATATCTAATCTCTTAGCCGCTTCTCTAACTTTTTTATCTATTTCATCTTTAGGTGCTTTTCTTAATTTTAATGCAAATGCCATATTATCATAAACTGTCATATGAGGATATAATGCATAGTTTTGGAATACCATTGCTATATCTCTTTCTTTTGGTTCTACATCATTAACTAATTTTCCACCTATATATAATTCACCCTTTGAAATTTCTTCAAGACCTGCAATCATTCTTAGTGTTGTTGACTTACCACATCCTGATGGTCCAACGAAAACTATAAACTCTTTATCTTCAATTTCTAAGTTGAAGTCTTTTACTGCTGTTACATCCCCTTCATAAATTTTATAAATATGTCTTAGTGACAAATCTGCCATATTTATTTCCTCCCTTTATCTTTAAATAATTTTCATACTTTACTTCTTATCTCTGCTACAAATTTATTTTACTATATGTAATCCTTTAAATTCTATACTGAGAATTTACAAAACTATATCAGCTTTTTTGTGAAATAATATAAAAGGAAAAGCTATTATAAATAAAAAGTAAATTTTACTTATAATAGCCTATAGGTGCTTTAGGATATTTACTACTATCCCAAATATATCCTTTAGTAATCAGGTCATTATCTCCAATTAAAAAATACTTATCTCTATCAATAGAATCATTATTAGTAACATCTAATTGATACCAATTGCCTTGAATCTTAACTAAATTCCATGAATGAGGCGTATTAATATTTATTTTTCCTACAACAATTCTACTCTCTATCCCCGCATAATTAAACATTTTATATGCAGTCATGGAATATCCTTGACACACAGCTAGCGATGTAGTCAATGCTGAATAAACACTTATAGATTTTTGTGTGTAATCATAATCAAATCTATCTATTATATATTCATTTATTACCCTTACTTTTTCTAAGTCAGACATATTGGGTTTAATTAACGATTCTGTAATTCTTTTTAATTGAGTGTCTATATATTCCTCTTGTTCCTTTGTTGTTAAATATGTTACATCCAATGTTGTCTCTATCCCATCTTGGGTTATCTTTGCCTCAGGTTTTATTTCTAACCAAGATCTTTCTAAGTAATCATCTTTAGAATATGCATTTGTAATACAATCACGTATATTATCCTCGAATTCTTTCCTTGCTCCAGTATATAGAATAGTAAAATTATTATCTCTATTTTCTAAATGCTTGTAAATATTATCTTCCATATCCTTCATTCTTCCAACACTTTCATAGGCAAGTGCTGTTACCGTAAAAAGTTGCATTGATATAAATAAAATTATGATAGTTTTAAGAAATCCTTTCATTTTAATGATATATCCCCCTAGAGTTATTTCTTTTATCTTATGCATTTATTTACTATTGCTTTTACTTCTATTGTACTTCCTTTATTTATTTTGTAAATATATTTTTACTTATCTTCGCATATATTCCTAACAGATTTTTATTGATATTCCAACAACCCATAATTGACATTATTTATTTGTCCCTATATAGTATAATTTATATATATTCTTAATGGAGGCGGCATTGTTATGAAAAAACCTATTATTGGTATAAACTCTGGCAGAGTTATTAAGCATGAAACAGCTTATTCTCATTCTGTTATAGAATCTCTTAGTAATGATTATGTTGAATCAGTAATTAAAGCTGGTGGAATTCCTATAGTTTTACCCATAGTTTCCGATGAAGAGTCTGTAAGAAGACAAGTGGAACTCCTCGATGGTGTTCTTCTTTCCGGAGGTATAGATATTAATCCTTTATTATATAATGAAGAACCTTCCCCTAAATTAGGATATATTTATCCTGATAAAGATGATTTTGATGTTTTAATAGCCAAAATAGCTTGTGAGCTTAAAAAACCTATTCTAGCTATATGCAGAGGACATCAAATATTAAATGTTGCCTTTGGCGGCACTTTGTATCAAGATTTATCAGATATGGAAGGATGCTACATAAAACACCAACAACAAACAAAGGATGGCGCAGCAACCCATACTGTAGATATTATTGAAGATTCAATTTTACATAGTATTTTAGGAAATTCAGTTATAAGTAACTCTTTTCATCATCAAGCAATTAAAAATCTTGCTTCAGGTTTTAAAGTTACTGCTTACTCAAAGGATAAAGTAATTGAAGGTATTGAAAAATGTAACGAAGATTTTGTTGTTGGGGTTCAATTTCATCCTGAAATTATGACTGTTTATAATGATAAAAAAATGCTTAAACTTTTTGAGGCATTTATTAATGCTTCAAAGAAATAATGCTTTGCTCTCAAATACAAAATAGTAGGGATAATATTAAGAATACATTTAATTTATAACTTTATATATGTTAATGCATATATAAAGTTATCTCTATACCATACTTTGAAACATCTTTAATACATTCAGCACTCCATAGCCCCATTGTGGATTTGGGTATATATCCCCACTTCTTTGAACTGAACCTCTTTGAATATATGTTTTTATAGTTTGAGAATATATATTAGGATCGTTCTTTTCCACAATTCCCCACTGAAATAGCATCACACATGCTCCAGTCACAACTGCTCCAGCAACACTTGTTCCGTTAATAATTGCAGTTTCATTATTTGGAGCTACAGTTAATGCATTTACACCTCCTGCCGCAATATCTACTCTGCTTGTATAGTCATTTAAAAATCCCATTCCAGAATAATTCAAAATAGTATTATTAGTTTGATTATATGCAGCTGCAGTAAGTACATAATCAGAAGTGCCTGGACTCATAACTGTTCCATATGGATCTGATGAAACAAACCTTGTCCCACCTATACTTACTCCTTCTTGTGGTATCCACGCATTATATGTTCCATCTAGAATAAGCTGGCCAGTTAATACAAGATTCCAGATACCTTCCCTAACGTTGAAAAATCTAATCCGCATTAATTGATCACCTGTATACTCCTCGGGAAGATAAGCATTAATTATTGTTGATGTATTTTCAAATACAAATGAATACGTATCTAAAGCTCCAATTTGAGTGCTTATTGTTCCAGTGCTTTCCCCTGAAGGTGATACTATACTTAATGACATTATATTTGGTGAATCAACCCATATATCTATTACAATATTTTTTTGTTCTGGGGAAATATATAATTGAATTGCTCTAGATTCATTAACTTGTGAAACAGTACCAGATGTATGAGTTTGACTTGCCCCTTGATTTCCAGCAGGTGCAACTATAGCTATTCCGCTAGTTAAAGATACTGCATCCATAAATTGCTCTAAAATACCATTTCCTCTGTGGCTGCCCAAGTTACTCCCAAGAGGAAAATATATAACCATTGGTCTATTGCTGCGCAATGAGTATCTATGCAAAAATTCAATAGCTGTAAAAGCTGCCACAATATCAAATATTGGTATCTGTATATTAAAAAGTGATTTATATGCTAAACTCTCAACTAATTTTATAATTACAAAATTACAATCTGGAACCATTCCTTTTAAATTTGGATTTTTACCTAGTGCTCCAATTATTCCAGCCATATTAGTTCCATGTCCATTTTCGTCTCTCGATGGAACTATATCAAAAGGCGATCTTCCAGCTCTAAAGGCATTTATAGCTTCTTGTATATTATTTTTATCATAGGTAGTTCCAAATGGTACATCACTATTTTCATTTGATCCCACAGAAGTAATTGTCTGATCCCAAATATATTCAATTTTAGTTTCTCCATTTTCCCTTATAAATTCTTCATTTAAATAATCAATACCAGTATCTATAATTGCCACATCAACCCCCTGACCAGTTAATCTTAATGGTAATTCTAATTGTAAAAAATTTGCCCCGGATGCTTCTATTGGTGAAATTTCTTGAAGAGTATATATGTCTGGCGTTGCAACATATACTATTGTAGAAAAAAATGGCGGTTTTATATTTAATTCAAGTTCTCTATTTGCAGATATTATTGCATATCTATCATTAATTATAGTTACATAATATCCTGGTTGTTTTGAGACCTCTTCCTCTATATTCCCCTCATATTGGACTACATAATGAAAATAGTTTTTATCTGAAAAAATCTCCCTTGGAGCCCTAAAACTTCTATCCACTTAAATTCCTCCATATATTTCATTTGGAATTCTAATAAATAAATTATTAACATAATATTCACTATACTCACTACTTTTATTTCTATATTTTGAGTTATCGTTATGTGTATTTTCTATTGACATTATCCTTGTGAATGTCCTGCTAAGTACATTAAAAGTTCCTAGCAAATCAAAGTCACCATACCCAATTTCTCTACTTGGATATCTAGTAGATTGATTTCTAGTCGCACCATACATCAAATAACTTCTCATTTTTTTTGTATACATAGTTTTATCGTTTCCCTGAACAATGCCCCATTGTAATAAAAGTGCACAGCCTCCAGCCACTACTGCTGCTGCCGCTGAGCTTCCTGAAAAGGTAGTAACACCTCCTCCAACCTTTGTGGTTAAAATATTTACTCCTATAGTTGCAACATCAGGGTTAATTAAACCATTAGCATTAAACCCTTTTCCTGAAGCAGCTATTAATGCATTATTATTTCCATAATAAGCTACTGTAATTACATTAACCGCCAATGCTGGTAATGTTATTGTAATAAACGGATCAGATTCAAGGAATATTGTATTCTCTGGTAAAGTGCTTTTTGGTGGAAGCCATATATCGTATCTCCCATTTATTACATACTCTCCTATTAAATTAAAACTCCATATTCCTGGTTTTATATCAGTAAAATCAACACTTATTACTTGATGCCCAGTAAAATGTTCAGGTGAGTAAAATCTAACAACCATACTCGTATTTAAGAAAATAAATTTAACTGGTTGAGTTTTATCTATTTTTGATTCAATAACTGACGAAGCTTCTCCAGTAGGTGAAATTACATTTATAGAAGCAACATTTGGTCTTCGTACCCAAATGTTTATATGAAAGCGCTTCATTTCTTTCGATATTCTTAGATCTACTACTTTTGTTTCTCCTGCATTTTTAAAATATCCCGATGCATGTCCTTGTGAATCTCCTTCATTTCCAACTCCAGCTACAAAACACAATCCCCTAATGCTGCCTAAAGATGTTACATATCTAGAAATTAAATTTTGGCCATCATGACTTCCTTCAGTACTCCCAACACCAATATAAATCACCATTGGTTGTTTGAGCTGTTGCGCTACTCTTTTTAAATACTCTAACCCTCCAACAATTTCAGAAGCATTATACACAGGAGTATACGGCACTCCATTTTCTTGTAATATTCTCCTAAAATTAGTCGACTCAAATAATTTTACAATTACAAAGTTACTTTGATTTGCAACACCTTGAAATTGACTACTAACTCCTCTTCCCCCTATAATTCCCGCAACCTTAGTACCATGCCCATTTTCATCTTTTGAAGGCACAATTTTGTATGGATCTCTTTTATTCCTATACTCAATAATTGCTTGATTTATTTGGTTATTTGAATAAGTTTGGCCAATATATACAGACTTATCTGTATGTTCACGAATTGATTGATCCCATATGCTAACTATTCTTGATGTGTCATCTTCTCTTATAAATTCATCGTTCAAGTAGTCTATTCCTGTATCTACTATTCCTATTAATACCCCTCTTCCATTTAAGTCTAAATAAGGATTTATTTTAATATTATTTATATTATCTACAGATGAAGGTGAGATGTCTTGTAATACATATGCAGTACTAAAATCATAAAAAACAATTTCCGGAACATCCTTTAAGAGTCTATCAAGATCTTTTTCTTGCACTGATACCACCCCAATAGTGTCTGTAATTATATCACCACAAGCATAAGATATTTTATCTATTCGTTCTTTAAAGTTACCTTTATATTCTATCAAATAATTTGCAGTATTTGGATCATAATATAAATTACAGTCACGTGAAGCAGCCATATTTTACTCCTAAATATTACTTGCATTAATACTATGTATATTTTTATTCCATTTATTTAATGATTCAAAATCTAGCTGCTTGGAAAATAACAATATGGAAATAATTAGTTTTATTTCGTTTATTTTAAAAAAGTAAGCAAAAAAAACAAGGCTATACTATAAGCCTTGAATTATATACATTCTGCAAAACAAACCCATATTAACTTCCATAAACCTCTGCCCTTGTAAAATATCCACTTTTTATAAGTACCTCATCTATACTACTCTTTTCAACAAGCACCGGTGTAATAAGAATTGATGGTACATGCATTTTACCATTAAACATAGCCGTCTCAGTTAATATAGTCTTTCCTTCAATAAGTTGTATTGCTGTATCTATAGTTTTTTTTGATGATTCCCTAGTATCTTTAAACAGTGTCATTGACTGAGTTCCTTGGATTATCCTTTTAACAGCAGCTAATTCTGCATCTTGCCCAGTTACAACTACCTTTCCTGCTAAGCCCTGCATTTGTAATGCTTGAATTGAGGCACCTGCTATTGAATCATTTGGTGCTAATAGCGCATCTATTTTACTGTTTGGATTTGCAGCTAAAACTTCTTTTACTGCTTGAAAAGCAATATTGGGATCCCAGTTCTTAATTGGTTTTTCTGCAACTATCTTTACATTTCCTATAATAACTAATGGTTGTATATATTCCATAGCACCATCTCTTAAGGAAGTATCATATGGGAGGTCCGCATACAAAATAATATAATTTCCTCTTGGAACTTTAGTAATGAGAAATCGCCCCTGAATTTCTCCAGCCCTCAAGTGACTGAACGCAACAAAAACCTCTAAATCGGTATTTAATATAAGCGCCTCATAAACTACTACCTTAACTCCTGCCTGCTTAGCTTTTTCAACCATACTTCCTGCTGTGTTTACATCTATAGCTACTAAAATTAGTGCATCTATTCCTTGTGATATTAGACTGCCTACCTGTGATTCCTGTCTAGCGACGTCATATTCAGCATCTTCTATTTTTAAAATAACTTTTTTTTCCTTAGCATATGCCTCCATAGCCTGCCTGTCCTTAATCCATCTCTCATCTCTTTGATTAGGTAAAGAAACTCCTATTACCAAATCCTTTCTATATTTAAGTTTATTAAAAAAAATGTAATCTCCAGTATATTTTTTCAATTGAACTTTTTTTATTCTTAAAATTTCTTCATTATAATAGACAGAAACTATAAAATTATTTGGTATAGATATGTACATATTTACCACCTATTAAATAGTCTATTCAACTATTAATTTATTCTAGTTATAATAATATAATTCCATGTATATAATCTCTAGTTTTTTAAGTTTTCTTTTATGATATCAATTCTTTTCTTATATTCCTCATCACTAAGATATACTTTCTGTGGATTCATTTCAAATACTCCCCCCCATGAGTAAGCATCCTTATATTTAGGAACTAAATGAAAATGAAGATGAGGAAGTGTATCTGAATATGCTCCATAGTTCACTTTATCAGGTGAAAAGGACTTTTTAATTACAGCAGCTGCTCTTGTAACATCTTTCATAAATAATTCTAATTCTTTTTCTTCTAACTCAAATAATTCATTTACATGTTTGTTATATGCAACAATACATCTTCCTTTATGACTTTGTTCCTTAAACAAATAAAGGGTGGATACATTAAGCTTACATATTTCAATCATTAAATTGTCAAGTTTTTCATCCTTATAGCAATATAGGCAATTAATTTTACTATTCATATTAAAATCTCCTCACTTATATGATTATTTTATTTAAAATTAGCTGCCTCAAAATAGAAATCGATTTTCCATCTTAAGACAGCTATAGTAATCAAGTTAAAATATTTATAGAGATAGGATATACTTTTTTATATTTTAACTTAACAAACTTTTTATTAATTTAAAAATTTTCTATACAGTAGTATCTTCCCAAACCTTCTCATATTTATATCCAGTAAGATTTTCAACAATTGCTTTTGTTTCTGAACTAACTTCTTGTTTTAAACCATTATTTTTCAAGCGTTCAACTTCATCTACCAATATACCGTGTGTTCTTTTATTAAGCTTGAAAGAAGCAGCAAAAAATAAAGCTACAACAAGTAATGATATACATCCAACAGTTAAAAGACCTGCAATAGTTGATAATACCTCTGGTGATTGAGTTGCTTGTCCTTTAACAAAACCAGCATTTTGTAATACAACACCGATAACAAATGTAGCTATAGCAACACTACTCTTTCTAGTGAATGTCATAACAGCTGCAAAAAGACCTTCTCTTCTTTGCCTTGTAATCATCTCATCAACATCAGGAATGAATGGGAATACATTCCATGGAGTAAATTCTAATAAAGCTCTTCCAACTTGATAAATAGTAGCAATTACAAATAATAGAGCAATATTTGACCCTAATCCAGCTATATATACACCATAAAATCCTAATATGCATATAATCATAGTTGTATACGAAAACTTATACAAATTACCTGGTCCAATTTTGATCATTAAAAATCCACCTAAAATTGTTACAGGTATACCAATGATGCTAACAGAAAGTAAATTAGCAGCGGTAACTGATGAAATAGTTAAATTATAAACACAGAAATATATGAATACAGAATTAAATAGATCTTTAGCAGTAAATGAACATATATAAATTGCTAAATGTTTTCTAAAAGCTCTAACCTTCAATGTAGAAACATAATCACCAGCCACTTTTACAACTCCTGCTATACGTTCCCCAACACTTCTATTTTGGTTAGCATCTAATTCTCTTTCCATTTCAGGAGTAAGTTCTCTTTCCCATGTTACTCTATGTGATATTAAGATGCAAATTGCATATAAGATAGCAAAAACTAAACCATTAATAAAATAAGCTTGTGGGGTCTTATCACCAAAAAGAGCTATTAATCTTCCTGGAACAAAAGTAGCTAAGAACGTACCTGTCGCAGAAATAAACATTCTTGATGCAGATAATTTAGTTCTATCATTAAAATCCTTTGTCATTTCCGCCGGCAAAGTTTCCCATGGAATTAAAACCATTGCAGCAATTATTTCAAATAATAGATAAGTAACTAGATAAAACGTATAGCTTCTTCCTGTCACCCATAACAACACATAATCAGCCATTAAAGGCGCTCCAATTAATAAGAAGAAACGACGTCTTCCAAATATTTTTCCAAGTTTCGTTTTATGGAAATTGTCAGATATACCACCTATAAATAAGCTGGCAACTGCATCTACAATACGGGCAATGGCAATAATCGAAGCTCCTTCAATTGGAGTTAATCCAGCAAATGTTGTATAAAAAAATAGTAAGAATGCTCCGATGATGGTAAATGCGCCACCACCCATTAAATCAACTAGTCCATAACCAACGCCTCTAGCTATGGTAATTTTTCTATTTTTATTTGACATATACTTTTCCTCTCTTTCATCAATTAAGTATTCCCAAGTTATTTTCCGTTAAATCCAAAATATTCTCTTGCATTGTTGTAGCATATACCTTGAACAATTCTTTTTAATAATTTATCATTTTTAGGTACTTCTCCGTTTTCTACCCATTCTCCAATTAAATTACAAGCAATTCTTCTAAAGTATTCGTGCCTAGTGTATGATAAGAAACTTCTTGAATCCGTTAACATCCCAACAAAACGTCCCAATAATCCTAGGTTTGCTAAAGCTTTCATTTGTTCAATCATTCCATCCTTGTTATCATTGAACCACCATGCTGCTCCAAATTGCATTTTTCCTGGAATTCCATCCCCTTGAAAATTGCCTATCATAGTACCAAGAACATAGTTATCCTTTGGATTTAATGTATATAAAATAGTTTTTGGAAGAGAATTTTCTCTGTCTACTGAATCTAAAAGTCTAGATAATGGATAAGCTATACTTTCATCATTAATTGAATCAAAACCTGTATTAGCTCCTATTTTTTCGAACATCTTTGTATTATTACTTCTAAGAGCTGCAATGTGAAGCTGCATAGTCCAACCTAGCTCGTGATAAAGCTTGAATACATGTCTTAATGTGTAGGTTTTATACTTCTTTTCTTCATCAATACTTATGGTTTCACCTTTTAAAGCCTTTGCAAATATAGCTGACGCTTCTTCTCTTGATGCATCTGCATAAACTACAACGCCATCTATACCATGATCTGCTATCCTGCATCCAACTGAATGGAAAAATCTTATTCTTGAATCAAGAGCTTGTAGAAACTCATCATAATTATTTATAGTTATTTCAGATATTTGTTCTAAATCTTTTACCCATGAAACAAAACCGTCTAAATTTATTTCGATTCCCTTATCTGGTCTTAGAGTAGGTAAAACATTTACATTGAAGCTACTATCTTCTTTAATTTTTATATGATATTCTAATGTGTCAATAGGATCATCTGTTGTACATATAGTTTCAACATTTGATTTTATAATTAAGTCTCTAACATTAAAGCCTTCTCCATTTAGTAATTCATTAGCTTTTTTCCAAATTGCAGGAGCAGTATCTTCATCAAGTGGTTCATATATTCCAAAGAATCTTTGAAGTTCTAAGTGAGTCCAATGATAAAGAGGATTCCCAATGGACATAGGTATAGTTTGTGACCAAGCTAAAAATTTATCATAATCACTTCCATCTCCAGTGGTATATTTTTCATCAATCCCGTTGCTTCTCATGGCTCTCCATTTATAATGATCACCATAAAGCCATGCTTCAGTTATATTATTGAATTTTTTATTTTCATATATCTCCTTTGGATCAATATGACAGTGATAATCAATAATAGGTAAATCTTTAGCATAATTATGATATAAATCTATAGCAGTTTTATTAGATAGTAAAAAATTCTCATCCATGAAATTTTTCATATTCGTCATCCTACTTTCAAATAAATATTTCCTATTTGTAAAGTATTGAATGGGTTAATAATACACAATATATAAATTCACGCACTTTATTGTAAGTTGTATATATTCAATACTTTACTACAACGTTTTCTTTAATTTTATATATTAACCTTATTTATTTTGAATTACATATTTTTGTATTTAGCTAAATTAACGACCTTACTTAAGAATACTCCTGTATACTCATAAGGTTGTTAATTAGCATAATTTATGTTATAATGAATTTCATATTAATTTTCTTAAACATTTCTTATCATTCTTTGTTGATATTATTGGGCAGATAATAAATGAAGAATGATAAAAATGTTTATTTTTTTGTGTATATTCAAGTATCATCTCTGATTACTCACACTCTAGATATTTATCCAAAGTTGCTCTAACAGCGCCAGTATCTGAATTTAATTCATTAAAATAGCCTTCAATTTTCTCTCCTAAACCTGCAGTATAAAGATTTACTCCAAAAATTTCTTCATTTGTTAGTATTGGCTTTAAGCTACTTACTACTGATTCTGTAGAAGTCAATTTTATACCAGCTATATATTTTCTTAGTTCATCTAATAACGGATCAGGACTTAATTCCATAGCATTTCCATTATCATCAATTCCCATTAGATATCTGCACCATCCTGCAATAACAAGAGGGATATATTTAAGTTCTTTTGGATTTAAATCTTCTCTTTTTATATAAGCTTTAATTGTTTCTCCAAATCTTATACCAACTTTTTGGGAAGTATCTGAAGCAATTCTTTGTGGCGTATCAGGTATATAAGGATTTGGAAGTCTAACTTCAACTACCTCTTTAATGAAATCCTCTGGGTTTAATATTCCAGGGTTCACTACAACCGGCATTCCTTCTTCATATCCAATTTTCTCTACCAATTTTTTTAAGGCCGGATCTTTCATTTCATCTGCAATTAAATTAAATCCAAGCAAACATCCAAAAACTGCCAAAGAAGTATGTAATGGATTTAAGCAAGTACATACCTTCATAGTTTCAACTCTTTCAACAGTTTCTCTATTTGTTAAAAATACACCAGCTTCTTCTAAAGGCATGCGCCCATTTGGAAAGTTATCCTCTATTACGAGATATTGTGGTCCTTCTGCGTTAACGAATGGAGCAGCATAAGTATTATTCTTTGTACATATAATATCCATACCTTTAAAGCCTTCTTTTTCTAATGATTCCTTAACAGCTTGTGATGGTCTTGGGGTTATTTTATCTATCATGCTCCAAGGGAATGACACTTTCTCATTATTATTGATATACTTAAGAAACTCTTCCTCTACTAAACCATTTTCTATCCATTTTTTTACGATTGTTTCAATTGAACTATGAAGTATTTCGCCATTATGTGAACAATTGTCCATACTAACAAAAGCAATGGGTAATTTACCATTCTTATATCTTGTATATGCAAGTGATGCAACCTTAGCCATGATACTTTTTGGGTGGTTTAAACCATCTGTCAAATCATTTTGAGAAATATTTTTCACACTATAACCTTTTTCCGTTATAGTGAAACTTGCCATTTGTAATGATGGACTTGAGAATATCTCGTGTAATCTCTTCCACTCTTCTTCTCTTGAATAATCTGCACCTAAACTTTCACCTATACTTCCTACAACTTTCTTATCTAAACTTCCATCTGGATTCATAATTACAAGCAAGCTTAAATTATCATAAGGCGTATAAATTTTGTCCATCATATCACAATCATGTCCATCTACAGCAACAATACCACCACTTACTTTACCCTTGTTTAATAATTGCTGTTGCAGCATTGCAATAAATCCTCTAAATATATTCCCTGCTCCAAAATGGATCCATGTAGGATTTTCCTTTGTTGAAGTAGACATCTTATCGTAATCAAACTTTGGAATTTCAATCCCAGCTTTTTCCCATAAAGTACTGTCTTTTATACTTTCCTTGTTTAGTACTATCTTGGCATTATTCATTTTTTCACCTCTTTAAAACTATTGCTAATAGGATTAATATCATTACTTATCTCTTTTATTTTATGATCCTACGAGCTAAATTTCTTTGAAATCAAAAGTTTTGTTTATGTCTCTTTTTATTTATTTCTTTTAAGAGAATCCCATATTCCCCATATATACATAATTCCAAGAGCTCTATCATAAAGTCCATAACCCGGTCTGCACTTCTCATTCCAAATGTGTCTTCCATGGTCTGGTCTTGCATATCCTGTAAATCCTACTTCATGATACGCCTTCACTATATCACATATATCTAATGAACCGTCACAAGTTCTATGAGATGTTTCAATAAAGTCACCATTCTCATAAATCTTTACATTTCTAATATGAGCAAATGCAATTCTATTTCCAAATTCTCTTATCATAGATGGTACATTGTTATTAGGATCTGATCCTATAGCACCACTGCAAAGTGTTAAGCAGTTATATGGACTATCAACAAGCTTTAATAATCTTGCTAAGTCATTTCTATTCTTAACTATTCTTGGTAATCCAAAAATTGACCAAGGCGGATCATCCGGGTGTACTGCCATCTTTATATCATTGATCTCAGCTACTGGAATAATTTGTTCTAAGAAATATTTTAAGTTATTCCATAAATCTTCTTCTGTTACATTTTTATATGCTTCAAAAAGCTGTGTTAAATTCTTTAATCTTTCAGGCTCCCAACCAGGCATTGTAAGATCTGGATTAGATGCTATTTTGTTAACTAGTTCCATCGGATCAATATCATTAATTCTTGCTTTTTCATAGAAAAGAGCTGTAGATCCATCTTCTGCTTTCTTATACAAATCTGTTCTTAGCCAATCAAATACAGGCATAAAGTTATAACAGATCACTTTAACTCCTACCTTAGCTAACTTTTCAATAGTCTTCTTATAATTTTCAATATATTTATCTCTTGTAGGCAATCCTAACTTAATATCTTCATGAACATTGACACTTTCTACAACATCAATGTTAAATCCATATTTATCAGCTGCTTTTTTTACTTCAAGAATTTTTTCCATTGGCCATTCATCACCAGCTGCCATATCATGAAGAGCCCAAACAATTTCTGTAACTCCAGGAATTTGTTTAATTTGTTCAAGGGTTACGGTATCATTTCCTTCTCCGTACCATCTAAAACCCATTTTCATAATAGTATCCCCTCCTGTCATTTATCCAATATTATTTTTCATAATAATTCCCCATAAACAATTTATGTGGAAAGACGATAAATTAAAATTTTATCCTCTCTATAAGCCTCACCTCCCTAAATATAAAATTCAAATTAATATATAATAATAACTTTTTATAAATCTAAAGATTAATCTATTCTTTGAAGTAATTAGGATAATTTTCTTTTATTTGGTTCTTATCAAAGATAACCATATTCAAATGTTTTTCCATGATTTCCTCAGCTTTTTCGATTTCTTTATTTTTTATAGCATTAAAAATTTCTTTATGTTGTTGATAAATATTATCCCAACTGGAGTTAGTTGACAATCTTAATATTCGAATTCGTTGAAATTCAGTACTTGCATCATTAATGCTGTTCCAAATTCTTTTTTTGTTGCAGCCTTCAAAAATTATCTTATGAAATTGCTCATCAGCTTCAAAAAGTTTTTTATTATCATGATTTTCTATATACATTTTTTGAAGTTTCAAATTCATTTCTAATGCTAGTATGTTTTCCTGTGAAAATTCCTTGCAAGCTTCTTTTACTACAGCTCTTTCTAGATGTTCACGCAAGAATCGACCTTCTTCAACCGCTGATAAATCAATTAGAGAAACAACAGTTCCTTTTTGAGGATAAATATTTACTAATCCTTCTTGAGCTAAACGTACAAGAGCTTCTCTTACCGGAGTTCTACTTACACTATACTTTTCTGAAAGTTCTTTTTCAGAAATATTTGTACCAGGCTCAAGATATAAATTAATAATTTCTTCCCTGAGCTTATAATATATAGTTTTGCTTGTTGTATTCTTATTTAATTCTAAAACCATTTTATACTTTCTCCTTCGTCTATAGGTAACATACTTGTATGGTAGTTATATTTCTATTTTCCATCCTGTATTTATACCACACTTTTATTATACCCATATTTCTTATTTAATTAAGATCCACCATACTTGTATGGTAGTTATGCTTTTATTTTATCACTATTGTTTTAAGTGTCAATATAAATACAAAGTTTCATCAAATATAATTCTATTTGCTTATAAATTATATTCTTATTTTTACCATACTTGTATGGTAGCTATATTTTTATTCTATCATAACCGTTTACAATGTCAAGATGAATTTTGAAAATAACCAAACTGCAGTATATATAATTTTTGCCTGGTTAAATTATATTATGTAATATTTCTATGAAGGAGGTGCTTTTTATGACTGGTTTAATAATGAAATTAATTCTTTGTCCTATTCTTTTGCTAATTACCAATTATATTT
Organism: Clostridium sp. LS; assembly: GCF_002760435.1. Taxonomy (GTDB): domain Bacteria; phylum Bacillota; class Clostridia; order Clostridiales; family Clostridiaceae; genus Clostridium. The sequence goes on from NZ_AUUU01000163.1 coordinate 41,949, forward strand.
TTGGACTTGGTTATACATTTACTCAAGCTTTAATTGTAGGCATTGTTTTAGCTATTGTTGCTCATATGATGGAAGTTTTAATTCTAAAGAATGGAACATTCTGGGTGAGTACAATATCTGATTTTGTAGTAGCATTTGCAATAATTTACTTAAGTCAATTTGTTTTTATGAATGTTATTATAACTTTTTGGGGTGCATTAATTACATCACTATTATTAACCGTTGTTGAATATTTTGAACATAATTTTTTAATTAAATCTGGTAGAACTAAAAAGGGAGCTGAATAATTAATACCTATTACATGAACAAATAAGGAGATTACGCTCCTTATTTGCTGGTTCTTGTTATTCTGATTTTGCTATTAATTTTCCAAAATCTATACATCTTTCTTCATCTTCACCCTCTGGGGATTCTTGTATTGTTAAGCCTTCATTTATTAATATAGCTCCATATGATTCCATTCTCTTTTCCCATTCTGCCATCCATTCACCATTGCCCCATCCATATGAACCAAAAAGTGCTGCTTTTTTTCCTGCTATATTTCCTTCTAAAGATTTTACAAATGGTTCCATTTCACTTTCATCTAATTCTTCAGATCCATAAGCGGAACACCCTAAAATAAGAATCTCCTCATCTTTAATATCATTAATGGTTACTGTTGACACTTCAAGTAATTCAGCTTTTTTACCTTCTGCTTCTATTCCTTGTAATATTAAATTTGCCATCTTTTCTGTATTTCCAGTTTGACTAAAGTATATAATCTTCATATAAATTCCTCCTAACTCTTTCTATTTTTGAGTTTTTTTATTTATCCTTTGACATCATTATAGCTTTATCAATTCTAATAAAATGTGATTCAAATCAAATCCAAATAAATATTTTCATTTTTCCCTTAATAACGTAATAAGCCTAAAATATTACGAACTTTTATCTTTACGAAAAATAATAAGTATTTGATTTAAATCATATTTTAATTGATTAAATAGCTATAAAATAAAGCCATAGAAAACAAGCTAGGTGCAGCATTTGGTTCTTATGGATGGAGTGGAGAAGCTATAGAGGTTGTACAAGACTATTTAAATGAAACTAGTTTAAAAGTATTAAATACTTCTGATACAATTAAAGCTACTGGTATGACTGATATAGAATTACCTCTAAGAATTAGATTTTCATTAAAAGAAGACAACCTAAAAAACATTGATAGAATAGTTACATATACTTCTGACCTGCTACTTGGCGCAATTTAAAATAATCATAAATATCACCCAAAAGGACCTTATGAGATTAAACAAATGACTGCATCACTCTCATAAGGTTCTTTGAGTATTAAATATAACATTATTTTATTTAATCATGTTTTAAATCTATTAAGCAACTATTGATATTTAAAACTCTTCTAATATCTTCTCCGCAAAATTTTTTCCAAAGGCTATACACTCTTCAAGTTCGCCATCATTTGGCATGTATTTCAATTTTAATCCCTTATCAACAACTTTAATTCTAGCTTTTGTTAGATAATCTGTAAGAATGTCTGTTGATTCTCCACTCCATCCATAGCTGCCAAAAGCAGCACCTGCTTTATTATTAAATTTTAGTCCAATTAAGTCTTCAATAAGAGGTAATAATGAAGTTAAGAGCCCATTATTAACCGTTGATGATCCAAGTATTATTCCCTTTGCTTTAAAAACTTCAGCCAATATATCACTTTTATCTGAAGTTCCAACATTGAATATTTTATATTCGACTCCTGCTTCTCCTATGCCTTTACCTATAAATTCAGCCATTTTGTGGGTAGCTCCCCACATTGAGTTATATGCAACAACTACACTTTTATTTGATTTTCCGGCTGCCCACTCGTAATATTTTTCCACTATTGCCATAGGATCTTTTCTCCAAATTATGCCATGAGCTGGAGCTATCATGTCTACAGGTACTCCAAGTTTTTTAAGTTCATCTATTTTTTGGGTAACTAGTCTACTAAAAGGAGTGAGTATATTAGCGTAATATTTAAGAGCTTCTTGATTAACTTCTGCTTCATCTACTTCGTCATTAAAAATACCTGAAGAGGCATAATGCTGTCCAAAGGCATCATTAGAGAACAATATATTTTCCCCAGTAAGATATGTGAACATACTATCAGGCCAATGAAGCATAGGTGCCTCTATAAATACAAGTTCATTTTTTCCTATATTTATTTTATCCCCTGTGGAAACAACCTTAAAATTCCATTCCTTATGATAATGCTTTTGTATTGACTCTAAACCTTTTTTTGAAACAAAAACTGTTACATTAGGAATATACTCCATTAATGCAGGTAACGCTCCTGAATGATCAGGTTCTCCATGATTCATAACCACGTAGTCAATCTTTGATATATCAGTTACCTCACTTAAATTTTTAAGAAATATATCAGTTAGGGGTTCCCACACAGTGTCTATAAGAACAGTTTTCTCATCTTTAATAAGATATGAATTATATGAACTTCCTCTATGTGTAGATAATTCATTTCCATGAATATTCCTTACTGCCCAGTCAGTAGCCCCAACCCAATATACTCCATTTCTAAGTTCCTTCATGCTAATTCCTCCTATTAGTTAAATTCCACTTCACAACTTCTATAAACTGCATAATTCAAACCTTAATATATGCAGTTTTCTGTTAGATTATACTTAAAAGAATTGCCAACCCCTGAAAATAAGTATTCATATATAAAATTAAAAGAAAAATAAACCTTTAATCTTTCAAAGAATAATTTTCTTGTAAATAAAAAAAGATGACTCAGATCGATATCTAAGACATCTTTTTTAAAAATTTATTTTTTTGTAATTGCAACTCTCCATACCTCAGGTCCCTCTTCTAAGTATTCCCATTCAAATGTTTCTGGGAGCTCCATTATAAACTGATAATGCAATGGACGCGGGTCATGATCATTTACAAGTTCCATTCTTTCGCCAGATGCTAATCCTTCGAAAGTTTTAAAAATAACAGGATGCTTATCTCTTGGCTCATATTTTCTAGCATCCACAGTTGCAGTAAAATTTAACATATTTGATTCCTCCTAAATTTATTATCTAATTATTAGAACTTTTTTGTTACTTCTGACTTTATTATAACTTTATTACTTTTAATAAGATGTGACTTAAATCAAATATATATTAAAATTTCTTTATATTTAAATGTAATTTTTAGTTAAATCTCTAATATATTAATGTAATGTCAAGATTGAGTTTCACAATAACACAAGAATTTTAATCTTTCTATTTTAAAGTTCTCTTTTGCTAGTATTTCTGGCCAAGCTTTTACCATTTCATATATCTCTTTTTTCTTATGGTCTGATAAGTTATCCCAATTCACAACAGCAGGATCAGTTTTTTGGATATTATCTTTAACCTCCCCATACTTCCAGCCCAATTTTTTCTTATACTTATACCAACTCGTATGTTGATTCTTAGCTAAAATTTCTAATTCCTTAGCTGTAAACTCTATAAATGGCTCACTTTCTTTAACTGATACAACATCATAGTTTATTTTAAGTAAATCATTAGGAATGTTTTTCGCTTGATACCTAATGGAATCTTTAAGTTCTTCACTTAGTTCCTGCCATGGAATTATATTATCTAAATTTTTATCCTTATTTTGCTCATATATAGACTTTGCAAGATTTTCAATTTTTTCACTATAGAATGCATCATGCATTAAATGACGCAGAAATTGTTCCTCATCTACATGTAACTTTAATTGTTCTTTAGATGGCAAATGTGATTGTTCCCACTTTTTTGCATTTGTCAACATGCTCATTTCCATTATTGCTTCCATAGATCTTGATTCATGTTTATATCTCTTTATTTTAAGTAATGCTCGAAGTACCCCATCATCAATTTGAGCTTCCCCATTGTCATTAATAAGATGTGATACCTTACGTTCTAGTAGTGAACGCAGTAGCATTGCTCTTCTAATTATAAATAAATGATCCCATTTCTCATCAGTTTGATTAGGGCCTAAGATGTTTACATAACCTCTTAATCGGCTTATAAAATCTGGTCCTTTAGCCCCTTTAAATTCAAGCAAAAACTTTTTTTGATCATTTTTATCTTCAAAATCTTCTCCACAGAATTCTTTAAATGTGCTACTTGTTCCACCAGCAAATACAAATATAGCCTTCCCTATAGGATGAATAGAATCTCCTTCTCTAAATACTCCATCCTGCATAGGTGCTAAAAAATATTTTAACCATCCAAGTTTTCCTTCAAGGGCTGAATCAAATTCATCAAAAAACACTAATGGAATTTTCCCCTCCAGCACAATATCCCTGACTTTATGAAAAGCATTAACTAAGTCCACTGGTGATCTAAATTGAGACAAATTAAAATCCAGCTTTCTAATTAAATTTGATGCTATGCTGTTAGCCACTTCAACTATACCAAAAGATTTCCCTGACCCTGGCGTACCAAATACTGCAATTGAAAGAGGTCTAACTGTATTTTTAGTGGATATGTATTCCAACATAAGATTTTTGATACTCCTATAACTTTCTATTTCAGTTTTATCTACTGTTGTTAAATCTCCAAATTGTGCTATTGGTATAGATTGTAGTGCATTTTTCACCCCATTTTTAACTATATCATAAGCTATTTCAGCTAAATTAGTAGAACTTTTATCCTTTAAGATATACCAACAAGAACGACAATTAGAATTATGTGAAATAGGAACTAACACGTCTTGTACATGCTCCTTTTGCACGAAATCATCTTCATTTTCCATAAATATTAAAGAATTGGGATATGAATATTCTTCGATATTCTCTCCAAAACCTTCAATATAATATTTCTGGGCTGAAACAATTCCTTTGCGTATTCCACTACCTATTGACTCATATAATTCTTCATTATCTTGACTCCCGGAAACAATTGCACTTGCAAGACCTGCCACAAAACAAGAAGTAAGTCCAATCATTTTGCCTTGCGAATCTTTAACCAAACTCCCTTCAAATCCATAAGGTAGAAAAAATAACCTGGTTTCAGGTGCACTATCATTTCTATAATAGATTGCACCTTCAAGACCAAAAGGTATTATAAGATGATGGCATTTTGAGAGAAATGCCAGATTAGGATTATTGCTAATCTGCCAAGCAAAATCTTGTGCTGTTCTCTCCCATGAAAGACTTTTACTTATGTTAACTCCCTTTGAACGCAAATCGTCACCGTTTATTATAACTATTGTTTTTTCATTGTGAAACTTTTGCAAGTGCTTCCAAAGCTCATTAGTATCAATAGGATTATTCATTTTATATACTACAATTGGTGACGTTTGAGTCGATTTTAAGGCTAAAGGCCAAAAGTCTTTACTAAAATTAAAGCCATTATTTTCATCATCTAATATAATCATATCCACATTCATATCATCATTCATAATTGGCAAAAGCCTTGTCATACCCGACATAGCTTCGGTAAATCCCATTAAACGCTTTATTCTATAAACTTTAGTACTATTATTTTTATCATTAAATTTAGGAAAAACATCTAACTCCACAGTAGAACTAAGAAACTCTCTTTGCCAAACTCCTTCTATATCACGTATTTGTGGAGCAAGTACAGATGCCCCTATCGAGAGTTCCACAAGTTTTGACAGAAGCAATGCTTCTCCTGGTTTTAAAGTATTATGAATATTTAAATGTGTCTGCCAGTTTAAGCCGTTATTAATCTTAGGATATGTTACCCATTGTAGCGCATTTATACATATGTCACCTGATACCACGATTTTAAAATTCTTATTTTTCATCTTTAGCTCCTTGTAAAACTATATTCTAGCTACATACCTACACTATTTGTATATCTTAATTATATTGGAATTCCATTTATAATTATGTGATTCAAATCAAAAATACTTTAATTAAAATGTATTTTTTATTATCCTTTTAAGATTCCAGTTGTATTTTCATTTCTTCTAATTGTCTGTCTACAATACTCGCCTCTCCTATATGATTTATTATAGTTTTTGATGTCTCTTTTAATATTTCATCAACATTCATTATTTCTTTGCTCATGTTTTCAATATGTTGTTTTTGATTTGTTAAAATTGCCATTACGTCCCTTACTTCCTGCTCAACTTTTCCTATTGAAGATAAACTTTCTTCAATTTTTTCTGCCGCATTTATTGATGCATTAACTCCTTTCGCAATAACCTCTTTAGATTTATTAGAATTATTTATAACAATCTTTGTTTCATCTTCTATATTACCTATTAATGTTGAAATATCCTTAGTACTTTGCTTAGTCATTTCTGCTAAATTTCTTATTTCACCAGCAACTATAGCAAAGCCTTTCCCTTGTTCACCGGCCCTTGCTGCTTCAATCGCAGCATTTAAAGCCAATAAATTAGTTTGATTTGCTATATTAGTTATTAACTTTACGACTTCATTAACTTTACTAAATCTTCTTACTAATTCGTTTATACTTTGAGTATTATTCTTATTCTCATCTTCTAAAGATCTAACTGCTTCAACAATTTCTTCAATAGCATTTTTACCTTCATATGATTTCTTTACCGTATCTTTTGTAATTTCTATAAGATTATTCCCCTCTGAATATAATTTATCTGTCAAGCCATTAGTATTTTCTGTTAAAATAGAAATTTCACTCATATGCACCTTTACTTCATCAGCAAGCTTTCCTAAAACATCATGTTGATCATCTACCCTATGATGTTGCTTTACAATGTTAGTTAAGGACTTACTCATTTTCTGAATAAAATTATTAGTATCATCCTGTAATTGTTTTGTTTCTTCAACATCAATTACTTGCTCATCTTCTAAATCCTTAAATTTCTTATTTCTAAATATGTTCATTATTTTTCCTCCTGAGCGTCTTTTCATATATTAAATATTCCTTAAACTATACTTCATTTTATTTCCACATCTAGTTCTTTCTCTTTTCACCATTACTAAATAGAATACTCTAATAATAATTGGATTTGTTTCTTAACATAATTTTAAGTTAAAATCCTCAAAAAGAATGTGATTTAAATCATATTTCACTAAATATTCAATAGTTGTAAATCAATGGCGTTATTCATATCATACATTCACTTGTAGAACTAAATTACACTATTTAGCTTGTATTGAACTATATTCTACATGCTCATAATATATCTAGTTATTTATAATAGCGATTAATTAAAATTGTTAAAATACATAATTTCAGGCAAACAAAAAGAATGTCTAAGATTTTTATGACATTCCTTCATCTATTTATATAACAAAAAAGCAAGGAAAAACTAAAGGAAATACATATACTATATTTCCTAAATCCTTGCAATTATTTAATGCGAGATAAGCCATAAGCCAAGTTCTATCTTCGATATCTGTTTCAAAATTCCTTATTGTTTTATGAAAGTAAATTTTTTAAAATAGCAAATAATTATGCCAATAGAAGTTCGTAAGATCCAATCTCTAGATAAATATTCTAAAGAATATAAAAAAGCAATTAAAAATTTTCGTTTTAAATACAAGGCACTTGTTGGCTCTCCTCTAAACTTAAAAAACAAAATAAACTTTCCTATTATTATGGATATAAATATAAAAAATATTTATTTTCACTTTTATCTTGTTCCACTATAGCCTTTATTGTATTATGGGTAGCATATTTAGTTCTTGGAAATTCTGAAATTAATAAATTTACTAAATTACAAACTATTGAATTCATAATATTTATTTCAGTTCTTGTCGTAGATATTTCCACAATAATTTTCTTTACATATAAAGTTAGAAAATTAATAGATGACCGTATTGATGAACTAATTAAGGTTAAAAAAATAAGATGCTCTTATTTTTCAGATGAATTATTATCATCTGTATCCACTGCTTATTTATATACAATAAATAAGCATAAAATAATGAAAATAAAAGAAAAATGTGGATGCATCAACTGCCTAAAAATATTTTACAGTGATGAAATAAAAAAATATAGTGATATATCTGTTATTTGTCCTTATTGCGGCGCAGAAAAAGTTATTGTAGAAAGTTCAGGATATTCAATAGATGATGGCTTCTTAAGTGTGCTGAAAGAGTACTGGATTGATAGTTCAACAAGTCTTTATAATTAACTATATGTATATGAATACATCAATAGTTACTCACCCATAAGAATAACAAGAAGCTATGTAGTGGCGCAGCCACAAAGGGGCACTCAGTGCTCCTTAATAAATTTATTCCTTGCTGCCGGCAGGCTATAAAAACAATAAGAAGTGCAAGCTACAAGACGATACTTTCAAGTAATTAAACTCCATGAATAAAGCTTATAAAAAACTGCTTAAAGGTCTTGCTATAGCTTGTACTGCTTTTCCTTTGTTTGAGCGTAAGCGAGTTAAAATTAAGGTAATAGGCTAGCTTTAATGAAATAACCTGCAGCTGTACATTATACAATATCAACATACTTTTATATAAATATTGCAGAAATAATAATACGCTTGTCTATTACTTCCTTAGACTTGAAGGCGAAGCCTTGAAGTCACTAGCTGCCAGTTTCATGCTATATTCTTTGCCAAAATCCTGAATTTGACAATAGACTAGTAATAGCGATAATTGCACTTGCCATATTAAGTATACAATGAACTACCATTCCAATATAAATGTTTTTCTTTTTATAAACACAATATACAAATGGGAAACAAGCTATTATTCTTGTAATAAATTCCCATGGCGAGAATAGGTGGTAAGCTGAAAACAAAATAGCAATGATAACTGGTGTCCAATTTCCAAATCTATTTATACGTGGCATAATGAGTCCTCTAAAATATAATTCTTCTACTATAGGCCCCAAGATCCCATTGCAAATAATATATAATACAAGGCTAATCGCTATAATGCTTTTTGAATAATTTTTGTAATTATTAAAAAAATATGAAAGTTTGAAGTACTCCGGTATCTCACCAAATATTGTCTTAAACATAAAATTATGTTCAATCGGTGAGATAACAGTAAATACCAGTGCTGCGAAAACTATTAAAACAATTGATATTCCAATAATCTGTTTGGGTAAAAGTTTTTCATGTTCTATAAAAGCACTTTGTAGATTTAACTTTCCATTTTCTTTTTTCGAAAAATTTAAAATAATACCCAGCTCAATGGGTATTAATACTACCAAAATAATAACCATGAAACTTAAAAATGGTGGAATTGTTTCTCTAAACTGTATCGACCATAAATATGTCATGAGTATTAAAAACGCAGGAAAAAATACTAATACTAATAAGTTTACAATGGAAAGTTGTTTAATTTTTTTATCTATCATCGTGATTCCTCCAAGAATATATTTTATGATATCGCTTTTATCATATCATCTACAATAAAAATAAACCTTGGTATTATCCCAAGGTCAAGTTCTTTTTTTATTCAATTGGAGCAAATATTTCTAGATAAGATTTAGCAGCTTTTTTATTTGCAGTAATTAAAATCATATTAATGATAACAATACCTTTATGTTTAAGATTATTTTCACTAGCCCACTTTAATGATTTCGCAAACATTTCTTCCATCATATCACCTTTTTCCAACGAATCTTCCACAATTGTATATAAACATTTGTTATATTCCATTATATTAGTATCCGCAGTAACATTTGGCATAACATTTTTAGTAATAATCATCTTGTTATCCTCAATGCCTTTTTCAGAAAAAGTGATCAACCTTTTTATGCTATTGACAATAGATTTTCCTACTAATTTACTTCTTCTATTATGAATTTCCTTATATTCAGAAAAAGCTGTAAAATCCGATATTTCTCCTATCACTTCAAAAGCAGGCATAGGCTGTACAGAAAATTTGTTCAAATTTTTTGCAATCTTATCACAAGCATCCTTCCCTTTTTGAATATTTCTTTGATACTTCTGCAATTCTTCAATCTGTAAAGCGATTGCTTTCTCCTTATCATCTAATACGTTAGAAATATCTTTTGGTTCATTATTTGACCATATTGAACTAATCTCCTTCATGCTCAAATCCATAGATCGATAAAATTCTATAGACAAAACCGTAAGTATATCGGATACAGAATAACTTCTATAATTGTTACCTTCATTTTGTGTGGGATATAGAATACCTTTTTCTTCATAATATCTTAGCCTATCCCTTGATATTCCTGTTATTTCTGCAACCTGTCCAATTGTAAATACCTCAAACTTTATATTATTATCTTCATTATATTTCATTTGCAACTCTCCATTTTGTGATATTGGCGTAATTACTTTCAATAATCTTTAAGTCGCTGTACTATTAGTTGATATTAATTATTATTTGTCTTATTGTAACCTTTTAAAAAACCGCATTTACTTATGGTAGGTTCACCGTATCAGTAGTAAGTCATAACGATATTAGGTTATCAACTATATTTTCATCAATAAAATTATTTAAAGTTCTATACCAAAATGTTTATATAAATTCTTTTTACCATCTCCTGTAATTCCAACTTCTCTGTTTGTAAGAGATTTTTTAATCCAGCCTAATCCAATTAAACCACTTGTAATAAACTTTTCCTAATCTCCCAGTTATATGATAATTCTTCTCACTCCAATCATAGCATTTAATTCCTTGTAAGTTTTCTATATCTTTCAAGCTATGATTTATTATTTCTAATTCAATTAATTCATTTATACGAGTTCTATATTAGGAGGTACTTGTACCAAATCATACTTTATTGTATTTTATGATACTTTGAAACACTGATGTTTAGCCGCTTTAGAACATTATTTATATACTTTTAAATTTATTAATAAGTTATATCATTCGCTTTAAAATGCCTATGACCTTTTTTATATCCATATTTATATTATAATCATTAATTTCAAATATCACATTTTCTATCTTTTCTTTACAGGAATTTTTTAACACTTTATATAAACTCCTTAGACAGAATTATTCTTCATGTTACTGCTTAAAATTTCATTATTTATGTTAAATACACAGGTGGATGCTCTTTCAAATATTTGACTGCCTTTTCAACATCCCAATTTGTCTCCTTTAACGCCCGTAAACAATACATTTCTCCATATCCAGTAATTTTACTTACTTCAACAATCTTTGCATATTGACTATTTTCACCCATTAAATTTCCTCCCAAATTAAAGCCTTTTGTTCGCTAGCTATTTTAATTGATTATGCTATAGATTTCACTATCAATTTTTACTGCCTTCATTCCTCCTTAAATAAAAATATGGATCAAATTCTTCATTAGCATTTTCATATTCATTTTGTATATGATCATATATTGCACTTGTTGCATCAATTGTTATCCCTTTTGGTATTCCTGTATTTTTCTCTTTTGTCTGAGCATAGCAGTTTAAAAATAAAAGATATTAATTACTTCAAGCTAAATTAAATGTATGCAAATGTTAATGAATCATCTAACGATTTTCTATATACCATACATTTTATATTGCTTGAAGTATATTAATATCCTCTTTCTTACAGATAGCATCCTGATGAATTGTTGTATGCAAACTACATTGCAAAGCAGTTGATACATATGATAACTGGCTTAATCCTATGAAAAACAGTATTTACACTAATAAGTTTATATTCATGTGATTTTTTTACTTTTAGAAAATTTCTATTTAGGTAGTTCATCTACATATTTTTTCAAATGTCCAAACTCTACCGGAACATAATTCCACCGTTCTACACTAACACAAGCTGATTGTTTTGTAACAGTAGGATACATCTTAGTTCCATGAACATGTCCATACAAATAGAAAAATGGAGTTGAAGAATTAATATACTGTGGAGGCTGATGCTGCATTACTATAAACTCGTTGTAGATAATTGGATATTTATATACTTCCTCAAACCCGCATTCCATCCACTCCTTTATGGTTAGATAACTATCATGATTGCCCATAATGAGTATCTTTTTGCCATTCAACTGCTTAATAATGTCCTGCATTTTCAATAATGGATACGAACCAACATCTCCAAGATGAAATACTACATCATCTTCACGCACCACACTATTCCATAATTCGATCATCTGCTTATCCATATCTTCAACGCTTGAAAATGGACGTTTTTCATATGCTATAATATTTTCATCTCCAAAATGTGTATCTGCTATTATAAAAACTTTTGACATATTCTGTACCTCTTCAAAAATAATTTTACATATTCCACCATACATATGCTCATAATCTATTAAAATTTATAATTTTCAGTTATTTTTTTCGCTTGAATATATTTATCTGTCATTACAATATTTCCATTTCTTTTACATGTCTCAATTTCTATATCCAATGCCTCAATCATTTCATCTCTACTTATTATTTTATAATCTCTTTCAAGTTCATCATCATCTGGATAGCATTCAGGAAACGTCCAATCAAGATAATATTCATTTTCTTTTGTTATTCCATAAATAATTACTTCTATTGGGCCTACACAACGTTTATTTATAATTACTCTGTTTCCATTTTCATCTGGATCGAAACTAGGATCTCTATATAAAAATTCTGCCATTTCAGGCCTCATTTTATCACACATCTCTTCATTACTATCAATTTAAATCCGAGTAAACTTAAACATTTTCCTTATTAATTATTAAGTTATTATTCATTATTAGATCCATTTTACAGCCCCTTAAAATTTCTTAAGATCTCAATATCAGATTGTCAAATACTTCATCCTTAATAAATCTAACTAATAGAATTTTCATTGTGCTACAATTAAAAATTATTCATACCATTCATCTCTTAAATAAATATCTTTTGAAACCATTGATTCCACATCATTTTCAGCACAAAAATTAATAATCTCTCCAATTAATAATTTTACATCTGCATTTTTAACTTCAAATCCTTTATGCTTATTCCAAATACTATTTACTTTTATAGGTATTCGATACTCTTCCATCCTATTCAAAAAATCTCTCATAACCATTGAAAATGCTGGGTTTTTAAAGCGATAATTTAACCATATTACAGAATTTTCATCATCAATAGCTTGAACCCTAAACATAAACTCATTATATTTATACCATATTTTATTATGCTTTCTTTTTTCCTCATACATAATTAATTACCTCCATATATATCATATAACCCCGTTACTACATCCATTGCAGGATTACTTCTGACACTTGAATAAATAACATCTTCCCACGAACCATATTTTTTATATAATTGGTCTGCTGTTGGTCCTTCAGCTCTTTGATATTCCTCCAAATTTCTTTGTTTCATTGCTTCTAATCCATCATAATTATTAGATTTAATGTAATTATTAATTCTATCTTGATTTCTTTGTTCAACTTTCATTCTGGCTATATCCTCCATTGAATATCCATCATTTTGTAATTTAGTTATTTCATCTTTCAACATTTCTTTCTTTTGCTCAAGATGCTCATGATATCTTATTCTTTCACTCTGTGCATATGCAACCTCATCTGGATTTGTCCAATCTACTCCAAAAGAATTTAATTTTGATTCCGGCTTTAGTGAATAGCCATACACTGCATCTGGATTTTCAATAACATCTTTTGCAACTTTTGGATTTTCTAATGGATTACTCTTATATATTGAATTAGGATTACTTATCCCTTCATTCAATAATAAAGGATTATTCCCATTAATTAAAGCCTGATTATTAGCCACATTAGAATTGAAATTCATCGTTGGTGGATAACCACTATTTTGCACCGCAGGTAAATTACCTGTTGTAGGTACAAGATCACTACTTTCGTTTTCTAAAAGATTACTTGATCTTGAAGCTCCCATAACTCCAAATCCACCATTTTTGCTTTGAAATAGAAATCCTTTGCCTCCATTATTTATAACATTATTAAACGCTGATTCTCCTTCTTCTCCTGCCACATCTTTCCCTACTGCAAGTCCATAAGTATTATTTTGTCCTCTAAAGACACCTATAAAATTGCCATTACTAAAATTAGTAGAAATTTTGTTACCTAAATATGCATCAGCACATCCTGCTGCTGGTAATAACTCTGTGCCAGCGGTGGCCGCTGTCATATTTAACATAACCCCTGTTTCCCATAGTCCTATTACTTGATCTTGGTACTCCTGATACTTTTCTTCATCTCCTCCAAATTCTCCATCTCTTATTCTATTATAGCCCTTTTCATCTACCCCATTTTCTCCGTTGTTTATTTCATCGATTCCTTCATCCATGGTTGCATCTGCAATTTCACCTTCTTTTTCAGCAGCTGTTAATCCCATCTCAGTTCCAACAGCTGCAGTTGCCACTACCCCTACTCCTAATGCTGTTGAAACTAGACCACCTTCAAGCAATGCAGCTCCTACTGCCAATGCTGCTCCTCCAGTTACCACTACGGCAGCTACCATAGCGACTGCTCCTAACCCTAATAAAAGTCCCTTACCAAAAGTTTTCCATCCACTTTCTACTCTTGATTCATTTTTGCTTTTTGCAGCTACTTGTTTTGTTTGCACTTTTGGCTTTGGTTTAGTAGGTTTTGGTTCTGATTCTATAGGATATTGTCTTTTTTCAGAACCTTCGAAATATGCATCATTTACTTTAAAGCTGACATCTGTTGCATCTATTGTTATCCCTTTTGGAATTCCTGTATTTTTCTCTTTTGGATTTGGATAATGATTAAAGCTTACTCCTTGTTTTCCTGTGATTTCTATATTCTTTGCTTTAATAGATAAGTCTCCTGCACTCATTATTGTTATTTTTAAATCACTTTTAATATCAATTCCTGATGAGTCAGTAAATTTTATGCTATTATTAAGTGTACCACTTTTTCCACTAATTTCAATTGTTTGTGGTGTATATTCGATCTTTTTGCCATCTCTATTTGACCAAAATTTTGTATCTGGATCAAGTCCCGTTCCACTATATGTAGCAAAACTTACGCTTGATTCTTCCTCTTCATTACTTTCAAAATATACTTTTACCTTATCCCCTGCATATGGCATGGAGTATAACGCATTATTACTTCCAACTATAAAATCATACCAATTTGTTACATCTTCATTATCTATATTTAATTGTACTCTAACTTGAGTTCCCTTAGGCTCTATAATTGTTCCTTCAATAGCAGTTCCTCGTATATTTTCATTATATATCTTTGGTACTTCAATTAAATGACTTTCTAAAATCGTATATGTATTCGAAAGTTTTGAATCAATTAATTTTGATTCACTTTTAATAACTGTAAAACTTTGATTATCTAATACAATTTCACATCCTAATTCTATAACTTGTCCACTAATTAATTTATATTCATATTTTTCTCCAGCAATATTATCGAAATATCTTACTAATTTATAATCTTCTTTATCTATTTCTATTGAATTTCTTTGACTTATTCCAAAATAAAATCTAGGTAAGTTAAATAAGTCTTCTGGAATAACAACCATTCCTAAATGTGATGCTATGCGTTTTAGAAATTCAAAATCTGTTTCATCATACTGTACAATAAGTTTGTCAACCTTTTGAACTGCTTTGTCATCTGCAACGAAAGCACATCTTTCATAATCATTTTTCATTACATTCAAAATATCTTCATAAGTTATTGTATCTTTTAGGAATGAACGTTTCTTTAATTTCTGATCCAAAATCCAAGTAGAAGACTTAGCCTTAATTACTGCATAATATGACCTTTTGTATTCCTTTATTTCTACATCTACAATTATTCCTCCAAAAAGTGTCTCCCGTGCTCCTGTACCATATTTTAAGTTTATTTCAGCTCCATAATTTATATTATCTAAATACGTATCTTTTTCCTTTTCATCTATAATCCCAATTACAGTGAGTTCAGTATGCTTATTTATTTCTCTTTTGATTTCAACATCTATAATATGCTGCAAGGAAATGTCTCCTTGAATACTTAACTGATTATGATTAAGATAATCGTATTCTTCCATTTATATCTATTCTCCTCTCCATAATTCACACCATATATTCCAATATCTTCTACCCTGGTGTTTGATCATGATGCACAATTGATATTTCTCCGCCACAACTACAATTAGTTGTACAATTGTCTCTTAATGCAGGTACATTTTCAATAAAATCATTCTCTTGGCCTCCGTCCCAAGGACCTGTTATCTTTGGACTACATGGTTCACCTGTTTTTTTACATATACCAAAATGAGTTATATTTTGTCCTTCCTTGTAATCATTTATGTTAAGTACAGGTTTTTCTGCTGCATATACTCCATGAGAAACTGGAATCATAATTCTGCTATCCATACTTCCTAAACTACATCGAATTTTTGCTCCCCTAACCACATATATTTTAGCCATAAAAAATTCACCTCTTACTCTTCTTCAATTAATTCATAATCTAATCCAACAATTTTTCTTCTAAGCAAGCTCTCACATACTGCCAAGTTAAAAATCACACTTTTTTCTGCATAAATGGATTTGCTATCCTTAACCATGCATACTAAGAGCATGCATTCATGTTTTATTTTCTCTTTATCTAACACCAATTTTTTAATTGAAGAATCTGCTTGAACTATTGATTTATCGCTTACACATTCTAAGATTTCTAAATTTAGTGTCCAATATATTTCTTGTGTTTGCGCTTCTGAATCTATCCAAACAACACGATTATTTATAATATTCTTCTTATATTTTTCAAATATGGTTTTCAATTTATTAGATATTAATATACAATTTCTACTTATTATTACATCTGTAAAGCTCTCTTTTTTACTATCATAATTTAATATTGTAGTTTCGTTATTTTTACTTATCTCATTTATATACTTATTAATCTGTTGTTTATGCAAATCAGAATTATGTGTTATTTTAAAAAACATATTTATCTTCTCCTCTAAATAATCCTGATAGAATTAAGCTGACTTTCACTTAATTCTAAATTAGATAATTGTTCTTTATTAAAATACGTATCTTTTAAATCTGCTCCTGTAAAATTTACGTTTATTAATATACTATTTCTAAAATCTGATTCTTTTAATTCGCATTCTGAAAAATCCATGTTTTCTAGTAAAGCATAATTAAAATTACTTCCATTAATTATAGAAGCCCTAAATGTAGAATCCTTAATTTGAGCATTTTTGAATTGTAAGCCTATGCAACCTGTCAATATTGATTTGCTTCCATCGTAACTATTAGTTGAATACACTTTATTAAAATTAACATTTTCAAAGCTTGAACCATCAAAAAATGAATCATGGAGAATGCTTCCTTCAAAATTTATATTATTCATAATGCAGTTTTTAAAACTTGCTTGAGATAAAGCACATCTTTTCAATTCAACATTTTCAAACATACTTTCATCAAAGTTACTTCCAATAAGGTCATGATATAAATATTTTTTATTTTTAAATCTTAATCTTTTAAAATATCTACTTCTTAAAGTTTTCATTTTATCCATATGAATAATAGAGCTATTTAAATCTTCATAAGTATTGTTTTCAGCATGCACAATCAAACCTTTATCTCTGTATTCTCCAGCTACAATGTAAAAGTTATTTTCCTTACTTATTTCCTCAAACTTATTATTCCTTACAATGTCATTAATTGAATATCTGACTAACTCAATAACATAATAGGTTGATAATTCAAGTTGATTTAAAATAATTTCTTCTATATCATCGCTAAAATTATATTTAAAATATTTTTTTGTATCATTATTTAAAGAACCTTCTAGGGTATAAAATTTATCAAATATATTATCTAGCTTAAAACTATATACAATAGGACTATTATCAAATAACCATTTCTCATCAAATGCTTCTATAATACAGTTTATTCCCTTAGTTTTAAAACCTACTTTGAGCAATGAAATATTAATTGCTTGAATCTTTTTCTTATTTCCTAAATTTTGCTCTTTTATAACTTTCTCAAGAAAAATATCAAAAGCTTGTACAATTTGATTGCATAAAATATCCTTATTTATGAATATATCCTTTTGCATTTTTTCCTTGCACTCTTCAACTTTATATAAATATTTAGATATTATTTCCTCCATGGTTTACCCCTCATTTACCGAAACTTGTTTACCAGTGACAGTAACATTTTCATTTATGAGAATATTACCTCCACCTTCTCCACCACCTGTTATATGAATAGTATCTGCTGACATTTCTAATGTAGTTCCTGATGAAATAGAAATATCTTGCCCTGCATTTATGCTGATTGATGAATTGGAATAAATTGAAATACCTTCACCATCATCTAATTTTATATATAAGTTTTCTTTATTAGATGTAATATAGATACCTCCAGGCGCAAGTGTTATTTGTTTGTCATGTACTGTACTCATATAACGCACATTGGGATCTGGTTCAGTTGGTTCTATTGGAACAGATTGTGTAACAATAGCATTTTCTTCTTTATTATCACCAAAATATAACCTTGCTCTATCACCAATTTCAGGCATGAAATACCACCCTACATTATTAGGAGATGAGGATATACTTGAAAAAGGAAATCTATATGCTTCCTCTAAACTTTGAGTTTTATCTATATCAAGATGGATCCATACATCATGAGCTTCTACTTTTATAATTGAACCTTCAATTGAACTTCCTACAAGTTTTTCATTATATAAATTAGAAGTACTAACTCCATTTTTTGTTTTTAATAGATATTCAAAACATATTTCAGAATTTTTTAGTGATATGTTAACTTCCGCAACAAAGAATCTCATACCTCTGAAGACTATTTGCTTTCCAAGTTGTAATATGCATTCACCTTTAACCTTATAAAATTTATAATCATATTCTGTAACATCATTCTTATAGTTTTCCTGCATTGTTTTGTAATCTTCAAAATTCTTTTCTATCTTCCACTCATAAATATCTTCAGTTATATCTATCATTTCGCTTCTTTCATCTGGTCCCACCTGTATTCTTATTCCTTCCAAATTAATAGCATTATACAAACCACAATTAAATGCTGATGACATTCTCTTTAAAAATTGCCAATCAGTTTCTTGGTACTCTATATATGGCTTATTAGTAATGCTTGCTTCCATGATTTCATCTTCTATTTTTATTATTCTTCCTTCATATTCTTCTGTAAATTTATCTATTAAATCTTGATATAGAATATTCTTATTTTGAAAAGAACGACTCTTGTAAACTATATCTAATAGATAACTATAAGAAATGCCTTTCAAATATATGTAACCAACTTTGTTTTTACAGTTAATATTCAATTCATATACTAAACCATGAAATATAGCAGCTTCCTTTTTATGATCTGTTAATATTAATTTAACTGGTTCTAATGAAGATATATTTCCATATGAATCTATTTGCTCTTCTGGAATAACCCCCTCTATAATAAGCGTTCCATGTTCATTGATTGAATTTACAACTTTTAACTTTTCTAATACTACTAATTGAATCTCTTGATCACTTACATACAATTTTGCTTTAATAGCATCTCCCTCAAAAAACATTATTCTCCCTCTCTTTCATTGTTCACAATCTCCAGACACTCCATAATTCCTTTTCCAACAGAATCCCAATCATTTATTCTATCTCCCATACAATTAAAGTTAATTATTATAGTGCTGCAGTTAACTTCCAAATAAAATATAAAATTATAGCTTTTTATATCATCTACAGGATTAAGAAATGATACATAAGTTATCTTATAGTTATCTTTTATCTTTATCCCTTCCTCCACCCACTTTATTGGTACTCCAAAATTCTTTATCATTTTTTCTGCTAATCCATCTTTATATTCTTTTAAGGTTATTTCTTTTGGGCTGCTCTTTGCGCAGGTTAGTATTATATTTAAATCCTTGCTCTCAGAACTAAAAACCTTATTAAATGAATCTATTCCATTAGGCTTTAATTCATCTGGAATAGCTAATCTCAAACTATTAAAAAATTCTTCATAATGAAACTCAGCTTCATTTTCCCCAATTTTGGCACTTCCTGCTCTTATATATTCATGTAATTTTTCATCATACTTTTTCTTTTCTTTTAAAAATTCTAATAACTCATATTCTTTTTTCTTTTCAAGAAAAACCTCATCTAAATGTTTTTCCACCATAATTAACTCACCCCTCAATAATTTAATGACTAGCTTAATTTGACTTTTTACTTACTTTGCCTTACTTTAATTCTTTTTTATTCAACTTATACCTTTTATTGTAAACCAATTGTCAGTTATTGTCTATTCTGTTTAATTATAATTTTGCATCTGTTAACAAAAATTTTTCAAAAATAAAAAATGTAACACCATTAATTTATGCTGCTACATTCTAAATCACCTAAATATTCTCTTTATTGATTATGTCGTTAATCTTTATCTTCTCTAATTTTTCAATTAATTTGAAGTTTCAATACTAAAAATTTCATTTGAATTATACCTTGGTTTTTGATTATATTCTAATAACCATCCTTTTGGATTTATCACTATAGTTTTTTCTCCGGGTATTATTAAATTTGCATCGCCTTTTCTTTTGATATATTGCTTAGGCTTAAGAGCTTTCAATTTTTGTCTTTGTATTTCATTTATTTCGTTATCAATATTCACAATAAGTATTTCTTCTCCAGACATGATTTCCACATCTTTAGGTAAATTAAATTCATTTACTCCATCGGAATTAAAATATAAGGTTTTATCATCCAATTCAATTAATAATGCTCCACTAAGTGTTTTTACAATTCTACTGCAGCTATTAGAATATAATTTTATAATACTATCAAACTTATCTATTTCTTTATTTTCCTCTTTAATAATTATTTCCTTTGGTTTTACAACCTCTATTGTAGGCAAATCAAATATGCTAATTTGTCCTTCAATATAATCTTGGCTTTTCATGATTATCCTTTCAATACAATACTTTTAATCTATTTTAGTTCTTTTGTTGATTAAAAAAACAAATAATTTTCATCTATTTATGTAATAGCAAATATTTGCACATATATCCTTTATGAAAACAAAATGAAGGAGGTAAAAAACTATGGCTGTAACTAAATCAATTCAAACTGCATCATTAAGCATTGAAGTTCAAAGCGGGACCGATAAAGCGGGCGATGCGATCTATAGTGAGAAGACTTTTTCTAGTGTAAAAACAGATGCAGCTCCTCAAAATGTCTATGATGTTGCTGAAGCAATAAAAGGCGTTATGGAAACTTCAACTAGAGATTACTTTATAAATGAATCTTCTAGTTTGGTAAATGCTTAGGATCGCTTTTTTTAGGAAACTCGACTCACATTCGTTCGCTGAGTACTCACAAAGTAAGCGACCATTATCAAATCGTAGATTTGAGATGTCTGCTTAAGTGATTCACACCGAATCATAGATTCGGGTTCTCTACTTAGGTAAATTTTTAAGATTGGAGGTATGATAAATGGAATATACTTTAGCTATGACTTTTTTAACTGCTGCTGGCTTAAAGACTACTTTAAGCGTTAGTGGCGTTAAATCTACTCTTACTAAAGATGAAGTCAATACACTTATGGAAACAATAATTGCTAAGAATATTTTCAAAACTAATTCTGGCGATTTAGTTAAGAAATCTGGTGCTCAATTGACTCAAAGACAAGTTACTAAGTTTGAAGTGGCTTAGTATAGCTAGTTTTTAAAATGGAGGTTGTCCTTACGAATAGGATAGCCTCCATTTTTATAATGGAGAGTTTTATATAAAAAATAAATTTAATAATATCCTATATGATTTGTTTTTCACCAAAGAAGATGGAGAATTTTTAATTCCCTCTAGATTTCTCCAAAGAATAAAAAGATTATGTAAATATTGCGGCATAGAAAAAAATATTCGCTGGCATGATCTTAGACACAGTAATGCAACTATACTTTTAAAGAGCAAAGTATCAATGAAAATAATACAGGAACGTTTAGGTCATTCCATAATGCAGACTACATCAGATATTTATGCTCACGTAACAAAAGAAATGAATACTGAAGCTACAGATATTTTATCAAATGTTTTGTACGCAAAAAAAGCAAGGGAAAATTAAGGGAAAATACCGATATGGTATTCCTCAAAGCCTTGCAATTACTTGTTGCGAGATAAGCCATAAGCCGAGTTCTGTATTCAAACAAAGTTGTACTTTTCTTTA
>NZ_AUUU01000164.1 GCF_002760435.1 Clostridium sp. LS
TCAGTTTCATCAATTGTTGATACTGGGGTTTCACCTGTTACAGGTGTTGCAACTGTAATAGCTGCTCCTGTAGTAACTGTAACAGCTGCTCCTGTAGTATCAGTAATACCACCTGCTGTAGCATCATCAGTAAATTTTATATTTGTAAATGCTACATTTGCATTACAAGCTCCTAATCCCAAGTATCCAGATGTGAAGAAGTTTTGTTCTCCATCATATATTACTTGATCATTTATAGTATATTTTAAGTGAGTTCCTTTAACTTCTGCTTTTAAATGATATTTACCACCTGCTGCCTTGTTTGCATCATCAAGATCACCTGCTTTTATACCACCTTTTCCAAAAGTAAACAAATTATATGTCTTGTTACAATCAATAACATTAGCTACAAGACTACCTGCACCTTGTGGATCATCTTTGCTTTGGGCGAATAATACTAATTCTGCAACATCACCCTTTATGAAATTAGCATCAGCTTCCAAAGTATATGTTGTATCTGGATTTTTTTCTATATCAATTTTAGTATCCGAAGTTGAGAATCCATCACCACTTACATTTACTTGATAAGCATCATCTTTAACATACCAATTTCCGTTATGTGTTTGGAAATTAGTTAGCCCTTCTACTAAACCGTCAACTGTTTCTGGATTAAGTTCATAAGCATCTACAGTCACATCTTGTTTAAGACTACTATTAGTAGCAGAAGTTGCAGTTAAAGTCGTTGCTCCTGAATTAATCACTTCAAATGTTGATTTATTTCCATCTTTACTTAAAAGTTGTACTATATTAGAATCTGCAATTGACCAGTTAACTTTTTGATTAGAATAAACTGAGAATATATCTCCCTTCTTTTGTTCAAATGCTGTCTTGTTTAATTCTAAAGTTGAAGTATCACTTGCTACTTTATTAAGGCGTGCATTTGTAAATTCTACTTTTGCATTACATACGCCTAATCCAAAGTTTCCAACATCATAAAAATTTTGATCTGCATCACATAATAATTGATCATTTATCCAATACTTTATATGACTTCCTTTTATCTCTGCCTTTAAATGATAAATATTATCTGGTGCTGGGTCAATATGACCACTTGCAACATTTTGACCTCCTGGGAAATTAAATACTCTCCAATCTCCATTTTTAATGATATTAGCTACAATACTTCCCTTAAATGGATCTTTTTCTTTAGAGAATAATGTTAACGCTGCAACATCACCGCCATCTAAAATCTTAGCATCTGCTGTAAAAGTATAAGTCGCAGTTAAATCATCATTTTTTTGATCTGAAATTGCAAATGCATCACCGGCTTTAACTCCATCTCCTATATAAGTCCCATTTTCAACATACCAATTCCCACTATAACTTTGGAAACCAGTTAGATTTGAAATATCTGGAGTTACAACACGATCATAAACACTTAAGGTCGATTTTGCAGTAGATTTTCCATCTTTAGATGTTGCAGTTAAATCTGTAGTTCCTTTTCCTGTTACTTCAAAGGTTGTTTTAGTATCATCTTGACTTATAATTTTGACAATGCTTGGATCTGAAATTGTCCAATTAACTCCTTGAGCTGCTGTTGCAGGAATAGTAGTTGTGTAAATAGAGAATTGCTCTCCTACTTCCTTAGTAAAGTTTGATTCACTTAATGATAACGCAACTGAATTTGTCCCTTTGACGTCGTTATTCCAAATTCCCTTTAATGGATAGTAGTTAATAGTAGCTTTTGTATTTCCACCAAGTGAATATACTTCTATTCCTTGACTAGTACGGTTAGGGAATATTTGTGCTGTACCAGTAACTTCTCCATTATCTCCATATACTTCAACAGAAGATGCATCTACATAAATATGCAATTGAATTTTGCCATCTGCTGTTTTATTCATCTTACTGCTATATGATTGTAAGAAATTACTTGATCCTTTTCCTGATTTTGAACGATCAAGTGTTACTTCTCCTGTTTGAGTATTATACTTAACTATTGTTTCTTGACCCGCTTCTTTTCCAACGCGCAATTTAAATCCAACTTCTGTTGTTTTTTCATCTGGTTGAAATTCTGCAACAATTTCATATTGACTTCCTTGTATATTACTCATAATATTAGGTTGATCTGGCGAAATTGTAACATTGTTAAAAGTTGTAGGTGCTTGACGTAAACTTTCATATTCTTTGATTGGTTGTTGCACTAAACGAATTCCATCAGCTGTATTAACTAATTTTAGTTCATTTTGTAAAGTATATTGCCCGTTAAAAGTACCTGTTATTTTACCAATACTTTGGCAATAATCCCAATTGTTCATCCAATTGATCATAATTCTTCTGCCATCTGGTGTACCATTTTCACCTGTTCCATAATAAGTTTGAGCTGCATATGCATCTTTAGCGAAATTCATAGGTATATGATCATCACTATCAGGAACAAATGTCCAAACCCCATCTACTTCTTTAAAATCACCAACACGGTAGTATCTTCCACCTTCACTTAATACCCATTTTTCTTCATCAGTACCTTCAACTTTTAACTTGAAGAAATCTGGACACTCAGTAGTAATATCTGGCTGCATAGCTTCAGGTTTCCAATTCTTTAAATCTGTTGATGAGAAAAATCTTAGTGGTCCACCAGCCGTTACCATCATCCACTTATGAGCTTCTTCATTATAAAATATTTTAGGATCTCTAAAATCTCTATTCTGTAATGGATCATCCTCTATTGATAAAACTTGATTTTTACGTTCTTCACTCAAAGTAGGTTTAATCCAAGTTCTTCCGTTATCTTTGCTATATGCAATACATTGTTCTTCTATTCTAGGATTCTTATCAATATGTTGCGTATAAATTGCAACTAATCCTCCACCTTCAATTCCATCAAAGAAACCGCTAGTATTGTCTTTATCTACAACTGCAGATCCTGAATAAATCCAATCTTCACCATATTTATACCAATCTTTACTTTGGAGTTCAAAATTTGGTATATCTCCATCTGGCGCAATTGCAATGCCTAGTTCTTTCCAATGAATTAAATCTGTACTAACTGCATGTCCCCAATGCATTGGCCCCCATACAACATCATCCGGATAGTATTGATAGAATAAGTGATATTCTCCATTAAAGTAAACCATTCCATTCGGGTCATTAGCCCATGCCTTAGCTGGAGAATAATGATATTGCTCACGATAATTTTCTAAATAGCTAGTTGACACCCCTGCATTAATATC
This sequence comes from Clostridium sp. LS, assembly GCF_002760435.1. Taxonomy (GTDB): domain Bacteria; phylum Bacillota; class Clostridia; order Clostridiales; family Clostridiaceae; genus Clostridium. The sequence goes on from NZ_AUUU01000164.1 coordinate 3,213, forward strand.
TCCGCCGCCGCTATTATTACTACCTCCACCATTATTACCACTGCTTCCATTATTGCTACTGCCACTGCTATTATTACTACTACTTGAATTATTTTGTTGATTAGTCGTTGACGTATTTGCTCCATTATTACTCTTATCGGAATTATTTGCACCAGTAATTTCAATTCCACTTGAGTTAAATGCTTTAGATACTGGTGGTATATCTTTTCCTACAGCTTCTCCAGTTAGTGCAAATGTATAGTTCTTCCCGCTTATTGTTACATTTCCTACTTGCATAGCTCCTGATGCAGCATCTAAGTAATAAATTTTATCATCTACTTTAACTACGCCAGTTTGCATTGCTCCTGATGCTGCTGCAAAATA
>NZ_AUUU01000165.1 GCF_002760435.1 Clostridium sp. LS
ATAAATCTACAGGTGGATTTGGTCATATTAATATTGATGATGTTAATGTATAAGTTATGCTATAAGTTTTGAGTAACCGATAAAAGAGAGAATAAAATCAACAAGTGAATAAAAAAATTTCTAAGTATTTTTCAAAATGAATTTTAAATATTGAAAACTAGGAGACGTTTGAAACAGTTGTAAAAGTACAAAGACTACATTTTAAGTTAAAAGGGGGATTAATATTGAAAAACAAATCAAGATTTCTAGAAACATTATTTCTAGCAACGCTAATGTGTGGCACGATGATTTTTACATTAACTCCATTACAATTAGTATCTGCTGCAACAACATCTACTGTATCTGCTACTTCTGATATTTCACATCCACAGAGAACAGAACTTTATAGACCACAGTATCACTTTAGCCCTCAGAAGAATTGGATGAATGATCCAAATGGTTTGGTTTATTATGATGGTGAATATCATCTGTTCTTCCAATACCATCCATACGGGGATACTTGGGGGCCAATGCACTGGGGACATGCGATAAGTAAAAATCTTGTTGACTGGGATGAATACCCTATTGCAATATTCCAAGATACTGAAGGAATGATTTTTTCAGGAAGTGCAGTAGTTGACTGGAATAATACTTCAGGATTACAGACAGGAAATGAAAAAGTTATGGTAGCTATGTTTACTCAATCGACTCCAAATAATACACAGGAGCAGGGCATTGCCTACAGTAATGATAGAGGAAGGACATGGGTAAAATACGCAGGCAATCCTGTATTGCCGAATATATCACCTGATTTCCGTGATCCAAAGGTATTCTGGCATGAACAAACAAAGCAGTGGGTAATGATATTGACATTAGGTAATAAGGTGGCAATTTATAATTCACCTAATCTTAAACAATGGACTAAGGTATCCGAATTTGGAGATGGTCAAGGATCACAAGGAAGGCCATGGGAATGTCCTGATTTGTTCCCACTTTCAGTAGATGGTGGTGCAACACAAAAATGGGTTATGTTAGTAAGTGTTCAAAGTGCTGCTCCAGCAGGAGGTTCAGGCGCGCAGTATTTCGTAGGAGACTTTGATGGAAAGAACTTCAAAAATTTAAATCCTGCCGATAAAATTTTATGGCTTGATTATGGAAAAGATAATTATGCAGGAGTATCCTTCTCAGACATACCTGCTTCAGATGGAAGACGTATCTATATGGGTTGGATGAGTAACTGGGAGTATGCTCAGAGTGCTCCGACATCTCCTTGGAGAAGTTCAAATACTGTTCCAAGAAGTCTTCAACTGAAAACCTTCTCTGATGGTATCAGGCTTGTTCAGACTCCTGTGACTGAGCTTCAAGCTTTAAGACAATCAGGTACAACTTTACCTACTCAAACAATAACACCAGGAACAAATCCATTATCGAATTTATCAGGAAAGCAATATGAAGTTGTTGCAGAATTTAATGTAGATGAAAGCTGTACTGCTTCAGAGTTTGGCTTTAAGATTCGTAAGGGTGGCTCAAATTATACTAAGCTTTATTATAGCAAGAGTAATTCAGAAATGGGAATTGACAGAAGTGCATCAGGTATTTTTGCTACTGGAATTCAAAAAGCACCTTTAGCACCACAGAATGGAAAAATAAAGATGCGTTTCTTAGTTGACTGGTCATCTGTTGAATTATTTGGAAATGACGGAAGAGAAACAATTACGGATCAAATATTTACAGATGCAGCTAATGAAGGATTAGAACTATATTCACAAGGCGGAAATGTAACCTTGAATTCATTGCAGTTCTATCCACTTAATTCTGCATCTATTGGTAAGTATGAGCCACAAGTAAATTGGCCAAATGGAAGCTTTACTAATCATGATTTTGAAACTGGAGATTTAACAGGCTGGACAACCATTGGCGATGCATTCAATGTAAATGATGTTACTGACCTTATGACACCAAAAGGTGGAAGTGGGGATTCTTTCGGCGATAAAGAAGGAAAATACCACGTTTGGGGCTACAAGGATGGACTTGATGCTACTGTAGGAGAGATGAGATCAAATCCTTTTGTACTTGGAGGAGATGGAAAAATTGACTTCCGTATCGGCGGCGGTGTTGATATTGATAACTTATACGTAGCACTTGTAAGAAGATCTGATGATAAAGAGTTGCTAAAAGCAACCGCTAATAAGTGGTTAAATCCAAGTACAAATCAACTTGAGATTTCTGAAAAGCTTCAGAAAGTTACTTGGGATGCTTCACCATATATAGGACAAGAGTGCTATATAAAGGTTGTAGATAAAGCAGCCGGTGGTTGGGGACATATTAATGTAGATGATTTCAATGTTCCTGTAGGCACTGTAGGTACACCAACAATTTTACCACCTACAAACCTAGCTGGCAGTGTAACACAAGATTCAAACATAGCATTAACTTGG
>NZ_AUUU01000166.1 GCF_002760435.1 Clostridium sp. LS
ATTGATTCAAGTTTCGTAGGACTTTCTCCAAAATACATAACCTTAACAACTTTAAGGTAGTAGTATACTGATATAACGCTCATACCAAGACTTAAAAATGCCAACCATAATTGCCCCTTTTCTATTATAGATAAGAACAAATAAAACTTACCTATGAATCCTGCTAAAGGTGGAATTCCTGCTAATGAAAGCAAGGATATTAGCATAACAGCTGCTAAAAATGGTGATCTTTTAGATAAATAAGCATAATCTTTAATTTCATCGCTGCCTGTTGCCTTTGATACCGCAATTACAACTCCAAAGGCTCCCATGTTTGCAAACAGATAAAACAAACTATAAAGTAAAACTGATGCTACACCAAGATTTGAATTTGCAATAATCCCGAGTAAAAAATAACCTGCTTGGGAAATGCTTGAGTAAGCAAGCAATCTTTTAATATTAGTTTGAGGAATGGCAACTAAATTTCCAAGCACTAAAGTTATAACAGCTAAAACAATAATTAGTTCGATCCAGTAGCCAGACACAGATGACATACCAGTCATAAATAATCTTAGTAAAACCGCTAAACCTGCTGTTTTAGATGCTACTGCTAAAAATACTGTAATTGAAGTAGGTGCTCCTTCATAAAT
>NZ_AUUU01000167.1 GCF_002760435.1 Clostridium sp. LS
AGAGCACCTGCCTTGCACGCAGGGGGTCAAGAGTTCGAATCTCTTTATCTCCACCAAATGAAAGTTATGAAGTAATTCATAACTTTTTTTGTTTATATAGTATTATTTAGGAGATATTTTATGATAATTTATAGAATTAAACAATTCTATTGGGCAGTAGAATCTTTGTATATTAATGATGATTTCGAAATATTAAATAAATATCTTAATGATTCTGAATTAAATTTATTTATGAAAATGTCAAAATCAGAAAGAAATCATTCAATAAGAGTATGTAAATCAGCAATGAAATATATTGATTGTAATAATGTATTACATATTAATAAGGATATTATGTGTAAGTGCGCATTACTACATGATATAGGAAAATCTAAAGCGAAAATTAATATATTATATAAAAGTATTGTTACTATTCTAAATAGTATTACTTGTGGGAAATTTTTAAAGTATAATAAAAATAAACGGGTAATTAACTATTATAATCATCCTCAAATTGGTGTGGGTTTATTGGAGAATATAGGTGTAAAAAATTTAGATATATTAAATTGCGTTAGATATCACCATAATAATAGTGGGGCAGAGAAAAATATATATTTAGAAATATTGATAATATGTGATAATTACAATTAGAATTAATATAGGAGGAGAATATGAATTCTATTGAGAGAAGAGAGTGTATAATAGAATTGCTATCAGAAAATAGCAATCCGTTAAAGGGGAGTATTATAGCAAAGAAATTTTCAGTAACTAGGCAAGTTATAGTAAAGGATATAGCTATTCTTAGAGCAAAAGGGAAAAATATAATAGCTACTCCCGATGGATATATAATTAATTCAAATGAACATAAAACTAGGTGTATTATTGCTGTAACTCATACTGAGGAAGAAATGTTCGATGAATTAAGTACTGTAATTAAATATGGTGGAACAATTGAAGATGTTATAGTTGAACATCCATTATATGGGGAAATAAAGGGAATGCTTATGATTAAAAATTACAATGAATTAAACAAGTTTATTCAAAAATATCAGCAACAAAGGGCAAAATTATTATCGGCATTAACAAATGGGGTCCATCTTCATACAATATCAGCAGAAACAGAAGAAGATATCAATTTAATTATAGAAGAATTAAAAAAACGTAATTTTATAGTTTCAGATTTGGAGGATTAGCAATGGATTATGATGTATTAATTTTAGGTGGAGGAATAATTGGATGTGCAGTTGCATATGAACTTTCTAAATATAATATAAATATTGCCTTAATTGAAAAGGATTATGATATAGCTAATGATATATCTTTTGCTAATGCTACAATTATTTATGATGGTTCAGAGACCTGCAATGAATATATGGCTAAGTTAGAGAATAGGGGAAATAGTTTAATTAAAAAGCATTGCCAGAAATTTAATATCATGTATAATAAGACAGGTTCATTAAGAATTTCACTTAAAGAAGATGAATACAGCATACTTGATAAAATGTATAAAGCTTCAAAAGAACATGGTATTAAGGGGGTACGCCTTATAGAAGATACTTCTGTTTATGATATAGAGCCCAATTTAAGAGCTGGTATAATAAAAGCCCTTTATTCTGAAAATACTGCGGTAATTTCGTCTTATAATCTAGCAGTTTCTTATGCAGAAGTAGCAGCAGATAATGGTGTTAACTTTAGATTAGAAGAAGAGGTTATAGATATTAAAACTATTTCTAAGGGATTTAAAGTGACTACAAATAAAAATAAGTTTACTTGTAAATTTGTAATTAATACAATTCCTAGTGAAATATTTAGTGATAAATCTTATGAAAATTTGATAGATGTAAAAAGCAAAAAGATGAAATATATATCGTTAAATGAGAAGTTTGAGAATAGTAAAAATACTATTATTATTAATGACGTTGATGAAGATACATTTCTAATAAACATACCAATGTCGCAAAAGGAGACCCTAATAGGAATAAAAAGTGATAACAACTTAGATTTAGAAAATGAATTAAAGCTATCAAGAGGAATTTCAGAGTATGTAAAAAAAGATTTAATAACTAATATATTTACTGAAACATATAGTGAAAATAGTATTGTTATGAATGATAGTAATCTTCAAGAAGGTTATATAAGGATTACTGGCAATAATTATGCTAAGGTCACAGTTGCACCAGCTATCGCTATAGATATAGAGGAAAAGCTTAAAACTAATATGAATATAACTAAAAAGAAGGATTACGTGGATAAGAAAAGAGAAGTATATATATTTAGGAATATGTCAAAGGAACAAAGGAATAAAATAATTGCTCTAGATAAAAGGTATGGAAACATCATATGTAGTTGTAATAACGTTTCTGAAGGAGAAATTATAGACTCAATAAGAAGACCGTTAGGCGCAAGAACTGTTGAAGGAGTAAAAAGACGTACGGGAATAGGCAGCGATAGTTGTAACGGATCGTATTGTAATATGAAAATTATAAAAATTTTGGCTAGAGAAATGAATAAGAGTGTTTTGAATATAGTAGATGATTCAATGGATTCTAGAATTTTGGTAGGACGTATTAAGGAATTTAATGAAATCTAATCAGGAGGAATTAAGTATGAATGATAGTGATATATTTACAAGTCTAGTTAGAATAAAAGGCAACATGAATTATAAAGTTGTATCGGTTAAAAGTAATAAACCCATAGAAAGAAACATGTGGAGAGAATTTTCCAAAGTTCTTAGTAGAATTTATGCAAGTTCGCCTATTAATATTGGAGATATTATCTGTAGAAATATACTAAATACTGGAATTGATATAATATGTACAAAAAAGATAGATTAATATATCCAAATTAACTAAGTAAATTTTAGTTAGGAATAAAGATCTAATATATAAAATTAATTAATTTATAATAAAATAGTTGACATAAATATAATTGCTTGATATAATCATATTTGTCGTGAGACGTGGAAAGATGGTCGAGTTGGTTTAAGGCACCGGTCTTGAAAACCGGCGTACGTGTGAGCGTACCTAGGGTTCGAATCCCTATCTTTCCGCCATTTTTTTGTCTAAAAATATTTTATAATAAGACACGTGGAGGATTACTCAAGTGGCTGAAGAGGCGCCCCTGCTAAGGGCGTAGGTCG
>NZ_AUUU01000168.1 GCF_002760435.1 Clostridium sp. LS
AATGGTGTGTATTTATCATCAGTTATTCCTAAAGTTTTTACAGCTATTCTATTTAAACCCTAGACATATGATGATTTATATTTTCCATTTTCATCTACACCCATATCCTTTATTTGACTTCTTACATCTAAAATATGCCAAGCTATCTCCTATTGTATCTAAGTTAAACCTCAAAAATGAAAACTCCAATAGATACAAAATTATAGAATCTATTGGAATTTTTCTATTTACTTGAATTAGACATCAAAAAGAAGTTTTTACTGATACCCTATGTTTTGTATAGTAACTGGCATTGAAACCGCTTTTTGATAGCTGTTTGCAGTTTTTAAGGTATGTTTTTCATGCAATATTCTGAAAACTTACTACAGAATTAGTATTATGCAGCAAGCTTTTCAGTCACTATTTTTCTACAATGTAAATAGTTTAAAATATAATCACACTATCAATATTTTATACATTTATTTTTGTAGTAAGAATTACTATTCTTTTGTAATCAGTATACCCTTTATTATTTTTCTATCTTTTATATTGTTCTAGCCATTCTTTAGCACTTCCATTTGCAATTAACACATCATGATGATTAAAGCATAATAAATAATCAAGTGTTCTATTGGTTAAATAAAATTCAAATCCATAAGTTTCACTAAGCGTTTCTACTACATCTTTACCATTTGAAAATAAAAATGCTCTTTTTTCATCTAATGGATTAAAAAACATTATTGCTTCTGAATTATCAATAAACTTATCAATCCATTGCCAAGCATCTTTATCCTGAACAGAAACTTCATTAATAAATCCTTCCCACAAATATCTATCATTACTTCCTTTAGTATACTTAGTTATTGTATTATTTACTATCTCATCGGCCTCCTTTTCAGGAACTTCTCTAACTATAATTTTTAATGTTCCTATTGCAGACTTTATTTCTTCATATATATTCCACATATAAATTCCTCCATAATTAATGATTCTATCTATTTATTGGCACATCGTCTACTAGTATATGACCACGTACTGCGCCTCCGCTACCGCGTTTACCACCAGTTTGATATCCTACATGTGGAACATCTGGTCCATTAGTAGTGTGTCCTATATCAACATTTACTTCAGCTCCATTGCTCGCTCTCCATTCTACAGGAAATGACTTACCGTTTGCATCTTTTCCCCACTTTGTAACCTGAAAATCAGATTTTGCAGTTCCAATTTTAGAAAATGCGTCCTCTAAAGCGTCAATGTAAGTTTTTCCTGTTCCTCTTAAATCAACATCAACACCTTCTTTAAATACGTATCCCGTTACATTTCCAAGTTCAGCTTTACTTTCCCCATTGGGGCTAAGTCTGTAGTTGTATTTTATACTGTACAGACCCTTATATATCAACCGTTTCTACAGTTTTTATTTATACCATAAATCCTTTTTAAAATTTTAATGGTAGCCATTTTCTCAATGGCTACCACTCTAGTATTAATTATTATTTATCTCATTTTCTATTTTTAGTATTTCTTCTTCACTTAATCCTGTTATCTCACTAACAAATGAAACATCTGCACCTTTAATCAATGCCTTTCTAGCAATTTCCTTATTTCTTTCTACTTTACCTTCTTCTTTGGCACCTTCAATCATGCTTTTTTCATCCAATATCTTTTTCATCCGAAGTTCTGCAAGTCTTACAGTTTCAGGGTCTCTGCTTAGCGTATCCAAAACAGTTATTGCTTTTCTTATTTCTGGTTCTCCCATTTCTACCACCTCCATAACTTCTTTTTCTGGTTTAGTCAAAAATGCAAGCCACTTATTTAAACTGTTATTAAGTTCTGGTTGTTCATCTAAGTATTTTGATAATTCAACAAAATGTATCTCTAATACATCTGTAAGTTTCGTCTTTTCATCATCTTCCCATAAGTGATAAGTTGTATGATACTTTTTGCTATCTATATAATTAAAATTTAATATATTTATTGTTATAGTTTTATTAAGATTTTTATAGTTTTCACCCTTCTTTATCTGATTAGAATACAATCTAGACCAATAAAAGAGAGTTCTATTTATCATATTATATCTATTTATAAGTTGTATCTCTACATTTATATGAATTCCTTTTTCTGTTACTACCCTTACATCTAATATTCCAATCTTATCATCTATTGCTTCAATATCGGATAATTTTGTATCTACATATTCAATATGGTTTATCTTTTCTTTTTCAGTTCTCTCTAATAAAGCATTTAAAAAGCTTATTAATATATCCTCATTTTCAGGACTTCCGAATATCTTTTGAAATACTACATCATTCTTAGGGTCTAGTATCATTTTATCGTCATAGTTCATATCCACTTTATCACTTCCTCTTTTAATAATATTTTACCAAATCTATTATTATTATTCTATATTTCATCATTAATATTTCAATTGCATTCTTTGGATATATGCAGTGAAGGGGCATAGTTTTTTAGAAAAATTTCTATTGAAAATTCATTGAGTTTTCTACAAAAACTTTTTTGTTTTGTTTACCACCTTCGCCCCCTTTTCCCCCAACTTTTTATTATGAGATACAGCATTATTACATCTATTACCAATATTTTATCATACTGCTTCTTTTAAAGGAACAATTGGCATTACATATTCACTTTTATTCTTCATCATTCCATAGATTATATTTACAAGCCTTCTCATTACACAAACCAATGCTTGTATCTTTGTCTTTCCTTCTGATATTTTTCTTTTATAGTATTCCAAAAATACTGGATTTCTTGGAAGGTTACTTCCCTTTGCTACTTGTATTTGTTGTATTGCTAGAAAATAGAATACTGCGTATAGCTCTCTATTTCCTTGCTTACTCTTTTTATCCTTGCCTTTTCCTGCTGAACTAAAATTCACGGGTGCTATACCTGCAAACCTTGCTAGCTTATCAGCATTACGAAATCTTTTTATGTCACTAATTCCTGCTACAAGTGCTATTGCTGTTACAGTATCTACTCCTGGAATTGTTTCAAGCTTATAGTCCAATAATTTTAGAAGTGATTTCATTTCCTTTTCTACCATTTTGATTTCTTCAGCCTTGAAACGTATATCCCTTACAATACTTTGAATTATAAAATCCCTTGATTCTTGATATTCCCTAGTTGTATCTCCATCTGACTCTACTAGGTCAAGTATTTCTTTAGCTTTCCTTGTTGAACAACAATTATGACTTGGTTTTCTAAGAACCTTCGCCAAATCTTCCTCTGTTACACCTGTTAGGTGGTGCGGTGAAGGGTATTTCTCCCAAAATACTAATGCAGTTTTACTATTAACATCATTAAAAAATTTCTTATAGCTTGGATAATGATATGCTAATTGACCATGTAGTTGATTAGTTAGAGTAGTTACTGCTTTTACAATAGCATCTCTTCTATTTACAATCATTTTTATAGTCCAATACAAATCCTGTGGGTTAGCATCTGGTAGTTTATCCAGTATTCTTAGAAGTACAGCGGCAATGCAATATGCATCCCAATCATCACTCTTTTTAGTAGTTGGATAGCTCATTCTCTCCGAATAGGAAAGTGCTGAATTTACTTCCTTTACTACTTGTCCTTTTTCTATTAAAAATACTGCAAGTGACCTACCATAGCCATGTACATCTTCTAATCCAAATACTGGTGTTAAATCTCCAGCTATCTTTTTAGCCTTATTAAGTAGCTTTGTGAAATCAGAAGGCTTATTTTCTATTACAATAGTATCTAGTTTTTCATTCCAACAATCAATTATTACAGCGGTATGAGTTTCTTTGTGTAGGTCAAGACCAACATAGACATGATTTTGCTTATAGTGCGTTTTATCCACTCCTCCATTTATCATTGCAGGAACGCAGGCAACCTCAGTTTGAAGCATTCAGACTATCCAATATACATTGAATCTCTGTGCATGGGGGCAACAGCCAATCCGTTTCTACTTGACATTTTTGGTGGTAGCAATCTGCCCTAGTTAGTCTGTTCTCCAAACAAAGCCACCCACTCCCGCTATTTTTAATTTAGTTTTTATTACTAGAGAATAATATATATTTCTATCCTCTTTTGCTACTGGTTCATTATATGAGCCTCAGTACTTACAATTTAGAGGGCTTTGGGGGCGTTTTCCGCCCTCTTTACCCTATAGTTTTCACTTAGAGGGTTGAATTTTTCTCTGTAGAATTCATTATACAATCACCTGCATCTCTTTGAAAAATTAACAACCTACCCATTTTCATTTTTGAACACATTTATTAGAGACTAAGCCTTTGAGAATTTTTTTCATCCGTAGGTGCTTAGAGACTAATAGAAAATTTTCTAGGCAAATTTGCCTCAATCTTTCATTTCCTCTTTAGTTCTCCCTCAGAACCCATTGAAGAAAAGTTTTTCTCCTACATTTTTCAACTCCAAAATTCTTTAATCACTTCCCGCTATGCATACGGGATTTTACCACCTACTTTCCCGTTTTCTATTTTGAAAATTCCTAGTATCAGCCTAGTTATTTTTATTAATCTCCCGTTTTCCCGTGAAAAATTAAATGTAATTATTATTACAACTACATCATTTACTACCTATACAATTATTGAAAATATTATCTTATTATCTATTAGAAAACTAACGTGAAAACGGGAATTTTTAGTCAAAACTTCTTTTATTCCAATGCTTTTTAACTTCCCGTTATCTGTATTCCTGCGGGAATTTTCACGGGAAAGTCTATTTATATTTCTTTGGCAAAGCACTCCAAAGCCTCTCAAAAGTAACACCGCTTTCCTTGGATACCTTTGATACTGCAACATCTGCCGCTATTCCTTCTAGTATCATTAGTATTATTCTTGCTATCAGTATTAATAACTCCATTATGTTTTCCTCATGTTCCATTTATTTTTATTACTAATCAATTACAAATTGATTGATATACTGGTCAAATTCTCCTCCAAAAGAATTAACGGCACTGAAAACTACAATAGAACTATCATCATCCTTTGATATTACTATTTTGTAGTATTCAGTACCGCCTATTTCTATTATGGTTACAAACTTAGGATTTATTAATGTCTTTATATTATCAGTATCTTCCATTACACAAATTGAACCGTAATGCTCAATGTTATATTTACCCCAAATTTCTTTTCCTGTTAAGTTGTTACAATGTCTTTGAAATACCGTTCCAATTCATTTATTAATGGCTCGGATAGTTTATTATGCTCCTTTAATTTAGTTATATCTGTCATCGTATTTATTACAATCATGCTTATTGTCTCCTTTATGCTTTATTATTCTATTAGATAGTCAGATATCCATTTGTCGAATTCTTCACCAAATTGCCCTACTGGATAATACATAGAAATACCATTAGAATCACCAAATGCCAAAATTATTTTTAACATTTCTGTTTCATCTATAATTACCTTTAGTGCAAACTCTGGCAATATTTGAGGTACTTTATTACCTTGCATTAGTCCAAATTTATCTAGAACATAAATAGTATCACTATCTTCTATCACTACAATTGAACCAACTTCACTAAGGTTGTAATCCTTCCACGTTTCTCCTGCAATGCTTTCTGCAATTTCTTGAAAATATGTTTGTAGTTCTTCCTTCAATTCACTAGATACATTGGCTAATTCTTTTATTTCCTTATAGGTATATATTGTTATCATTATCTTTTCCTCCTTCTATAGCAGGCTTACAGCCCTCATTTTTTCTTCCTTACTGCTATTGATATAGAATTTAGCAGTAGTTTCAATACTGCTATGACCTGCAAGCTTGCTTACGGTAGTTATTGGAATACCTTTAGTTACAAGTCTTGTACAGAAAGTATGTCTAAAGGTATGTGGCTTTAGTTTCATTTCAAAATTTCCACTTACTGTATGTTTTTCAAGAAGTGTATTTACTGCATCTCTTTGAATTGCTCCTCTTTGACCTAGTATTAAGTATTCAGAATCTTTGTATGGATTATTATTTCTTTCTGAAATGTATTCCTGTATAGTGTCCATTACTTCAAACTTTACTGGAACTTCTCTCACCTTTCCTCCCTTGCCAATGATTTTAATTTGGCTCAATAGAAAATCAATATTTTTTAGATTAATGTCACAAAGTTCACTAACTCTTACTCCTGTAAACATCAAAATTTGAATTATCATTTTATCTCTTAGGCTTACTTTCTTTGAGTTTTGAATATAGAATTGAATCCTTTCAAGCTGATTATCTGTATATACTTCCACTTGATGCTCTGAACCACTTGCTATTTTTACCCTATCTTTCTTCAAGTCGATTACATTTTCTTGCATATATCCTTTTGCTATTAGAAAGTTATTGAAAGCTTGAATACTGTTTACTTTCTTATTGATAGTAGCTGGCTCATAACTGTTATCAACTAAATAGTTTTTATAACTGGTTACATAGAATCTTTTTAAAACTCCATCAAATTCTACTCCCATTGTTCCAAGATACTTTAAAAATGCTGTAATATCTCCAACATAACTTTGTATTGTATTAGTACTTTTACCATCTTCAATTAAATTAGTTTTGAATTATTCTATTATTGTTATCATCTTTTTTCTTCCTTTCATTGTTATTTTTAGGCAAAAGAAAAGACTAACAAA
>NZ_AUUU01000018.1 GCF_002760435.1 Clostridium sp. LS
CTTCCTTAATCATTCATCATTCATTGTTCATTTTTCACCACTCAAAAATCTCACAAGCGTTGATATCACTCAATTTCGACAATCAGAAATTCTATAATTTCCCAGACATTAAAAAAGTAGTAGTTCATTCTAACTACTACTTTCATATCTTAAGATAAATATCGCAGAATTTTTCATAATTTAAATCAAAACTCTAGACATGCTAACTAGTGCTTTTACAGTAAACTGACTCATAAATTCATTTACTTTACTATTAAATCCATTATATTCTAAAGCTTCTTGAGCTAATATATCTTCCCTAAACATATTAGAAAATCTTCCATCAAGTTCTTCTGATCTAATATCTTCTAAAATACCTGTTCTAGCATTTATAATATGAATATTTAAAATATACCCGCCTTGTCCTTCAATGTAATTTAATTCCACAAGTTTTTTCGACATATGTATAGAATAAGGTACATCAATCCATTGATGATTTCCGAATCTAAATAGTAGGATAATTACATTGTCTTCTTTAAAATATCCATATTTAAGTTCACCTCCAACTATAGCTTGTCTTTCTTTATCCGTAGGATCTTCAGCATATATTAATAGGTTACACTCATTCTGCCCTATATCAAATTTAACCCCCTCCGGATATCTTGTTATACCTTCCTCATATGGTTTTCCAATCTCAAATCGCCCCATAATTTTAGCTCCTTTTCTTTATAATGTTTAATTATACTATAAAATTCATTACAAAGCAAAGCTATAGTTATTGTAAGTTCAAACAATTTCTTCTATAGATAATAATTTAGGATTGCCCTCTTCTTGAATTTTAATATATACTTTCACCATTTTCATATGGAAGTTTTCCACCATTGTTTTTACTTTACAAATAAAATAATATTCTTCTCTGCCATCATTAACTACTGCTACTGGATTAAAACTCCATCCATTTATTCCATCTAATGCTTTCCGAAGTATTTGTTTATCTTCAATTGTAACTGTATTTCTAATCCCTAATTCTTCATTTACCTTTTCCATAAACTAAAACACCCTTTCTATTTTGCATTATAGGCATACTTTATGAATATCTAATTAACAGTGATATAAATATAAGCTAACATACATTAAAATTCCAATATTTCCATCTCTTAAATTTATATTACAGGCAAATTGTTAAATTTATATATATAAAAACCTTAAGAAAAAGTAAAGAATTAAAAAGTATTTCATACAACCATAAATATTATTTATAATTGTTTGCTAAATACAATAGTTGCATATTACAATTAAATATACTATAATTTTCCTAGGGAGTGATATTTTTGAATGAAATTAACAATAAAAATTTTAGAGAATTAGTAAGAGTATTAGAACGAAAACTTGGGTTATTAAACAAGCAAGATAGTTGCTGCTCAGAAGTAACTTTGGCTCAATGTCATGCATTAGTGGAGATAGGACGCGCCAAGAATATTTCATTAAAAGATTTATCTACCCTGTTAATACTTGATATTAGCACTATGAGCAGAACTGTAGACAGCCTTGTAAAAAAGGAATTTGTATACAGGGCTACATCAGAAATAGACAGACGAAGTGTAGATATCAAATTAACAGAAAAAGGTTTAAATCTTTTCCATGATATTGAAAAAAAAATGAATGAAAAATATAAAAATATTTTTAATCAAATAACTTCAGAAGATCAGGCAATTGTTTTTAATGGATTAAATATTATTATTGAAGCTATTACAAAAAATGAAAATACTTCTACTAGCTTTGATGTAGATTTAAACACTAAGTATAAATAATTTTTTCAGAAATAAAAAGTATTGGAGGTTAATAAAATGAAGCAAAGCAAAGAATATTTTGATCAAATTGCATCTAATTGGGACAATATGAGAAACGACTTTTTTTCGGATGATGTAAGACTAGCTGCCTATAAGGCTGCTAATATTGAAAAAGGAAAAATAGCTGCTGATATGGGAGCTGGAACTGGTTATATATCTGAAGGTTTAATTCAGAAAAATATAAAAGTTCTTGCAGTTGATCAATCAGAAGAAATGCTTAACTTATTAAAGGAGAAGTTTTCTTATTACAAAGAACTAAAATGCATTCAAGGAGTTGGTGAAAATATACCTATTGAAGATGACTATGTAGATTATGTATTTGCAAATATGTTCTTACATCATGTTGAAAATCCAAGTTTAGTAATAAAAGAAATGTACAGAATCTTAAAATCTGGAGGAAAGCTTGTTATTACTGATTTAGATCAGCATAACTTTGAATTTTTAAAAACTGAGCAATACGATGTTTGGATGGGATTTGATAGAAAGAAGATTATAGAATGGTTTAAAGATGCTGGATTACAGAATGTAACTATAAATTGTGTAGGAAGTAATTGCTGTTCTGACTCTAATAGCGGATGTGAGAAAGCTAGTATTAGCATTTTCATTGCCTATGGAGAAAAAAATATTTAAAATTATTTCATTAGATAGGGAGGATTAAAAGTGAATAAAGATACAATTTTAAAGCAATTATTAACTTCTGGCGAAACACTTATTATACCAGATGCATTTGACCCCATCTCTGCTAAAATAATTGAATATGCTGGATTTGATGCAATTCAATGCTCTGGCTATAGCTACTCTATCTCAAAAGGATATAAAAGCGAAAAAGATGTTGATCTAGAGACAAATTTAAATATCACCAAAGAGATTGTTGATGCAGTAAATATCCCAGTTATGGCTGATGGGGAAGATGGATATGGGCATGGATGTAATTTTAAAAAAACAATTGAAGATTTTATAAAAATAGGTGTATCAGGAATAAATATTGAAGATCAAGATCATAGTATTGTAAATAACGATTTAAAAATTATTGATGAATCTAGTATGTTAGAAAAGATTAAAGCTGCAATTAACGTCAAGAATGATTTAGGAAGAAAAGATTTTATAATTAATGCTAGAACCGATGCTTTGCTATCTTTGGAAAATAGAAAAGAAGCACAAAAATTAGCAATAGAAAGAGCTAACAAATATTTAGAGGCAGGAGCAGATATTTGCTTTGTAACTTATGCAAAAACCCTAGAAGAAGTTAAATTATTTTCTAAAGAAATACATGGTCCAATTAGTATAGCAGCAGGTCTACCATATAATATTAATGAATTCACAATAAATGACTGTATCCAATTAGGAATTGCTAGAGTAAGCCTCCCAACAGTAATGATTTTAAATTCAGTTGGATATATGTTTAAAAATTTAAAACTAATAAAAGACAATGGAACCTTTAATAAAATAATCCAGGATAACATTTTACTATCAAATAGAGATTTATTAAAAAATATTTTAAATTACTCAAAATAGAAACTATTATTAATCAATGCAAAAAAGGTGCCGCAAATTGACACCCTTTTTTTCTTAATATAAAATATAAAGTTTTATACAAGCCTTTTACTACCATTACTTTTAAATATATTTATAAGCACCTTATATCGATTAATTTAATAGTCATATTAACATTTTATCAAAAACTCTACAAAGTATATTAATCATATTATTTGTATCTTCTCTAGTTATTATTAGAGGAGGCATTAGACGAATTATTGATGGTCTTGGTGAATTTATCAAAAGACCTTCTTTTAAACATTCATCAACAATTTCACTTCCATTGCTTCCAGGAATGTCAAAAGCCAAAAGTAACCCCTTACCTCGTATATTATTCAATTTATATTTATCTTTTATCTCATTTAATTTTTCTATTATATATTCACCTTGAATGTTAGCGTTATACGATAAATTTTTATTTATAATTTCACCAACTACAGCTAGTCCAGCTGCCATGCCAAGTGGTTGCGCTGAATATGTTCCACCTTGATCGCCTGGTTCAAATATATTAAATTTTTCTTTAACGAGTAGTGCAGATAATGGATACCCACCACCTATTCCTTTTGCTAATGTCATTATATCTGGTTCAATTCCATAATGCTCATAGGCAAATAGCTTTCCCGTTCTGCCAAGTCCAGTTTGTACTTCATCAAAGATTAATAAAATTTTACGTTCTTTACATATATCTCTCAATGCTTTTATATAATCCTTGTCTAATTCATTAACTCCACCTTCACCTTGTATAGGCTCAAGCATAATTGCACATGTGTTTGGCGTTATATCTGTTTTTATAGCTTCTAAATCATTTAATGGTACGTGCTTAAAGCCAGGTACCTTTGGTTCATATAAATCCTCCCAAATCTTTTTACCAGTTGCAGACATT
The DNA here is from genome assembly GCF_002760435.1 of Clostridium sp. LS. GTDB lineage: Bacteria > Bacillota > Clostridia > Clostridiales > Clostridiaceae > Clostridium. The sequence continues at coordinate 4,249 of NZ_AUUU01000018.1, forward strand.
GTAGCAAGAGTTCTGCCATGAAAACTGTTAACAGCAGTTATTATCTCATACGCACCATTAAGGTATTTTGATCCATATTTTCTTGCCAACTTTATTGCCCCTTCATTTGCTTCTGACCCACTATTAGCAAAAAATACCCTATCAAAACAAGAATTATCAGTAATAAGTTTTGCAAATTCTATCATTGGTTTATTATAGTATGAAGGACTAGCATTTATTAATATTTTACTTTGATTAATCAACGCTTCTGTTAGAACCTTTGGGCAATGTCCCAATGCTGTAACTGCCCATCCCCCCATAAAATCAAGGTAGGATTTTCCTTCCGTATCCCATAAATAGACACCTTCTCCATGATCCATCACAATATCTGGACGTTTTGTAGTAAATAAAATTGATTTGTTTGCCTCTTCAAGAAATTCTTTTGTACTATTTAACTTGTACTCCATAAACATCAGAACCTTTCCTTTAATTAAACTAACAATTGTTTTACCGAATTTAATTAAAATTATAGCTAATCATTAAAAAGAATTTTTTATAATTGCACCACTTAATTACATCAGCAAATACTTGTCATTTATATAATTATGCATCAAAAGGCATAATTATGCAATAGCTATGTAATTTTCGTTTTTTATGTAGTTTATATCATTTAGAATACGTAATCAAAATAAGCTACAACTATACGTTTTGCATAATTATACATACAATTTTAAAGACATCTATCAAATAGTATGATAGATGTCTTTTCAAATTATACTTACAATAAGAAGGCTTTCAATCATTAATAAATCCTATTTAATTATGATTGTACTTTTACGATATTTCATTTTTAGAGTATGAAAAATACTTTCTTCCCCAATACAAAGCTACATTTACCAATGCAATCATCACAGGCACTTCTATTAACGGTCCTATTACTGCAGCAAATGCTACTTTTGATTCAATTCCGAATACTGCTACTGCAACAGCTATAGCTAATTCAAAATTATTACTTGCAGCTGTAAAGGATAAAGTAGTTGTTTGATGATAATTTATACCTGATTTGTAACTAATGTAGAACGATACAGAAAACATAACTATAAAGTATATTACAAGTGGTATTGCCACTTTTATAACATCTAAAGGCAGATCTACAATATACTTGCCTTTGAACATAAACATTACTACAATTGTAAATAATAAAGCTATTAAAGCTAATGGACTAATCTTAGGAACGAATTTCTTAACATACCACTCTGTCCCCTTAATTGGTTCTAAAATAAGTCTAGTAAGCATCCCTAATAAGAAAGGAATACCTAGGTAAATTGCAACAGACGTTGCTACTTCTCCCATAGAAATATGAATTTCATATCCTGCAAGACCAAATATAGGAGGTAATACTGTTATAAACAGATATGCAAATACAGAATAAAACACTACTTGAAATATTGAATTAAATGCAACTAATGCTGCAGCATATTCACTATCTCCATCTGCTAAACTGTTCCAAAGAATTACCATAGCTATACATCTAGCAAGCCCTATAAGAATAAGTCCAGTCATTAATGCGGAATCTGATTTTAAAAATAAAAATGCCAAAATAAACATTAAAATAGGTCCAATAACCCAGTTTTGTACTAATGATAATCCAAGAACTCTAGGATTTTTAAATACCTTCCCAAGCTCTTTATAATTTACTTTTGCTAGTGGCGGATACATCATAACTATTAATCCAACAGCTATTGGTATTGAAGTTGTTCCAATAGCTAATTTTGCAAGTCCAGCTGATAATGATGGCACTCCCCATCCAAGCATTATGCCTAATGCCATTGCTGCAAATATCCAAAGAGTTAAATATCGATCTAGGAATGATAACCTTGATGATTTATTATTCAATTTTAAATCCCCCCATATTAATCTATTAATCTAAATTAATTTCATTATTCTTAATTCTTTTTGCTAAATCTTTTATTTTTTCTTCTATGGTCTTTGCTGTATTTATAAATTCTTCATCACTTTTGCCGCTTGGATCATCTAATCCCCAGTCTTCTCTATGCTTAGAAGGTAAAAATGGACATTGAACATTACAGCCCATTGTTACGACAACATCTACCTTAGGAATATCACTTAAGAGCTTAGATTTTTGTGTTTCATTCATATCAATATTGTATAAATCCTTAATAATTCTTACTGCATCTTGATTTATTTGAGGCTTTGTTTCTGTTCCTGCAGAATAACTTTCAAATACATCACTTCCATAAAGTTTTCCTAGCGCTTCTGCCATTTGTGACCTGCATGAATTGTGTACACATATAAATGCTACTTTTGTTTTCATATTTTTCATCTCTCCCTTATTCACTAAATTAGTTTATTTAAATTATTTCCTTTTACTTCATCTGCTTTCCATTCAATACGAGCAAAATACCCCTTTGAAATTTCATCAACTTTATTAATCCACTGAATTTCATTGCTTGCCTTAGCTTTTAAAACTTCATTAGTTGTGTTTGCTGCGTAAAGACTTGAATTTATTATCCACCATTTACTATGAATCTGTGCTCTTTCTAAATCCTTTTGAAGTCTCATAGCTTCATAAACAGGAGTAGTTTCAGCTAAGGTTACTATAACTACTTCCGTTTCCTTTTCATTTCTTAATTTAGGCAATAACTTTATAACTGATTCTGGTATATCACCCTCAGATCTTGAGATTTCTTTGTTATAGCTTTCTGTTGAATCTAAAAGTAATAAAGTATGACCTGTTGGTGCTGTATCTATTACCACTATTTCATTTTCTGATCTTTCAACTATTTCAGCAAAAGCTCTGAATACTGCGATTTCTTGAGTACAAGGTGATCTTAAATCTTCTTCAATATACTCAATATCTTCATCACTCATATTATTTTCTCTTGCCTTGTGTAATACCTCTTGTGTGTATTTTTCAAGCTCTTCTTTTTCATCAATATTACTTAAAGAAATACCATAGCTTTCATCTAATACAAATTTTAAATGAGCTGCTGGGTCAGTAGTTGTTAAATGAACCTTTTTACCTTTTTTAGCTAATCCTAACGCTATTGCTGAAGCAATAGTAGTTTTACCAACTCCACCTTTTCCCATTGTAAAAATAACTTTTTTATTACTACTATAAAGGTCGTCTATAACGTTTTTTAATTTTGGGATATCAGTAGTGTTTAAATAATCATTACTAATTTTAATATGTTCTTCTTTAAGTAAAGCTCTTACATTATCAAGTCCTGTTATATTGTAAGGTCTTAAAGGAATTTCAAAAGTTTCTATATCCTTAAATTTAGTAGGCATATTTTGAAGGGCCTTTTGCTGCTTTTCATAAATAGCAGTTGAGAGTTTATCATCATGATTTTGAAGTACACCATTTATAACAAGTATTTGATTTTTTATCCCTATTTCTTGCAGTTCACTAGATGCCCTTTCGGCTTCTTTTAATGGTGAATTTTCTGGACGAGATACAAGCACAAGAGTTGTTTTATCTTTATCTGCCAAAGTATCTACTGCTTTTTTATAGTTTTCTTTTTTATCTTCAAGCCCTGCAAGCTGCCCTAAGCATGATGCTCCATGGGTACTTTCATTAATAAAGTTACTCCATGCAGAAGGCAATTGTAACATCCTTAATGTATGTCCTGTTGGTGCTGTATCAAAGATTATATGATCATATTCATTAAAAACTTTTTCATTTGTTATCATTGAAGAAAATTCATTAAATGCTGCTATTTCAACAGTACATGAACCTGACAATTGCTCCTCCATATTATCTATTACCGATTGTGGGAGTTTACCTCTGTAAGGACTAATTACACTTTCCCTATATTCAGCTGCAGCAGCTTCTGGTTCGAAGTTTGCAACAGTTAAGTTTGGAACTTCTTTTATTGTAACACCTTTATTATCCAGCTTTGTATTAAATACATCTTGAAGATTTGATGCTGGATCAGTGCTTACAAGCATTATCTTTTTTCCTTCATCTGCTAAATTTAGGGCTACAGCACAGGCTGTCGAAGTTTTTCCAACTCCACCTTTTCCAGTAAAAAATAGATACTTTGTTAAATTTATTTCATTTATCTTAAATGGTTTAAACATAATTTTCTCCTCCCTTCTGTATACGTATATTCATTTAAATTAGCAAATCTATATATCTTCTTAGCAGCACCCATCTTTACATCCACAGTTTTTAGTTGGTTTCTTTATGCTTGCTTTCTTTATATTAAGCTTTAAAGTATCTGCTGGTATTTCTAATAATTCACAAAATTCATCATTAGTTGGATAGCCTCCTTCTTTAACTATGACTCCGTCTACCATTATCACAGGTAAAGCTTCAACTCCCTTAGAATTTAAAACCTCGTTTATCGCCTTATTATCTACAAATATTTGAGGGTTATTTGTTAAATTGTGTCTTTCAACAACTATTCCTTTATTCTTTAAAGTATTTAAAACTGTCGCAACTCTTAATAATTCCTTATCTACAGATGGGCCGCAAACCCCTGTAGAACAACACATAGCAGGATCAAATATTATCATTTTTTTCATTTTCATTAACTCCTTTACATTTTAAAGTGAAACTTTTATTTGCAAGTACATTTTGTTTTATCCTTGCAAATGCAATCTTTTGTTTCTGTTATAAGGTTCATCATGAACAATGTGAGTTTATTGCAGTTATTAATATTTAGACTATAGTAATTCCAGAGCCCTTCTTTCCTTACCTCAACAAGACCACATTCACTTAATACTTTCATATGATGAGAAAGTGTCGGCTGAGTAAAACCAAAATACTCCAGAATATCACATGCACACCTTTCACCACAGGATAGTATGTCAATTATTTTTAATCTGCTTGGATCAGATAACGCTTTAAAAATTTTAGAATTTTCTTCATATTCCATCCTTATTCGTACCTTTCCTATATAGATGACAATCTATATACAACATAAACCATTATCTATATATTGTCAATATATACAATATATATTTTAACTATTTTTTAACACTAAATAAATATCTATCTATATAGTTAAATTATTCAAAAATCTTATTATTGTTACAAAATTAATTTATAAAAAATTAAGACTGGAGTGTAATTTTAAAATATAAATCACACTGCAATCTCATTTTATGGTTCCTTAAATCAACTTTTTTATACAGATTAGTTTTCTGGCAGTTCAATAGTAAATGTAGTTCCAGAATTAATTTTACTTTCTAAATAGATTTTTCCATCATGAGCTTCAACAAAGGCCTTAGTAATTGTAAGTCCAATACCAGAGCCCCCAGTATTTCTATCACGTGATATATCACTTCTGTAAAATCGCTCAAATATATGAGGTATATCTTTTTCAGGTATTCCAATTCCATCATCAATAACTTTAATTATAATCTTTTGCTTTTCTTTTTTTAGGACAACTGAAACTTTACCGTTAGGCCTTAAATATTTATAAGAATTTGAAAGCAGGTTATTCATGATCTGCTTAAATTTATCTACATCAATTACCGACATTACCTGTTGAGTTATATCACTGGTTAATTCATATTTTTCTTTTATATAAAGGGGTTTATAAGTATCAATTATTTTTTCTAATTCCTCTGAAAGATTAACTTTACTTTTATTTAGACTATTATTAGTCTGTTCGAGCTTTGCTAAATCTCTTAAGTTATCAACCATTTTTGTCATTCTCTCAATTTCTTCATAAAAAGTTTCAAATCTTTCACTTGTGGGCTCCCAAATGCCATCCATAAAGGCTTCTATATGAGTTTTCAAAGTAGTTAAAGGGGTTCTTAACTCATGAGCCATATCAGAGGTTAATCTTTTTCTAAGCATTTCCTGACTATTTAAGCTTTCTGCAAGATAATTTATAGCATTTGATAACTCATCTATTTCTTTAGTAGTCGTTTTAATCTCTACTTTCGCATTTAAATCTCCATGTCTGATCTTATTTGCGGTTTCAGTTATTTTAGATAACGGTTTTGATATTTGTTTCGAAAGAATAATACTTATGATAATTCCAAAAATTAAAGCCGCTAATGCTGAAATCATTAACGAATGATTTAATGTACTAATAAATGACAGAGATGCAGAAGATAAATATGAAGTTCCAAAATATCCAATTATTATGGTACCTTTATCTTCATCATTAAGACTTAATGAATATTTATCTTCAGTATATTCTCCCATATTGATGCCCGAAAAATTACGCATCATAGACCCCATCATTGGTCCCATCATATTTCCCATCATGTTTTTATGCTGCAAGTGGGACTTACCAGAAGAATAAACAGTATTATCATTATTGTCTTTTACTTCTATATATAATTCTTGTAATTCAGCATATCTTTGAATTTCATCATTATTTACTTTTGAAAAATCCTTTTGCCCACTATATAAATCCTGTATAATTTTTACTACATTTTCTACTTTTGTTTTATGCTCGTCAACTAAGTAATCTTTAAATTTATTTTCTACTGTATAGTTTGAAATAGCACTAGCTAAAATAATCGAAACTAAAACTGCTAATATGAAACCTACTGATAATTTTCTCACTAAAGGTACTTTCATTGTCTTACCTCATTGGAATTTGGGATAAATTTATATCCCATTCCATACACAGTTACTATATAAGTTGGTTCCTTAGGATTACTTTCTATCTTTTGACGAATATTTTTAACATAAGAATCTATAGTTCTATCAAAACCTTCATAATCTGATCCAAAGGCCTTTTCAACTAATTTCTCTCTAGAAAATATCTGTTCTGGGTTTGTAATAAAAACTATTAGTATTTTAAATTCATTTGCAGTTAAGTTTACATTTTCACCTCGTTTTTTAACTTCCATTTTTTTAATATTAACTTCTAAATCTCCATTATTAAAAGTTAAAAAATCAGCCATAGGCGTGAAATCTCTGTAAGCTCTTCTAAGTAAAGCTCTGACCCTTGCTACAAGTTCTCTGACACTAAATGGTTTTGTTAAATAATCATCAGCACCCATGGATATCCCTTCTATTTTGTCATCCTCTTCAACCTTAGCCGTAAGCATAATAATTGGTACGCTGGAGGCAGTTCTAATTTTACTGCATACTTCTTCACCAGTTATTTTAGGAAGCATTAAATCTAAAACTATTAAATGAACGGTTTCATTATTATATATATTTAATGCAGTTTCACCATCCATAGCTGTAATCACTTCAAAACCATCTTTCTCTAAATAAGCTCTTACTACATCTAATATATTCTGTTCATCATCTACAACTAATATTTTAAATTTACTATTCATGCGTACCACCTCCAGGATTACTTACCATTATTATATTACTTTACACTTTGTTGTATATAGAGAAATTTAGAAGTATTTTTATTTTTTCTGTGAAAGTATTTCTTTTCTTTTTAAGTATTCCTCTTGGCTCATTTCTCCACTCGCAAATTTTTCATTAAGTATTTTCATTGCATCACTAGATTTATTTGTATAACTTTTAAATAATTTAACAGCTAGTACCGCAAATACTATAAATATTAGCATTTTAAAGCCCATTGCTAAAAACATTCCTCCATACCCAATAGAATTTACTGGCCCAAAACCATTACAAAACATAAGTTACTCCTCCTCTTAAAATAAAATTTTGTTTTTTTCTTTGAGACTATTATACAAATTAAATATGGAGGAATTATGGAGAAATCATAATATATATCTACAAAAACTAGAAAACTGTACACCATTAAATTTAGGTGCACAGCTTATAAAATGCTTATCTTTAAGCATTACCCTTTAGATCATATTAATTTCAAAAACTATCCCCATTAGAAATAATATTAATAAACTTTATATGATAACTTTTTATCTGCAGCTGCAATCATGATGATGACGATGACATCGACAACATTTTAGACAGCATTTATTTTTTTTCATAAAGCATAAGAATTCTTTAACTGCCTTCTCATACCCTTTTTTGCATCCTTTTTCAAATCCTTTGCATTTTCCTTTTTCATAGCCTTCCTTGTAGACTTCTTCTAACATATCTGTGAAGCAGCCTTTATCTTCATCAAAGCAACTGTCCATTTCTTCTATACTTTCAAATTTATCTTCATCAAAGTATTTTTCTTCATCAAAATATTTTTCTTCTTCAAAAAATATATCTTCTTCACAGCATTTAAAATCTTTTCTACAATTCTTGTTATCCATTTTTTTCTCTCCTTTGTATTCATATAATTTTTTATTCATACTATTCTAGATGAAATATTACTTCAAATCACCTAATTCTATATTATGCTGAGTACGTTTATTTGTTATTAAAACTGAATAAAAAAATAAATTGTAGAAATCTAAAACTATTATAATACGATATTTATTACAAAATAAAAAGTCATGGGTATAAAGAGAAGCAATTCCCTTATATCCATGACAATTATCTAAAATTTCAATTTAATCTCTAAGGTTATAACCTTGATTATCTTATCAGTATTTTATAGAGCGTCTTTTCCACGTTCTCCAGTACGTATTCTTACAACATCTTCAGCATCATAGATGAATATCTTTCCATCTCCATAATTGCCTGTACTAATTTCTTTCAAAACCTTATCTATTATTAGTTCTGCAACGTCAGGAGCCACAACTGTTTCAACTTTAACTTTAGGTAATAGATTCACATTGTATTCTGTGCCTCTATAAATTGTTTTATATCCTTTTTGATTACCGTAACCCATAATATTTGAAATCATAACACCATTAGCATTGCAATCACTTAAGATTTTCTTTAATTCTTCTAACTTTTCACCCTTAATAACAATTTCTAATTTTTTCATACCATGACCTCCCTTTCTATATTATATTGCACTTGAGTTTCCTTTAAACCTTAAAGTTTGCTTTACTTCTATATTATCTTGTGAATCATAATCAAGTTCAGGATTCTTCACTAATTGTACGTCTGGATACCCAAGGACACCCATTTCAGGAATGTCTAAACCATTTAATTCTTCTTCAGGTGTAACTCTTATACCCCAAACTTTATCAATAAATTTTAAGAAAATATAAGAAACACCACATCCCCAGACGAATAAAACTATAATAGCAATAAATTGTGCTGCAAATTGAGAAGGATCACCAAAGAATAAACCTCTTACACCCCCAGCAACACCGTTTAAACCATCACCATAAGAACCATCAGCCAATAATCCAAGAGAAAGAATTCCCCAAAGTCCATTAACACAGTGAACTGATATTGCACCAACTGGATCATCAATTTTTAACTTATTTTCTACAAACGCAACTGATACGCAAACAAGCAACCCTGCTACACCACCTATAAAGAAAGCAGAAGGTGCATTTACAAAAGCACAAGGTGCAGTAATAGCAACAAGTCCAGCAAGAGCTCCGTTAGCTGTCATTGATGGATCTGGTTTACCATACTTAACCCACATATAGAACATTGCAACAAGTCCGCCAATTGCTCCAGCTATCATAGTATTTGTAGCTACTACAGATAATCTAAAATCAGATGCATTTAATGTAGAACCAGCATTAAACGAGAACCAACAGAAGAATAAAACAATAGTACCAATAATAGCCATTGGAATATCATGTCCTGGGAAAGGTCTTGCAGTTCCATCTTTTTTAAATTTACCTATTCTAGGCCCAATAATTATCGCACTTGATAAAGCAATCATTCCACCCATTGAGTGAACAACACCAGAACCAGCGAAGTCAACAACACCATGACCTAATCCAAAATTTGAACCAAGAGTCGCAAGCCAGCCGCCTCCCCATACCCAGTTTCCGAAAAGTGGATATAAAAACATTGAAATAAAGAATGATAAAATAACAACTGCAGAATATTTAACTCTTTCTGCTAAAGCACCAGTTGGAATTGTAACAGTAGTGTCCATGAACACCATTTGGAAGAAGAATAATGCGTATATTCCCGGATCATAAATACCTGTACCTGATAACATGAAGCCATTATATCCAAGAATTCCACCAAGACCGGGTATTGAAAGCATTGAAGTTAATCCAGCCGCTCCACCAGATCCAAGCCCTGCTGCTCCACCAGATCCACCAAATTGAAGAGCAAATCCTGTTAAGAAATATCCAATTGCTCCTACTAAAAATACCATAAAGTTCATAGTCATAGTATGAGCTGCATTTTTACCACGACAAAATCCTGTCTCTACCATTGCAAATCCACATTGAAAAAAGAAAACCATGAATCCAGTTATCATAACCCATACAAAGTTTGCTCCATAATAACCTTTATTTGCTACAGTTGCAACATCATTCAATGTTTCACTGCCTGTTGTTGCTATATAAGAAGCCCCTGTAGGATCAGAACCTCCTGCTGGTGAAAGTGCTAAAACTAACATTACAGCTAAAGCACCTAAGAATACTATAATTGCGCCCAATTTTGCTGAACTTTTCATGAATAATCCTCCTTTAAATAAAAATTAATTTTGTGTCATTTTGTGGAAACAATCTTTTTTGTTTTCTTGCTTTTAAAATTGCTCCAGGAAAATTTTGAAGAAGTTTTGTATAACTCTCCCTTTAACTTAGTTACAGATAGATAATATCTTATTCCTAAATAAAAAACTAAAAATCCAAATACCGCTCCTGGAATTGAAGAGCTTAGAATTTTAAAATTAATATTATTTACAAAACTAAAAATGCTAAAAAATATTCCCAAAAAAATAATTATTATGCTACTTGCAAAAAGAATATTAATGATAATTACTTTGGATTTATCAGTAGCAGCAACTGTATTTTTTATTTTCATATTTATCCCTCCTTTCATCACACATTCTTTTTTCTTCTCCAGTAAAACCCAAATTTCTCAATAATAAAAAAATAGAACCAATTTACTTAAAATTGACTCCATTGTCATAACAATTATTCATAATAAAAAAGGACGTCTAATATCACAATATTAGACGCCCTTGCCATTAACCATTACGTTTAATGTTATTATATACCCATAAATGTAAAAAGTCAATACAAATTACATTTAATTTATAAAATTGTTAATCAAGGTATAAATGTATTAAAATGTAAAACTTTTTACAACTATGCTAATCTTATAATTATTAATTATCATATAGTAATGAAAATATTATAAGGCATTAAATACTATTTACAGTATCTAATGCCTTACTAGCTAGATTAATAAAAAATGGCTATGTATTAAAATCATTAAAAAGATTTTAATACAAGTTTGAAATATATTTAAGTATAGTTAAATTATATATCAAAAACATTACCAAAGCAATATATACATTTCAATAATATGGATAAGAAGAAAACTTATTTTCAATAATAAATTTTATTAAACAATTCATTCAACTAAATTTAAAAAGAAGATAGTATTTCCAAAATTACAAATACTATCCCCTTTTTATTAGGTGGGGTTATTATGTTTTCATAAATAATTATTGACATCGATAATAAAAATTATGCAAGTTTTAGATTTTTTAATTTAAAACATTAATCATCCACTAACCTATACCCCACTCCAACTTCTGTATAAATATACTGAGGCTGAGCTGGATTCTTTTCTATTTTTCTTCTGAGACTTGCCATAAATACTCTAAGGGACTGTGTTTCATTTCCTAGTGCTGCTCCCCATATTTCATTTATAATAAAATTATGAGTTAATACCTTTCCTGAGTATTTACAAAGAAGGGCCATTATTTTATATTCTATAGGAGTTAAATGTATGTCTTCATTATCTATGGTTACTTTTCGTTTATTGAAGTCAACTATTAAACCCTTAACTTTAAAGGTATCCATATTTTCCTTTTCACTAGATGTTATTACACTATGTCGTAATGATACTCTAACTCTAGCTAGAAGCTCTCCAATTCCAAAAGGCTTAGTCAAGTAATCATCCGCTCCTTTGTCCAATGCTTCTATTTTCTGCCTTTCGTTTTCTCTTGCTGATACAATTATTATAGGAACCTTCGACCATTCCCTTACTTTTGTGACAACTTCAATTCCATCAATATCTGGAAGACCTAAATCCAATATTATTAAATCAGGTTTATATGACATTGACAAGGATATAGCTTCTACCCCCTTGTCAGTTTCTATATAATCATATCCTTGCACCTTCAAAGATGTTGTTATAAAATTTCTAATTGGCTTATCATCTTCAACTACAAGAATGTACGGTTTATTGTCCATCTATAATATCCTCCTTTGGAATATCAAATCTAAAGATAGCTCCTCCTCCTTCTTTGTTTTTGGCACTAATTGTTCCACCATGTGCCTCAACTATTGATTTACAAATTGCGAGTCCTAACCCCACGCCTCGACTCGAATCAGATATTTTATTTCCATTAGTAAAAAATCTATCAAATATGTTTGGTAATATTTCTTCATTTATTCCAATCCCATTATCAATTACCTTAAATACTACATTTTCCTCATTCTCATAAACTTTTACCTCTATTATTGACTCTTTGGGGGTAAATTTCAAGGCATTGTCAAATAAATTTATAAGCACTTGTTCAATCAAGCTTCCATCCATTGGTACCATAATTACATTTTCAGGAACACTTACTTTTATTTTATGATTTTTTAAACGCTTTGAAGTTCTTTGAACTGCCTCATACACAACTTCCTCAACAATCTCCATGCTCTTCTTAACTTTCATATTCCCCCCATCAAATCTCGTCATACTGAGTAAATTCTCTACTAACCTTATAAGCCACTCTGTATCATCATAAACACCTTCTAGAAGCTCCATTCTAGTCTTCTCTGATATAAGATTTCCGGTCTCAATTATTGTGCTTACAGCGCCCTTAATACCTGCAAGGGGACTTCTTAAATCATGTGAAATTGATCTTAAGAGATTACTTCTTAATCTTTCACTTTCAATTTCTAACTTAGAATTTTTTTGAGTTTCAGCAAGAATTTCTCTGTCTAGCGCAATATAAATTTGGCTGGCAACTGTTTCAAAAATAAACTTTTCTTCTGGTTTTAGTTTTCCACTAATACAAGAAACACCCAACACCCCTAGTATTTTTCCATTGCTTTTTAAAGGCATGTAATAACCCTTTGCCCCATAAAATGTGTTAGTACCAGCCCCTGCTTCTTTATCATTTAAAAATGTCCAATGAGCAACAGCTTCTTCATCCTTACTTAGTAAAGTCCTATCTTTTTCTCCTTTATTTGAAGTATATATAAAAGGAGTTAAAAGTTTATTGTCTTGAGTTAAATAGCAAATTACAGTCCGCTCTAATAATCTTGATAAATATTTTATTCCTATTCCTACAACATCTGCAGTGCCAGTTGCACTTAATAATTTTCTACTTACTCTATATAAAATTTGTGTTCTATTTTCCCTTTGGGCAGAATTATATGCTTCTTTTTGAATTTTATTTGTGAGAGTTCCAGTGGTAAAGGTCACTATTATCATTATAGGAAATGTTGCTAAGTAACTTTTATCATAGACCTCTAACGAATACCTTGGCTCTGTGAAAAGAAAATTGAACAAAAATATACTTATAATTGAGCAAATAAAGCCTAAAATATATCCTCTTGTTTTCATATTTACTATTATAACGCCTAGTATAAAGACCATAATAACATTGGCTTCACTAAAACCTATATAATCAATAACTAGTGATATTATTGTTGAGACTAACATTATTAAGCTTGATATTAAAATTTCTTTTCTTGACACATCAAATTTAAACTTATTTGTTTTTACATCTTTTTTTCTTTCTTTATCAACGGTTGAATTTGGTATAACATAAACATCTATATAAGAATTGGATTCCATAAGCTGGTCAACTATATCTCTTGCATAGAAATGAAATAGATTATTGGGTTTTTTATGATTTTTACCTATAATTATTTTTGTTACATTTCTAAATTTTGCATATTGGATTATTTGCTCAATTATATTATCACTATATACTGTTACTACTTCTCCACCTAATTGTTCTGCCAAATTAAAATTTGCATTTAATCTTTCCTTATCTTCTTTACTTAAATTTTGCGATTTTGTGGTTTCAACATAAAGCGCTATCCATTTTGAGTGATGTGCTTCTGCCATTCTTGTGGCTGTTCTTATGACTCTTGTGGATGATGGAGAAGGAGAAATACATGCAAGAACCACATCTGAAGTTGGCATTACAGTTATTTGCCCTTTTGATAACCTTACACTTTCGACTTCATATTTTACCCTATCAGCCGTTCTTCTTAAAGCAATTTCTCTAAGAGCAAATAAATTATTTTTTGTAAAAAAGTTATTAAAAGCTTTCTTTGTTTGTTCTTGGCTATACACTTTTCCTTCACTAAACCTGTTAAGCAATTCATCTGGTTCAATATCAATTAATTCTACCTTATCAGCATCATCAAATATCTTATCAGGTATTGTTTCTCTTACAGAAATATGAGTTATACTTTCAACTATATCATTTAAACTTTCAATATGCTGAACATTTAATGTAGTAAAAACATTTATTCCTGCTTCTAAAAGCTCTTCTATATCCTGCCATCTTTTTCTATGCCTTTCAGTTCTAACATTAGTGTGGGCTAATTCATCAACTAATATTATATTAGGTTTTCTAGCAAGCGCCTTATCTAAATCGAATTCCTTTAAAGTTATTCCTTTATAGTCAATCGTTTTAACACCTATATTCTCAATGCCATCTACTAATTCCATAGTTTCTGGTCTAGCATGAGGTTCTATATAACCAATAACTATATCTTTGCCCATCTTTTTCATATCATGAGCTTCCATAAGCATTGCATAACTCTTACCAACTCCTGCTGCATATCCAAAAAAAATCTTTAGTTTTCCTCTTGAAGATTCAGTTTCTTCTTTCTTTATTTGATTTAAAAGATAATCTGGATTTGGTCTTTCATGTATATCTATTTAAATCACTCCTAACTCTCAAATAGTAATTCCTTATATTTTAGTAAAATTATATAGTAATTAATATTAATAGTACAGTCAAACTACTTATTGTTTAAAATTGTTGCTAGTTCAATATTGACTTTCACAATATTCACTCTTGGTTCTCCAAATATCCCAAAACTTCTGCCCTCAGTATATTTATCTACAATTTTGTGAAGATCAGCCTCACTTATTCCAGATGCCTTTGAAACTGCAGGTATTTGAATTGCTGCTGCTTCCGGACTTATGTCTGGATCAAGGCCCGAACCTGAGCTTGTTAATAAATCGGTTGGAATATCTTCTTTTTTTACTCCAGGATGTGCATCTAAGAAATCATTAATATCTTTTTCAACTCTTTCTTTAAGCGCTTCATTAGAAGGCGCTAAGTTTTGTGATCCTGAACCTACACCACTATATGCTGACTTGCCATTTTCATCTACTTTTGTATCAGCTTCTGTATAAGTGTTATAATTTATTGCAGAAACTCTACCTCTAAAGAATCTAGGATCTGTAAAATTTTGTCCTATAAGTTCTGATCCAACTTCTTTTCCATCAACAACTACCATGCTTCCGTTAGCTTGTTTATTAAAAATCAACTGACTTATTCCGGTCATTAAAAGAGGATATATTAGCCCACAAAGTATCATTAAAGTAATACTTACGAGAATAGATTTTTTAATTATTTTCATATAAAAATCTCCTTTTTGTTGAAATACATGCTTTAATTTATTTTTAAATAATAATATACTGTTCTGTAATCTCAGAACCTCAAAAAACATTCATTTGAAAAGAAAGCCCACGACTTTCATCTCCAACTGTAAATTGTTAACTGACTAAATTAGCCTATATTAAGAATTCTAACTAGTGGAGTAATAATCACATCAATTATCTTTATCCCTATAAAAGGAACAAGTACTCCCCCGCCTCCATAAATAAGCATATTTCTAAGCAACATCATTTCTGCCTTCATAGGTTTATATTTTACCCCCCTCATTGCAATTGGAATAAGCAATGGTATTATTATTGCGTTAAATATAAGTGCTGAAAGAATAGCACTATATGGTGTTGAAAGTCCCATTATATTCATAACCTGCATTTCAGGTATAGCTACAGTAAATATAGCTGGTATAATAGCAAAATATTTTGCTACATCATTAGCAATACTGAAAGTAGTTAAAGCACCTCTTGTAATCAATAGCTGTTTCCCTATTTCAACTACTTCAAGAATTTTTGTTGGATCCGAATCTAAATCCACCATATTAGCTGCTTCTTTAGCTGCTGTAGTACCACTATTCATTGCAAGCCCTACATCTGCCTGTGCTAGAGCTGGTGCATCATTAGTTCCATCTCCAGTCATTGCTACAAGTTTACCTTGTTCTTGTTCTTTTTTGATTGCGTCAATCTTATCCTCTGGTTTACATTCAGCTATAAATTCATCTACCCCTGCTTCTTTAGCAATAGTTGCTGCAGTTAAAGGATTATCTCCTGTACACATGACTGTTTTTATTCCTATTTCTCTAAGCCTTTGGAATCTTTCAACAAGACCTGGTTTAACAGTATCCTTAAGATATATAACTCCATATATTTTGTCATTTACACAAACTACAAGAGGTGTTCCTCCAAGTTTTGATACTCCATTAACAGCTTCATCTAAATCATTCGGAATAGCTCCTCCCATTTCTTTTATTCTATTTTTTATAGAATCAGAAGCACCCTTTCTTATAGCAGTGCCATCACGTAAATCTACTCCACTCATCCTTGTTTGAGCTGTAAATTCAATAAAATCTAAGTTTTTATATTCTTCTTCATTAACTGTTGCTTTGCTCTTTTTACCAAGGTCAACTATTGATTTTCCTTCTGGTGTATCATCTTTTAATGAACACATTACAGAATAATTTATTAAATCTAACTTATCTGCTTTTCCAACAGGTATAAAATCAGCTGCTAATCTATTACCAAATGTTATAGTTCCAGTTTTATCAAGAAGCATTGTATCTACATCACCACAAGCCTCTACAGCTTTTCCTGACATGGCTATGACATTAAACTTGGTAACTCTATCCATGCCTGCAATACCAATTGCTGATAATAAACCTCCAATTGTTGTAGGTATTAAACAAACAAGAAGTGCAATTAAAGTAGAAATATAAATTGAAACTCCCGAATAGTGAGCCATTGGATAAAGTGCAACAATAACTATAAGAAATATGATTGTTAAGCTAACAAGTACAGTATTAAGCGCAATTTCATTTGGAGTCTTTTGTCTTGATGCTCCTTCTACAAGAGAAATCATTTTATCTAAAAATGATTCACCTGGTGTTGCTGTTATCTCAATCTTTAACCAGTCACTTACAACTTTTGTTCCTCCTGTAACTGATGCAAAATCTCCTCCACGTTCTTTCATAACAGGTGCTGATTCACCAGTTATTGCTGATTCATCTACAGAAGCTATCCCGTCTATAACTTCACCATCATTAGGAATTATTTCTCCATTTTCAACTAAAACTACATCTCCTCTTTTTAATTCATTTGCATTTATGATTTTAGTAGTTCCATCAGGATTTAATAGTTTTGCTACAGTATCTTTACGCATTTTCTTTAAATTTTCAGCTTGAGCTTTTCCTCTCCCTTCAGCTACTGCTTCTGCAAAATTTGCAAAAAGTACTGTAATAAACAATATTACTGCTACAATGAAATTGTACACTCTTAAATTACTACCTTGATCGCCAAATAAACTTGGTAAAAATGTAAGTAATAAAGTAATAATAAAACCTACTTCAACTACAAACATAACTGGATTTTTTATCATATATTTAGGATTCAACTTTTTAAAGGATTCTATAATTGCTTCATTCAATATATCCTTTGTAATAAATTTAGATTCTCTTTTTTTATCACTCATATTATTTTTTCTCCTTGCCTTCTAATTTCATAATAATCAAGGTCTTATCAATGCCACAATGTTAAGTGCTCTGCTATTGGTCCAAGAGCTAAAGCCGGTAAAAATGTTAACGCTCCAATTATTAAAACAATAGCAATTAAAGTTAATGTAAACATTGTATTATCTGTTCTAAAAGTTCCTATTGTCGTTGGAATTGTTCTTTTAGCTGCTAAAGAACCTGCTACTGAAAGAAGAATTATAATTGATAAATATCTTCCATAGAACATAACTATTCCTGTTGTAGTATTCCAAAATAACGTATTATCTGCCATTCCTTCAAATCCCGAACCATTATTTGCAGCAGATGATGTAAATTGATAAACGATTTGGCTTAAACCATGAAACCCTGGATTTGATATTCCTGCTAACCCTTGCGGAACCACTAAAGCTAAAGCTGAAAACATTAATATTAAAAATGGATGAATGATTATAGCTAAAGCTACTAGCTTAATTTCCCTGCCTTCAAGCTTCTTTGATAAAAATTCTGGAGTTCTTCCAACCATAAGCCCACATAAGAAAACTGTAAGAATTGCATACATCATCATATTCATAAATCCTACACCTTTTCCTCCGAATATGACATTAAGCATCATATTCATAAGAGCAACTGCACCACCTATAGGAGTAAGTGAATCATGCATATTATTAACTGTTCCTGTTGTAAAGGCCGTAGTGACCGTAGTAAATAATGCTGACTGACCTATCCCAAATCTCACTTCTTTACCTTCCATGTTACCCATAAATTGGTTTAATCCTATATGTGCTAAAGCTGGATTGCCTGCTTTTTCAGCAAAGTAACATATTGGTAATGCTATTATAAATATTCCTGCCATTGCACCAAATATTGCCCAGCCTTGTTTTTTATTCTTTAACATTAAGCCAAAGGTATAAACTAATGCTCCTGGAAGCATCATCATAGATAATAATTCAATTAAATTTGATAACGGTGTAGGATTTTCAAAAGGATGCGCTGAATTTGCGCCAAAGAATCCACCACCATTTGTTCCTACATGCTTTATAGCTTCAAGAGCTGCTACAGGCCCCATTGCTATATCTTGCATTTTTCCTTCTATTGTAGTAACTGTTTTAGTGCCTGATAGAGTTTGTGGTACTCCTTGAGATACTAAAATAATTCCTATAACTATTGAAAATGGTAATAAAACTCTTGTAGTAATTCTTATTAAATCTACAAAAAAGTTTCCCATAGTTTTCTTTCCAATTATTCCTCTCATAAAAGCAAGGGCTGCTGCAAAGCCTGTTGCTGCAGATGTAAACATCATAAATATGATGACAACCATTTGACTTAAATGAGAAAGACCTGATTCTCCACTATAATCTTGAAGATTTGTGTTTGTCATAAAACTTATAATTGTATTAAAAGATAAACTCTGCTCCATTCCATCTATTTTATTTGGATTTAAAAATAGAAAACCTTGTACTCTAAGTATTATATATCCTATAAATACCATAACTGCATTAATTACAATAATTGAAAACACGTATTCCTTCCAATTCATTTCCTCATCTTTTTTTATTCTACATACTTTATAAATAAAATTATCAATAATATCAAAAAACTTGTCCCCAAACATTTTTTGGCTAGTACTAACTTTATACAAATACTTTCCAAGTGGTATTATTATTAGCATAAAAAGTAATAAAGATATTATTATTTGTAACCATTCCATAAATTATTCCTCCTGTTTTAACTTAACCATTAATACTAAAATTTTTCTGGATTAAATAGTGCATAGCTTAAATATCCAAAAAGTAAAATTATAATTGCTATTAAAATCCACATACATACTCCCCCATTTATTTTTTATTTATTAACTTGCTTTTCACACCAATTAGCAAATAATGCCGCCGAACAAAAGCCTAATATTAGTAATACAAAAAAAACAACATCTAACATTATTCTTCTCCCTTCACTATTTATTTTCTTAATTTGAATAATACTACTTGCAATGTAAAGATAGGATTAAAACTATTTCTATCTGTATAAAGATTGTATAAAGATTATTAATACATTGTAAAAACTATTCACTATAAACTTATTATTTGTTTGGTGTTAAAAATTTATACTTTATCAGCACCCTATATTTCAATTTATACAAAAATATAGGCATTTTTCATACTTCATATTCATTTTTATGACTTTTCGCGAATTTACCATAAATTCATTTATAGTTTAAGTTGTTTCTTTTTAATAGCACTCGTATATATTCAATTGAGTATTTTTCTCCATAATTTTTATAGATATATTCTGAAAGAAGTTTATAAGTCCACATATTTTTCTTGTATCCCAAATCACTTGGATGTAAATTCAGCACTGTATTAATTAAATCGTCAAGCATTTCAGAAGTAAAAGTTCTTTTTCGCCCTCCATGTATTTCACCTAATACTTTTAACCCTTCTGCATTCCATCTTTTTATATAACTAATTACAGTTTGTTTAGATTTTAATAATAATTCTGCAATTTTTATAGTACTAACTCCTTCATATCTCATTATTACAGCTGTTATCATATTTCTTTCAAATTCATTTTCTAAAGAATTTTCCATTTCTCTCAGTTCCTCCATTGAACAACCGTGTAAAGTTATTATCTTTATACCTTTTCTTCCCATAATCATTTCTCCTAACTTATATTTTCTAATTTTATTTGCTTATAAAGCATTAAAATTATTTTTTCATTCCCAGTAAAAGTTAATATTAATTAATTCTAGAAATAAAAAATAAGGAGTATTATTCAAAAAAATTATTACATTTGAATAATACTCCTTATAATATAAAATTTGGATTAAGATTATTTTCTAGCACATAAAGATTTTATAAAGATTTTTCAGAACTATATCTTCTTTTTTAATTTGTCTTCTGCCTTTTTTCTGTTTTCATCAACTCTAAATTTAACTATCTTGCTTATTAATTCGTAAGGCAGCGGTTTCTCTATAGGAAATTGTACTGATCCTTTTGCTCCTTTATATTCCGATAATTCAATTTTAAACTTGTTAATTCCACTAGGAGTCGGATAAAATCCTATATGTTTTTTAAAAGCTGCAAAATGCACTAAGTTTCCATGCAACACAAAAGTAGGCATTTGGTAACTTATTTTTTCCTCTGCGTCTGGTGCCGCTTCTCTTATAACTTTTCTTAATGTTTCTAATATTTCCTGAATTTCAGGAGAAAACTGTAAAATATATTCATCAATTGTTTTATAAGTAACCTTATTTTCTTCCATCGTTTTCCTCTCTATTAACGAATTCATCTATTATTTTTCTTGCAAGGGTAAATTTCTTTGGTATTGTTGGAAAATTATCTTTTGTAAACCAATCAGCATGTACTATTTCTTTTCCATCAACTTTTATTTCTCCTGATTCATATTCTGCAAAGAACCCAATCATTAATGAATTGGGAAATGACCATGGGGAGCTATTAAAAAATTTAATATTTTTTATTTTAATTCCAACTTCCTCGAAAACTTCTCTTTTTACAGTGCTTATTAAATCTTCACCGGCTTCAACGAATCCAGCAATTAAGCTATACATATTATTTTTAAATCCACTATTATGTGCAAGAAGTATTTCTTCACCTCTTGTAACAGCAACTATTATTGCTGGACAGATTACTGGGTACATTACATGTCCACAACTCGGACAGACTTTTGCCAACTCTTCTTTTTTATTTTGTGTTTTCGAACCACATTTACCGCAAAACTTATGAGTTTTATCCCAATTCAATATTTGATTCGCTCTTCCAGCTATCAAAAACAATTCTTCATCGACCAATGGCCCTATTTCACGTAAAGGTATTAATTCATATTTACTTGGTAAATCAAAATTAGAATATGTTTCTATACAAAAGCAGGATTTTTTATTTATTGCTCCTAAAAAAAACTCATTTTCATATTGAATATTCAACTTTCTTATTTCCTCGAAAATTGGAATACTTAATCTACCTTCATCACTCTTAACTAATAGTCTCCCATCAAGAATAGTAAAGTAATAATCGTCAGATTTTCTTTCCCTTGATGTAGCTGATAATATTTTAAATTTACTGCCCATATTAACTAAATCCTTCCATAAATAAAATAATCTATAAATTGATACTTTTTGAATAAATTATTGAAAAACTTCAAAAAGACATTATTTCTTTTAGGTTGTTATATTAATTAAAATTTTAATCTACGCATTAATTAATATCAATTTTAATTATACCATTTAAACCTACAGAATAAATTTTAAATTACAACATAATCTAAAAATAATTATTATAATGAGCAGATTATACGGAGGTTACAATGAATATATTAAAAAGAGCCATAGGGATTATTATCATTATATTTACAACCATAACTCTTATAGATGCTATTCATAATTATGGTTATGCTAATACAAATTCTACTTTAAAAAAGACAGTTAAGGTAGGAGTGTTCCTTTCTACGTTTAATGATGAATATCTTTCACTAGTCAAACAGAATTTAGAGGATATTCAAAAAGAAAATAAAGATACGGTTCAATTTATTTTTCATAACGCAAATGGAAATCAAGGATCTCAGAACGAAGCCATTGATAAAGCTCTTAATAACAACTTTGATTTTTTAGTTTTAGATTTAGTTAATGCAAATGCAGAAGCAGTTTCAGGCATTTTTAATAAAATAAATGAAAAAAATATTCCATTAATTATATATTTAGATCCAACTAACGCTTTAGTAAATCTTATAAAGTCTCATAATAGAACTATTATAATAGGCACAGACTCAAAACAATCAGGTGAATTAGAAGGAAAAATTATAGTTAATGCTTGGAATACTAATAAAGAGAACATTGATAAAAATAACGATAATACACTTCAATATATTTTATTACATGGTGAAACTTTTAATCCAACAGCAATTGCACGAACAAAATATTCAATTCAAACAATTAATTCCGCAGGTATAAAAACTGAACTCCTTGCACTTAGGTATTGCAATTGGGATCGGGAATGCGCTCGAACTAATACTGAATCACTTTTGTTAAAATACGGTAATAAAATAGAAGCAATAATTTCAAATAATGATGCTATGGCAATTGGCGCTATTGAAGCGCTTCAAAAACAGGGATACTTCAAAGGAGATAAATCAACCTATATTCCAGTTGTCGGAATTGATGCAATACCAGAAGCTAGAGAATTAATCAAAAAAGGATTTATGACAGGTACCGTTATACAAGATCCTCGTCAAGCTGCTGAAGCTATTTATACTGTAGGAATGAATATGGTTAATGGCAACTATCCTCTGGCTGGCACTAAATATACTTTTGATGAAACTGGAAAAGTAATACGTCTCCCCTATTATGAGTATAAAGCGTAATTAAGCAAAATAATAAACTTAAATCATGAAATTTATACTAATCTTTTTTTAGACCTAAATCAAAAATAATTTGGCTGTTTCAAAATTAAGAAACAGCCTTAATATTTACAAAACTACTCATAGATAAATTGTTAAAACTTCATTCCATACTCCTTTATACAAAAATCTAACGCTTCATCGGTAGTATAAAACTTCATTCCAACAGAACGGGCCTTTTCACAATTTAATCTTATATCTCTTGGATTTGTTTTATATTTTTCCCTATCTTCTATAACTAAATCATCAATTCTACTTTCAAGACCAATTTTTCTAAAAATGCTCTTCACTACTTCATATCTGTTTTGATTGTTCTCGCTTCCCAAATGATATGTTCCATAAGGTGATTTAAATAAAATTTCAAAGTTTTCAATCATATTATAAACATATGTCATTCCTCTAAATTCATTACTTGACACATTAATCTTTTCATTTTTTATAATTTTACTAATTGTTTCCCATAATATATTATTTGCCATTCCACAGTTTCTATCAGGTAATCCAAATAACCATGTAAATCTAACTATCCAAAGCTCATCTATAATTTCCTTTAATAATTTTTCTGCTTCAAGTTTATTTTGACCATATACAGTATCAGGTTTTGCTTCATCATCTTCCTTAAATGGACCAGAATTTGTATTACCATTAAAAATTTGTTCACTACTTATGAACACAAGCTTTCCGCCAACTTTTTTAGTTGCTTTTGCGACATTGATTGCCCCATCAACATTTATCTTATGAGCAATCTCTGGATTTTTATTACAGAAATCTGTTACTGCTACGGCTGCAGCATGAATAACAATGTTTGGATTGAACTTTTCGAATATTTCATTTACATTTCCCTCATTAGTGATATCTAATTCATCCTTATCTGTTACTAAAAATTCATATTTTCCCTTATAATATAGTGCTAACCTGCTTGAAAAGAATCCTTTTCCACCTGTTATTAATATTTTTTCCATTTTAACCCCTCCATAATACACTTACTTATTATTCTTATTTATTAGTTAATATTATTTTATATTATATAATTCTTGTTTTCAAGTGTTTTGTATTGTTTTTAATTATTAAACATCAATTTTTGCTATTGATGTTTTCACACTTACACCTTCAATATTTTCAAGCTGCTCTGAAAAATCATTAATTACTTCTTCAGTTTCCCCTGTAAGAGCAATGGAAATGACTGATAACTCATCTGCAAATGGTATTCCCATTCTTCCTTTAATGCTTCCTCTAAATGATGCAACAACATCATTAAATTCATCTTGTACTTCTTTTGGGTGCTCTAATATAGCACTAACAACTCCTAACTTTGACACTTTACATTCCTCCATCGTTTTTTAATAAAAAATAAGATCTTCTTATTTAGTGAAGATCTTATTACTCTATATTTTTAAATTGTATATTAATATTCTGCTCGATTTTCTATATATTATTCATTAAGTAAAGTATACTAATTGTATTTTACTCAAGCTTATTTTTTAACAATTTATTATCAACCCTGGAAATAATTCCTTTAGAATAGGATTGAACAAAATCTCCTTTGTACTTAATAGATTTATTACTCGTTAATTCTAAAACACTACTATCAGACTTATTAATAATATAAACTTTTCCAGAGTAATCAAGAATTATATCATCTCTATCAACTGGCTCTTTAAGATTTAGTGAATTCCACTTTCTATTATTATCAGATAAAACAGTATAATATATCTTATTAATCTTATTCCCAGACACTTCTCCGAAATATACATTATCATTAACGTCTGCCCCTAATATCTTTGAAGCTTTAACATTAGGTATTGTTAAATTTCCTTTTGCATTTAGTATCGTGATATTTCCGCCTTCTTCCATTACAGCATTAGTACTGGTTGTAGGAACAACTAGACTTCCTAAAACTTTATCGCTTTTAACCTTTTTCAATTGATTCATTACATTCGCATAATATAAATCATATTTTCCATCGCTTTTCCTTACTTTTATATATAAACTGTGAGTCAGTGTTGAAAATACAACGTTACTTAATTCATCTTTTGAACTATCAAGCTTGATTCTTACTTTTTTTAAATCGAAATCTGCAAGATCCCTAGCTTCACCTTTTTTTGCATCAAATGATATTGGTTCAAAATAATACACTCCATTTTCTTTTATTTTTTGAATAACAATCATATTATCTTCATTATTTAGCCATTTATAAAATGCAACTTCTGCACCATTATCAATTTCACATTCTTTTTCCTTATCATCATTACTATCTAATATTTTGAGTTTATTGCTGTCTACATAAGAAACATATCGTCCATCTGAGGAAACCTTAACTTCATTTAATCCATTTTTTATATTAATTTCTGTTTTCTTATCAGCTGCATTATCATCATCATCAACTCTTTCAGCCTGTATGCTCAAATCCGATCCTAAATATACTTTATCTACATATAAAAATATAGTTTGTTGGAGCACAAATGCAATCATAAACCACATTAATCTTCTTTTAATATTTCTCATAAATATCCTCCCCTACTGTTCCACATAAAACGCTGTTGCAACGGATCTTTCACCATCCCAAGCATTAGGGGAATTTATAACATTACCTTTATAATACATTGTTGATGAATATCCTCCGTCAAGGGCACCTGCATTAACAGCTCCCCTGCTCATCATAATTTCCTGAACATCATATAGACTTGCTCCAGGTGCTGTTACCTTTCGTCCATCAATAACTAAAAAAATTACTGTTCCATCTTCTTTTTGACCAACAGCAGTTCTAGGATTAAGGCCTTCTTCCGTTTTATTTTTTACCTGCCTTACGCCATTAATAATTATGTTAGGTTTTCTAAAACACATTGCTTCCACTACATTTAGTTTTTTAAGCTGCGCAATTGAATGGTCTCCAACTATTAATTCTCCATCCTTTGTGAAGGCAACCACATTTTCAACTGTGTTTTCATTTACATTTCCTTGCGGATAAACAACTTTTCCACCTGAAATTACAAATCCACCAGGCTCAGATCCAGTGCCAGCATAGGCTGTTCCATCTGAAGACTTATCTATAAATGATCCCCCGTTGACAGCAGCAATTCCACCATGATCTTCTGCCATTTCACTTGTTTTTTGCCCCATCTTTCCTAAAAATTTGGTCATAGCAACTTTAACCTTTAAAGGATTTTTAATTTCTAGTATATACCCATCAAATCTCTGAGTGTGAATATCATACCTATTAATCTCATTTCCAACCTTATATTTAACATTTACTTTTTTCATATCTTGAAAAACTTCTGAACTGTCATTGTTTTCATCTATCCCCAGCATTTTATTTAATATAGATTGAGGTATTAAATCATTTATTAGATATGCATGCCTTGTTGCAAGTACAGTTGAAATTACAGTTTTTCTTGTATTATCATACGGTCCTAAAAAAAATACAAGAGGTGTTGTTATAACTAAAAATATAAGCATATCTAATAGACCTCTTAAAAGTATTTTAAAATTAGATTTCTTTTGTTTTTTCTTTTTTCTCTTTCTAGGTCTATGGTTAATTTGTTTATCCATATATTCCTCTCCTAAAATATTTTATCTATTATACTCATTATTTCCTATTATATAGAAAATTATTTACCTATTTCTTACAAAAGAATTAAAAATATATTTTAAAAGAGATATTATATAAATAGATCCTTATTCTCTATCTAAAAACATCTCTTTATAAATAGTTTAAACTAAGTTTCTAAGCCATATTTTTTGTTTATATCTCCTAAATCCCAAGACGAATTTATATACTTCTTCAAATGTAACCATTGCATATACAAAGTATATTGGCAGCTCGAGCACCATTCCTCCTAAATAAGCAAAAGGAATTCCAACAAGCCATACACCACTTATATCTAACATGAGTGCTACCTTTGTATCGCCACCACTTCTTAATATCCCAACTATATTAACCCAATTAAATATTTTAAATGGTAAATAAGTTATGAAAATAATTAAGCATTTACTTATGTCAGCGCTTACAGTATCTGATACATTAAACAAAGAAATTAATGGGCTTCTAATTATAAAGCATAACATTCCCATTATTAAAGCACAGAGAAATTGAAGTATAAGAAAGTATTTTGCATGAGTCTTAGCTTCTTCTAATTTGTTAGCTCCTAATTCATTTCCTAAAATAACTGCAGTTGCTGCACTAATTCCTTGGAATATTACTGTCATTATCTGCTCAACAGTTTGGGTTATTGTTATAGCTGCCACAGCTCCATCTCCCATTCTTCCATATACTAATGAATACATGGTAACTCCTAACCCCCACATAAATTCGTTCAAAATAACTGTAGATACTGTTGTAAAATAAAGCTTTACAAATTTTTTATTAAAAGATAAAAGTTCCTTAAACTTTGCAGCTGCAGGTCCTCCACCATAATACACTATAGATAGGATACACATACATTCAATTGACCTAGCAATTAATGTTGCAATTGCCTCTCCCTGAACTCCGAAAGCTGGAACACCAAAATGTCCAAATATTAAAGTATAGTTTAATAATATCTTAATGAATATTGAAATCAATGTAATAATAACTGGAGCTTTTACCTCATTAACACCTCTTAAAAGAGCAACATAAACATTAGTAATTGCTGTAAGAGGATAGCTTATTGCTGCAATTGCTAAATATCCTGCACCAATAGCTATAGTATTTTCATTTGGTGTAAAAATGTTCATAACAGCTTTAGGGCAAATTAAACTTGGAATTACAAAAAGAATTGAACCAATAATGGCCATTATTAATGACATCCCAAGTACTCTTCTTATATTATTAATATCTCTCTTTCCAAAATACTGGGCTGTTAAAATTGATGAACCGCTTACAATTCCAAAAAGAAGCAGGGTAAAAACAAAAAATACTTTATTTGCAAGCCCAACTGCTGCAATAGAGCTCTGGCCTAAACTACCGATCATTACAGTATCTACAAGGTTTAAACTAGTGTTCAGTAAAGCTTGTAACGTTATCGGTATGGTTATAGCTATAGCTTTACGTGTAAATTTTTTATCTTCTGCTATATTTTTTAACGTCTTAATTATCATCATGACCTTTAGTACCTCATACATTCTGCTATATATCAAATTCTATTGTAACCTAGTTAAAATGGTTATGTCCACTATTTATCGTTAATATCTATTAATAATTTAGAAAGCATTTTATTCTGCTTTAATAATGTAATGTTTAAATTAAATATATATGCGCAATACTAAAAGATAGATATATCTTGTAAAATAACTTATTTTATGTTATTTTTTCAAATGTAGCTATTTATTATTTTATTCATTATTAAAACATTAAAATCATGAAAGAGGTGCTTTATTATAAATACAAATTATAAAACTCAAGAAAATAAATATAATACTAAGGGAAACCTTACTGAAATTACTATCTTAAAGAAAGATGGAACTGAACTTATTTGCAAAATAGATACATATGATGCTGAAAAAGTAAAAAACGAAGGTATTTGGTTTGCTGAATGGCATAAGGACTATAACAACTATTTAGTATTAACTTCAACTACATCAAAGGTTAATGGAAAGACAGTTTCTATAAAAAAGACAATTGATTCTGTAATTTTAGATGTAAATCCAAAGACTCCTGTAAAACATTTAAATGGAGATACATTAGATAATAGAAAAGAAAATTTAGAATTGTACAATAGAAGTTTAAAAAATGACTGTACAAAAATCGACCATGAAACTATGGGCATCATATTAAGAGATAAATATGGAAATCACAAAGAAACTGCTTTAATTTCAATGGAAGACGTTAATAAGGTTATAAAGGATAATTATAATTGGGTTGTTTATAAAAAAGGATCTGAAACTATGGTTGTCGCAAATACTCCAGAAGGTAGAATTCGCTTAGACCGCTTAATTATGAATCCTGATGAAACTATGAAAGTACATCATATTAATCTAAATCCTCTAGATAATAGAAGAAAGAATTTAGAAAATCAACCTATTTAATGAGTTTGCTTGTACCGTTAGTATTTAATAAAAAGTATAAATCAAAAGAAAACATGCGTTTCTAGTGTATGTTTTCTTTTTCGTTTATTGTTCCCACTAACTATTTCTATCATAGATGAATTATGTCTTTTTTCTTTGCATTTTTGGGGAAAGTTTTTATTTTTATTTAAACTAAATAGGTATAAACTATTAATTGAAGTAGATTAATGAAAATTTGTATGACTAATATGAGGTGGTTAACTTGACTAAATTTGAAATATTATTTGGCGATATAACAAAAATTAAATTTGATGCGATAGTGAATGCTGCAAATGCGTCTTTACTTGGCGGCGGCGGGGTTGATGGTACAATTCATAAGGCCTGTGGAAATGAATTATTAGAGGAATGCAGACATTTAAATGGCTGTATGACTGGAAAATCAAAAATTACTAAATCATATAATCTATACTCTTCTGGCGTATATTGGGTAATACACACGGTAGGCCCAATATACAGAAACAATGGAGCTGAAGAGAAATATCTAAGGAGTGCTTATCGCTCTGTATTTGATATAGCAGCAAATTATTCTGCCTGCTATTTAAAACAATGCAATGAAATTTTAGATAAGAACCTTTATCGTTTTAATTCTAGTAGACAAAAAGAGCATTTTGTAAAAGAGTTTGAAGATTATATAGAAAAGCATCCAATTAAAACCCTTGCATTGCCTTCAATAAGCACAGGAGCCTATTCTTACCCACTTAGGGAAGCATGCAACATAGCTTTAGATGAAATTTTAACCTTTATTGAAAATTCCCCTGAAACCTTTGATAAAATTGCTATGGTTTGTTTTGATGAAAAGACTTTTAATATGTATGAATCTTTGTATAAAGAAAGATTACAAACTGCTTAGCAAAAAATTGTAACTTTAATTCATATTTAAAAAAATTCTTAAAACAAGAAAGAGTTGGTTAACTTTTACGCAGTGTTACAATGAGAATCCATAGGGATTTTCTTTAATAACTATACTTCAAAGTACCTACTCTTTCTGTTTTTTTAATTATTCATTTATATGTTTATTTATATTATGCAAAATATCTATCTAATAAACCTTTGAAAGCTTTTCCATGTCTAGCTTCATCTTTGCACATTTCATGAACTGTGTCATGAATAGCATCTAAGTTTAACTTTTTAGCAAGTGTAGCTAAGTCTTTCTTACCTTGACATGCACCATGTTCAGCATCAACTCTAGCTTGTAAATTAGCTTTTGTATCAGCAGCTACTACTTCACCTAATAATTCAGCAAATTTTGCAGCATGTTCTGCTTCTTCAAATGCTATTCTCTTATAAGCTTCAGCTACTTCTGGATACCCTTCTCTATCTGCTTGTCTTGACATTGCTAAGTACATTCCTACTTCAGTACATTCTCCAACAAAGTTAGCTTGTAACCCATCTATTACTTCTTTATCAACACCTTTAGCTACTCCAATTACATGCTCATCAGCAAAAGCTAAATCTCCGCCTTGTTCTACGAACTTATCAGCTCCTACCCCACACACTGGACATTTTTCTGGTGCTGCTTCTCCTTCATAAATATACCCACATACTGTACAAACAAATTTTTTCATAATTAACTCCTCCTAAAATTTCAATTTATTTTTTATATACTTAATTAATTTTTCTTTTGTAAGCTTATAATTAATTTATTTGCTCTCTACATTTGCTATTATATAATAATAATTATCCGTTGTAAATAGTTTTTTTATAAATATTTCAAATTTATTATGAAATATTTATAAACTTGGCCTTTGCATACCTATCCTTCCTTATTTTAACACCAAAACTATTATATAGATACCTATTGCCTAATATGCATTAATTTAAAATTTAAATTTTTTAAAAGCTTAATTCTTCATAAATATTAATATTATATAAAAATTTTATTATCTATTATAAACATTATTGTTTCAACATTGAAATTTACTGTATAATGGTCTTAGGCACATTATACTTAAATTTACAAGGAGTGTTTTATATTGTTTGGATATGTAACTCCATTAAAAGCAGAAATGAAAGTAAAAGATTTTGCTAGATTTAAATGTTATTATTGTGGATTATGTTGTCATATAAAAAAAGAATTTGGAAATATTCCTAGAATGTCGTTAAACTATGATATGACTTTTTTAGGTTTGTTATTAGATGCATTAAATCCCGATGAATTAGAGGTTTCTCAGCATAGATGCATACTTCATCCCACCGAAAAAAAAACAATAGTATTCAATAATAAAGCTTTATCCTATGCTGCTGCAATGAATATATCATTATTTTACTATAAACTATTAGATGATGCGCATGATGATAAAAATTTTAAAAGTAAATTCTTTTCATTCATTTTATCACCATATAAAAGTAAATTCTCATATTCAGTAATTGAAATTAATAATAATATAGTGAACTGCTTAAACAAACTTTCTGATTTAGAGAATAGCAAATCATTTACCAGCATAGATGAAATATGCGATCCTTTTAGTAACTTAGTTGGTATAATCTTACGAGATTATCCTTTTGAATTACAAGATGATTCTACTGAATTAAGAAATACTTTATATAATTTGGGGTATTCTATAGGGAAATGGATTTATTTAATAGATGCTTTAGATGATTTAAAATCTGATATGGAAAAAGAAAAGTTTAATCCTATAAACTTTTTGTATAATAAGGAATCATTAACTTACGATAAGTTTATTGAATTAATTAAACCCAAAATAGAATTTACGATTTTAAATTGCGGATATAATTGTAAAGAAAATCTAGAAAACTTAAAACTTAGAAGAAATGAAGATATATTATATAACATAATTGAATTAGGCTTAATGGATAAGTATATTAATATTGTTAATCATCCAGAAAGTACAAATGAAACTAAAAGGAGAGATTTATAATGAATCCATATGAAGTATTAGGTGTAAAACCAGGCGCAAGCCAAGATGAAATAAAAAGTGCTTATAGAAAGCTTATAAAGCAATATCACCCTGACCAATTTGGAAATAATCCTTTAAAAGATTTAGCACAAGAAAAAATGATTCAAATCAATGAAGCCTATGAAGCACTAACTAAGAATTCTAATAGCAGCAGCTATAATAATACTAGTAACAGTTCATATAATACAACTAACTATAATAACAATTCAAATAGTTCGTATGAGCTGCAGGAAGTAAGAAGATTTATTCAATCAGGAAATTATGGAGCTGCTGAAAACAGATTAAATTCTATTAATAATAGAACTGCAGAGTGGCATTACCTTTACGGAGTTGTACTGCTAAATAAGGGTTGGTTTGATTCAGCTCTTGAACACATGAATACAGCTGTAAGCATGGATCCAAATAACTTTGAATACAGACAAGGCTTGAATTCATTAAGACAAAGAGGTAATAATTATTCTAATCCATATTACAGAACAAGAAACACAACTAACGCTGATATGTGTAACTGTTGTATTGATCTTTGGTGTTTAGATACTTTATGCGAATGCGCTGGCGGAGACTTAATAAGCTGTTGCTAACTTGCATATCTTATACCTCCCTTGATAGTTTTAAAACACATAATCTATAATCATTGAAGAGGTGAATAAATTATGAAAGCAAAGTATATTGCTGAAAATGGAATATTAGTAGCATTGACCTTAGTAGTACTATATGCTACTTCTATTCTTCCTATTAGTACCCTATCCATATTAACAATTGCTTCTTGCTTAATTCCCATATCAATAATTAGAACCTCAATTAAAGGAACAATGCTGGTTTATCTTGCGTCAAGTGTACTAAGTTTCTTTTTGGTTCCAACTAATATTGCACTTTACTATACACTATTTTTCGGTATTTATGGGATAATAAAGTCCTTTATAGAAAGATTAAAAAATCTACCCATTGAGATACTATTGAAATTAATTGCCTTCAATATTTTACTAGCAATAATGTATTTTGTTATTTCAAACTTTTTAGGAATTTTGAATATTAAATATCCCTTATATTTGCTGTGGATAATAAGCCAAATTGTATTTTTAATATACGATTATGCATTAACACTTATTATTAGCTTTTACTTAAATAGAATTCATAAGTATGTTTAACTGCACTTAATTATATTTACAAATTAAGTGCAGCTATTTCTATAAAGTATACTATTCTATTATCTTTCTTAATTTTTATATTTTAAAATTAATTTATTTAAAAACTCTACTGTTTTTATTGGTGCTTTTCCTACCGAGGTCTCCCCAGCTAATAGAAAACCCGTAGCACCTGCTTTTATAAAATTATATATACTCTCAACTTCAGAAATTGAAGGCATCTTTCCATTTTTCATACTATTAAAAATATGTGTTGCGATGATTACATCCTTATCCTTATTTCTATTTACTTCTTTAATTATTTTTTCTTCATATATTGGCGTATCTTCTATCGATGTTTCTGGAATCAAATCTCCTCTGCCTATAACAATCCCATCTGCTTCACTTAAAATACTCTTTATATTATTTACACCATTTAAAGTCTCTATTTTAGCCCAAATTTTAGGATTATATTTATTTGACATCTTATTTAGATATGATTTTATCTCCACAATATCCTCTTTGTTTTCAACAAATGATTGGCATATAATATCAACTTTATTCTCTACTCCCCAAGTTAATGCTAACTTATCTTTCTCATTTAATGAAAAAAACTTTCTTTCTAAACTCTTTATATTGCATCCTTTTCCTTTTCTAATAATTCCCCCTCTTATAGTAACAGCCTTAATAAGACCATCTTTCCTGCTAATAACTTTAAAAATCATTGTATTATCTTTTATTCCTATTTGCTCATATTCTTTTTCATTTAGAATTTCATTTTTTATATTTAATGGGATTATTTTATTTTTTGTCTTACTCGTATTATTTTTTACTTCATCATACTTATCTTCGCCACAAAAACAAACTTCTTCTCCATCATAAATTTTATATATATTCTCAAATTTATTAGATACTCTAATTTTATTTCCAGAAAGATCTAGTATGATCTCTATATCATCTTTTATTTCTTTTGCCATTTTAAAGAATTCCATAAATTCAGTTGTACTTCCATGTATAAAATTAAATCTTAGTGCATTTATACCACTATCTATTATGCTCTTAAGTACTGTTCTATCTTTTACATTCGGCCCGACTGTCCCTATTATATACATACTATCCCCCAAATTTATCTTTACCCTTATTCATATTATAAAATACTACTAATTATCACCTATACATTAAGCAAAAAGTTCTAAAATATAATACTTAGAATAAATTATAGTGTATAAATTATTTTAAGGAGGCTCTTTGCTTGAAGAAGATTAGTTACATTTTTATTATTATATTATTATTTTCAACAATAAGCGGCTGCAATTTTCAAGATGCTAAATACATAAACTTATCTACGAAACCCAATAATCATTATTACGTTGATGAAATAAAAAACAAAATCCTAAGTAATAATAAGTTTACTCTTTATGTATTTGATACTAACTTGTACAAAGAAATAGAAGTTCCGAGTGAGGAAAAATCTATTATGGAAAGTTTTATTTCATCCTTAACTGATAATAACTACTCTGAAGAAACTACTGATAAAAAAGAACCTTACAGAATAAAAATTATTTTTGATGATAATAGTCAATATATACTTAAAGTTTTCGACGATTCCCTTGTATCTGTTTCTCCATGGGACGGAAACTACAAAGAAGACATGGTATCAATAAAAGACCTCCCATTAAGATATAACCTATTTGATTTTTGCAATCATATAGCTAATGAGCCTTTATCTAAATAAAAGCTAGTTATATAGCAATTTGTAAAATTCACATTTTATTTTTGCCCGTCTTTTTACCGCTTATAGAATAACAATATACAGCATAAAAAAGTATGAAAAGGCACTTATTTCAATCATGCCTCTTCATACTTTTTAATATTTTATTTCATTTTTCCTTAATAAATTAATTGTAATGTCATTTGTAGTTTTAGTTAATCTATTACCTACTTTATCATAAGTGAAACTTTCGCATCGAGCATCATAGCTTGCTTCTCTAAGTCTGTTCATCGAATCATAAGTATAGAAATTCTTATGCTTGCTGCTTACTTTTTGAAGTCTATTTCCATTCAAATCATACACATAATTATAGTCTACTAAAACCTCACCAGTTGGTAATATTGTAATTGAGCTTTGGACATTTCCATCTCTGTCATAACTAACTACTCTTTCAGATTGATTATCCAACTTAACAAACGTGTTGTTTTTCAAACAACTTTCTATACAATTTCAATTCTAGCATAATCGCTAAAATGCCTAAATATATCACTTCTTAATATAATAGCTATCTCTGCTTCTTCAGATGATTCCCCCCATCTAAAAACCATATCACCTTGTTGACAAAGATGTATTGAAAGATTAAAATAATCTATTTCATCCACATACTTATTTTTCTTGTTAAATGCTACTTCAGAAATACTGGTTATTGTTTTATTTGATAAAACATCTTCCTTTTTACTCGCAATAATTGAATATACTTTAGGATTACTCGATACTATCTCTAATGCTGTTGAAAGATTTTCGACTTTGAATTCAGCAATACTTGAAAAAAACGCTTTTTCTCCAGATTTAATTTCTATCTCAGACCCACTATTAAATCCTTCAAGCTCCCATTTAGATTTAAGTACTTTCCAAACTTTTTTATATCTTTCAATGCGAGAATTTTTATTTTTAATTTCTACATTTGCAAATAAATACAACTTGTAATTCTTTATCGATTCATATTTCTCTAGTATTTTTTTTATTTCACCGCTACATGAGTTTATAAATGCACTTCTATCATTATGGGTAAACAATCCCGAACCATTTATGCTAATTACACTTAAATTCACATTCCGACCAATCCTTTCATATGCTTCATCTTTATTGAACCATTGAAAGTATGAATACACACTTTTTTCCTCTTCACTCCAAATTCTCATTATTACTCCCCCTTTGCCTCATAATCATAATGATTGACATCTGGATCATTAAAATGTAGACCTCTATTTTAAGATGGATCATCTGGAAATTCATGTCCACCTGAGTGATCCCTTATTACTTTTCCATCACCAAAATCATAATCTGTTCCAGGTATCCTATTTCCTCGCTTATCAACTGCCAGTGTAACTTTTTTAGGTTGCTCTGTAACAGGCATTCCACTATTGCTCTTTGCTTCCCTAAAGGCACCATTTCTTCCAGCTCCTTTTGGACTAAGATTTGGTGGTCTAGACATAAGACTCATTGTATCATTAACCAAATTACCTAATGACCTGTCAACAGTTACTGCTCCATTGGTTATAACTGCCGCTCCTGCTGCATTCAGTACCAATCCTGGTGCAAGTGCCATAGCTGTTCCATCAGCTACAATTCCACCACCTTCTATTCCTGCACCAGCGGTAGTTTCCAATGAACCACCTACAATGGATGCTGCATCGCCATCTACTTTTCCTACCTTACAAGCCGTAGAATCTGGTAGTGCATCCTCATCAATACCAACCGCATGAGTTGTTACCCCATAAAACATATTATTGTCCACAGAATACGCTGCACCAATTGTAAAATCTTTTGCTGCACTCTTTGCTTTATCAAATATACTTTCTGAGTCATCCTCTAAAACTTCAGATTCATCATAAGTTACTGTTACAGCTGCTCCATCTGTTACCTTGTTAGAAATACTATCTCCAATACATTCCCCATTTGGCTCAAAATCAGGTACCCATTCACCATCATCATTTAAATAATATCCTTTAATTGTGGTATCATGTGCCATAGACCCTTCTGGATATAAATAATACCAATATCCTTGGTTCCAAAGCCAGTCTGTTGCTACTTCACCATCGCCTTTGAGATAGTACCAGCTACCATCTGAAGGCACCCAACCTCTTCCAGTAATCATTTTACCACTTTTATCTATATGATATCCACCAATTGTTGTATCATGTGCCATTGATCCATTGCCATCACCATAAAAATAATGCCAAATGTTATCACTATCTTGTTGCCAGCCAGTTGCCATCTCACCATCGGAATAAAAGTAGTACATATCACTTCCTCTATCCTACAATCCTGTTGCCATTGTGTTATCAGCTTTAAGATAGTACCACTTATCACCATCTTGAATCCAGCCTGTTTTCATTTTTCCATCAGTAAAATAGTACCAATTTCCATTTTATTCGTCTTTTAACCAACCTGTTACCACGCTTTCACTAGCGCCTACATAATACGAAATGTGTTTACTGCATCTCTTTGAATTGCTCCTGTTGTCTCTAATATTAAGTATTCAGAATCCTTGTATGGATTATTGTTCCTTTCAGCAATGCATTCTTAAATTGTGTCCATTACTTTAAACTTTACTGGAACTTCCACATAGCGAAAGTTCCAATAACTAAATCACAGATTTAGATTGTCACTTTTCTAACCTTACCTCCTTTTCCAATGATTTTAATTTGGCTTAATATGAAATCAATATTCTTTAGCTTAATGTCACAAAGTTCGCTAACTCTTACTCCTGTAAACATCAAAATTTGAATTATCATTTTATCTCTTAGTCTTACTTTCTTTGAGCTTTGAATATAGAATTGGATCCTTTCAAGCTGATTATCTGTATATACTTCTACTTGATGCTCTGAGCCAACAGCTATTTTCACTCTATCTTTTTTCAAGTCGATTACATTTTCTTGCATGTATCCTTTTGCTATTAAAAAGTTCTTAAAAGCTTGAATACTATTTACTTTTTTATTGATAGTGGCAGGCTCATAATTGTTATCAACTAAATAGTTTTTATAGTTAGTTATATAGAACCTTTTTAGAACTCTATCAAATTCAACTCCCATTGTTCCAAGATATTTTAAAAATGCTGTAATATCGCTAACATAACTTTGCACTGTATTAGACCATCCTCAATTAAATTAATTTTGAATTGTTCTATTATTGTCATCATCTTTTTTCTTCCTTTCATTGTTATTTTTAGGCAAAAGAAAAGACTAACAAA
>NZ_AUUU01000169.1 GCF_002760435.1 Clostridium sp. LS
GTGTATAAGAAATTGATAATAATAACCCTTATAATAGTAAGTGGGAACAAAAGATATTTCTTATATATACTTAAATTCTCAATATTATTTAATAAAAAAGGCATTTATAGAAATATAGATGTCTTTTTTTTTATTTAGACCAGCTAATAATACCTTGTTTATAGGAACTCCATTACGATTCTTACGAATTGAAGCTAGTGCAACAGAATATAATGCTCTTCGACCGATTTGAGTTCCTCTCTTTGAAATTTTGTTATCATCGCCTTTAAAATTACCTGATTCATTAACAGCATTAATTAGTTTTGAAAATATATTTTCTGATCAGACAATGCCCTTTTTAGAGTTATTAATGTTACAACTAGATGATACAAGGAGGTGAATTATGAGTAAATTTTTTAATGTAACCTTAAACAAAGATATAGCTATAGATGATAGTGTAACAAATGAATCTTCTGGTTGGTCTGGTGTAAAAATACTTCAAGAGATATTAAATCACAGGATAACCAAATTTGAACAGATGGAAGATGTGGACGTAATAAATAAAAAAGATAAACAAGTTGTAATGTTCTCCGGTGATACCGGAAAGTTTACTACTATAGATTTTAAAAGCGTAGGGGACATGGCGGGCATAGGCTTGAATCAAATAAGTAAATTAGGAGTGACAGGTACGACATCAGCACCCACGGTAATAGATATACCCATATCAACCGTAGATTTTAAAGTCCCTAGGGTCAATGTACTTAAATTTCATACCGGTGATTCTAATGTAGTTAGTGTTAAGAGCTCATTCTCAAATAGTGAAAATAATGATTTTGAATCTGATTCGATGATTGTCTTTGATGGTACGGCTCACCTTAAAACTAATATACAAGACACCTTTGTCTATGAAAGATCTTTGAGCTCTTTTGATACCTACAAGGCTACTATAGAGAATGAATTTAAGTCTATATCTAGTGTGGACAATATAACTTCTGGTGTGGATAATGTTCTAACTGTTACTGGGATAGCTACTGATAGATTATTAATACCAAAAGGAGATATAAACTTATCTAACGTAAACAATATAGATAATTTTGCAGTAGTAGCTAGCAGTAGTACAACGGGAGTAAAAATTGTATGTAGTCCTGATAGTGGTAATACTTGGTATACATTTAATACCTCTTCTAATTCTTGGGTAGTAATTAGTCTAAGTAAGGATAATTTAATAAATAGTGGAATGACTGTCGATGTATTTAATGCTATATCAAGTACTTACTGGAATATATTGATAAAAAATAGTAAAGTCAGGTTTGCTTACTTAATAAGAGATACTAATACTTTAGATCAATTGTCAATACAATATGATGGTATTGGTTACTGGATTGCAGCAAAAGATACTGAATATGATACTATATATGCTTCAAATAGCTTGTTACAAGTTAAATTATACTTTAGTGGAGATGTGAAAATAAATTACTAGAAAGGATGATTAATAATGGCAGCAGATAAAACTTATACCTTTAATTATACGGGTGCCGTACAAACTATAACTATACCCACTAATATAAAAAGAGTATATATTGAAGCTTATGGATCTAAGGGGGCACACCCTAATAGTGGAGCTGGTGGTAAGTCTACTGGGGAATATGTATTAGACCCTGCTAAAAGTAGGACTCTATATATTTATTGTGGAGGTACTACAGGATGGAATGGGGGAGGTATTGGGTACAATGGTATCTATGGAAATGCAGCTGGCGGAGGTGCATCAGATGTAAGACTTATACCTGCATCATCTGGTTCATGGTATGATACTTCTCACTCTAGCTGGGCAACCGATGCTAGTTTACTTTCTAGAATTATAGTCGCTGGTGGAGGTGGAGGGGTTGCAGGTACTTCCTATGGTGCTGGAGGCACTGGAGGGGGGCTAACCGGGGGAACTGGATCCACAGCGTATGGAGGAAGTTATGGAGGAACTCAGACAGCAGGAGGTACTGGGAATCATAGTAGCAACATTTATACCTCTGATGAGAATGGGTCATTCGGCCTAGGTGGAAGTTATGGCAGTAATGGATGCGGAGGAGGGGGCGGATGGTATGGTGGGGGTGCTAGTGTATCATATCCTTATCCAGCTGGGGGTGGCTCAGGATATATAGCTCTACTTAATAATGGCACTACCACCAATGGGACTAATGCTGCTGCAGGTAAAGTAATAATTACCCTAATATCCGATGATAAATACTTGCTAAGAAGGGAAGGTAATTATTATAGCATTAACCCAACATATTATGATACGAGTATACATGATTTTGTGCCATTAACTTTAAGTGGGGGAGACTATCCAAATGATTCTGATTTTCAGAATTTTGGGTTTAAGAATATAACAGATTTAACTGTCTCTATGACAAAAGGCAGTGATACTTTATTACCTATTACCAAATTCTTGGGGTCAAATGTAGAGGTTATTTACGGCAGAATGAAATAGTTTTGGATTTTAGCGTTGTTGTTAGAGGATCTTGTACAGAAAAACATAAGAATATAGATGAGAAATCAGAGATATATGATGAGAAATAAAAAAATGTATAACTATTAGATAAAACTATACAAGAGAATACTAGCTTTAAAAACAGAACTAAAAAAATAATATAATATCAAAAAATGTAATCACGATTAAGTATTTTTATAAGCCTTTTCTTGTTGTCTGTTTTAACTTAAATATAATAATCAAATATATATCATATTGTAAAAATTTACTTAATTTCTTATATTTAAAAGAATTTGTATTATGGTTTTTGTTGGATTTTACCGTATTTTACCAGATGTAAAATTAAAATAATAAGTGGACGTGTAATAAATTTATATATAAGGGAGAAATGATAAATGAATAAATACTTTAAAAAGTTTAGTGTAATGTTTGTAATGACTCTAATATTATCCTTAGGATTTTGTATTAGTGCTTTTGCAGACGATAGTGGGGTAGTAGGAGCTAGTAATTTAAATGGAACAGCTCAAAATAGTGCTAAGGTTGGAGATGTATTAAGATTACCTGAAATTGGATGGAAAAGATATGATGATACAAATTCCAATATTTCATATAGTAGTTCTAATATATCAAATAGTAATAATTCATGGTATGTTAATAATAAGAGCTATTTCTATAACGGAACAATAATGAGTTCTGCTTATAAAATAAATACTGAAAATGAATATATTTCATTCAATTTTTATGGCACTAAATTGAGAATTATTTCGCCAACTTGTTATTCAAATGCAAACTCTATAAACATATATATTGACAATATATTAGTTAAAAGTTTTAGTGAATATTCTGCTAGTGCTAGTGGTGCAACTGAACAAATTTTGACTTGTGAAATTACTGGGTTAAATTTATCAAACCATTCTGTAAAGATAGTAAATAAAGATTCGTCTGGAAACTATTTCTTGTTAGATGCTATAGATGTAGATGGATATCTTGGTGAATATGCTGAATCAATAACACTAGATAAATCATCAATAGATTTAAACGTAGGAGATTCACAACAACTAACTGCAACAACAACTCCAGCCGGAGCACAAGTAACTTGGACATCAAGTGATTCTTCAATCGCAACAGTTGATTCAACTGGTAAAGTCACCGCAGTAAAAGAAGGACAAGCAACAATAACAGCTACTACAACAGATGGAAGTAATCTAAGTGCATCATGTGTTGTTAATGTAACAAGTCCAGTAACACCAAGTATAATATTAAATAAGACATCTGATTCGTTAACTACAGGACAAACAGATAATTTAATAGCAACTACAACACCATCTGCGGTAAATGTTTCGTGGAATTCTTCAAATACGTCTGTAGCAACTGTAGATTCAACAGGAAAAGTAACTGCTATAGGTGCAGGTACAGCAATAATAACAGCAACTACAACGGATGGAAGTAACTTAAGTGCATCATGTACTGTAAATGTAACAGCAGGCAACGGTGGCAATACTGGTGGAATACCTAGTGATGGATCAAATACTATAGTTAATATCGCTCATGCAAAAGGTGATAATACTAATAATGCTGGTGGTGAAGTTTCGATTATATTTAATGGGTTGCCTGATACTACATTAAGTGTTGTAAAAACAGCCGATGTAAAGTCTGTATACGTAGGTGATGCTTTTACGTATACTGTGGTAGTTACTAACACTGGTACAAAGACTGCTAAAGCAGTAGTGATTAATGATAGTGTTCCAAATCACATAGATTTTACAGTTGATGGTGTAACGACTACTCAAGGTAGTGTTGATCCAAGTTCAACTTCAAAAAATATTATAGTTAATGTTGGTGATATTCCGCCAGCAGGAACAGTTACAATTAAAATACCTGCAACTGTTATAGAATAAATAGATTGGTTTGGGTAAGATAAGTTGAATACTCATGAATGACACTTGCAGAAATGTAGGTGTCTTTTATATTATTACGTAAGTGGAAAAAAGGGAGCAGCAATTAAATAAAAAATGTAAGCATATTTAGGGACTTTTTTAGAAGTCTTTTTTTGCGTGATCATTTTTAAAATCTCTTCTATTAGCAAATTAATTTTGTAGAGAAAAATTATAGATAAACTAAAGGATATGTAGAAGAAATAGGCATCAATAGCTATTAAAATAATAAGTGAGACAAGGAATAATTAACATAACAAAATCTTGGATTAGAATATGAAAAAGTAATAGTAGTTTTACCAAGAAGAACTCTTTGTTAAAAAATTTGAAATAAGGATGGTGAAACATGAATGAGAGCGATTCAATACAAGAAATCAAAGAAAGATTAGTAAAAATAGAGACACTGTTAGAAAATATGAGTAAGACAGATGAGCTAGAGAGAAAAGTTATTGAAGAAAAAATAAAAGTAGCAAACAATAGAATAACAGATTTAGAGGATGCAAATAAATGGTTATGGCGCACTGTTCTAGGAAGTTTTCTAACAGGAGCTATAGCTATTCTAGTTTCCTTAATAAAAATTAATAAATAGAAAAGGTGGAGGGAACAATGGACTTAGTAAAATATATAACTGAAAATGCTTTAATCTTAGTGCCTACATTATATGTGGTGGGTATGATAATAAAAAATACTGAGAAAATACCGGATAAATATATACCAGGAGTTTTATTAATTTTAGGTGTAGCTGGAGCTTTAGCTCTAATGGGACTAAATGCTAATGCAGCAATACAGGGGATTCTTGT
Organism: Clostridium sp. LS; assembly: GCF_002760435.1. GTDB lineage: Bacteria > Bacillota > Clostridia > Clostridiales > Clostridiaceae > Clostridium. Next base: position 5,196 of record NZ_AUUU01000169.1, read on the forward strand.
TACAGGCGCAACTGTATATACAAATCAATTAATAAAGCAAAATAGTAAGGAAGAGTAGTTATTGAGCAGCCTTTAGGGTTGCTCTTATTTTTTTATTTGAAAGGAAGGATTTTATGAATATTATAGATAAAGGTTTAAGCTTTGGACCAATGAATATGAATAATCATCCAGCCATGTTAATTGTACATCATTTAGAGGCAGAAGGGCCACAATGGACAGT